>NZ_JBALVJ010000128.1:0-6262 GCF_036961165.1 Sulfitobacter sp. | reverse complement strand
ATTCTCAGTGACAATTTATGGGGCTACCGGGTCAGCTCTCAGTGACATTCAACAAACCCGGCGGTGCCCATCACTGTGTCCGAACAAGTCGAAAGCAAGCATGAAGCGTTTGAAGCCGGGGCTAGCATTGTCCATGCTCATGTTCGCAATGATGACGAAACACCCTCAAGCGATCCGGACAAGTTTGCAGCTTTGAAAGAGGGCTTGGAAAAACACTGCCCCGGAATGATTATTCAATTTTCAACTGGCGGACGCTCCGGCGCGGGGAAAACGCGTGGCGGCATGATCTCACTTCAGCCCGACATGGCGTCACTTTCCGTCGGATCCAACAATTTTCCGACCCGCGTATATGAAAATCCACCCGATCTGGTTGATTGGTTGGCGTCGGAAATGGTTACTCATGGCGTAAAGCCAGAAATTGAAGCCTTTGACCTTTCTCACATTTTTAAGGCCGCAGAGATGCACATGACGGGGAAGATAACCGATATTCCCTATGTGCAATTTGTCATGGGGGTCAAAAATGCCATGCCCGCTGATCGGCATGTCCTTGATTTCTATGTTCAAACCGTCAAACGGTTGTTTGGCGATAAGGCACAGTGGTGTGCGGCAGGAATTGGGGCAGATCAATTTACTCTAAATGACTGGTCAGTTTCTGCGGGCGGGCATGCGCGAACAGGACTTGAGGACAACATTCGTATCGACAAGGCTAACCTAGCGCCATCTAACGCAGCTTTGGTACGGCGTGTCGTTGATCTTTGCGACAGATACGAACGCCCCGTTGCTGACTGTTCAGAGGCGCGATCATTGCTCGGATTGACCTGATTATTCCGCACCCATTTTGTTACAATTCCAAAAAGCGTCGAAGCCGATCTGGTGGCACGGACATGCCACCAGAATTGTTAAATATGACTATTGCGCGAGATCAAAAAACAAGATCTCGGCCGTTTTTCCTTGGTCAAACGTCAGCGAGCCGTTGCCGTCAATGCCAAGGCCGTCGCCCTTTGACAAAGGGATACCATTTACGTTTAGAGATCCGTCAGCAACCTGCACCCAACCTTTGCGCCCAGCTCTCAAATTAGTGCTGATGACTTGGCCGCCTTCCAATGTCGCCGCATAAACGCTTGCGTCTGCTTGGGTTGTCATGGAGCCTTCGCACCCATCTCGGGAAATGAACAGTTTGAGTTTCCCACTCTTGTCGTCGTTTGTCAGATCAATGGTATCATAGGCGGGCTTGGTGTTCTGCGTCGCGGGCAATAGCCAAACCTGCAAAAAACGCATTTCGTCAGTCGAAGACGGATTGAACTCGGAATGGGTCACGCCGGACCCTGCACTCATATATTGAACGCCGCCCGCGCTGACGACCGATCCGTTACCCAAAGAGTCCTTGTGTTCAAGAGCGCCGCCCAAGACATAGGAAAAAATCTCGGCGTTTTTGTGTGGATGCTGACCAAATCCTTTGCCACCTTCGACAAGGTCATCATTGATGACACGCAGATTTCCAAATCCCATATGCTTAGGGTCATGGTAATTTCCAAAGCTAAAACTATGGGCTGACTTGAGCCAGCCAAAGTCGACTTGCCCCCGATCTTTGGCGTGGCGAAGGGTTAAACTCATGTCACCTTGTTGGGTGGTGCTCTGATCAATAATCATGTTGCTAATCTTTCATAGGCTATTGGTTATGTCGCGAACCTGCGTCGGACGAAGGCGAGGCGCTCAATTAGTCGGGCAAGGGGATGAATTCGCCATTGTCTGATGGGGGGAGTTGAAAACGACCATGTTCCCAATCACCTGCGGCCCATGCTTCCTTAGCGGCTTCGATCTTGTCTTTCGAAGACGCGACGAAATTCCACCAGATGTGACGGGGCCCGTTCAGTGTCTCGCCGCCAAGCAACATCAGCCTTGCGCCAGCTGGGCCAGCTTTGACAGTGATTGCATCACCGGGACGGAACACCATCATTTGACCGGAATGAAACGTGTCGCCAGCGACTTCAATCGAACCATCAGTAACGTAGATACCGCGATCCTCATGGTTGTCGGGCATTGGTAGCAAGGCACCGGCGTCCAGGATGGCGTCCGCGTAAAACATCTCGGAGAATGTCTTTGTCGGTGCACGTTCGCCCCAAGCGTTGCCAAGAATGAGGCGCACTTGCTTACCCTCACCCTCAATGAAAGGAAGGGCCTCTTCTTTGTGATGTTCGAAATCTGCATCCATGTCTTCTGCTTCCTCCGGTAAGGCCACCCATGTCTGAATGCCGAACAGGCTACTGGGACCTTTGCGGGTTTGCTCACTTGTGCGTTCTGAATGGGTGACACCGTTACCGGCTATCATCCAATTCACCTCGCCGGGGTAAATCATCTGGTTGGTGCCAAGGGAATCCTGGTGCTGAAACTCTCCATTGTAGAGATAGGTCACTGTCGCCAATCCGATATGGGGATGCGGACGCACGTCGATGCCTTGTTCTGTGATAAATTCAGCGGGACCCATTTGGTCAAAGAACACGAAAGGACCGACCATTTGGCGTCTCGCCGATGGGAGTGCGCGTCGGACCTCGAAATTCCCAATGTCTCGCGCCCGTGGCACGATCAGTGTTTCTATCGCATCAACGTCACCTGCACCGGGACAGGTTGGTTCAATTGAAGGGTTCCAGCTCATAACGTATTCCTTTCTTCCTTTTGAGACAGCCCAGTCATCGCACGCGTTGTTAAGATTAATTGGTCGAGCGTGGCCTTCAGCATCTGAGATTGTTGCTCATTTTTGAGTGCGCCAGCGTCATCAAATGCGCTAAACCCATTCGAAATGGCGACCTGATTTGGCACCACAGTCACGCCGATATTTCCCAACATCATGCGAAGCGGAACAAGACCACGCAAACCACCCAAAGCGCCAGGAGCGACTGACCCAAGGGCTGCGACCTTGCCATTATAGGCCCAAAGTGAGAGTTCATTCTCGGTGTGTGGGCGAGAAATCCAGTCCAATGCGTTTTTCAGCAGCGGAGAAAACGAGCTGTTATATTCCGGCGAAGCAATGAATATTCCATCATGCTCAACGAAGAGTTGTTTGAGCCGTTTAGCGTTTTCCGGCAGGCCTGCATCGTCTTCAAGGTCACCATCATAGATCGGCATCTCGAAGTCTTTGAGGTCTATTAGAGTGACGTCGAGATTGGCTTTTTGAGCCGTGCTCGCAGCCAAAGCTGCGAGTTTTTTGTTTGTTGAAGCAGTTCGTGCGCTTCCGGCGAACATGAGAAGTTTGGGCATAATTCTTGCTTTCGAATTAGGGACAGAGGTTAGTGTTAAGCCCGCAAAGATTGTGGGATAAAACCGTCGATCACCTGCAGTTTACGCAGTGCGAACGGACCATTGCCCTGAAGCGCGACGGCAGCTGCAAGAACCACCAGCAGCAATGGGAATTCCCAACCGCCGCCCTCTGAGCTGAAGACCCAACCGTTGCCTGCATGTGCCCAAAGCGCACCCAGCAGCAGCGGTATCGAGAGGAGTGAGGCCAAGCGCGTGTAGAGACCCAAAAGGATCGCTGTACCGCCTGAGATTTCTGCGAAGATAGTCAGATAGGCCGCGATTGGGGGAAGCCCGAGGCTGGCAAAATATCCCACGGTGCCGGGGATCGTGAAAACGAGTACTTTTAAAAGTCCGTGAGATAACAGGATGCCCCCAAGGGACAAGCGGGTGATGAGTGCGCCGTAGTTTGGGTTGGTATGCTGTGTCATTGTCTTGCTCCATATGTGTTTGTGTCTGTTGAAGCATAGATTGCATGTTGCCATGGATTTGATAATAATGTCATTTGGAAGGTAACTCATTCCATTAGGTTGATAATGTAGATGGATCATGTGTCACGCGTTGGCGTCTTTATCGCCGTTGTTAAAGCCCAGAGCTTTGCTGGTGCTGCGCGCATGTTGGGCATTACCAGCTCAGCAGTCTCAAAGCAGGTCCAGAACCTAGAGCAGGATCTGCAGGTCAAACTGCTCAACCGCACGACGCGGAATGTATCTGTTACCGAAGAGGGGGCGGTTTATTATGAACGCGCCGCCCGCGCATTAGAGGACTTGCAAGAGGCGCGTGAGCAGATCTACGAATTGAAATCGCGCCCCAGAGGGCCATTGAAGGTCAGTTTTCCGCAGAGCCTAGGGATCAAATATTTCGGGCAAGCGATTGCGTCTTTTGCGGCGGAATATCCCGAAGTTGAACTGGATGTGAGTTTGGACGAACGCTTCGTCGATATCGTGAATGAAGGATTTAATCTCGCTGTGCGGATTGGGTCACTAAAAGACACATCACTTATCGCGCGGCGCATGGCATCTTGTCCTTTTGTGATATGTGCAAGCGCCGGTTATCTTGAAGCACATGGCACCCCACAGAAACCAGATGATCTGGCGCACCACAATGTGTTGGCATTCACTGGAAACAGCGGGCTGCACGAGTGGCGCTATCAGGACACGGCAGGTCAGCACGGCCAAGTTAGTTTGAGTGGGACATTCAAATCAGATTCTGGAGATATACTATGTCGCGCGGCATTAGAGGGCGTCGGCATCGCAATTCTTCCCATCTTCTACGTTGCCGAGCACATCAAGAACCATGAGCTGCAGGCGGTGTTGTCTGATCACGTCACGTCGCCCAAGCGGGATATCTACGCAGTGTTCCAACCAAACCGTTTCCAGTCCACCCGGCAGCGGTTGTTCGTCGATCATCTGGTCTCGACATGCAAACAACTGCCGTGGGAAAGCTAAAGTCACGACAATAAATACCGGTGGTTGCATGCTTGAAACTCGGCAGACATTTTGGAAAGTTCGTTGTGATAATGTTTGAAACCAATGAAAGCTAATGGAGTATAACATCGTACAAACTGCCAATAGCGGACACACGCGCAACCGCAGCGAAAGTTCACTTTGTCCGCTGACCAATGTTCCAGTCGACAAAATGCTGCACAATGCACGAATGGCCGCTTCGACGGGCCGCACCGCAGCAACCTGAGGTGGACGTGAACGGCAGCTATGGGCCGATAGTTACAGATGCTGCGCCATGCACATACCTATCGCAGCAAGTTGTCAGCAACAATCCGAAGTGGGTTCTTACTTTTCCTGCAATGTAACGCGAAACGCAGGCGAAGTCGCACGACCACCCGTCCGATCGTTCGCGATCGCTCCACAGTTATTGCGGTTGCAGCGAATGGCCGGTCTGGGAAAATGCATCGCAGCGCTCGACACTGTCGCGGAGGTCCGCTGTCAGCCATTCGCGTTAAGCGCACCGTCAAAGTGGCTAATCCGTCGCGTCCGTATGGCTGACTATAATATTTCAGTCAGACAAAGCGATTACGCGGCTGAGTTTCACCAGTTCCAGTATTTTCAGCGCATTTTCATCGACGCGGTACCTTAGGCCTAACTCAACAGCCTAAATCCCTTCTTTAGAAGCCAATGGCCGCCATTTGCTTGTAAAATGGCAGCCTTAACCTGTGCAGTGGTCATTATTTGGTTGTCCCAACAACACGTTTCATCAAATAGGCCAAAGTTTGAGTTTGTATTTGAAGTACCCTCAACATGCGCATGTCATGTACCCCTTCATAACATGGCCAGCCCCTGGTGTCTGATCCGAAAGTTCAACACATCATACCTTTCGTGTTCATCCGCACAGACCTATATTAGATATTGTGCTGAATGCTCTTCCCCTCCGTCCCGTGCCCGCTCACAGGGAAACGATACCGTCATATTTATCGCGTATCGCGGCGATGAACGGTGTGTCTACTGCTAATTTTGCCCTGGACATGGGCTTTTCACTCAAGAAAATTATCAGTCTCGAGGAAGAGGCTGCGTGCAGTCTCGCTGAATGCGGTGGACTTACCGATAAACAGCTTAAAGAGCTCATGTCTTGGACCGGGCAAAGGGTGGGCGATGTCCGGATGGCCTTCCGCGGCGAGGTTTTTGTCTCCCGAGCGCTCAGAAACCCGATCATTCGGGGCTGCCCGATTTGCCTGCGCGAAGATAGCGAAGCCGATCTCTCGCATCCGCTCAGCCACATGGCGATGCGAGGGGATTGGCAATTGCGGGAACTTAATATTTGCGTCGCGCACCAGCACCCCTTGGTTCCGCTTTGGGAATACGGGCCACCGACTGATCGGTTCGACATTTCAGCCCGCCTCGCTGAAATTCTGCCTGCCGTCCTCGATGGCCGATTAGAACAGCCGCGTGTGCCGCCTTCGCCGTGAAGTGGTCCGGCAAAATTGGACAGCGTGCTAAGATGTATCCAACCCGAACGA
>NZ_JBALVJ010000127.1:0-6268 GCF_036961165.1 Sulfitobacter sp. | reverse complement strand
TGCGCTATGTCGCAGCCGTTTCTGCGGCCCATTATTGCTGTGCGTTTTACATGCGTTAGCGCAGCAGTTTCGAACCCACATTGCAAAAGCAAAGGCCACTTTAGCCCTGCAAAAATATTGTTGCAATTGGTTTGGTTAGATGCCCCCCCCCAGAGGCATTCTGATCCGAATTCCCACATACGAGGCACGGCAAAAAAATGCTGACACTTCGACGCTTCATGATCAAGTTTATTAACGGCACGGCGCAATCCTCCACAAGGATTAAACCACAGATTGGTGCGCTATCGATCAGAGGTTGAAATGTTGGGCACCAATGTGGCCCATGACGTGTTGTTTGCCTGCCGTGCGCCCGGTTTGACAGACAATGCGTAATGCTTTCGTCCGGATCTCTCCCATGTCGTCTAAGGCGGTGCGCCGGGCCGTTGAATGGCAGTTGTGCACAAGCTGCGCCGCAGCGATAGGACGTTTGGTCGATGTCGGCTTTGGGCCGTTCATGTTGGTCAGGATAAGATCTTTGGCAGGATCGCCGCGATACGGCTAACGGCAGCAGTAAACCCAAAGTGTAGATCTTCTGCTTTGCGGCGAATGTCGGCTTTTGGAAAACCTGCTTCGCAGAAGGCTTAACGTTTGCTCAGGTTGTCTGACACTTTGGCAACCACCAGATGCAAAAGCAATGTCATAATCGCAAGCGTGAACAGGCTGGCGAACATCAGATCGGTTTTGGCACGGCCATTTGCCAGCAACATCAGGTATCCCAACCCCTTTGACGCCCCGACCCACTCCCCGATCACAGCCCCGATCGGCGCATAAACCGCCGCGAGTTTTAGGCCTGTTCCCAAGGAGGGTAGAGCGTGCGGAATTTTGATCCGGCACATGATCTGCCGTTTGGTGCCACCCATCGTTTTGGCCATGTCCAAAATTTCCGTAGGGACACGCGTCAGCCCGTCATAAAAGGCCGACGTCACCGGAAAATAGATTATCAAAACGGCCATCACGACTTTGGATGCGATGCCATAACCGAACCAGAGCGTAAGGATGGGAGCAAGCGCGAACACCGGCACCGCTTGGGTAAAAACAAGAAGTGGCATGACCAAACGATGCAGGCGCGCAGAACTTGCCAGCTGGATCGCAGTCACTGCCCCCAAAACTGCGCCGATGATCAGTCCCAAGAAGACTTCGGTTGCCGTCACAAGGGCGTTTTCTGCAATCAATACGTGGTTTTCAATCGCGGCACGTGCGACCCGCATAGGCGACGGCAGAATGAACGACGGAACGTCCGTGATCCAGACGATCCCTTGCCACAACAAAAGCGCAAAAGCAGTTGCCCCCAGAGCATACCTTATCCGCATCATGGCGTTCGCCTCAGATGCGCGAGGAGAGCAGCCTGACAGGCGACGGTTGCAGGGGCGTATTGATCGCGAACGGGTGCGTCTTGCGGGGTTGGCCAGAGCTGCGCGGCCTCTGGCGTCAGGACGATAATCTGATGGCCAAGGCGCACCGCCTCTGCCGGATCATGGGTGACCAGCAAGACAGTTTTATCCACCAGAACCTCGGCTGCGAGTTCTTGCATGTCTGCCCGTGTACTAGCGTCGAGCGCGGAAAAAGGCTCGTCCAGTAAGGCGATGCAACGATCCTCCATCAAGGTGCGCGCCAGCGCGGTGCGTTGCCGCATCCCACCCGACAGTGCGTTTGGTTTTTTATGCGCGTGATGTGACAGGCCGACACGGTCGAGCAGGCGTCCCGCCCTTTCCATGTCGGGCTTTTGACCGCGCAACCGCGCGCCCAGAACGGTGTTTTCCAGAACGTTAAGCCATGGCAACAGAAGATCGGATTGGCCCATGAAACTGACGCGCCCCGCTATGGTGGCCCCATCGGATGCTATAATCTGCCCGGCGAATTTACCTGCAACTGTCAGATCTGCGATCAGGCGTAGAACTGTAGATTTCCCCACGCCGGAGCGCCCCAAAATGCAGGTCCATTGCCCAGCGGGCAGCGTCACATCAACGGGTCCGAACAGATGGACGCCGTCAATTGAATGCTTGCCGCGCAAATGGATTGAAGGAGCCTGCGTCACGCGCCGCGCAATCCCATGTCCCAAAAAGCAACCTCTAATCGCGTGGCCGTGTTAAAGCGTGCTTGCAGATGCGGCCAACGTGCTGTGGCAGTCGGATCAGACCCCATACGGCGCGTCACAGCAGCATCTATCATGTGCCCAACCGCATCCATGGCACCTTGATACCCGTCATCGGCATATGTGTTGATCCAGTCGCGATAGGGCATATCAGGGGCGGCTGTTGCTGCAAGCCGCGTCCCGATCTCGCCATATCCAAAACAGCACGGTGCAAGGGCTGCCATCAGATCGAGAAAATCTCCCTGCAGCCCTGCATCCATAACATAGCGGGTGTATGCGAGGTTTTCGAACTCTTCGGTCGCGGCAAACAGCTTGGCCTCGTCAATGCCTGCCACCGCACAGGTTTGGATATGCAGCGCCATCTCGTGACTGACCAAAGCATCAACAGTGGCGGCACAGACTTTCATCTCATCCAGTGTATCCGCCTTGACCACGCCTAGCGACCATGCCCGCGCAAAATGCACCAGGAAAACATAGTCTTGCACAAGATAATGCAAGAATGCCGCGCGCGGCAGAGAACCATCCCGCAGCCCTTCGACAAATGCATGGTGGGTATAATCCTGCCACGGGTCGCCACAGCCGGCACGCCAACGCGCAAAGGTCTCACCATAAACAGAAACCGTCATTGTGCAGTCACATCAATAGCGATGTCGCTGACGGAATTGATCGACGGGATCAGGCCTGCGTCATGCAAGAAGGCTTCAAACGTGGCATAGCGGCCCACATCCATTGCAGTAGGGCGCAAAGCAAAGCGGGGCAACGTGTCGACCCAAGCGCGTTTGTTCAGCTCGTCGTTCAGCTCGGGCGCGGTGCCTGCAAAAATCTCCCAGCTCTCGACAGGGTGGTTGATGATGTATTGGGTCGCTTTTTCCGTGGCAGCAAGGAAGCGTTGGATCATGTCGATGTCCATCGTGTCTTTGTTGGCCACATAGATCAGCTCGTCATAGGGCGGCAAACCCTCCTCTTCGACATAAAAACAGCGACCCGGCACGCCTTCTATATCCATCTGGTTTAGCTCGAAATTCCGAAAGGCGCCGATAACAGCATCGACTTGACCAGACATGAGCGAGGGGGACATGGACCAGTTCACATTGATCAACTCAATATCTTCTAGTGTCAGGCCGTGGGTTTTCAGGACATGCCCCAGAACCGCTTCTTCAACACCACCGACAGAAAATCCGACTTTGCGTCCTTTAAGATCGGCAGGGGTTTTAATGGGGCCGTCCGCCAGGACCAATAGGCAGCTCAGCGGAGTGGCGACCAATGTACCGACACGTTGCAAGGGAAGCCCCTCATGGATTTGCAGGTGCAATTGGGGCTGGTACGAAATCGCAAGGTCGGCCTGACCTGCCGCAACCATTTTCGGAGGTGCGGACGGATCAGCGGGGGCGATGACCTCTACCGCGAGGTTCTGGTCGGCAAAGTATCCTTTTTCCTGTGCGAGAATGACAGGTCCGTGGTCTGGATTGACGAACCAGTCGAGCAGCAAGATGACTTGATCATGCGCCCAGAGTGGCGCGGCACACAGCGATAAGGCGGATGCAAAGAAGATAGATTTCATTGGTATTACTTTCATTTGGAATAAAGCGCGGCAAAATGGTGGGTCGGCCCATGCCCAGTGCCCACAGACAGATCGCCTGCATACAAAATGGCCTGCGCGACATAGGATTTGGCTGCAGCCGTGGCCGCCACAGGTGTTAGCCCTTTGGCCAGTTGCACCGCTAATGCCGACGACAGTGTACAACCCGTGCCATGGGTATTCGCAGTTGGAGTGCGCACTGCCTCAAACCACGTCACAGCGTCCACTGTCACAAGGCAATCGGGGCTGTCCGGCCCGTCAAGATGCCCACCTTTCATGAGAACCGCTTCGGCCCCCAACGCGCACAATGCCGCGCCTTGAGCGGTCATTTCATCGCGTGTGGTGGCGATGTCGCAGCCCAGCAGATGCGCCGCTTCGGGCAAGTTGGGCGTCAGCAGTGTCGCAATGGGTAACAGTTCATCCCGCAGAGTATTCACTGCATCAGCTTGCAGCAGCTCAGCCCCACCTTTGGCGATCATAACGGGATCAAGGACGATGGGGATGTTTGTATGCCCCTTCAACGCCCGCGCCACAGCCGCTGCGATGTCTGCGTTTGCGATCATTCCGATCTTGACCGCATCAACGCGGATATCGGCAAAGACGGCTGCAATCTGTTCTTGGACAAATGTAGGTGGGACAAGGTGAATGCCCGTCACACCTTGGGTGTTTTGTGCGGTCAATGCCGTGAGCGCAGCCATGGCAAAAGCACCATTTGCCGAAATCGCCTTGATGTCGGCCTGAATGCCCGCCCCACCAGACGGGTCAGACCCTGCGATGCTCAGAACATTAGGGATCATCGTAAACGCTCCGGCCCAAAGGCATCAAACGCGCCCGCAGCGGCCTGCGGATCAGCATGTCCACAGATAGCTGACACGACTGCCATGCCATCCGCACCGCTGCCAAACACACCCTTGATATGGTCGGCTTTCAGGCCACCAATCGCCACGCTCGGCAAGGACGACAAGGCAACCAGTTCCGCTAACCCCTCAAAGCCTACGGGCCGCGCGTGATCGTCTTTCGTGGAGGTTACAAAAACAGGTCCTAGCCCGAGGTAATCAACCAACTCCGGATCAGCATCGCGCACAGTTTGTACCGTCTCGCAGGACAGCCCGAGGATTTTACCCGCGCCAAGCATCGCGCGCGATTGGGCAGGTGAGATGTCGCCTTGGCCGATATGTGCGCCGTCCGCCTCTGCTTCCACGGCAGCTGTGACATCATCATTGATGACCAATGGGACACCTGTGCCCTTCAATACCTCCCTCAGGGCAATGGCGAGTTCAATGCGCTGCGCAGTCGTCGCATGTTTATCGCGCAACTGCACCATCGTCACGCCGCCAGCCACCGCGCGGCGCACGGTTTGCACAACGCCGGTTTGTGCGCAAAGCTTCGGGTCGGTCACCAGATAGAGCCGCAATTGTTTTCTGAGCGCTGCCATTACCCGATGACCTGTGCCAGATCGGTAGGCTGGGCCGCAGAAAGTGCATCGAGGAAATGCATCTGAAAACTGCCTGGCCCCTGTGCCAGTTTTGCGGCTGCCGTACCTGCCACTTTGAAATGGGCAAGCGCTGCGAGAGCTGCGTCAAATGCAGGGCCTGTCGCTGCATATGCGCCCATCAGTGCGGTCTGGGAACAGCCCAACGCCGTGACTTGCGGCATCAAGGACGACCCACCCGAGACATGGGCCTCTTGATCACCGTCAGTCAGATAATCAACCGGACCGGTGATGGCCACAACTGTGCCAAACTGAACTGCCAGCACCTTTGCAGCACCTTGGGCGGCCTCGACACTATCACCACTATCGGCGCCTTTTCCCGCACCCGCTTCGCCTGCCAAGGCCAGTATTTCTGATGCATTTCCCCGTACAATCGTTGGGCGTTGCGCCAACAAACCTTGTGCTGCACGTTTGCGGTAATTCGTGATGAAATGGGCAACAGGATCGAGAACCCAAGGGACATTGTGGTTAGCTGCCGCCGATGCCGATGCGGTCATGCTGGCCAGCCACGGTGCCGACAAGGTCCCGATGTTGATCGTCAGCGCACCGCAGAGGGGCGTAAATTCGGCCATCTCCTCAGGCGCATGTACCATTGCAGGCGATGCACCTGCTGCCAAAACGACGTTTGCTGCAATATTCATCGCCACGTAATTCGTGATGCAATGCACCAAAGGTTTTTGGTCGCGTAGAGCTGTCATCAGATCGGATGGGGGCATGGTCTTTCCTCTTTTTGCCAACAAAAAAGAGGTGTGATGTATGCAGCACAAGGAAACATACGACCTCCCTCCGCCAGCATTATCTGGTTCAGGTTCAAAGGGTACGTCTCAGCTTTTCAGCGCCCCTGGTGGGGAAACGGCTAATTGCTTTTGGAAGTATCGTCAAACAAATTGAGGTTTTGCGGTGAGAAACGCGGACATTCGTCGCATATCACCGAGCGTCCGCTTCGTCCGGCGGTCTCAACTGATCGACGCAACACATGCATTGAAACGCTCTGCGGGAGTTTCGTATCCCAGCGTCATACGTGGTCGCTCGTTGAGCTGTCTTGCAACGGCGCTCAGCTTTGCTT
>NZ_JBALVJ010000019.1:0-64703 GCF_036961165.1 Sulfitobacter sp. | reverse complement strand
CGTTCGGGTTGGATACATCTTAGCACGCTGTCCAATTTTGCCGGACCACTTCAGGATAGCCATTTTCCAAAGCCAACCTATCCGAATTGGACCAATGCAGGTGTGACTTGGCCTGCTGGCTTTGATTCTGAAATCAAGGTATTCCCCGCATTCCCGAAAGCGATTGAGGGGCGCCATCTCATTGCGTCGCACCACTGGAGTAACAGTATTGTTACACTTATGATGGCCGCTCGCGTGCTGCGAGCGTGCCGAGCAGGCAGATCTCCTTATTTTACAGCGGCATTCAAGTCGAGGGTCAAGTGATCCGGCCTTTGTGATCACATAAATATTGGTGTGATCACAAATCGGTTGTGTCGAGATAATTTTTCTGAGATTTACGCTGACGAATGCCGCTTAACCCCGCTTGCCCACGTGACAGCGCTGAAAAAAACGCTAGTACTAGTCCCAAGTAGCCACAAAGGAGCCTGATATGGCCGATGTGAACCGGGGCAACCGCCCTCTCTCGCCTCACTTGACGATCTACCGCCCACAGCTGACATCCGTGACATCCATTCTGACGCGGATCACCGGAAACGCGATGCTGATCTCGGCGCTGCTGATTGTGTGGTGGTTTCTAGCTGCCGCCAGCGGCGCGGCATATTTTGATCTGGTAAACGGGTTGCTGACCAGCTGGTTCGGTGATCTGGTGATGTTCTTCTCTGTGCTGGGGTTGTGGTATCACACGCTGGCCGGTGTCCGGCATCTGATCTGGGACAACGCGGTGATGATGGACATCCCCACAGCTGAAAAGCTGGGCTGGGCATGCATTGGCGGCTCCGTGCTGCTGACACTGATCACAGTCATCGCGTTATAAGGAGAGCATTATGGCCTATTTGACAGACCGCAAGCGCGCCAAGGGTCTTGGCTCTGCTAAGTCGGGAACGGCGCATCACTGGTCCATGACGATCAGCTCGGTGGCACTACTGATCCTGCTGCCGTTTTTTGTGTTTACATTCGGCGCGGCGCTGGGCGGCACCTATGAAGAGATCGTTGCCTACTATTCCCGTCCGTTCCCTGCGATCATCGCAGCGCTGACCATCGCGGTCAGCTTCAAGCACTTCAACGACGGAGTGCAGACGCTGATCGAAGATTACGTACACGGCCTTGCGCAGAAAGTCTCGATCGTGGTGATGACCTGCATCAGCTACGGCGCGGCGGCGGTTGGAATTTTCGCGATTGCGCGGTTGGCGCTCTAATCAGCCCTGCGACAATACGGTTGGCAGGCGGGCCTTTGCGCTGCTGCCACCCGTGCTAGATTAGAAAGCACTCGCGGATCGCTCCGTCGATTGGGAACACCGGAAGTTCAGGCGCTTGGCGCGCTGACGATACAGACAGGGTCAGGACCGGTTCACACGGGCAGACCCCAAGCTTGAAGAGGGCACGAAATGGCTGCTTACGAATATGAAACCCACGAATATGACGTTGTCGTTGTAGGGGCGGGTGGCGCCGGATTGCGCGCCACGCTTGGCATGGCTGAGCAGGGGCTGCGCACGGCCTGTGTTTCAAAGGTGTTCCCGACACGGTCGCATACGGTTGCGGCACAGGGTGGTATCGCGGCCTCCCTTAGCAACATGGGGCCTGATAACTGGCAGTGGCACATGTATGACACCGTAAAGGGTTCTGACTGGCTGGGTGATACCGATGCGATGGAATACCTTGCCCGCGAAGCACCCAAAGCGGTTTACGAGCTTGAGCATTATGGCGTGCCTTTCTCGCGCACTGAAGAAGGCAAGATTTATCAGCGTCCCTTTGGCGGCCACACCACAGAATTCGGTGAAGGCCCCCCCGTGCAGCGTACTTGTGCTGCGGCGGACCGGACCGGTCACGCAATTCTGCACACGCTATATGGTCAGTCGCTCAAGCATAACGCTGAATTCTACATCGAATATTTCGCCATTGATTTGGTGATGTCTAATGATGGCGTCTGCCAAGGTGTTCTGTGCTGGAAGCTTGATGATGGCACGATGCACCTGTTCAGCGCCAAGATGGTTGTGCTGGCGACGGGCGGTTACGGTCGTGCGTATTTCTCGGCCACGTCTGCACACACCTGCACCGGTGACGGCGGCGGTATGACCGCACGCGCAGGTCTGCCTTTGCAGGATATGGAGTTCGTTCAGTTCCACCCAACCGGTATCTACGGCGCTGGCTGCCTGATCACTGAAGGCGCACGCGGCGAAGGTGGTTATCTGACCAACTCCGAAGGCGAGCGGTTCATGGAGCGTTATGCGCCCACGTATAAAGACCTCGCGTCCCGCGATGTTGTATCCCGCTGTATGACCATGGAAATTCGCGAAGGCCGCGGTGTGGGCGAGAAGGGGGATCACATCCACCTTCACCTCAACCACCTGCCACCAGAAACGCTGGACCTGCGTTTGCCGGGTATTTCCGAAAGCGCGCGCATCTTTGCCGGCGTTGATCTGACCAAAGAGCCGATCCCGGTTCTGCCGACGGTTCACTACAACATGGGCGGTATCCCGACCAACTATTGGGGTGAGGTTCTGAACCCGACTGCGGATAACCCTGACGCCACCTCTCCTGGTCTTATGGCAGTAGGCGAAGCGGGTTGTGCGTCTGTTCATGGCGCGAACCGTCTTGGCTCCAACTCTCTGATTGACCTTGTGGTGTTTGGCCGCGCGGCAGCCATTCGCGCAGCTAAAATCGTTGACCCTAAATCCGCTGTGCCCACGCCAAACAAAGCCTCTGTCGAGGCGGCATTCGCGCGCTTTGACGGGCTGCGTTATGCCAAAGGTGGCACGCCAACAGCCGAACTGCGCCTTGAAATGCAGCAAACCATGCAGGCCGATGCTGCGGTGTTCCGTACCGACAAAACACTGGCCGAAGGCGAAGAGAAGATGAAGGGCGTCTCAGCCAAAATGGCGGACCTCAAAGTCACCGACACCTCGCTGGTGTGGAACTCTGATCTGATGGAAACGCTTGAGCTGACCAACCTGATGCCTAACGCGGTTGCAACAATCACAGCCGCTGCAGCGCGTAAGGAAAGCCGTGGAGCGCACGCGCATGAGGATTATCCCAATCGCGACGATAAGAACTGGCGCAAGCACAGCCTGATCCGTTTTGACGGCGATGTCGCGAGCCTTGATTTCCGTCCTGTTCACCTTAAACCGCTGAGCAAGCACGAAGACGGCGGGATCGATCTCAAGAAGATCGCGCCAAAAGCACGGGTCTATTAAAAGTGACTACAGCGGCGCAGACGCAAGACACATGGCCGCAGCCGGGGTTCTCTCCCGTCTGCGCGTTTCAGGTGTTTGGCATGCGCCGCTCTGGCAACCACGCGATTATTGACTGGCTGATGCGCAACGCGCCTGACGCGGCGACCGGCGGCGTGTTCTTTAACAACTGTAAGTTCGGCAAGAACCCGCAGAATGCTTATGGTTCGCTTGATATCTATGATGCCGCGCATGAGGTGATGCCGCATAAAGACATCGCCGATGCCGACCGCATTGCCCAAGCCGGCTCTGCGCCTATGGTTGTTGTGTCTTATGAAGATCGGATACCACAACCCGAAGGGCAGTCGCAAAAGGCAAGCCACGGTATGGCGGATGCACAGTTCAGCAATCAGATCATCATCTACCGGAGCTTTCTGAACTGGTCGGCGTCCTTGCTGGCGAAGATCAAAAAGAACGCGGGCTTTGGTGCGACCGACCGCATGCGCATCATGACGCTGGCCTTCGCCACCTACGTGCAGGGGCTGGACCGCATTGCCACAGGCAAAGGCGTCATTGCAATTTGCTATGACAACTGGATGACATCAGAAGATTACCGCGCGGGCATTTTGCACAAACTGGGTTTGCCTCAGCGCGACCTGAGCCGTGGCAAGGTGCAGCGCTACGGTGGCGGCTCTTCCTTCCAAAAAAAAGCCACCGACGTGGATAAACTTAACACCGTGGATCGCGATGCGGCCATGGCGGGCGACCCTGAATATCAGCTTTTGCTGTGGACTGCCGCCCATGATCTGCCGTTCATGGGACGTATTGTCACGCATTTCGAACAGGATGCAGAGCGTCTTGCCACTTTGGCAGAGACCGCAAAACTGCACCTGAAACTACCGCCAAGAGAGGCCAGAGCATGATCCGAACCGTGATACTTACCAGCATCCTCGCACTAGGGGCTTGCACTGAAGTGCAGAACGCGGCCGACCGGACGGGGCGTAAGGCTGCCACTTCTGCCGTGACCGAAGTGATCGCCATCAATTTTACGCAGGTTCCAAAGCCGCTGATCGAAGCCTTCACCGGCTGCGTGATGGATAACGCGCAGGCGGTTGAAGTGCGCGAACTGGCCAAAGACTCAATTGTGGGGATTGACGAAGAGACTGTCGCAATCGTGCGCAGCGTCTTGTCCCGCCCCGAAACACAGACATGCCTGCGCAGCCGCGCGCCCCTGGCTCTTTGACAAATTTCCGGCCATAGGCCGACAGACCTGAAGGAATAGCATCATGGTACAACTGACGCTCCCCAAGAACTCCCGCATGACCAGCGGTAAGACATGGCCCAAGCCCGAAGGCGCCAAGAACCTCAAGGAATTCCACATCTATCGCTGGAATCCCGACGATGGTAAAAATCCGTCGGTGGACACATACTTTGTCGATTTGGACGATTGCGGCCCGATGGTTCTGGACGCGATCATCAAGATCAAGAACGAGATTGACCCAACGCTGACCTTCCGTCGCTCTTGCCGCGAAGGCATCTGTGGTTCCTGCGCGATGAATATCGACGGGATCAACACGCTGGCCTGTACCTACGGCATGGCCGAGGTCAAAGGTGTGGTGAAGATTTATCCGTTGCCGCACATGCCGGTGGTTAAGGATCTGATCCCCGACCTGACGCACTTTTACGCACAGCACGCGTCCATCAAGCCTTGGCTTGAGACAGAGACACCTGCGCCTGCAAAAGAGTGGAAGCAGAGCATTGAAGATCGCTCCAAGCTGGATGGCCTCTATGAGTGTATCATGTGCGCCTGCTGCTCGACTTCTTGCCCAAGCTATTGGTGGAACGGCGATCGCTACCTTGGGCCCGCAGCCTTGCTGCACGCCTACCGGTGGATCATCGACAGCCGCGACGAAGGCACGGGCGAGCGTCTGGATGAACTTGAAGATCCGTTCAAGCTGTACCGTTGCCACACCATCATGAACTGCGCCAAGGCATGCCCGAAGGGCCTGAACCCGGCGCTGGCAATCAGCCAGATCAAAAAGCTGATGGTCGAGCGGACTGTTTAAGCCGCCACTATGTTCGGCTGGTTAAAGAAACTGACGGGCGGCGCGCGCAAACCTGCGCCACCACCCATTACACAAGGGCCTTTGTCAGAGGCTGAGTTGCAGCACGCACTTAACCGTCCCTGCGCGCCGCTGATCTTTCACAAACCCGCCAATATTGATCCGTTTACTACGATGTTTGGTGCCGTGCGTCTTGAGCGTAAAGGTGAGGTATGGCCAAGCCATGATGGCGCGCCCATGTGGCCGCTATGCCAGATCAATCTGACAACAGCACCAATGGTGCCAGAAGCTGTGCAGGATCTAGCGCTTCTTACGATTTTCATCCGCGACATGGATGCCTTCGCGCCAACAGAGACCATCAACACGTTGAACCCCGATCCCGCGTCAACATGGGCGCTGCGCTGTTACGCTTCGCTGGATGGGCTGACCATCCCGAAAGCGCCTCGTCACGGCAGCCCTCTTTCCCCGCGTTTGGGGGAGTGGGAGGACACACGCCCGGACTACGCCAATCATGAACTTGCGGGGCATGTGATCGATACCGAGCAGAACGATCTCTACGCCTATGACTGGTGTGCGACCCTCGCGCAGACCAAGTTGGGCGGTTGGCCCGCCACCGCGCAATCCGAACCCTGGTGGGACTACAAGTGCACAGACGAAATATGGGATTATGTGATGCAGATCGAGAATGAACCAAAGGCCGGCTGGCATGGCTGGGGGGACGGCGCGGCCTATCTTGCGCGCTCGCGTGAACGCCCGCACCTGTGGGCAATCGACGTGCAATTCACCTGATGTTGCTCATCCTTGCACCGATCATTTTTGGCTTTGTCGCCTATCTGGCGTGGCGGAACCGTGCGGTGCGGGGTTGCCGCTGGCGCGCTGACAGCACTCACAACAAGGGTGCGCTGCGCATGTACCGCTGCATGGCCTGCGGGGCCGAGGCGTTTACGGCCACAAAAGGTCAGCCACAAAGCTGCAAAAAGGGGCTGAAAGGCCCGTCGTTGTGAACCTTGGGTTAAGCTCGACACAACGTAGCTGAGAGGTGTAGCTTTTTTCCAACCATAAAGGGAAGGAATTCATGAGCGATTTCTCACCAGACGTGATCATCATTGGCGCTGGCCTTGCGGGTATGACTGCCGCTCATGAGGCGCTCCTGCGCGGCCGTCGTGTGTTATTGCTGGATCAAGAAGGTCCGCAAAGCCTTGGCGGGCAGGCGTTCTGGTCGCTTGGTGGATTGTTTCTGGTCGACAGCCCCGAACAGCGCCGTTTAGGGATCAAAGACAGTGCCGAACTGGCGTGGAGCGATTGGCAAGGCTCGGCGCAATTCGACCGTGCAGAGGATGCTAATCCACGCCTTTGGGCCGAGAAGTTTGTCGAATTCGCGGCAGGTGACATGCGCGGTTGGCTGCATGGGCTGGGCATGCGCTGGTTTCCTGTGGTCGGCTGGGCCGAGCGCGGCGGGGCGCTTGCAGGCGGACATGGCAACAGCGTGCCGCGCTTTCACATCACATGGGGCACTGGCACGGGTGTCGTCAAACCCTTTGCTGATCTGATGGTGCGCTATGCCGCGGACGGAAAGCTGAAGATGGGCTTCCGCCACCGCGCGAACCAGTTGATCGTCGAGAATGGTGCCGTCAAAGGTGTCAGTGGCGATCTGCTGGAAAGCACGACAGCAGCGCGTGGCAAATCCACCTCCCGCAAGGTGGTCGGCGGGTTTGAACACCGCGCGCAGTCGGTTGTGATCACAACAGGCGGCATTGGCGGCAACCACGCGATGGTGCGCAAACACTGGCCAGCGCGACTGGGAAAATCGCCCAAGATGATGGTCGCAGGCGTGCCGGACTATGTGGACGGGCGCATGCACGGCATCGCGGCCAAGGCAGGCGCGGGCCTGATCAACGAAGACCGCATGTGGCACTATTGTGAGGGTTTGCAAAACTGGGATCCGATCTGGCCCAACCACGGCATTCGCGTGCTGCCGGGGCCGTCGTCCATGTGGTTCGACGCAAACGGCGACCGGATGGAGGCACCCTATCTGCCGGGCTTCGACACGCTGGGCACGCTCAAACGTATCCTTAGCGTGGGCGAACACAGCTGGTTTATCCTGACCCAAAAGATCATCGAAAAAGAATTCGCCCTGTCCGGCTCAGAGCAGAACGCGGACCTGACCGAAGGCGGATGGCGCGAAGTGCTAAGCGCGCGTTTGGGCAAAGGCGCGACGCCCGCAGTGGAGGCGTTCAAAGAGAAGGGGGCCGATTTCATCGTGGCCGGTGATCTTGAGACACTGGTAGCCCGCATGAATGCGCTTACCCCAACCGCTCCGGTCCATCTTGACCATATCCGGTCCCAAATTCGGGCTCGTGATTTGCAACTGGGCAATCCCTTCTGCAAGGATGCACAAATCACCGCGATTCACCTTGCGCGCACTTATAAGGGAGACAAGCTCATTCGGACTGCAAAACCTCACGCCATTCTTGATCCGGTCAACGGGCCGCTGATCGCTGTGCGTCTCAATGTTATCACGCGCAAATCGCTGGGCGGTGTGCACACAGATATTCAGGGCCGCGTCCTTACCCCTCAAGGCGATGTGCTTGAAGGGCTTTATGCCGCGGGTGAAGCCAGCGGTTTTGGTGGTGGTGGATACCACGGCTATAACGCATTGGAAGGGACATTTCTGGGCGGCTGCCTGTTCTCCGGTCGCACCGTGGGGCAACGCGCATGAGTGCGCCGCCAGACGCCGATCTACGCCGCGCCATCCCTCCGGTGATTTGCTATCCGGTAGAGACGCTGCCAAAGCCCGACATGGCCATGCTGGATGTCGCCCGTTCGGCGCTTACCAAAACTGGTGAGGTGATTGTGGCTGCGCGTGATGCGGCCTGCTTTAACGTGCCAGCCGGTCATTTCTTTCGGATCAGCAGCATCGAGGGTTCACAGGTTGGCGATTTGAATCTGTGGAATGCCAATGATCTTGGTGAACGGTTCTATTCTGGCAAAACCCGTGCGTTGCATGGCACGCACATCACACGTGGCCAGCGGATGTGGACCAGTTTTCCCGCGATGCGGCCCATGGCGACTCTCACGCATGACAGTCTTGAATGGTACGGCAAGGACGTGTTCGGCGGCTCGGTCCATGATGTGATCGGTACGCGCTGCGACCCTTATACGCATAACCTGCTGTCGGGTGGGCAATACCACCATTGCTGCCACTCTAACCTCACCCGTGCGTTGGCGGATCACCTGAACATTCCCCGTGAAGAGGCCGAGGCGCATGTCCACGATGTGCTTAATGTCTTTATGTGTACCGGTTACACCCGCGACACAGGCCAATACTTTATGAAGGCAAGTCCGGTGCGCCCAGGAGACAGCCTTGAGTTCTTTGCCGAAATCGACTTGCTTGGCGCGCTCAGCGCCTGTCCGGGTGGGGATTGCAGCACTGTGCATTCCTCTGACACCGCGCAATGCCACCCGTTGCTGGTAGAGACTTTCGCGCCCGATCCGGCGACCCTTGCAAACTGGTGCCCGCCGCCTTTGAACGGCTATGATCGTAGCCACGGTGTGTGAACCAGCCACTTTTTGGTAGGCAGGCGCGCTAACGCGCCTGCCTGTGCGCTTATCCTTCGCTGAAAGCCGCTTCCAACGCGATTTCAACCATGTCGCCAAAAGACCGCTCACGCTCTTCTGATGGCAACGCCTCGCCGGTTTGCAGGTGGTCTGACACGGTCAGCACCGCGAGCGCGCGACGGCCGTGGCGCGCTGCCAGCGTATACAACTCGGCCGCTTCCATCTCGACAGCAAGGATGCCGTGGCGGACCATCTGTTCGTCCAGATCGGGCCGCTCTGCGTAAAATACGTCCGAACTGTATATACCGCCAACGTGGGTTGTGGTGCCTTCGGCTTCAGACGCGGCAACCGCTGCGCGCAGCAGGCCCCAATCTGCGCAAGGGGCGTAATTCAGCTCTTTGAGGATACCCGAAGAGGGCGAGGTAATAGTGCTGGCGGTCATCGCAATAATAACGTCGCGGATGTTGACGTGCTTTTGCATGCCGCCACAGGAGCCGATGCGGATGAGGGTCTGTGCATTGTAGGTTGTGATCAGCTCGTTCGCGTAGATGGACAACGACGGCATACCCATACCTGAACCCTGAATGGTCACTCTGTGGCCGCGCCATGTGCCGGTGAATCCCAGCATGCCGCGCACTTCGTTAACCAGTTCGGCGCCTTCCAGAAATGTCTCGGCGGCCCAGCGCGCGCGGTAGGGATCACCCGGCATCAATACGGTTTCTGCGATCTGGTCGGGGGTGGCGCCAATATGAACGGTCATGTGTGTTTCTCCTGTGAGTTTGAGGTGCAAGATGCCTACCCTGCGCTTCTGGGGCAAGTTCCAATGGTGGAATTCCTTTCTCGCCGTATTGCGGCAAATAGCTTTTGGTTGCCCAGCAACAAATGCAAAGGAATTAACATGCGATTAATGAGTATGATTGCTGCGATCGGCCTTTTGGGGCTTGCTGCCTGCGACGTGAGCCACCCGGAGGCTTTAGTTGGTCCCGGCAACACGGTTTTCAAAGGCTCCGCAACCGCTACCTTTCTGGAAGGCGGCTGGTTTCAAGCAACCAATGGCACGACTAGCTGTCAGGGACGGTACCGCCCCGCATCGCAAACGCGCACGATCACCTTTCCTGTCACCTGCTCAAACGGGTTGAGCGGGGTGGGCACGGCCACCTATGAGACGCCGCGCGCAGGCGGTGGTGAAATCGTGATGAAGGACGGTAGCCGCTGGAAATATACTTTGGTCGCGCAGCACTAGCTGTTTAACGCTTCCCGCGAGGGTAGCGAAATTCCGCTACCCTTTCTCGCAAGAGGCGAAGCAGCGTTAAATCTCCAGATCGGCCGGAGCGATTCCTTTTTCTACCGAAGCGCGAAACCAATTCGGCTGACGGCCTTTGCCGGTCCATGTACGGGAAGGATCAGAAGGGTCTGCGTACTTTGGTTTGGACGGCTTGGCCGCCTTTTTAGGGACTTTTGGTTTCTTTTCTTTTACAGGCATATCTTCGCTCAACTCATTGAGAGAGAAGCCAAATTCAGCGGCAGCGCGTTCTGCTGCCTTGCGCGCATCGCGTCTGTCACGGGCCTGTGCCGTTTGTAGCGCTTTCTTGACGTCGGCAAGAAGCTTTTCGAGTTCTTTGCGGCTCATGGATTTGAGGTCTACGGACATTCGATTAGGACTCCTTTGATAATTTTTATTGGTCCTACCTCATATGAATGGGAATTTCAGTCTTAATTCCCGCATTCCGCATCTACTCTGCGGCAACCGGTTCTGGATCTACTAGCGTGACGATATCGGCCATAATGGTATTTAACTCGAAATCTTTTGGTGTGTAGACCCGCGAAACGCCCATCGCCAAAAGCCGCTTTGCATCGTCGTCCGGAATAATTCCACCCACGATTACGGGAATAGCGCCAAGGCCTGCGTCGCGCATTTGCGCCATTAAATCCTCGACCAACGGAATGTGTGAGCCGGACAGAATAGAAAGACCAACCACATGCGCGTTGTCATTTAGCGCAGCGGCGACAATTTCGGACGGTGTAAGGCGAATACCTTCGTAAGAGATATCCATGCCGCAATCGCGTGCGCGGACCGCGATTTGCTCGGCACCGTTGGAATGGCCGTCGAGGCCCGGCTTGCCCACAAGGAATTTCAAACGGCGACCCAGGCGGTCGCTGACCGCATCGACTGAGCTGCGCAGGTCGTCGAGCCCCTCGGTTTTGTTCGAGCGGCCAGTGCCCACGCCGGTTGGTCCACGATATTCACCGTGCACCGCGCGCATCTGTTCGGCCCATTCGCCCGTTGTCACGCCGGCCTTGGCCGCGACGATGGAGGCAGGCATGATGTTGCGTCCTTCAGCAGCAGCGGCGCGCAGGTCCTTCAGGGCGGCGTTCACTTCGCCCTCGTTGCGTGCGGCGCGCCATGCATTGAGGCTGTTGATTTGTTCGGCTTCCACGGCGGGGTCCACGACCATAATGCCGCCGTCGCCTGTCATCAGCGGCGAAGGCTCGCCCTTTTGCCATTTGTTCACACCGACAACGATGGTTTCGCCCGCTTCAATGCGGCCTAGGCGGTCTGCATTGCTTTCAACCAGTCGTGATTTCATATAGTCGATGCCGTCAATGGCGCCGCCCATGCTGTCGATATGCGCAAGCTCTGCGCGCGCGCCTGCTTTAAGCTCTTCTACTTTTGCGTCGACAGCAGGATTGCCGTCAAAAAGATCGTCAAATTCTAGAAGATCGGTTTCATAAGCAAGGATCTGTTGCATCCGCATGGACCACTGCTGGTCCCAAGGGCGCGGCAGGCCAAGCGCTTCGTTCCACGCGGGCAGTTGCACCGCACGGGCGCGGGCTTTTTTGCTCAGCGTCACTGCAAGCATTTCGATCAGGATACGGTAGACGTTGTTCTCAGGCTGCTGTTCGGTCAGACCAAGGCTGTTCACCTGAACGCCATAACGGAAGCGGCGATATTTGGGATCGGTCACGCCATAACGCGTCTCGCAAATCTCATCCCACAGATCGACGAAGGCGCGCATCTTGCACATCTCTGTGACGAAGCGGATACCTGCGTTCACAAAGAACGAAATACGCCCCACAAGCGCGGGGAAGTCTTCTTCAGCCACACGCGGGCGCAGTTGGTCAAGCACGGCGGTGGCGGTGGCAAGGGCAAAGGACAGCTCTTGCTCTGGCGTCGCACCAGCTTCTTGCAGGTGATAGGAACACACGTTCATCGGGTTCCATTTCGGCACGGACGTATAGCAGTACTCCGCTACATCCGCGATCATCTTGAGCGATGAGGCCGGGGGGCAGATATAGGTGCCGCGCGACAGGTATTCCTTAATTAGATCGTTCTGTACTGTGCCTTGCAACTTGGACACATCGGCGCCCTGCTCCTCGGCCACGGCGATGTACAGCGACAGCAGCCAAGGCGCGGTCGCGTTGATCGTCATGGAGGTGTTCATTTGCTCCAGTGGGATGTCTTTAAACAGTGCGCGCATGTCACCTAGGTGGCCAACAGGCACGCCAACCTTGCCCACTTCGCCGCGGCTAAGGATGTGGTCACTGTCATAGCCCGTCTGCGTCGGCAGATCGAAAGCCACGGAAAGGCCAGTCTGACCTTTGGCAAGGTTATTGCGGTAAAGTTCGTTGGAGGCTTTGGCCGTAGAATGGCCTGCGTAGGTGCGGATGAGCCAAGGGCGGTCTTTCTGGGGAGCATCGGTCATGGCAGGCCTCTCTGAATAGGTTTGGAAATATTCTTGCGTTAAGCGCTAGATATAAGAAACTTTCCGTAAGTGTCAATTCGCTGCAACGCGGCATCGCTGTATTATGTTGTGCCGATCAACAGCAGTGATCGGCACAAGCCAGCGTGAGTATTCAACCTAAACGATTGTGGCTGGCTTTGAATGAGTTGCGATAAACATGATTTCCGGCATATCGTCCTGTCTGCGGGTGAATTCTTTATTGCGCGACGGGGATCGGGCCTGCAAGGGTGTACGTCATGACGCAGACTGTACAGCTTCCGCTTTGGCTTTTTGTCCTCATCGTGCTTTTTGCCGCTGTCACAGCGCTGAGCCACTTCTTGCTTCCGTCCGTGCGTTGGTTTTTCCGGCGCCGGTTTGAACGCGCAGTGGCGCGCCTCAACAAGCGGCTCAAACGACCCATACAGCCCTTCAAGCTGGCGCGCCGACATGACATGATCCAGCGCTTGATCTATGACCCCGAAGTCAGCCGTGAGATCGCAGTCTACGCAGATGAGCACAAAGTGCCCGAAGCGGTCGCCTTTCAAAAAGCGCAGGAATACGCCCGCGAGATTGTGCCCAGCTTTTCCGCGTTTGCCTATTTCAGCTTTGCGATGCGGGTGGCCAAGATACTGGCAGAGTCAGTCTACAGGATACGTACTGCACCACAAAACGATAGGGTCTTCGCTAATATCCCCGAGGATTCAACAGCGGTGTTTGTGATGAACCATCGCAGCAATATGGACTATGTGCTGGTCACCTATCTGACCTCCAAGACCTCCACGCTTAGCTACGCGGTGGGGGAGTGGGCGCGGGTCTGGCCGCTGTCTTCGCTGATCCGCCTTTGGGGGGCGTATTTTATCCGCCGCCGGTCGGGCGGAGCGCTCTACCGCAAGGTTTTGTCGCGTTATGTGCAAATGGCCACCAATGGCGGCGATACACAGGCGTTTTATCCAGAGGGCGGGCTGAGCCTGACAGGTGCTGTGCAGCCGCCAAAAGTGGGGTTGCTCAGTTATCTGGTGGACGGGTTCGATCCTGAGGGAGAACGCGACCTCGTGTTCGTGCCTGTGGCGATCAATTATGATCGCGTGCTTGAAGATCGTGTGCTAATTGCTGCCCATGCGCGCGGCGACCGCCGCTTTGGTGCGCGCATCTCTGTTGTGGTCACGTTTATACTACGGAAATTCTGGCAGCGTCTGCGCGGGCATGATACCCGTTTCGGTACGGCCGCTGTCGCCTTTGGTGATCCGGTCAGTCTGCGCGCTTACGGCAAGGTTGAAAACGTTGAGGGGCTTTCAGCCGAATTGATGAAGCGGATCGAGGCCGTGATGCCAGTGCTTGGTGTTCCGTTGGTGGCGACTGTGTTGACGAACAAAGGGCCGCTGGGCGTGATGGAGATGGAAGCGGCGGTTGCCACTCTTTTGGCCCGTATTCCGGCGCGCAGTATCGAAGTGAACACAGAGGCGCTGTCGCGTGAAGTGACGCGTTCGTGCAGGCATATGCATCAGCATGGTTTGATTGAGCAACGGGACGGCGTTTGGACCCTCATGGACGGTCAAGAAACGGCTGTTAAGTTCTACGCCAATTCCATCGCTCATTATCTTCCCGAAGGTAATAATGATGCTGATGCTGATGCTGATGCTGCGACTGCAAAGTAACTTTCTGCACCTGCGGGGTCATAAAGTTACAAAATAGAGCCTCTAGTGGTTGCAATATTTCGCGCTCAACCTTAATCAGTCTCATGACGCCGCGATTCTGCATTGCGGCACCCATCAGTTCCTCAGGAGGGCGACATGGCACTGGACACAACGATTGCGCAGTACGACGCACCGGAAAAAGACCTTTATGAAATGGGTGAAATCCCGCCCATGGGCTATGTGCCAAAGCAAATGTACGCTTGGGCCATCCGCCGTGAACGTCACGGCGAGCCGAACACCGCGATGCTGGAAGAAGTAGTAGAGGTGCCAGAACTCGACAGCCAAGACGTGCTGGTTCTCGTGATGGCTGCCGGTGTGAACTACAACGGTGTTTGGGCCGCTCTTGGCACACCGATCAGCCCGTTCGACGGGCATAAGCAGCCTTATCACATCGCGGGCTCCGATGCCGCCGGCATCGTCTGGGCCGTAGGTGACCGCGTTACGCGTTGGAAAGTCGGCGACGAAGTGGTTGTGCATTGCAATCAGGATGACGGCGACGATGAGGAGTGTAACGGCGGCGACCCGATGTTCTCTCCTACCCAACGTATATGGGGATATGAGACTCCCGACGGGTCATTCTCGCAGTTTACGCGGGTGCAAAGCCAGCAGTTGATGCCGCGTCCCAAGCACCTGACGTGGGAAGAAAGCGCGTGCTACACGCTGACGCTCGCCACCGCTTACCGGATGCTTTTCGGCCACGAGCCGCATGACCTCAAGCCCGGTCAGAACGTTCTGGTCTGGGGTGCCTCCGGTGGTCTTGGTTCTTATGCGATCCAGTTGATCAATACGGCCGGCGCGAATGCGATCGGCGTGATCTCGGACGAAAGCAAGCGCCAGTTCGTGATGGATCTGGGCGCAAAAGGCGTGCTGAACCGCAAGGATTTCAATTGCTGGGGCCAAATGCCCACCGTGAATACGCCAGAGTACAACGACTGGCTCAAAGAAGCGCGCAAGTTCGGTAAGGCAATCTGGGAGATCACTGGCAAGGGCGTTAGCGTTGACATGGTGTTCGAGCATCCGGGCGAAAGCACGTTCCCTGTTTCCACTCTTGTGGTGAAAAAGGGCGGCATGGTTGTGATTTGCGCTGGGACGAGCGGATTTAACTGTACCTTTGACGTCCGGTATATGTGGATGCACCAGAAGCGCTTGCAAGGTAGCCACTTTGCCCATCTCAAGCAGGCATCTGCTGCCAACAAGCTTATGATGGAGCGCCGTCTGGACCCGTGCATGTCCGAAGTCTTTGCATGGAATGATCTGCCCGAAGCCCACATGAAGATGCGGCGCAATGAACATAAGCCAGGCAATATGTCGGTGCTGGTACAGGCACCCAAAACCGGGTTGCGCACACTCGAAGATGCGCTGGACGCCCGTAAATAAACTCAGCGGCTATTGCTGAACCTAAAACGCCCCGCAGTTCGCCACTGGTAACTGCGGGGCGTTCATATTTTTGCAACCAATCTAATGCGATCAAAGGGATAGAAGCCTGATACCCACTATTTCTGGGGAGTGGGAATACGTGAATAGGAATGCAACGATAGGTCGTGCTAGTATTATGTTAACCTTTTGTTAACTATTTATGGAGAAAGTCGAAATGCGGAATGACTGGATCATGGAAGTTCTTGCCGATTTGAGGAGTTTCGCAGCGTCGAATGATCTGCCGTTGCTGGCAGAGCAACTTGACGACACTGCATTGGTAGCTGTCGCAGAATTCAATGCAAGAAATGAGAGGTCTGCGAAGCAAGAGCATGGCCGAAACAACGAGCCAACTGGATTGCATTCTGTCCGCCTTGGAGCAGGCAGAGTGTCTTGAAGGTATGCAACGCGCCGCAGAGGCGCTGAGAGAGCACTATTGCATCAACCATCTGGTTTACCATTGGGTGGAATCGAAAGGTGATCAATACGGGTGCGGTACATACTCGCAAGAGTGGCAACAGAAATACATTGAAGAAAATTATCTGCGCATAGATCCGGTTGTGATCGGGTGCTATCAAAGATTCCATCCGGTGGATTGGAAGCGGCTGGATTGGTCTAGTCGTGCCGCAAGAGAATTTTCCAAGGTTGCTGCCGGATTTGGCGTGGGCAACCAGGGGTTTTCGGTTCCGGTCCGCGGACCGAACGGCCAGTTCGCAATGTTTACCGTCAACCACAGTTGCGACGATGGAACCTGGGCGGATTTTACGGATAAAAACCGAAGCCACCTGATCCTGATCGCGCATTACTTTAACGAAAAAGCACTTGATCTTGAACCGGGCCGCAAACCTGAACAAAAGCAGGCGCTGTCCCCGCGTGAAACTGATGCCATGACCCTTCTTGCGATCGGATATAGCCGCGCGCAGGTTGCTAATACGCTTTCGATTTCGGAACACACACTGCGCGTCTATATCGAAAGTGCACGGTTTAAGCTGGGTGCTGTGAACACAACCCATGCCGTGGCGCGGGCGATTAGCCGCGGTTTGATCGTGGTCTGATTTGGGGTAGAACAGCTGTTGCGGAAGCACTTGCACCGCTGTTCTATCCGTTAACTCATTTTTAGATGAGCATTAACTACGATCCCCAGACAAACTGCCATTATCTGGAGAACTGAAAAATGCTGCGATATATTTATGCTGACGAATTAAGAAACTATCCGCGCCTTGCCAATGAGATGTTAATTCATCGCGCCGAGCAATTCCACACGCGCCTTGGTTGGGACGTGAATGTTGACGCACACGGACACGAGCGGGACGAATATGACGACCTTAACCCGTTGTACGTCATCTGGGAAACGTCCGATGGTGGCCACGGCGGCTCCACCCGCTTTTTGCCAACAACCGGGCCTGTGATGGTCAATGATCACTTTGGACACCTTATCTCAGCACCGATTTGCAGCCCTCTGATTTGGGAATGCACGCGATTTTGCATGGCTCCGGGCCAAGGCCCCAACGTCGCCGCAGAGTTAATGCTTGGCCGGGGGCGAATTGATGCAGGGATTCGGCGTGCGCCACTTTGTTGGGGTCTTTGACGCGCGGATGGTACGCATCTACAGCCGCGTCGGTTCTTCCCCGGAAGTATTGGGGAGCGTGGGCGAAGGGCGTGAACGGATCAGCGTGGGGTTGTGGGAATTTGAGGCCGAGGCCCAGCAGCGCGTGGCAGGTAAGGCAGGTATCTCTCCGGCGCAGAGCCGTGAGTGGTTTGATCGCTCTTTTGGCTGCGAAACACAGGTGGAATTTGCGGCTAGCGCCTGAACGGCTCTGGTCCCTGTCCGGTCATGGGCCTAATGTCAGCCCATGACCAAAAATATCTCCAAAGACCTCATCTATTCCGACGATCAGGCCGCCGCCCATGACGCCGTCTGTGCCATGCTGAAAGCAGCAGGCGTCAGTCTGGAAGATGATCTGCTGATGCCGCCCAAGGGCAATAAAGCGCAAGTCATGGCTGTGACTGGCAAAGCAGGCTCTGGCAAGACGCTGCTGCTGGCCGAACTCTACCGCGCGCTGGAGCAGGCCGGGGTTGATATTGTCTCGGGCGATTATGAGAGCAAGAAGCGTAAGGATAAACGCACGCTGGCGATTCTGGCCCCCACCAACAAAGCGGCAAGCGTGCTGCGTCTGCGCGGGGTGCCTGCCACAACAATCCACCGGATTCTCTACACGCCTGTCTACGACCCCGAATATGAGCGCATTGCAGAATGGCTGGCCGGAAATGGTGACCGGCCTGTAGATGTAGAAGGCCTGACCGAGATCGCGCTCGACCGGGCGGAAGCTTTCTATCAGGGTAACAAATCTATTCCAGGTGCACTGGCTGCAGCAGGTTTGCGCGGCAGTGATTTCATCACCGGCTGGAAGCGGCGCGAAGAGCCGTTGGACATTGGCTTCGTCGATGAATCCTCGATGCTTGATGACAAACACTTCGAAGATCTCAAAGAGATTTTTCCGACGTTGCTTTTGTTCGGCGATCCAGCGCAGTTGGCTCCTGTAGGCCAGTCAGGCACGATGGTGTTCGAAAAGCTGCCCGAAGAGCGCGTGATGAACCTTAACCGGATTTTCCGGCAGGAAGCGGACAACCCGATCCTCGATCTTGCTCATGCGTTGGCTGATCCTGACATCGGGTTCGAACAGTTTGAACGGATGATAGAAGATGCCTCCAAACGCGATGACCGCGTTGTTTGGGGGCAGCGTGTAGAGGTGGATCTGATGGCGCGCAGCCCTGTGCTGGTCTGGCGCAATGCCACGCGCATCCGGCTGATCAACGCCTTTCGGAACGTCCATGGTGCGCCAGAGGATGCGTTGGTGGAAGGGGAGCCACTTATTTGTGACGGGATCGAGCTGCCGCTCAAACATCGCAAAAAGCGGTTGGACCTTGAGGCGCGGGGCCTCATTAAGGGCGCGCAAGTTGTCTATCTTGGTGCCGGACGCAAGCCGGGCTTTTCGCGCCTGCATGTCATCGGGGCTGAAGATCCGCAGGTGAGCGCGGCCAGTATTGTGAAGATTGAAAAACCCGATGAAGAAGAGCCGTTCATCCCCTTTGCCGCCCGCATGGGCGCGACTTTCCTGCACGGTGCAGCGGTGACCATTCACAAGGCGCAGGGCAGCCAGTGGAACACGGTACAGGTCTTTGCGCCTGATCTTTATGTCGCTGCCCGTATGGGACGGATGGAGGCGGGGCAGCCCCTGTGGAAACGGTTGGCCTATGTTGCCATCACCCGCGCACAGGAACGGTTGATCTGGGTGGTCCGCAACCGGCTGTCCAAGCCCTCTTATGCGCTGACAGTGGATGATCTGCGCTCGGCACCTGCTGCGGCGCTTACGCTTGATCCTACAGAGGAGGAGTTCGGATGAAATCTGTCATAATCACAGGTGCAAGCTCGGGCATCGGACGTGCCGCTGCGGAAGCGTTCCTTGAGAGCGGCTGGCGCGTCGGGCTGATTGCGCGGCGCGAGGCGCAGTTGCAAGAAGTCGCCAAGAGGCATCCGGCAGCGGTCGTTTTACCGGCTGATGTCACCGATGCAACCGCCATGGCTGCTGCGTTCGCCAGCTTTGGCGAGGTGGATGTGCTGTTTAATAACGCCGGTATCTTCGGCCCCTCCGCCTCGATTGACGAGGTGGCGCTAGAGGATTGGGCGCAGGTCTTGGCTGTTAATCTGACTGGTATGTTCATCGCCGCACGGCTGGCTTTTGGTGCGATGCGCGCGCAAGGTCGCGGTGGGCGGATCATCAACAACGGTTCAATCTCCGCGCACACACCGCGCGAGAATTCGGTGTGCTACACCACCACGAAACACGCCATCACGGGGCTGACAAAGTCGCTGGCGCTGGACGGGCGGCCGTTTGATATCACTGCGGGTCAGATCGATATCGGGAATGCCGAAAGCGAGCTTGTCGCGGGGCTGAAGGCGGCAAACCCTGACATGCACACGATGGATGTGCGCCACGCTGCACAATCGGTTCTGCAAATGGCCGAATTACCGCTCAGCGCGAATGTGCCATTCATGACCGTAATGGCGACGAAGATGCCCTATCTGGGGCGAGGTTAGCGGCGCAAAAGGCTAAATACGGCTGACGCACCCCAGCCTGCGGCGACGGCAATTGCCAGCGACAGCAGCCCGTAAAAGAACGACTGTTCGCGGCTCAGAGTAAAGAGCCACCGTTCCATCCCAACCTTGCGAACGTAAATGCTCGTCTCGTATTGCGAGACAACATTGCCGCCACGGGTCAGGAAGATCCGGGTTCTGTAGTCACCTTCGGTGAGCGCGGCGGGCAGGGCAATGGCTGTGCGGAATAGGGTATCTTCGTCCACGCTTACGGTGTCTTCATTCAGCTGGTACTGGTTTGCCTTCGATTTGATCCGGATCAGCGCTTGGGTAAATGTCTCACTATCCGCGATGCTGGCCGGCGCCCCGACAGAACGGATGGCCCTAGGGATCGAGATTCGGTGGCGTACGTCCTCGGTAAAGCTCAGCGCTTCATTCAACGGAGCGCTGGTAGACACCGCATAGAAGCTTGGCGCGCTATCGATCTCGACCGCGTCGGTATTTATCCAGATGCCAAACCGCTTTTCCTTGCGGCGGACGGTCTTTGTTTCGGACGGGCCGGCAACGGTGACAATGACCTGAAGCGGAGGTTCAGCCGGAACGGGGGCGTCACGCTTTACTGCGCCAAAGATTAGGATTTCGGAGCCGTCGAAGTTGGTGTTGATTGAGACGGTGTCACTGCTCAGTCCCAGCACAACCTCTTCGGCCAGCGCGGGAAGGGACGCAAATGATAAGGCTAAAACCGCGATGAGCTTGCGCATCAGTGGCCCCCCGCCGCGATCGAGTAAAGCTCGGACGGTTCAAGCAGCAGCTCAAGCGCGAGCTTGCCACAGACGATCAGGACCATCAGCGCCAGCAATATGCGCAGTTGCTCCGCTTTCATCTTGATGCCGATGCGCGTTCCGATCTGTGCACCAATCACTCCCCCCAGCAGCAGCAGAACCGCCAATACGATATCCACGGTATAGTTCGTGGTGGCGTGTAGCATGGTGGTGAAGGCGGTCACAAAGATGATCTGGAATAGGGACGTGCCGACAACCACTTTGGTCGGCATACCGAGTAGATAGATCATGGCAGGCACCATGATAAAGCCGCCGCCGACACCCATGATCGCAGCGAGAATGCCAACGGCGACTCCCACAATCAGGGGCGGAATGACTGAAATGTAAAGACCGGATACACGAAAGCGCATCTTGAGTGGCAGGCCGTGAATCCAGTTGTGTTTTTTGCGTTTGGGCGCTTTGCCCTTCTTCACATTGCGGATCGCGTTCAGGCTTTCGAAGAACATCAATCCGCCGATCACACCAAGGAATACGACATAGCAGAGCTTGACCAGCAGATCGACCTGACCTTGCGCCTTGAGGTAGTTGAACACCATCACACCCAGCGCAGCACCGAACAGACCGCCAATCAGCAGCACAGTGCCCATCCTCAGATCAACAGTCTTTCGCTTGAAATGCGCAAGGACGCCAGAGAAAGAGGAGGCGACAATCTGGTTAGCCTCAGTGGCCACGGCCACGGCAGGTGGAATGCCGATAAAGAACAAAAGCGGCGTCATCAAAAAACCGCCGCCGACACCAAACATACCTGACAAAATGCCCACAATCCCGCCTAGCCCCAAAAGGAGGAAGGCATTAACCGATACTTCGGCGATGGGGAGGTATATTTGCATGGCTGATCCTTAGGCCTAGCAGACACTTAAATCAATGATCGTCGCAGGGCACAACTGCCGAGGCCTTATCACTTGTTGTGATCTGGCCTTATCGCTCTTTGACATAAGGTTCGCCTCCCGCGCGGGGGGGAATGGCCTTGCCAACAAAGCCTGCCAGAATGATCACGGTCATAACATAGGGAAGTGCTGCAAGAAGTTGACCCTGCACTTTCATCCCGATCAGCGACTCGATCACGTCTGGACGCGTTTCAAGCGCGCCGAAAAGCCCGAACAGCAACGTCGCATAGAGCGCATGCCAGGGGCGCCATTTGGCAAATATCAAGGCAGCCAGCGCGATAAATCCACGTCCGGCGGCCATGTCTTTGACAAAGCCCGCCTGCAATGCGGTGCTCAGGTAAGCCCCGGCAATGCCGCACAGCACACCACAAATACCAACAGCAGCAAAGCGCAGGCCTACGACCGATACGCCTGCCGTGTCCACAGCGGCCGGGTTCTCACCCACGGCCCGCAGACGCAGACCGAAACGCGTGCGGAACAACAGCCACCAGGTGAACGGCACAGCCGCAAAGGCGACATAGACAAGGATCGAATGGCCCGAGATCAGTTCATAATACATGGGACCAAGTACGGGCACTTCGCGAAGGGCCTCAGCGAAGGGCAGGGTGATCGGCTCAAACCGGCCATTGCCAATTAGAGACGGCGTGCGTCCGCCCTGTTTGAACCAGGCCTGCGCGATCAAGACTGTCAGGCCAGCGGCAAGAAAGTTGATCGCCACACCAGAAATCAACTGGTTGCCACGGAAGGTGATGGAAGCGATGCCGTGAATGGCGCTAAGCGCCAGTGAGGCCCCAATGCCAGCCAACAACCCGATCCAGACAGAGCCTGTGATGGCAGCAATCGCGGCAGAGAAGAACGCAGCTGCCAACATCTTGCCCTCTAGCCCGATGTCGAAAATGCCCGCCCGTTCGGAATAGAGCCCCGCAAGACAGGCCAGCAGCAGCGGCGTAGCAAGACGGACGGTTGAGTCGAGAAGTTGCAGAAGGGTTAGATAATCCAAGGCTCAAGCCTCCTTCTTGCGCAGAGCAAGAAACAGACGTTCCAGCGGCATACGCACCATATTGTCGAGCGCGCCAGTGAACAGGATCACTAGTGCTTGAATGACCACAATCAGTTCGCGCGGGATAGACGTCCATAGCGCCAGTTCCGCACCGCCCTGATAGAGAAAGCCAAACAGGATCGCGGCGATAAATACGCCCAGTGGATGCGAACGGCCCATCAACGCCACGGCGATCCCGATAAAACCAGCACCCTCGACGGAGTTGAGCACCAAACGCTCGGCCTCTCCCATGACGTTGTTAATGGCCATCATCCCCGCCAGCGCGCCCGAAATCATCATAGTCACCATGATGATCTTTACAGGCGGTATACCGGCGTAGCGCGCAGCAGATTCCGAGAAACCGAACGAGCGGATCTCATAGCCCAACCGCGTGCGCCAGATCAGGAACCAAACGAAGACACAGGCCAGAACGGCCACGATCAACGATACATTCGCCGGCGCTGATTTGGAAAATGCGATACCAAAGGGCGCTAACATCTCATGCAGAGTTGGCAGGTGAACAGCCTCGGAAAAGCGCGCTGTGGCAGGGTCCATCGACCCTTTGGGGCGCAGGAGGTTGACCAAAACATAGTTCAGGAGTGACGCCGCAATAAAGTTGAACATTATCGTCGTGATAACGATATGGCTGCCGCGTTTGGCCTGAAACCACGCAGGAATCGCGGCCCATGCTGCGCCAAAAAGTCCCGCCGCGACCGCGGCACCAATGAGGGCCAGCGACCAATGTGGCCAAGGGATGTAAAGACAAGCCAGCGCCACGCCCAAACCACCAAGCGCCGCTTGCCCTTCACCGCCGATGTTGAACATACGCGCATGAAAGGCCACGGCTACGGCAAGCCCCGTGAACATGAAATTTGTAGCATAATAAAGGGTATAGCCCCAGCCGTAGCTTGACCCGAGCGCCCCTGTGACCATCAGCTTGACCGCAGCAATGGGATCTTCGCCGATGGCGAGGATAACGAGGGCTGACAGGATCGCGGCCAGCAACAGAGAAATCAGCGGCACAAGGATCACCTCGGCCCATTTTGGCATCACGTCCATGGCTCAAGCGCTCCCTTCACCGACATGGGCAAGGTTCGCCTGAACCTCTTCCACTGTGTGCGGCTTTTGCGTATCTGTGATGCCTGCCATCAGCAGGCCCAGTTCTTTCTCGTCTGTTTCGGCGGGCAAACGCTCGCCCATGATCTGACCGTCAAACATCACCGCGATGCGGTCGCTGAGCGCCATGATCTCCTCCAACTCAACCGAGACAAGCAGCACCGCTTTGCCCTTGTCGCGCAGGGCGATAATTTGTTGGTGGATGAATTCGATCGCACCGATGTCGACGCCGCGTGTGGGTTGCCCGATGAGCAGCAGATCTGGGTTCCGCTCAATCTCGCGCGCGAGGACGATCTTCTGCTGGTTCCCGCCCGAAAAGTTCTTGGCCGCAAGCTTGGGGTCTGGTGGGCGCACGTCAAAGCGCTCCATCTTGCCTATCGCGTCTTCGCGGATCGCGGCATTGTCCATCAGGATGCCGGATTGGAATTCTGGTTCGTTATGATAGCCGAAGGCGATGTTTTCCCATGCGGAAAAGTCCATGATCAGCCCCTCGCGCTGGCGATCTTCGGGCACGTGGGCGATGCCGCTTGCGCGGCGCGATTGCCCATCAGAAGATTTTCCGGTGAGGTCTAGCTGCTGACCGTTCACCGTAATGCTGCCGGTGCCATCCGCATAGCCACCCAAAATTTCCAGCAGTTCTGATTGTCCGTTGCCGGCCACCCCTGCGATGCCCAGCACTTCGCCAGCCCTGATTGACAGGTTGATGCCCTTGAGCCGTTCGACGCCTTTGTCGTCGCGCACGCGTAGGTCTTTGACCTCCAGCACCACATCCCCCGGTGTGGCGGGGGTCTTATCCACCCGCAGCAGAACCTTGCGGCCGACCATCAGCTCGGCCAGTTCGGCGGGCGAGGTCTCGGATGTTTTGACGGTTGCGGTCATCTCTCCACGACGCATCACGCTGACGGTGTCGGTGATCTCCATAATCTCGCGCAGCTTGTGGGTGATGAGGATAATTGTTTTACCCTCTTCGCGCAGGCGGCCCAGAATACGGAACAATTGGTCTGCCTCGGCGGGGGTGAGGACGCCTGTCGGCTCATCCAGAATGAGAATGTCAGCCTGACGGTAGAGCGCCTTGAGAATCTCAACACGCTGCTGGATGCCAACCCCAATATCCTGTATCAGCGCATCAGGTTCAACGCTGAGGCCATAATCCTCAGCGAGTTCAAGAAGGGTGCGGCGGGCCTTGGCGATGGATGGCTTGAGTAAGCGACCGTCTTCGGCGCCCAGAAGGATGTTCTCCAGCACGGTGAATTTCTCAACCAGTTTGAAATGCTGGAACACCATACCGATACCGGCGGCAATGGCAGCCTGACTGTCGGTGATATTGGCCTTTTGGCCGCCCACGAAAATCTGTCCCTTATCGGCTTTGTAAAAGCCGTAAAGAATGGACATCAGCGTGGATTTCCCCGCGCCGTTCTCTCCGATGATGCCGTGAATGGTGCCGGGCATCACGCGGATCGAGATGTCTTTATTGGCCTGTACCGGGCCGAAGGCTTTTGAAATACCTTTGAGTTCAATCGCGGGAGCGTTGGTCATACGGGCTGTCCTTCACACCGAGTGGCGGCGAGGCCGGAAGTCTGGAACTAATTGAATAGGGCCGCGTTGAAAAGTCAACGCGGCCCCGAATTGTGAGTGTCCGCAGCTTAGAAGTCGAGTGCTGGGCAGCTGTCGTTGGTATAGTAGGAAGTCACTTCCACATCACCTGCGATGATTTTGGTACGCGCTTCTTCAACGGCTGCTTTCATCTCGTCCGAGATGAGAGACGCGTTGTTTTCGTCCATCGCGTAGCCAACGCCGTCTTCAGCAAGGCCAAGGGTGAAAACGCCTGTTTCCACTTCGGTGCCTGCCGTGAGGGCGTCATAAACAGCGACATCAACACGCTTCAGCATGGAAGTCAGAACTTTGCCCGGGTGCAGGTGGTTCTGGTTGCTGTCCACACCGATGGAAAGGATGTTGCTGTCAGCAGCAGTTTGCAGAACGCCCACACCGGTACCGCCGGCAGCCGAGAACACAACGTCTGCACCCTGAGAGATTTGTGCAGTTGTCAACTCGGAGCCTTTTACCGGGTCATTCCAAGCAGCAGGCGTGCTGCCTGTCATGTTGGCAATAACCGTGGCGTCGGGGTTAGCAGCTTTAACGCCTTGGGCGTAGCCGCAGCCAAAGTGACGGATCAGCGGAATATCCATGCCGCCGATAAAGCCGACTGTGCCGCTTTTTGTGGCCATACCAGCCAGCATGCCAACCAGATAGGAACCCTCATGTTCTGCAAAGCCGATCTGACGGATGTTTGCCGCTTCCAGCCATGTCACGTCGATGGCGACGAATTTTGTGTCCGGATAGTCTGGTGCGACAGTCGACAGTGGATCTGCCATGGCAAAACCCATTGTGATGATCGGGTTTGCGCCCGATTCGGCAAAGCGGCGCAGAGCCTGCTCACGCTGGGCTTCTGATTGAAGCTCGATCTCGCGGTATGTTTCGCCTGTTTCGTCGGCCCAACGCTGCGCGCCTGCGTAGGCAGCTTCGTTGAAGGATTTGTCAAACTTGCCGCCCAGATCGAAAATCAGGGCTGGTTCGGCCAGTGCTGCACCAGCGCTCAGCGCGGTGGCGGCAACAGCGCCGAGGAATTTGGTCATGAGGGTCATAGATGTCTCCCAGTTTTTGTTGGTGGGGCAGGGGCCATTAAGTTGGCTCTGTTGCCCGTTATCGCGCGCTTGCGCGACGCTGGGACAAAGTTTCGACGTGGATGGGGGCAGGGTCAACCGGATTCTGGTGCCGGACGCGCTTCTGGCATGTATTAACCTCGCGTAAGCGCCTGTGTCATCATCACAGCGTCAACAGCGGGAAATTGCGCGCGCGCATAGTAGCTTTTTCGCAGTCCGGTGCGGGTAAACCCTATATTTTGATAAAGTCCTAGCGCGGCGAAATTATCGGCTGCAACGTCAAGAAAGGCTATTTCTGCGTGCTGGCGCTTAGCGGCTATCCAGTCAGTCAAAAGCGCCCGTGCAATGCCGCGACGCTGCTGGTCTGGCGATACCGCGAGGGTCAAAAGCTCTGATTCTCCGATAAGGGTACGGGTCAGGGCGAATCCGCCTAGCGTTGAGAACAAATCTGTATGGGGTTGGGCGATGAGGGTAGCAAATTCGTCGCTGCTCCAGCCACGGTCGTGCACAAAGGCAGCGGCGTGGATCTGCGCCATTCGCTCCGGCGTCACGGGACGATCTGCGGTGGCGCATCGCGTGCCGGGGCTGCATCGGCGGCACGCAGGTACAGCGGGGCGGGCGCAGTTGGGGCGTCTGCATACCGCAACGCCGTGATGCGCGCGATCGCCACCGCGACGGGATGGGCCGGAGTAGCACCGAAAGCACCGAGCATCGGCACATCGGTTGGCAGGGTAACAAAAGAGACCAGCGCGGGATCGGTCAGGATATCAGTCTCAAAACCTTGGGTGAAAACCATCTCGCGCCGTGCATCTACGATACAAATGCAAGGGCCGCTGGTGCCGAAACGCAGGGCGTCAAACGCGCTGACGCCTACCGCAGGGATATCGAGCGCTAAGGCCAGACCCCGCGCGGCGGAGACTGCGATGCGAATGCCAGTGAAGTTGCCCGGCCCTATGCCCACACCAATGGCGTCAAGCTGATGCATCTGCACACCCGCTTCAGCCAACAGCTCCTCTACAAGCGCAAGCAACCGCTCGGCCTGACCCTTGGCCATCACCTCTTCGCAGCTTGCAAGTATCTGATCGCCAGAAAGAACCGCCACGGCACAATGTGCCGCGGCGGTATCAAGAGCGAGTATCAACGGAGTGCGCATAAAAGCCGATCAGGCGACCGGGCGGACTTCGGTTACTTCGGGAATGTAATGGCGCAGCAGGTTTTCGATGCCCATTTTCAGCGTCAGCGTAGAGGAGGGGCAACCGGCGCAAGCGCCCTGCATGTGCAGATAGACCACGCCGCGGTCGAAGCCGTGGAAAGTGATGTCGCCACCGTCTTGTGCCACGGCAGGACGGACGCGGCTATCAAGCAATTCCTTGATCTGGCCGACAATCGCGCCGTCTTCACCGGTATGCTCTGCATGGCCGGAGCTGGCAGTATGATCCGCGCCCATGACGGGCTGACCAGATTGGAAGTGCTCCATGATCGCGCCCAGAAGACCGGGCTTGAGGTGATCCCACTCGACGCCGTCCGCTTTGGTCACGGTCACGAAATCGGTGCCAAAGAACACGCCTGTTACACCTTCAACAGCGAACAGTCGCGTGGCCAACGGCGAGCCGGACGCAGTGTCTGGCGTCGGGAAATCGGCCGTCCCCAGCTCTAGCACGGTTTGACCGGGCAGGAACTTGAGCGTTGCGGGGTTCGGTGTGGATTCTGTCTGGATAAACATTGGGCATAGCCTCCGTCAGGGTTCCTTCTGATATGCGGATGCATCGAAGGGATGTCAAGGTGTCTGGAATCGTTCTAAACTACTGGCGTCAGGTGATGGCCTCAAGCTTTTCCTTGCTCAGATCGCCCGGAACGATGGTGATTGGCACAGGCAGGCTGCCCGCATTGCGGCTGAGCTGAGAAACCAGCGGTCCCGGCCCCTTGCCGTCTGTGCCGGCACCCAGAACAAGAACGCCAATATCGGAGTTCTCCTTGATGCGGGCCATGATTTCGTCGACGGCTTGCCCCTCGCGGATAACCAGCTCTGGTTCTACACCCTGTCGGTCACGCATCCATTTTGCGAAAACCTCATAGTGGACTTCAATCCGCTCGCGGGCTTCTTCGCGCATGATGTCGCCCACACCGATCCAGTGATTGAACTCTTCCGGTGGAATAACGGCCAAGACTTCTACGCCAGCGCCGGTTTTCGATGCTCGCATCGCGGCAAAACGCATCGCGTTGAGACATTCGCGGCTGTCATCGAGGATCACAAGAAACTTGCGCATGATATTCTCCCTGCTTCGCCGCGGATCATGACGTGCGGGGGGGCGTCATGCAATTGGCTTTTGCAGATAACGCCGCGCAACGTTGACCGTAAGCGGTGCTGTTTTCGCCTGATACTGACAGCATACGACGGTTAGGCTGGTTGTGAAGCGGCCCAGTCCCAATACATCTCACGCACGCGCTGGGTAACGGGGTTGCCGTTTCCGCCCACACTGTAGGTCGTGTCGTCAAAGGCTTTGATCGGAGTGACCTTCATCATATTGCCAGACAGGAATACCTCATCTGCGGCATGGAAATCCTCAAAGCTCAGCACGGCTTCATGCACTTTGATGCCGTCGGCACGCATGTTGACCATGTGACGCGCACGGGTGATGCCCGCAAGAAAAGTACCGTTTGGCACGGGGGTGAAGACCTCACCATCCTTGACCATAAACACATTGGCAGAGGCGGATTCGGCGACGTTGCCGATCGCGTCTGCAACCAATGCATTGCCAAAACCCTTGCTGCGCGCCTCTGCCATCATGCGGGCGTTATTGGGGTAAAGGCAGCCGGCTTTCGCATTCACAACATTGTCTTCAAGCACTGGTCGCCGGAACCGCGTGCGGGTCAGGGTGGATGCTGCTTCGGGCGGGGCCATGGGGATCTGCTCCAGCGAGATGGCAAAGCCGGTCGCGTCCTTGAGTGGCACGATCCCAAGCTCATCCCCCGCCAGCGCCCAATACATGGGGCGGATATAAACGGCGGCATCGCGCGGATACTGCGCCAGACCTTCGCGCACGATTTCGACCATCTTTGCTGTCTCGACTGTGGGGGTGATCATCAGTGCACGGGCAGAGCGGTTGATCCGTGCGCAGTGCGCTTCCAGATCGGGGGCCAGACCGTCAAACAGGCGCGCGCCGTCAAACACGGTCGTGCCAAGCCATGCGCCGTGATCGGCCGCCTTCATGACGCTCAGGTCACCGTTGTGCCAAGTGCCTTCGAAATAGGTGCGGATATTTGTGCCTGTGGCCATGGGACTGTCCTGTTGGATGTGCGCCTATGGCGCGCTGTGATAAATGCCTTCGGGCAGATTGAGAGCGGCCGCAAGGTCGCGCAGCTGGTTAGGCGAAAGGGTGATCTTTCGCAAACTGTCAGTCCTCGGATCCCATTGCTCTATCGTGATCTGGTCGGCAAATGCATTCAGGACCACGTCCTCTTGCAAGGGCGTATTTCCCTCGTCAACAAGGGTGATTACGGAGGCGTCAAATTCATGCTCGATTGTAAACATGACCAAAGAGTATCTGATCACGGGCTGCGTGCAAGCGCCTGATTGAAGCACCGCTTTGCGGCGCAACGTCGCGCATCACACTCACCGTACTGTGATCGGGCTGGTTCCTGCCGCAAGGCGTGCTAAACTAGCAAGCTAATTGCCTTGCACCGGGCAATCGGCACATCTTGAATTATTGAGGAACACCACCGGATGATATCACGCGCTTTTGTGGTCTTGGGGCTTTTGGCAGCACTTGCAGGGTGTGAAGTTGTTCCGGTGGGCCCGACCAGTCCAGTTGTGACCGCGACACCTTCGCAAACAGCTGTTCGCAGCAGTGCGCGTAGTTTTGTGCAGGTCGTCGATACGCTTGAGCCGGTGGCCGAACGGGAGTGCCGTGCACGTACGCAGAACCTCAACTGCGATTTCAACATCGTTGTCGATGACCGCCCCGGTCAGCCTGCGAACGCCTACCAGACCCTCGACAGTCAGGGCCGCCCGATTATCGCCTTCACCCTCGCCTTGATTGCAGACGCTCGCAACGCGGATGAACTGGCCTTTGTTATGGGCCATGAAGCTGCGCACCACATTTCCGGCCACATTGCGCGCCAGCAGCAGAACGCTGTTGCGGGCGCTGTGATTTTCGCAGGCCTTGCCACGCTCAGCGGTGGTGACGCAAACACCGTTCGCTCCGCGCAGGAATTAGGCGCACAGGTCGGCGCGCGCAGCTATTCTAAAGATTTCGAGCTTGAGGCAGATGCGCTGGGTACAATCATCACCAAGAAGGCGGGCTATAATCCGTTGCGTGGTGCCGAATTCTTTACCCGCATCCCCGATCCAGGCGACAAATTCCTGGGCACGCATCCGCCCAACGCCTCACGCATTGACACCGTGCGCCGGACTGCCGCCGGTCTCTGATCTGCTTTTCCTGCACCGCCGAACATGGAGCGCGATGCCAATCAGCGAAATTGTAATCCAGAATATCTGGATCATCGCGGCGGCGAGGTTGAAGCTTGACGTGAGCCCGATAAGGACAGAGCTGGACGCTGTCAGGTTCATGCACATGTACCTGAGCGAATGGCCAGAAATGACCCTGAGATTCTGAAGCGTATAAGTCGTAACGTAGAGGCAAAAACCGCCAATACCTATCAGTTCGGCCGGAGCCGTTGTTGTGATATCAAAAGGCATGTGCTTTGATCCCGAAATATGATGTTAAATCTGAAAATTGTCGCGGAAAAAAGTAACTTCAAATTGCAGCCGGAAAAATCTTGGCTTGTAGCGATCAGTAGTACCCAAAATTCAGTTTCGGCCAAGTCAGGTATTCCTGACCATGCTTAAGTGCGGCGTTGTCCTGACCGATCGCGGTAGCAAATACGCCGTGTCGGGATGTCCGGTATCGAGCCGCTCGGAAATTGACGCCGCTATAAAAACGCTCAAACGTGATAAACCATATGCCAAGGCCACCCATAACACTTGGGGAGCGTTGCTGGTCGATGACGGGCCGATCAAGGCGGATGATGGAGAAAGCGGCGCTGGTATGGTGATCCTGCGCATGCTGGAGCGTGATGGATGTACCGGCCATCTGGTCGTGGTGACCCGCTGGTATGGCGGCAAGCACTTGGGCGGAGACCGCTTTCGTCATGTGCAGACATGTGTGCGCCACTACTTCGACGAGCTGATATCGCAGCCGTGAAATGGGGCCGTGTGTCGACGAAGCCTTCAGTTCTCTCGCCGCTGCCGTGTGAGGTGCCAGAGATAGAGCAACGGCGCCAAAACGTAATCATAAATCTTGCAAGCAACCCAATGCACGCCCGGTAGGCTTACCAGTTTTGCCAAACGGCGCGTTTGCGGAATTTCGCGCCAAAGAAGGATAAATGCGGGAATGCCGCTGTAAACCTGACCTGCCTTGCGTACGTGCAGCCGCTTTGCTGCGTCTTGTTCGGAAATACCCCAATCAGCCAGTGCATGGCCCTGACCCAGATCATCGTACCTGATGGGCAAGGCATGCTGCGCGCTAAGCTTGGCGTAATGATCTACCTCCCGCCGACAGATCGGGCAGGAGGCATTGTATAAAACGTCTAGTTTTTCACTCATGACTTAGAGTTAGCGGGCGAAGGGACAGATGCTAGCCCTAGCGCGGCTTGTAATGGTCAATCCACCGCGACATGAGCGCACGGTCGCGAAAACACTCTGGCGGCACCTGAGTATGTTTCAGCCGCGCGATCCGCTCTGCAAAGCCGACCTGTTTTGAGGAAGGATAATCGTTGAAAGCGCTTGGCGCGGGCTTGTGCGCGTCAATCCATTTGGATAGCCGCGCGCGGTCGTGAGTGATGCCATCAGGCAGGGGGGATTTGGTCTTTTCAGCAAGTGTTTTCGCGTAGTCGATCTGCTTTTGCGTGGCGGCAACTGGCGCCGAAAGCGGCAGTTCGGCCTGCGTGGCAGGTACCACAGCCTCGAAAAGATCGTTGAAAGTCGTTTGGTAGGACATGGGATGCTCCCTGTTCTTGCTCTACCGTTAATATAGAACATAGGGAGAACATTTCAAGATATTTCGGTAATACGGCTGTCGGGGGCCTTTTAATAAGCACAAAATTGCCAATCAGGATCGGTCCCAAGTGGTGCTAGGGACCGATCCTGATCGTTTCCAAGGGGCTCAATTTCGAAAGATCAGCACGCAATGCGGATCTAGGGGTTAAACTACACGTCCCCAAAGATCGTACTCGCCTGCTTCCTCAACCTCGACTGTCACGATGTCTCCGACAGTCAGCTTTTCGAATCCTTCGTCGATGAACAGGTTGCCGTCGATCTCTGGCGCGTCTGCCTTTGTGCGGCAGGTTGCGGCGTCTTCGTCGATTTCGTCGATGATTACGTCCATGCGGCGACCGACCTTGGCTTGCAGTTTGGCCTCTGAAATCGCCTGCGCCTTCTCCATGAAGCGGTCCCAGCGATCCTGTTTGACCTCGGCTGGCACATGATCCGGCAGTGCGTTTGATCGGGCACCGGCGACGTTCTCATATTGAAAACATCCGACACGGTCGAGCTGGGCTTCGTCCATCCAGTCCAGCAGCGTCTGGAACTCGGCCTCCGTCTCACCGGGGTAGCCGACAATAAAGGTCGAGCGCAGGGTGATGTCGGGGCAGACATCGCGCCACGCAGCGATCTCGTCCAGCGTCTTGGAGGCAGCCGCCGGGCGCGCCATGCGTTTGAGCACATCCGGATGGGCGTGCTGGAACGGAATGTCGAGGTAAGGGAGCACCAGGCCTTCTGCCATCAGCGGGATCAACTGGCGCACGTGGGGGTAGGGGTAGACATAATGCAAGCGCACCCATGCCCCCAAAGACCCCAGATCGCGAGCCAAATCGGTGATATGGGCGCGGTGCCCGCGATCTGTCGCGTGTTTGATATCCACCCCGTAGGCCGAGGTATCCTGTGAGATCACCAGCAGTTCTTTCACGCCACTTTGCACCAGCTTTTCAGCCTCGCGCATGACCGCATGGGCGGGACGGCTCTGCAATTTGCCACGCATGTTGGGGATGATGCAGAATTTGCACTTGTGGTTGCAGCCCTCGGAAATCTTCAAATAGCTAAAGTGCCGTGGCGTGAGCGAGACACCAGAGGCAGGCAAAAGATCAATGAATGGATCGGGCGATGGCGGCACCGCAAGGTGCACGGCATCCAGAACTTGCTCATACTGATGAGGGCCGGTCACGGCGAGGATGCGCGGGTGGTGTTCGCGGATATAATCGGGCTCTGCACCCAGACACCCCGTCACAATCACCCGGCCGTTTTCTGTTAGCGCTTCGCCGATGGCGTCAAGGCTCTCGGCCTTTGCACTGTCGAGAAACCCGCAGGTGTTTACAATCACCGCGTCCGCACCCGAATAGTCGGGCGAGATCGCATAGCCTTCGGCGCGCAGGCGCGTCAAAATCCGCTCACTGTCCACCAAAGCTTTGGGGCAACCAAGGCTGACCATGCCGATGGTCGGCTGGCCGCTGCGCTTGGGCTCGGAGAAGGTCGCGCGCGGCGCGAGGTCAGGGCGGAGGTTTGGAGGATTTGTGCTCATCCCAGCGCTATAATCCATGCGCTGCTGTTGGGCAATTGGTCACAGGCCTGTCACTGGCAGGCCAGAAGTCAGCCATCCCGGCCCCGCGCCAGAGCCGAGCATCCCTTCCGGCACGTCAATGATATTGCTGAAACCCGCGTCAGTCAGACGTTTTGCCAGCGCGCGTGTGCGGACACCCCGGGCGCAGATCAACGCAATTGGGGCCGACTTGTCAGGCACCATCTCTAGCAGCCTTTGCGTGAAGTCAGGGTCACGCATGTCTAATGGCAAGGCTCCTTCGGGGACACCGGTGCGCGCCCATTCATCGGGGCGACGGATGTCTATTAATGTGATGTCACCGGAAAGTGCAGCGCTATGGGCGTCCGTCACGCTCAGCGCGCCATTTTCAAGGATGCCGCCAATGTTGTACCAACGCGCGGCCGTCAGCCCGCCTAAGGCAAGGGCACCAACCAGGACACCCCGCCGCGCAAGAGCACGGCGAGGTGACGGCCGATCAGGAGAGGGGACCCCTGATGTCATGGGTCAGCCTTTGGGGGCTGCCGAAGAGAAATCTGGAATGTCGCTGTCGGAAGCTGGCTGTGGATCAAGGCTGGGCCAGTTGCCTTCGGAAAGGGTGAGGTTGCCCGGAATGTCTTCTTCCCAGAAGCCGACAACGTTTTTGGTGATGTTGAGGTAAAGCTTGTCATCAATGATGCGCCATAGGTTCGGGTTACCGGGAACCTTGCCACCTTTGGCAACGCCGTACGCGCAGTGGCCGTCATATTGCGGAACATACTTTTCTGGATCAGCAACGAAAGCTTCACGGTTCGCCTCGGATGAGAAGGCAAATGTGGTGCCGTTATAGTCGGCGGTGATGGACTTGTTGCCTTCGACGGGCGCGGTCTGCACTTGACCAACAGGGTTCTGCGGCAGAGAGAAATACGCAACGACATCATAGCCCGACACAGCAAAGCCTGTGTCATCCACGAATTGTTCCCCCGCGAAAGAGGCGCTGGCAATGGCAATGGCGGTCGCAGCGGCGGCGATGGAAATGGCAAAACGGTTCATGTAACTCTCCTGATGTTGGACTTTGTTGTCCTATATTCAGGAAGGTAGGTACGGTCTGGGCCGTTTGCATCTCGCAATTGCGTGATCTCTCGCAGCCGTGAGCGGGTGTGTGCCGAAACCGCCCGATTATTTCAAAATTGGCGGTGCGTCGGGGTCACTGCCCGGCATCCGGGGCGTTTTCTGTAACGTCTCCATCTGTGGCAGATCAAAACGCAGACCGACGCGGGTGAGTTTCGCCACCGTCGGATCGGTGTGGTTGAAAAAGCCGACATCCATTGCACCGGCCTCAATGCCGGAGAACGTCAGCGCCTCTGAGGCGGCACGCACCAGTGCATCCTGCGCGCGCGGGATCGCGTCGATGAAGGCCAGCAGGTGGCCGCGGCCACCACCAGCATATTCCACACCCACTAACCAAGCATTGGCTGCCATGCCAGTAGCGGTGGCCAGCTTTGCATCTATCGCCTCGATCAGGCTTTCGGGCAGGCCCTTGGGCGGCAGAACGGCTTCGATTTTGGCCTCCACTTCGGCCGCTTCATGTGTCAGCGTCTCGCGCAGCCACGCCACGGCGGTGTCAGGCAACAGGATCGCGGAGGGCGCCACATCTATGTTGAGCGCGATGCCGAGCGGTTGTCCTTCAAGCATCGCAGCAACGTTGCGGCCCGACAGCGCGACATAGGTCGCCGTATCACCGGCATATTGCGCAAGGCGCTGGGCGCGGTCGAAGGCGAGCAAATATTGCGCTCCGTCCATGTCCAGCACCTTTGGGCTGATCTGGTCGTCCTGCGGTTCCTGCTCAAGCAGCAGATACAGCTCCACATCTGCCATCCGCTCATAAAACCGCAAACGGGCGGTGTCGTTTTCAGGGGCGGCCATCATGGCGGCATGGGCTGTGTCCAGCGGAGTCGTGTCCATCTACATTACCTCGGCAACGGCGGCTTGCAGGCGGGGGATGACATCTGCTTCGAACCACGGATTTCTCTTTAGCCAACCCGTATTGCGCCAAGAAGGGTGTGGCAAGGCGAAGGTGCCGACGGGATGGTTCTCCCAATCGCGCACGGCTTGGGTGACTGTGGTGAATTCCGGCAGGTGATAGCGCATGGCATGGCCGCCGATAAGCACGGTGAGGCGCACGTCGGGCACCATCGCCAAAGCCTGCGCGCGCCAAGTTCGCGCACAGATAGGAGGCGGCGGATGGTCACTGCCTTTTGCGTTATAGCCCGGAAAGCAAAAGGCCATCGGGATGATCGCAACGCGGCTACGGTCATAGAACGCATCTTCGTCCAGACCCAACCAAGAACGCAGGCGTACCCCTGAGGCATCCCAGAACGGCGTGTTCGCCTTGTGCACCTTCATCCCCGGTGCCTGTGACGCAATAAGAAGCCGCGCACCGGTTTGGAACCAGACCACCGGATTGGGCCTGTGGGCGGTTGCGGTCGTGCCAAACCGTTCGGCGCATAACGTGCAGTCGCGCAGATCCTGACGGATATCATTCATGGTTTTCTAGGTAAGGGACAAGATCGGTTTGCCAAGGGTAAAATATTTCGAGGGGTGTTGAAATGATCTTGTGATTAGCCCTCGTTTCCATAGTTCTAGAAATGTGGAAACAGAATCGCATGCCATTGATCTTACCCTTGCCGCCTCCGGCTTTGCCGCGCTCGGATCCGAGCAGCGGCTTACGGTCTTGCTGGCGCTGGTCCGCGCTGGGCCCGCGGGGCTAAGTATCGGAGCGTTGGGCGATGTCACTGGCGTGACCGGCTCAACCCTGACACACCACATGAAGATTCTCGCAGCAGCGGGATTGGTCGAGCAGACACGCCAAGGCCGCAGTATCATATGTGCCGCAATCGCCTATGAGCGGGTGCGCAGGCTTTCGCATTTCCTGCTGACCGAATGTTGTGCCGATGCGGAAATCCCCTGTGCGGATCATGAACATAACAAAGGAGAAGCCTGATGGGCGCGTCTCACCGCCATCATCACCACCACGTCGACCCTGATGCAGGGGACGCAAAGATCGCTTTCGCTGTCGGGGTGAACCTGCTGCTTACCGTGGCACAAATTATTGGCGGCGTGCTTGCAGGGAGCTTGTCGCTTATCGCTGATGCGCTGCACAACCTGTCTGACGCCGTGTCGCTGATCATCGCCTTTGTCGCCCGCAAGATCGGGCGCAGACCGGCGGACGCGCAGATGACATTCGGCTATGGCCGGATCGAAGCAGTGGCGGCGCTGATCAATTACACGACCTTGGTCGTTGTCGCGCTGTATCTGGTCTTTGAGGGTATCATGCGCTTTTTCCAGCCTTCGGAAGTCACCGGTTGGATTATTGTGGTGATTGCGGGCGTAGCTCTGGTGATTGACCTGATCACGGCGGCGCTGACCTATCGTTTGTCAAAAACCAGCATGAACATCCGCGCGGCCTTTTTGCATAACCTCGCGGATGCGCTGGGCTCGGTCGCTGTGATCGTGGCTGGAACGCTGGTGATCCTGTTCAAATGGCACTGGGTTGATCCGGTGGTGACACTGCTGATCGCAGGCTACATCCTGTGGCAAGCTGCGGCCGAGATGCCTTCGGTGATGCGTCTGCTGATGCTGGGTACTCCGCCTGACATGAACCCGGCAGAGGTCATTGATACCATGTCGGCGCAAGCCGGCGTCGCATCGGTGCATCACGTGCATTTGTGGATGATGGGAGAGCACGAAAACGCAATCGAGGCTCATGTGGTTTTGACCGCGCAGGCCGATCCCGCCCTAACGCGTACAGGTCTGCAAAAAATGCTCAAGGACCGCTTCAAGCTTGGCCATAGCACGCTTCAGATCGAAGAAAGCGGGTTCGAATGTGCGCAAAGCCAACGCCGCCTTGGTCATGCCTAAGCGTTAGGCATTTTCCCCTGCAGCCGACGTTGTACATTTGTTTCCCTATGGGACATAATGTGGTCAAAATCCCAAGATAGATAATGCGAGATCCTTCGTAGAAGAGGACCCCGATCAACCCCGCAAGTGGAACCGGAGCAGGAGCACAATGCTGGAATTTCGTAACGTTTCCAAGTCTTTCTGGACTGGTACGCAACACAAGGTCATTCTGGACCAGGTGTCGTTCCGGGTGGAATTGGGCAATTCCATGGGCATCCTCGCGCCGAACGGTACCGGCAAGACCACGTTGATCAACATGATGGCAGGGCTTGAAAAGCCCGACGACGGCGAAATTGTCCGTGCGTGCAACATCTCTTTTCCGCTCGGATTTATGGGTGGCGTGGTTGGCAAGGTCTCGGCCATGGAAAATGCGCGCTATATTGCGCGGCTGTACGGGCTGGACCCAGACTATGTAGAAAGCTTCTGCCGTTGGCTTTGCGGCTTGGGCGAGTATTTCGATCAGCCCCTCGGAACCTATTCAGCAGGGATGCGCGCGCGGTTTTCTTTTGCACTGATGCTCGCGCTTGATTTTGATATGTACCTGATCGATGAGGGCATGCCGTCTACGACGGATGTCGAGTTTAACCGGAAAGCAGGAGAAATCCTGCAAGAACGCCTGCGTACCACAACGATCGTGATCGTGTCGCACCAGGCGGAAACGCTAGAAAAATTCGCGCGTACTGCCGCGGTTCTGATGAACGGGCAGCTGAACGTATTTGACAGCTTGGAAGAAGCGAAACAGTTGTATGACTACCAAACCCAAAGCTAGAAAATTCCGGATAAAACGCAGTCCGAGCGCGGCAACCGAAGGGGCAACGCCTCAGCCGGAGGCGCCCAAGGCCACGGCTGCCATTCCGATGCCAGAACCTGTGCACCCGTCTGCGCGTCCGCAAACCACAGGCGAAGCGCGCCCTGCGCCACAGGCTGAGACGCCAAAGCTTGCTGCGCAAGCTGGCGAAGTGTCTTCTGCTGAGCAGGTCAGTGGTGAGCAGGATATGGATGCCATCCGCCGTGAAGGGCTTACCGGCCGTCAGCTGCGTATGGCGCGGCGCGTGGCGCAAAAACATGGGCTGCCCGCGACCTCTGACTTTGATGCGGTACGCTTGTTGCGTGCCAAGGGAATTGATCCGTTCCAACGTTCCAACATGTTGGAGCTGGTGGTGCCGCAAGCAGGCGGATCACAGCATGAAGGTGGTCCCGGCAATGCGCTGGCTGATCTGCCCGCCCAGCAAGGGGGGGCAGGCTCTGGCCGTGTGCAACTGCCGCAGACCATTCCGGTGGGCAAGGGCACGCTTCCCTCGACCCAAGGAAGCCCGATGGAGCGCCGGATGCGCGAGATTTCCGAGATCCAGCAAGGCATCACACTCCGCCGCCGCAAGAAGATGGGCCTGCTCATCGTTCGGTTGGCGTTCTTCGTGCTGATCCCGACGTTCTTTGCCGGATACTACTTCTACAAGGTGGCCACACCGATGTACGCCACGGACAGTCAGTTCCTGATTATCCAGAACGAAGGCGGCGGCGGACCCAGCCCATTCGGGGGCCTTTTACCCACGCAATTTGCCAACTCGGCCGACAGTATCGCCACACAGGCCTATCTACAGTCCAAGGACGCAATGCTGCGACTGGATGGAGACGCCGGCTTTAAAAGCCACTTCACGGATGAGAACATCGATCCGATCCAACGGTTGAACGAAGATCCGACCAACGAAGAAGCCTACAAGCTGTACAAAAAGAACATCAAGATCGGCTATGACCCCACCGAAGGTGTGATCCGTATGGAGGTCATTGCGGCAGATCCGCAAGTCGCGACAAGCTTTTCGCAGCGCTTGCTGCAATATGCCGAAGATCGCGTGAACAGCCTTAGCCAGAACAAGCGTGAAGACGGGATGCTCGATGCCCAGATCGGCTATGACAAGGCGATTGCCGCGCGGCGCGATGCCCAGCAGCGCTTGATCGAATTGCAGGTCGAAAACGGCGTCGATCCAGAAGCTGTGATTGCCGCAGTCCGGACGCAGATCACTAACTACGAAACGCTTTTGATCGAGAAACAGCTGGAGCTTGCCGCCTTGCTGGACAACGCGCGCCCCAACAGCGCCAAGGTTGAGGGTGCGCAGGGTGACGTCCGCCGGTTGGAGTTCGCACTTTCGCAGCTGAACGACCGGATGAGCAACGCAACTGAGGGCCATAACTCGTTGGCTAAACAGGCAGTGACATTGCAGCTTGCGCAGGCCGATTTGGTGAATGCGGACACCAACCTGCAACTGGCCCAAACCGGGCTGGAACAGGCGCGCACAGAGGCTGGGCGTCAGGTCCGCTATCTGACCGTAGCCGTGCGTCCGGTGCCAAGCGAGGAACCTAGCTATCCGCGCAAGTTCGAAAACACCATTCTGGCGTTCCTGATCTTCGCTGGCATCTATCTGATGTTCTCGCTTACCGCGTCGATCCTGCGAGAGCAGGTGACCTCGTAACATCATCGCAGAAGCGCGATGAGAAAAACGCCCGCGGGATGACTCCTGCGGGCGTTTTTTTTGTGACACATCTAGCAACCGATGCGCTATTCAACTGGTGCCTTTGGTGAAGCCAGCGCAAGGGCCAGACGGGCGCGCTCGCGCATGGCGTGACGTACAATCGCCGGTTCGCGCAGGGTGTAGGGACTGTCGAGCCGGAAAGTCGCGGGCGCGCGGTTGGATATTTGAACCCCCGACAGGGCCGAAAGCGGTACTGCCAACACCAGGCTGGCGATAATCGGCACCAACCAAAGCGAGATCAGGCCGGCCATCAGTCCGCTTAGCAGCAAAAGGCCAAGCACCATCTCAAGCCAGTGGAATTTCATCAACGTGCCCCAGCTGTGTTGCCGCGCATCGCGAGCCTGCGGCGCCCATGCTTCGCTGCCAGTGGTATAGGCACGCACAACAGCCTTGGTCTGCTGGATCATCATGATCGGCGCATAGGCAATGGACAGGGCCACTTCGACAACAAAGCTGCCCAAGAACGGACCAACGCCGCCAAAAACCCTTGCTGCGCGCGGCGTCGCGGCAATGATGCCTGCGCCCGCGATCTTTGGCGTCAGCAGCATCGCATACATAATCACCAGAAATAGGGCGCTGTCGATGTGGCTCATGGCGGGGGGCCAGTCAGGGAACAGTGGGTTCGCCTCGTTGAAATAGCGGATCACGTTCGTCTCGCTGTCTTTGCCCAGCAGCGCCCAGATCACCAGCAGGAAGAACCATGCAGGGCTAAGCAGATAGGCCACCGCGCCGTGGAACAGGTGAAACCGTGAGACAGGGTGCAATCCTTTGGTGCCCAGCAGGCGCAGGTGTTGCAGGTTCCCACGGCACCAACGACGATCACGGATCACATAGTCGATCAGGGTCGCAGGCGTTTCTTCAAAGCTGCCCGTCACGCGCGGCAAAAATCGGACGCCCCAACCGGCGCGTCGCAGCAGGCCTGCTTCAACAAAATCATGGCTGAGGATGAGCTCGTCACGGCCGCCGCGACCACGCATGCGCGGCAGCATCGCGCTGGAGGCAAAAGCACGGGTGCGGATAATAGCGTTGTGACCCCAATAATTCCCTTCCGAGCGCGCCCAAGTGGCCAGCCCTTCGGCGAGCAGCCAGCCATAAGCGATGTTAGAGAACTGCTGAAGCCGCGCAAAAACAGTTTGGGCGCCTATCAGCATCGGGAAGGTCTGGATCAGCCCAGCGTTGGGGTCGCTTGAAAGCTCCGATGACAAACGGTCAATCGCACGGCCGCTCATCAGGCTGTCAGCATCGAGTACCACCATACCCTCATAGGCCGCACCCCAACCGCGTGTCCATTCGGCTAGGTTGCCTACTTTCTTGTCCGTGTTCGCAGTGCGACGGCGGTAATGCACGTGAAAGCCTTTCGGCGCACGGGCGGCCAGATCTTCAAAGGCCTGCCACTCCATCGCGGCAATGTTATCGTCACGGGTGTCTGACAGGACAAACAGCGTATAGCGGTGCGGACCGGCGCGGCTTGCCAAATCCTGCAACATGGCGGCGGCGTTCCCAAAGACGTTCTGCGGAACTTCGTTATAAACCGGCACCAGCAGCGCCACGTCAATTCCCTGCACCGCTGCTGTAGGCCGTGCATCAGCCTGCTCACGGGCCAGCAGGCCTGCGATGGCAACCCCTACGGTGCTGACCGAAAGCGCAACCCAAATGAAGGTTGCCCCAATCATGCTGAGCAGGGCCCATTCCATACCGCTCATCCCACCTTGGGCGAGCCAGCCGTAAAGGCCGTAGACCAAAAGCGCTGTGCCAATCACTGCAGGTACAAAGGTTGCCGCGCGCCATCCGGTAGTAGGCACAGCTGCGATGTGCGCAGCCTGTTGGGGCTGTTGGCCAAGGGATTGCTCCTGTGCATCCAGCGGTGAAGCGGGCGGCATGGAGGAGGGGAAGGTCAGATCATTCATCCGGTTTTTGTCCAACGATAAAGCCAAATTTCGCTCAAGGCAGCGCCACCCGCGCGCAGTTGCACCCTGAATTCGGATACGTCTGCGCCTTCGGGCTCAAAGGTGAACGCTAGACGAGGCCCATTGGTTTCCGGATTGCGCTGTAAAATACTGGGTGTCGTTGTGCCAGCACTGCTGCGCAGGGTGATTTCAACCGTGCTCAGGTCTTCGGGAACTGAGTCTGCGTTCTCAAAGTCGATGACCATGACCTGACCGCCTTCTGGCCGTCCGCCCATCGCCGAGCCGAGAACGCGCAGCAATTCTGGTGTTTTGGGCGGAGGATTGGCACCCCATTGCATGCGGTAGCGCAGCGGGTGTTCGGCCCCAGCGGGGATCGGTTCCTCGGGACGCCAATAGGCCACGACGTTGTCATAGATTTCGAGGTCGGCAGGAATTTCGACCAACGTCACCGCACCACGCCCCCAATCGCCACGTGGCGTAATCCAGACCGACGGGCGCTGGTGATACAGCGCCTCAAGATCGTTGAAATCGCTGAAGGCGCGTTTGCGCTGCATCAGGCCGAAGCCCTTGGGGTTTTCGTCTGTGAAGCTGCTGATTTGCAGGGTGGTGGGGTTTGCCAACTGTCGCCAGATCACCTCTGTGGCGCCGTTGTGGATCAGCAGTCCGTCACTGTCATGGACATTGGGCCGGAAGTCGGAAAACCGCGCGCGGTTTGTGCTGTCGAACAGGAACATCGACGTAAGCGGTGCAATCCCTACATGAGACATCTCGGTGCGGGCGAAAATCGTGGCCTCGACTTCCATATCCAGAACCGCGCCATGCGTGATTTCGAAGCGGAAAGCACCTGTGCAACTTGGGCTGTCCATCAATGCGTGCAGGGTGATGGATTTGTCCGACGGATCTGGCGTCTCGACCCAGAAGGCGGTGAAGTCGGGAAATTCTTCGCCCATCGGATCGCCGGTCTTCAGAGCAAGACCGCGCGCGGAAAGGCCGTAAATCTGCCCCGTGCCAATCCCGCGGAAATAGCTCGCACCCTGAAATACTGCATATTCGGTGTACTTGCCGCCGCCCAACAGATCAGCGCGCAGGCGAAGACCAGCATAGCCCATATGATCGTTCAGCGGCAGTTCGGGGAACTGGTCGGATTTGTCGAAAACACCCAGATCAAACAGCAGCGGGCTTGCGGTGCTGTTCTCGATGATATTCACCTCTACGGCGCGCGGAAAATAGAGACCGGGTGGGAACACATCCAGCCGGTGGGGGCGCTTGGTGTTCTCCCACAGCGCGTTGCGCGTATCGAACCAAATCTTTCGATACTGGTCATAGCTGAGGTTCTGCCACTCTTGCGGAATGGTCGGGCGGGGCTGATAATCTGACGCCGCCAAGGCACGCGCGCGGCTGGTCACGGTTTGATTGTTGAACGGTGTACCGGCACCGGTTTGCAGCGGAGCATCCTCGGCCAGTGCTGCCGAAGGGATCGCCGCCAGTGCGGCCAGTGCTTGCAAGACTTCGCGACGCAACATCAGTTTGCCCTCTTCCATGGATTAGATTTGAACCATCCGGCGCCATAGGCTGTGGCGACCAAAATGATGGCACCGCCCAGATTGACCAGCAGTGTGGTGGTTGTGGTGCGACCGGTAAGGTCCATCACAAAGCCCATCACCTGTGCCAGAAACATGGAGGTGACAAAAACAGCGAGTGACTGCTGGCCGACTTTCAGGATGATCTTAAGCAGGCGATCCCAGGCTCGGGCCGGCAGCCCGCTGCCCTGACCGAGCAGGTTGTCGCCCTTATCGCCGGCAAAGACCCAAGCAAGATAGGCCAGCGAGAGGAAGTGCACAAAACGCAAGATGCCGAAATCGGTCTTATCGATGAGCGCGCTGATCGACATGCGGAAATCGATTACGGGATTGCCGATTGCGGTTTCAAAGAACCAGTCCTGTGCGACGGCGCGCACGCCGATGTTGCTGCTCGGTATGATTGCGATGACGATTACAGCGGCGATGGCGACCAGCATAGGATGCACACGCGGCTTGGGGATCCAGCCACGCATGAGGGCAAAGCCCGTGAAAAAGATCAGTTGCCATGCAAAAGGATTAAAGAACCATTTGCGCTCGGACCATGGCTCCGCCGGAAAGGCCAGATGCGCAGGACCCCAAACCGATTGTTGTGCGGCTAACCAGACCACGATCATGAAGACAAAGACCAAACCAGTGTGGACCCGCTGCAAGGCAATCACGATCGGCATCATCGCGAGCACGACCAGATACATGGGCAGAATGTCGAAATAGTTCGGGACGTAAGAAAGAGTCAGCAGTCCTACCAGCGGCACTGCGGGGTCCTCGAAGAACTTCCATAGATTCAAAGAGCCGATGTAGTTTTTGTCATAGCCCCCGTAGAAATCAATGCCCGCCAAAAGCGCGGCAATGGCAATGAACAGCCCTATATGCGCCCAGTAGACCTGCCAGATGCGAAAGGCCACGCGTGCAGTTCCCAATGCCCAGCCAGAGCGCTGGAAAGCACCGCCAAAGGCAATGGCTGATGCCATGCCTGAGCAAAATACAAACATTTCTGTTGCGTCTGAAAAGCCCCAGCGTGCGGGAATCCACAGGGTCAGGAAGTTGCCGGGCGTGTGGGCCATCAGGATGATGAACATGGCAATGCCGCGAAAGAAGTCGAGGCGCAGATCGCGCACGCGCGGTTGCGCTGCGGCCGCAGCAAAAGAAACGGAACTGGTCGGGTAATCAGGAACAGCAGTAGAGGCGAGCGTCATAAGGGCAAGGCATCCGGTTATTGCGCGGCGATGCCGCGGGAAGTGTTGAGTTTTTCAAAGCGGGTTGCGGCGAAACGGTCGATGGTACCTCCGCGTTGGGCAAGCCTGTCACGCAGGATCGCGGCGGTAGCATCATAGCGGCCTGCGCGCAGGCCTGAGTCGATGGTTATGCGCTCGAATACATCACGTTGTGCGCGGCTACCACCAATTGTTGACATCAAAGGACGCGCTGCAGCAAGATTCAGAAACGCTGCATCATAGCGCCCCTCTGAGAAGGCATTTAGCCCTGCAATTGCTGCTGTTCCGGGGGCATCGACGCGCGCAGCCATCTCACCCGATTTGGACGCATCGCGGGCAAAACGCGCGGTCATCCGGTCACGCGCGGCACCTCGTTCCGCTCCGGCGAGAGCCAGAAGATAGTGCAGATCAGCAAACACTAGACAGCCGTCTTCGACCCGTGCCTCAGAGAAGTCGGCCAGCTCTTCCCAACGGGGACCAACGTCCATCCCCTCCAGCTCCAACCGCATCAAAAGAGATGTTGCATTAGAGATGTCGCGGTAATCGTCGGTTTTTTCTGCGCGGATTTGCGCATCGTAAAGACCCAAGGCTACATCAAGCTCGCCGCGTTCCATGTGCAGCAGGGCTTTGTGCCACCAGACATGGTAGCGGAAATTGTTTGATCCCTGCCACGCGGCGGTGTTCTGGTCGATCAGGGCGATGCCATTGTCGGGCTGTACCGTCACGTCATAGACATGTGCCACGGCATGCAATCCCCATGCATCATCAGCCGCAAGCGATAGGCCTTCGCGACCTGTCTTTTCAGCCAGCACATATTCGCCGGTTTCCTCCAGCGTGAAGGCGTGACTGCCCAGCAGATACCCGCGGCAAGCGTGATCATCTCCATGGGCAGACAAAATGCGTTCGACCGAGGTTCGCATGCCTGCGCTATCTCCCAGCATGAAACGGATACCATGGCTCAGCTTAGCCGAGATTGTGTCATAGGGCAGGGCGCGCAGTATTTGTTCAATTGTTTCGACTGCGGCTGACGGGGAGCCGTCCAGCCAATGTGCCAACGCGCTGATCCAACCCTGCTCGCGTGCGGTGATATTGCTAGAGGCGGCACAGTTGCGCGCCTCTGTCAGCGCGGCGCGGGCTGCCGGAATAACCTCGGCACGTCCCGTCATTAGACAAAACAATCCTCGGGCAGCGTGCCCCATGGCGAAATCCGGGGCGGTGTCCATCAGGCGACCTAAATGGACAGGTGTTTCGCGACCATGCGATAGAACGCCGAGGACGACACTGTTCCAGTCCTCTAGCGCGGAGGAAGAAGACAGGGTGACGGGGCAATGACAGATATCGGTCTGGGTCACGTTAACAACACCTTCAAGTCAAATGTAGTGCGCAACAATCGCGCGGCCTGCCCTAAACTCTACCTGTGAAAAGGGGTTCACGTCATTGCCGGGGGCGATCTCACACGTCAACGTGAACCTGTCCACATGTTTCGTGAACAGGTTGTAATCAGCGCGCAATAGCTGCGAAATTTGAGCGTGGTTTTGCCGTAAGGCCCCAATTTAAGCGTACTATTGCTTAGAGTCGCCGAGCCATGTTTCAAATACCTCGTCCGTGTCCTGCCCAAAGTGGGGAGGCGGGCGGTCGTATTTGACAGGGGTGGCCGAGAACTTCAGCGGGTTCCCCAAGAGGTGCAGATGCCCGCCTTCAATGCCGGTGGCTGCAACCTGCTGGACTGCACCACGCGCGCGCGCCTGATCAGAGGTAAGCGCCTCTTCGATGTTGTTGATCGGTCCGGCGGGTACTTTGACGGCGCGCAGAGCGTCCAGAATGGTCGCTTTGGTCCAATGCTTTAGCGGCGGTTTGATATGGCCCATCAGGGCAACCCGGTTTTCAATACGTGCCAGATTGGTCCCAAAATCCGGATCAGTGGCTAGATGTGGCAGGCCAAGCACATCGCAGAACCGCGCAAACTGGGCATCATTTCCAACGGCCAACAAGAAGTGCCCGTCGGACACCTCGAAGGCATCATAGGGTACGATGTTTGGATGCGCATTGCCGCGCCGTTCGGGGAGGGTGCCAGACGTGAGATAGTTCAAGCCCTCGTTGACCAACCACGCCATCTGCGAGTCTATCAGGGCAACTTCGACGTGCTGGCCAACACCCGTTTTGTCGCGGTGACGTAGGGCCGACAAGATACCAATGGTCGCATACATGCCGCACATGACATCCGCGATGCCAACGCCTACTTTGGTCGGCGCCCCGTCCGGATCACCCGTGATGGACATGATCCCGCCAAAGCCCTGCGCCATTAAATCATAGCCGGGCTTGTCGCGGTTGGGGCCTGTTTGGCCGAAGCCGGAGATCGAACAATACACCAATCCGGGATGGGCGGCGCAAAGGGTTGCGTGGTCTAGCCCGTATTTCACCAAACCGCCGGGTTTAAAGTTCTCCACCACGATGTCTGCGCGTGCGGCAAGGCGGCGTATAATGTCCTGCCCCTCTGGCGTAGCGATATCCACCGAAACAGAGCGCTTGTTGCGGTTGGAGGACATGAAATAGGCTGACAGATCAGAGGCGCTGCCATCTTCGTTGCGCGCATAATGTGGCCCCCAACCGCGCGTGTCATCGCCACCGGTCTTCGGGTTCTCCACCTTTATGACGGTGGCACCCAAATCACCCAACATCTGCGTCGCCGTTGGCCCCGCAAGGATGCGCGTGAGGTCGAGTACAAAAACGCCGTCCAGTGCGCCGCTGGGCTCAGATGCGCCCGTCATAAGCTCCTCGTTCAATTATACAGGCGATGACCGAGAAGGTGTCAGCGTCTTGTGCGGCTCGCATGGCGGTTTCAAGCTCTGTTCGGTTGGTGGCAGTATGGCCAGCCCCGCCAAAGGCACGGCCCATCGCCGCAAAATCGTGGTGACCGAACTCGACCGCGGCGTTGCGCAACTGGCGCTGGCGTTGTTTGAGCTCGATCAGCGCTAGCGACGCATCGACAAAGACAACAAATATGGGCTTGATCCCAATTTCCTTTGCCGTGGCAAGTTCGCCCGCGATCATCAGGAACCCTGCATCGCCAGAGAAAGACACCACGGTGCGTTCGGGCGTGCAAAGGGCAGTGCCCATGGCCAATGGCAGCGCGCAGCCCATGGTGCACAGGGCAGACGATTGTAGTAGCCCGCGTGGTGTCTGGCAGGTCCACATTTGAGACAGCAGGATACGGTGCGCGCCACTATCGGCAGTGGCGATTGTGTCGTTGGGTAGGGATTTTTGGCAGGTGTCGATAACAGCGGCGGGCCCCCAATCGTCATCGGTGGGGAAGGCGGCTGCAAGTGCGGCTTTCACCGCCTTGATCTCTCCATCCGGCCATGTCTGAACGGGGTCGATCTCCGCGCCGATGGCTGCAAGGCTCGCACCGCAATCGGCGATTGCTGGCAGGCTTGCCTGATGCATGTAATGGTGGTTTGGCGCGGCGGTGATGTCTATCACATGCGTCTCGCGCGGGTCCCAGACGTCGCGCCAGCCGGGCCGCATCTCGATCGGATCATAGCCCACGCAAAGGATCAGATCGGCGGACTGAACGAAGGGCAGCAGATGCTGGTCTGCTAGTGGTGACAGTCCAGCAGCGCCTAGTGACAGCGTGTGCGTTTCATCCAACAGCCCTTTGGCTTTGTAGGTGGTAATCACGGGGATGCCGAAGCGACTGGCGAAATACGTGAGGTCGGGGCCAGCGCATTGGTTGACCGCATCGACACCAGCGATGATCACCGGTCGATGTGCTTCTGTCAGCCACCTGCGCGCGCGCTCCAAGTCATTGCCTGCAAGGGCCGCTTTCGCGGTTTTCCCTCTGGGAGCCGGGGGTTTACCATCGACCTGTGTATCTGCCACAGAGATAGGCACGTCGATATGTACCGGACCCGGCCTGCCTTCCAGCGCGATGCCCACAGCCTTATCCGCGATAACATGGGCCGCGCCCGCACTCAGTCGAAACGTCGCCTTGGTAATCGGGCGCAGGACGGCCTGCTGGTCAAGTACTTGATGAGTGTATGTCTCGGCCTCATCGGCGTCGACGCAGCCGGACAGGACGATCAGTGGCACGCGATCCTGATGGGCATTGGCAATGGCGTTGACGCCGTTCAGGATACCAGGTCCAATGGTGGCGACCATGATGCCTGGCGCGCCGCTCTGGTGCCATGCAGCTTCGGCCATAAACCCGGCTGCGTTCTCATGTTTGCACAGAACAAAGGCGATACCAGCCGCTTCAAGTGCATCAACAAGCGTCAGAACTTCGCCGCCCGGCATGCCAAAGGCGTGGCGGCAGCCCGCCGCATAGAGCCGCCGCGCGATTGCGTCTGCGGCGCGGATCGTGTCGTGAACAGTCATGAGTTACCCTGTGCTGCGTTCTTTTCGGCACAAACCACAGGACGTAAAGCGCTGCAAATCAAGACTGCGTGGCTATTGTTACACGGTCCAGATTTTGCATATGCCGTTAGCGACGGCGGTCGCGGCGTGCGCTCATGGGTTGGAAAGCTACGCCAACATGCGCTTCGCAATACGGTTTGCCCTGCTTTACAGGAAGGCCACAGAACCAGAAATCTTCTGTCGCTGGGTCACCTACGGGCCATTTGCAGGTCCGTTCGGTCAGCTCCATAAGGGTCAGTTTTTTTGCCTTCTTCTCAATCTCGTTGACCTTGGCAAGCGCTTCTGGACTGATCTCGTTGGCGGAAGGCTGTGGCGGCAGAGGCTGACCCGCAGGAATGATCTGGTTGCGCGCGGGACGCTTAGCATCCGGCGAAATCGCAGGCTCCGTCTTTAGATCGGGCTTGCTGGATGCTGGCGTAGGGGCCGGTTCCGGCTCTGCTGCGGCGGCAGCGGGTTTAGCCTTGGGGGCCGCTTTGGGCGCGGCCTTTGCTTTTAGCTCTGCCTTGGCGGCTGTGCCTGTTGTGGTGCGATTTGACAGCCCCAGACGGTGCACTTTGCCGATAACAGCGTTTCTCGTGACGCCGCCCAGCTCTTTTGCGATCTGGCTTGCGGACTGGCCTTCGCCCCACATTTTCTTCAAGATTTCAACGCGGTCATCGGTCCAGGACATGGAAGCTTCCCTAGTGTAAAAAGCGGCCCTTAACGGACCGCTTTGGCAAATTCAGTCTCCTATACTAGTGGCTATGTCAGCAGGTGCAAGGGATCACAGGGAAGAAGGCGGACGTGGCACCGGCTTTTTGAGCTGCGCTTCGCGTAAGGCGAACCTCAGCGCAACGGTCAGAATGATCGCTGTGCCAAGGTATGTGATGGCATCCTGCCGCATACCGTAGAAGGCCGGATCATAGGCTGCGGCAAAGACCAGTGTACCATAACTGAACGGCGTGACAAAGCTGGCGCCTACCCGGGCCATCGCATTCACAAAGCACGTTTTCGCAACCGCCATGCACACCACGATCCCTGCCAGCACAGACCATTGCTAGACTGTAGGCATCTGCCAAACAGGCAAGACAGCACAGGTCGCGATGCCTGAACCTATCAAAATATTGACTAGAAAATCTGGAACGGGTTCTCACGACCGGTGAGTTTCTTGATAAAGATCAACTTCATACCCATCACCACGGTGGCCCCGAGTGCCTGCACGCAGCAGGTTGAAAGCTTTGCGGGGGCGGGCTTAGTAGCACGATGGTACCGATCAGCGCTAACGCGGCAGCAGACCGGCGCACGCGGCCAACCTTTTCAGCCAGCAGCTGGACTGCCTGCACCTTCGCAAACACCGGATGAGGAACGAGATCGCTGCCGCATCCGCGAGTGGTATAAACGCCACGGATAAGAACATAAGGGTCACACCCGCCAAACCAAAGCTGCTGCGCGCGAAATGCAGCCGCCAATTCAGTCGTGACAGTTGCGGTCGCAGAATTGAGGCCACAAGGCTTAGCCACAGAAATGCAAATAAAAATCGGCTATGACTGATCTAGATGGCGGGCAGGGGTGCGCCCAACGTATCGGTGCCAAGGCTTTTCGCCATCAGCGTGGTGGCGGCAATAAAGGTGGTGGCAAAGAGAATCAGTGCGGCAGCAACCGCGTTGCTGTGGGGCGGGGCGTAAACATGGCCAAGCTATTGCGCGGATGTCATCGTCTCACAATTACGTTGCACAAACAGTTGCAAACCTTCGCCAACCCGTTATGCATCCCTCATGAATATGCAAATTGCTATCCTGTCCCGACGACGCCGTAGCTGATCTGCTGCCGCTGGTCCTGCACCTTGTGCCGGACTGATACAGGATGCGTCGCATGCGCACCTACCCCAAATTCTCTTGACCCGCCGCAGCACTCATGGCCTTTTGTGCTTTTGCGGCTTGCTCCCTTGAAAGGATGACCCAGATGATCTCTTCTGTCCTGCCGACCTATTCCCGCGCCCCGCTAAGCTTCGTCAAAGGCGAAGGGTCATGGCTGATCGAGGCGGATGGCCGACGCTTTCTGGACCTTGGCGCAGGCATCGCGGTGAACGTATTGGGTCACGCCAACCCCGCGCTGACTGCTGCGTTGACCGAGCAAGCGGGCGCGCTGTGGCATACCTCCAACCTTTACCAGATCCCGCAGCAAACGGCGCTTGCGGATAAACTGGTCGCGCATACTTTTGCCGATACCGTTTTTTTCACCAATTCGGGCACCGAAAGCTGTGAGCTGGCCGTGAAGATGGCGCGCAAGTATTTCTATGACAAAGGCCAGCCTGAACGGGTCGAGATCATTACCTTCTCCGGGTCTTTCCATGGCCGTTCCTCTGCGGGCATCGCGGCAGCGGGCTCTGAGAAAATGACAAAGGGCTTTGGTCCGCTGCTGCCCGGCTTTGTGCATCTGGAATTTGGTGATCATGATGCGCTGACCGCGGCCATCACGGACAAGACATGCGCGGTTCTGGTCGAGCCTGTGCAGGGCGAAGGCGGCATCCGTCCGCTGCCCGACGCCTGCCTTAAGGGCCTGCGCGATTTGTGCGATGAACACGGCATTCTGATGATCCTCGACGAAGTGCAATGCGGCGTGGGCCGCACGGGAAAGCTGTTTGCCCATGAATGGGCTGGCGTGACGCCCGATATCATGATGGTCGCCAAAGGCATCGGCGGCGGCTTCCCTTTGGGGGCTGTCCTTGCCACCGAAGACGCAGCGAGCGGTATGACCGCTGGCACTCATGGTTCTACTTACGGCGGCAATCCGTTGGGCTGTGCTGTTGGTTCTGCTGTTATGGATATTGTGGCCGATCCTGCCTTTCTGGCCGAGGTGAACCGCAAAGCCGGATTGATGCGACAAAAGCTTGAAGGGCTTATTGCCGCCCACCCCGATGTTTTCGAAGGCGTTCGCGGAGCGGGCATGATGATGGGTCTGAAATGCAAGGTGGCACCGGCGGATGTGGTCAATGCCGGCTATGAAGAGCAGGTCATTACGGTTCCTGCCGCAGATAACGTCGTGCGCCTGTTGCCACCGCTCAATATCTCGGACGAAGAGATTGCCGAAGCCGTCAACCGCCTTGACCAAGCGGCAACAACTCTTGGCGCTGCCTGATATTCGATTTTCGCAAATTCATCGCCGGAGGCGTCTCTCCGGCGTCTACCTCTGTAATAAAGACTGACTCATGAAACATTTTCTCGACATCCATACAATGGCGCAAATCGAACTGCGCGGCATCATCGATGACGCTGCCGCTATGAAGAAGGCGCGTCTTGGTCGCCCCCGCGGCGCGCCTGATGACGTCCAGCCGCTAAAGGACCACATGGTCGCGCTGATTTTTGAAAAACCCTCCACTCGTACACGCGTGTCCTTTGATGTGGGCGTGCGGCAGATGGGCGGGCAGACCATGGTTCTGTCCGGTGCCGATATGCAGCTGGGCCACGGTGAGACAATTGCCGATACAGCCCGCGTTTTGTCACGCTATGTTGATCTTATCATGATCCGCACGTTTGAAGAACAAACTCTGCACGAGATGGCCGAATACGCCACCGTGCCGGTGATCAACGGCCTCACCAACCGCACCCACCCTTGCCAGATCATGGCCGATATTATGACCTTCGAAGAGCATAACGGCCCGATCAAAGGCAAGCGCGTGGTTTGGTCTGGCGATGGTAACAACGTCTTTGCGAGCTTCGCCCATGCGGCTAAACAGTTCGATTTTGAACTCGTATTTACTGGCCCTGAAACACTGGAGCCAGAGCGCGCGCTTGAAGGTCTCTACACAAGCGTTCGCGACCCGAATGAGGCGGTCAGAGGGGCCGATCTGGTGGTGACCGACACATGGGTCTCTATGCATGATCCGCAATCCGCGCGCGAGCGGCGCCATAACCAGTTGCGCGGCTATCAGGTCAATGAGGCGTTGATGGCAAAGGCCAAGCCTGACGCACTGTTCATGCACTGCCTGCCAGCCCACCGTGATGACGAGGCGACAAGCGCTGTGATGGACGGGCCTCACTCGGTCATCTTCGACGAGGCCGAAAACCGCCTGCATGCGCAAAAGGCCGTCATGCGGTGGTGTCTTGAAAAGTAGCTCGCCTACTGGCACCCACATTGTGATCGCGGGGGCCGGTGCCATCGGCTGTTATGTCGGTGGCATGTTGGCCCATGCGGGCCATGAGGTCAGCTTTCTGGGCCGCCCGCGCGTGCTGGACCAGCTTCGCACAGAAGGTCTGCGCGTTGGTGACTATACCGGCATGGACGTAACACTCGCCCCAGAAACGCTTGATCTGCACGAAAGCCCTGAGGTCTTGGCAGGGGCCGATCTGATCCTCGTCTGCGTCAAATCGGCTGCAACGGCTGCGATCGCAGACCAGATTGCTGCCCACGCGCCACCTCATGCGATTATCGTGAGCCTGCAAAACGGGATGGGCCATGCCGAAACCTTGCGTGCGGCACTGCCCGCGCACGATATTCGTGCCGGCATGGTGCCGTTCAACGTGGTCCCCGTGGCACCTGCGCATTTCCACCGCGCCACCAGTGGCGATATCGTAATTGCCGCAGGGCTAGGCGATTTGGCTCAAACGATGAGCGTCGCAGGGCTGGACGTCACCGAAAGTGACGAGATCGAGGCGGTGCAATGGGGTAAATTCCTGCTCAACCTCAACAACGCCCCGAACGCCTTGTCGGGGTTAAGCCTGCATAGCCAGTTGTTAAGCCGTCCGTGGCGACGACTGATGGCGGACCAGATGACCGAAGCGCTGCGTGTCTTGCGCGCGCATGATTGCGCCATTCGCCCCACAACGCCGGTTCCAGTGGGGCTTGTGCCGCATGTGTTACGGCTGCCCACGCCGCTGTTCAGACGTGTGGCGGCAAAGATGCTGACGATTGATGCGCAGGCCCGCACTTCAATGGCGCATGATCTGGGGGCAGGGCGGGCCACCGAGATCGACGCGCTTCAGGGCCGCATAATCGAAATGGGGCGTGCGAAATCCATACCCACACCGCTAAATTCCGCGATGCACGCGGCGGTGAAGATGGCAGAGCGGGGCGGCAAGACGGGCATGACCCCAGACCAGTTGCGCAGCTTCAAAAGCGGTTCCTGAACAGCTCTCGCGGCTTTGACTTGCACAGCCGTGCGAAAACTACGACGCTTGGCTGAACACAGCATTTTCAGGAGTTCCCCAATGACACAGGCCAAAGCGGATATTGGTGTATACGGGTTGGGGACGATGGGCAGCGCGTTGGCGCTGAACTTTGCGGAAAAGGGCTTTCGCGTTGCCGTCACCAACCGCGAGTCCGAGTGGATTGCGCCTTTTGTGAAAGAAGCGGGGCTGTTGTCACAAGCCATTGTTCCCGCGCAAACCCTGCCAGAGTTCGTCGCCGCGCTGAAAACACCTCGCACGATCCTTTTCATGATCCCCTCGGGGGCTCCGATGGACGCGATGATCGAGACAGTGCTGCCGCTTTTGGATGATGGCGATACAATCATTGACGGTGGCAACGCAGATTTCCACGATACCCGCCGCCGGTTTGACCAGCTCAGCGGGACGGGGAAGCACTTTGTGGGCATGGGCGTGTCAGGCGGGGAAAAGGGCGCGCGGCACGGCCCCTCCATGATGGTGGGTGGCACAGACCATAGCTGGGCACAGTTCAAACCCATGGCCGAAGCGATTGCAGCCCAGTTTGAGGGCAGCCCCTGCGTGGCGCATCTGGGCCCCGACGGGGCAGGCCATTTCGTCAAAACGGTGCACAACGGCATTGAATATGCGGATATGCAGATGATTGCCGAGGTTTACGGCATTCTGCGCGATGGCGCGGGGTGGGAGGCAACACGAATTGGTCAGTTGTTTGAGCAATGGCAGGACGGCCCGCTTGCCTCATATCTGATAGAGGTGAGCGCGGCAGCCTTGCAAGCGACGGACCCGGAGACAGGCCAGCCCATGGTCGACGTAATCCAGGACCGCGCTGGTCAAAAAGGCACGGGGCGATGGACTGTGATCGAGGCGCTGAAGCTGGGGCAATCTGCCAATGCTATTGAGGCCGCAGTGGGCGCGCGTGGTTGGTCGTCTGAAAAACCAGCGCGACAGACAGCAGAGCCGTTGTTGACGGCGGGGTTGCTGGAAGCTCATCTGCCAGCGGACAAAGATCTGGAAAGTGCTCTGCTGGCTGCGCGCATCCTTTCCCATGCTCAGGGCTTTCGCCTTCTTGCAGCCGCCTCAGATGAATTCGATTGGTCGCTCGATTTCTCCCGCATCTCAGAGATTTGGCGGGCTGGGTGCATCATCCGCTCGGCGCTGCTGGATGATTTTGCCCAAACTTTCAAAAGCGCAATGCCGCATGACCATCTGATACTTGCGCCTGCTATTGCAGCAAAACTGGCTGACGCGGTTCCTGCGTTGCGGCGGACAGTTGCCACGGGCGCCGCATTGGGGACGCCCTTGCCGTCCCTTATGGCAGCTCTGGCATGGTATGACAGCATGCGTCAGGGACGTGGCACGGCGAACCTTATTCAGGCACAACGCGATTTCTTCGGGGCGCACGGGTTCGAGCGGACGGACAGGGATGGCAAGTTCAACGCGGTTTGGCCGGACCTGAAATAGTTCAGGTGCCACGCGGTTTGGCGCGCAAGGTAGGGTCAGCGGCGCGCGGATCATCTGGCCACGGATGACGCGGATAGCGCGCGCGCATGTCCTTGCGCACATCCGCATAGGACCCGTCCCAAAATCCGGGCAAGTCCATCGTCACCTGAACAGGGCGCTGGGCAGGTGACAGCAGCGTGACCTGCAGCGGCTGGCCCGCCACGCTGGGGTGGCGCGTCACGCCGAACATCTCTTGCAAGCGGACGGCGATCTGCGGGGTATCTCCGTCATAATCAATGGCAATGCGCCGACCCAACGGAGTCTTGAAATGAGCCGGTGCCATGCGGTCAAGCTGCTGTTGCTGGTCCCAATCCAGCCGCGCGCGCAGGGCTGGCAGCAGATCAAACCGCTTCCAGTCGTCAGTGCTGCGGGTGGTGCCCAGATGTGGCAATAGCCATTCCTCAAGCGTGGCTATCAGATGCGCCTCTGAAAAATCAGGGAAATCCGGTTGGTCTGCCATCAGTTTTGCACGGCGCAAGAAACGCGCTGCGGGTGCGTCTGGCCTCAGGCCCAACTGCGCAATCCCCTCAAGCATCGCGCGCGCGACATCTTCTTGTGGCGCGTCCGCCCACGTGCGGTCATCCAGGACCAACGCGCCAAAGCGTTCCTGACGGCGTGTTTCTACGCGGCCCTCGCGGCGCGACCAAGCGCAATGATCATGCCAAGCGATTTGGTCACCAAAGGCTGCGCGCAACGCACTTTCGGATAGCGGCGTTCCCTGGCGGATACGGGCCTCACGCGGGTCGCCATCCAAGTCAGTCGCTACGATCAGCCGTTCTCCGGCCAACGGATCTCCATCGGGCGCCACGGCCCCCTTGCCACCCGATAGGACAAACCGCGCGGCATCCCCTTTGCGCCGCAACCCGATCCGGTCGGGATAGGCGAGTGCAGCGAGAGTGCCGATGTCTTCGGGACCCTCCGCTGCAGTGGCGCGTGTAAGGCGTTTGGCCTCTTGGTGGATGCGCGCAAGCGTGGCGTGATGCACTTCACCCGGTGCGCGCTCACCGGCAACGGCGCGCATTCGGTGGCTCAGGTCCAGCGGTGCGCCGCGCAGCGGGTCACGCTCTGCCAGAATGGCGGCCAGCGTTGCCGCCGACCGTCCACCAATTGCTACCATATGCGCAAGGCGCGGATGCAGCGGCAGTTTAGCAAGGCTGCGACCGTGGCGCGTGATTAAGCCATTTGAGTCGAGTGCACCCAGCATGTGCAGTAGCGCCTTGGCTTCTTGTAACCGCCCTGCATGGGGCGGCGTGACAAACGCCAGATCGGTGGCTTGCGCACCCCAAAGCGCCAGTTCCAGCGCAAAGGCGCTCAGATCACCGCTTTCAATTTCGGCAGGCGGGTAGGCGGCAAGCGCGCCGTCTTCGCCACGGGTCCACAGCTTAAAGGCCTCTCCTTCGCTCATCCGGCCTGCGCGGCCTGCGCGCTGGGTCGCTTCGGCTTGCGTAACGCGGGTGGTGACAAGGCGGGACATACCGGAAGATGGATCAAACTCGGCCCGTCGCGCGCGCCCGCCATCCACCACAATGCGGATGCCTTCGATGGTCAGAGAGGTTTCCGCGATCGAGGTGGCGAGCACAATTTTGCGGCCCGTTGGTGCGGGATTGATCGCAGCGCGCTGGGCCTTGAAGTCCATCGCCCCAAAAAGTGGCGCAATGGTGCAATCAGCGGGTACTTGTCGTGACAGTAGCGCCTCGACCCGCCTGATTTCTCCTTCGCCAGGCAGGAACACCAGCGCGGAACCTTCGGCCCGCGCCAATGCATGCAGCACAAGATCGGCGACTGCCTGTTCATAGCGGATGTTTTTGGCCAGCGGTTTGTCCAGCCAGTGAGAGGTCACCGGAAAGCTGCGGCCCTCCGATGTCACAACCGGTGCCTCCATGAGGGAGGCCACTGGTGCTGCGTCCAGCGTGGCTGACATCGCCACCAGCATCAAATCATCGCGCAATGCGCCTGCAATATCCAGACACAGGGCCAGCCCCAGATCCGCATTGAGAGAGCGTTCGTGGAATTCGTCAAAGATTACCGCGCCAATGTCTGGCAATTCGGCATTGTCCTGAATCATCCGCGTGAGGATCCCTTCGGTCACGACCTCGACCTGCGTGGCCTTCGAGATAGCAGAGGCGCCGCGCACCCGAAAGCCCACGGTTTGGCCGACGTCCTCACCCAGCGTTTGCGCCATCCGCTCGGCGGCGGCGCGTGCGGCAAGGCGGCGTGGCTCCAGCATCAGGATGCGGCCCTGCACCAGACCGGCCTCCAGCATTGCCAGCGGCACGCGGGTGGTTTTGCCCGCACCGGGAGGGGCTTGCAGCACCAGTCGCGCGTGGTGGCGCAGGGCATCCAATATGGCGGGCATAACGTCATCTATGGGCAGTAGTTTTTGCATGGGCTCCTTATCAGGCTTGGCGACGGGTGGAGCAAGGCTGGACATTCGCGCGGGAGCACGAGAAAAACGCGAGAACAAGCGCGGAGGCTTCGAATGGACATCATAGACATGGCACAGCGCATTGCTGCGGGGGAGCGTCGCGCGCTGGCGAGGGCGATTACGCTGGTGGAAAGCGGGCGCAGCGATCACCGTGAACAAGCGACCGCGTTGCTGGCCGCCCTTGGGCAGGGGCGCGAGGCGTTGCGTATTGGTCTTTCAGGCACGCCCGGCGTTGGTAAATCGACCTTTATCGAGAGTTTTGGCCTGATGCTTACAGGGCAGGGGCTGCGTGTGGCGGTGCTGGCAGTGGACCCCAGTTCAGCGCGCTCTGGCGGGTCGATCCTCGGGGACAAAACGCGCATGGAATTGCTCAGCCGTGATCCCATGGCCTTTATTCGTCCCAGTCCCAGCCAGACCCATCTGGGCGGCGTGGCGCGGCGCACGCGTGAGGCGGTGGCCCTATGTGAGGCGGCCGGCTTTGACGTTGTGTTGATTGAAACCGTGGGCGTCGGTCAGTCCGAGACGGTAGTGGCGCAGATGTCTGACCTGTTCTTGTTGCTGCTTGCTCCTGCAGGGGGGGATGAACTGCAAGGCGTGAAGCGCGGCATCATGGAGATGGCTGATGTCATCGTCATCAATAAGGCGGACGGTGATCTGAAGGCCACTGCCATGCGCACCCAAGCTGACTATGCCGGCGCGCTGCGCCTGATGCGTAAACGACCACAAGACCCCGAAGGCTACCCCTGCGCGATGACTGTATCGGCGCTAGAACAGTGCGGATTGCCAGAGGTGTGGGAGACGATGCAGCGCCTGATAGAGTGGCGATGTGAACAGGGGTTCTGGGATCAGACACGGGCCGCACAGGCGCGTTACTGGTTTGAAGATGCGGTCAAAACGACCCTGCTGGCGCAGCTTGAGACCCCCCGCGCCCGCAGTGCCCTCGCGGCACTCAGTGATGCCGTTGCGGCAGGCGCGCAGGAACCTGCGGCCGCTGCAGCCACCTTTGTTCGCGAATTGCGCAGTGATGACTGATAAAGCGGCCCCAGCGGGTTGACCTGTCGTGCGATTCCTCCTAAAGCCTGCAGACCAATTTAACGGTCGCCGGTGGTGCGGCCTGCTGATCTGTGGTGCCAAACTCAAGGCGCCGCGTTGAACCAAGAGGATGAACCCATGTCGCGCCGTTGCGAATTGACCGGAAAAGGCCCGATGTCGGGCAACAACGTATCACATGCCAAGAACCGCACACGTCGTCGGTTCCTGCCAAACCTGAACGACACCACGCTTCAGTCCGAATCGCTCGGTCGTGGTTTCAAGCTGCGCATCTCCGCAGCTGCTCTGCGCAGCGTGGATCACCGTGGTGGTTTGGACAAGTTTCTGGCGAAAGCCAAAGACATCGAACTGTCCGACAACGCACTGAAGATCAAAAAAGCCATCGCAAAGTCCAGCGTAACAGCTGACGTACTTTCTTAAGTCGCGATACAGTCTTTTCGGAAACGACCCCGTCCTGAATACAGGACTGGGTCGTTTTCATTTTTGGGATGGAAACTGTGCGCTCAAGCGCACAGATAGAGACAGATCAGTGGGGGAACCCTTCATGCAAAAACCAAAAGCAGCGATGGGTATTGTCGTCGCCGTCGCGCTGGCCGCGGTGATCATGGCCGTTGTTTCGGTGAAAATGTCTCCGCTCGACAAAAGCTCGGCGGCGTTTCTGGTGGAAGAGCCCTATTTGCGCAGCAGCCTGCCCACGTCCACCTCTGCCGCAGCGTTTCTAGTACTGCGCAATGAGACTGGCAGCGACGACCGCCTGATCGCGGTACGCTCCGCCCTGACGGGCCGCGTTGAGCTTCACAGCCACGCCCAAGACGCCAACGGTGTGATGCGCATGGGTCCGATTGAGGGTGGCGTTGCCTTGGCCGATGGGGCGAGCTACAGTTTTTCGCGCGGCGGGGATCATTTCATGTTTACAGGCCTTGATGCGCCGCTGGAGCAAGGCCAGATGGTACCTGTCACGCTGGTGTTCGAGGCGGCCGGTGAGGTCGAAATCACGGTGCCAGTGGATCTTGATCGCTAGACGCTCAGCCAGCCCTGAGAATGCTAGCCACCCATTCGGGCACCGTCTGGGTGGCTGGCCCCAAAAGAGCCTCATCAAACTGTGCGCCTACTGCTGATTGCTCCAGATTGATCTCAAGTGTTTTCGCACCTGCGCGAGAGGCTTCGGCCGCAAACCCGGCTGCCGGATAGACGTTTCCGGACGTACCAATTGCTGCAAAGATGTCCGCACGGCTGAGTGCATTAAATATGCGGTCCATTTCATAAGGCATCTCACCAAACCAGACGATATCCGGGCGCGCAGCGGCCGCGCCGCACGACGGGCAAGTCTCTCCTACGTGCATCATCATAGGAGCGTCCCAACGGTGTTCGCAGACTGCACATAGCGCCGAATTCAAGGCGCCGTGCATATGGATTAGGTTCTTGCTGCCAACCCGTTCATGCAGATCGTCGACGTTTTGCGTAACGACCAGCACTTCACCGCTATACTCGGCCTCAAGCTGCGCTAGCGCTTTGTGGGCGGCGTTGGGCAGTGCGTCGGCGGCAAGGTGGCGGCGCATGTTATAAAACTCCACAACGAGGGCGGGATCACAGGCAAACCCTTCGGGCGTGGCCACGTCTTCGACGCGGTGCTGCGCCCAAAGGCTGGTTTCAGCGCGAAAAGTCTCGATCCCGCTTTCTGCTGAGATACCTGCGCCCGTAAGGATAACGATTCTGCTCATGCTGTGCTCCGCTTATTAGGGCCAAAACGGCGCTTCGGGGCAGAATATCACCGCGCAGTGGGCGGTGCCAGTCCATGGCGTTCATCGCCCTTGCCGAGGACTGGGCAGAAAGGCAGGGTGGCGCCAGACACCACAGCACCGGAGCCGTCCCATGAAAATCGCAACAGCCGCCTATCATCTCAATATCCTCAGCTCTTGGGCGGAATACGAGGATAAGATTGCCCGCTGGGTGGGGGAGGCTGCGGGGGTAGGGGCGGACTTGCTGGTGTTCCCCGAATACGGAGCGATGGAGCTGGCAACACTCGACGGACTTGAGGTTGCCGGTGATCTGGAGCGCCCGCTTTTCTCCGTTTCGGACAAGTTAGAGCAGGCAGATGCGCTGCACGTCCGTTTGGCATCGGAATATGGCGTGCATATCGTTGCAGCCTCCGCTCCTGCTGCGACATCAACGCGGCCTGTGAACCCGTGCACGTCTGATCACACCCGACGGGCAGATCGGTGTGCAGGACAAGCAAATCATGACCCGATTCGAGCGTGAAGTCTGGGATGTGATCGGGGGTGGTCTGCTTCAGGTTTTTGATACTGCGGTTGGTCGGATCGGCATTTTGATCTGCTACGATAGTGAATTCCCGCTTTTGGGCCGGGCGCTGGAAAGCTGTGACGTCATCGCAGAACCCAGTGTGACAGAAGCTCTGGCAGGTTTTTGGCGCGTGCGCACGGGCGCGATGGCGCGTGCGCTGGAGAAACAGTGCGTTACGGCGATGTCATCCGTGGTGTGAGAGGCGGACTGGTCAGACGCATTGGGCTCATGCGTGGGCGCGGGGGGCATATTTTGCCCACCTGACACAGCCTTTCCTTCGACCGGCGTTCTTGCTGCGGCAGAAATTTGTGTTCCCGGTTGGACATATGCAGATGTAAACTTGAAAACGATCGCAAATGTGCGTGCCGATGGCGTGGTGTTGAACTGCGCGCATCGGGATGAGCAGCTGGGCCACGACATGCCTGCGTTAAATGTGCCGCTGAATCGCTTCTCCTCTTGAAAAACCGCTCGGATGCGCTCATTTAGTCCCGTGTCCCCGTGTTGGGGGCGTTTTTACAGGAGAAAACATGGCCAAGGAAGATACGCTCGAATTTCCCGGTGTCGTTAAGGAACTCCTGCCGAATGCGACGTTCCGGGTCGAGCTTGAAAACGGCCATGAGATCATCGCGCATACGGCAGGCAAAATGCGAAAGAACCGCATCCGCGTTCTGGCAGGCGATAAGGTACAGGTCGAAATGACCCCTTATGATCTGACCAAAGGCCGGATCAACTACCGTTTCAAATAACGAAATCCCCCGCCTGCCCGGAAGGCCGGGCGAGGAGCTACTATGAAATTCATCCTCGGATCAGGATCACCGCGCCGCAAGGAATTGTTGGCGCAAATTGGCGTAGTTGCCGATGACATCCGTGCACCTGATATTGATGAAACCCCGCATAGGGCAGAACTTCCACGCCCCTATTGCGCACGCATGGCGCGCGAGAAGGTGGCGGCAGTTGTCGCAGAGCCGAATGATATCGTGCTTTGCGCCGATACCACAGTGGCTCTGGGTCGCCGGATCTTGGGTAAGCCTGCTGACCGTGCCGAGGCCGAGACGTTCTTGCGCGCCCTATCAGGGCGGCGTCACAAGGTCATCACTGCAGTTGCGGTGAAGCGCGGCGAACGCCTGTGGGAGCGCGATGTGCTCAGCACCGTGCGGATGAAGAACCTCGACGATCAAGAACTGCACGCCTACCTAGATACTGGAGACTGGGAAGGCAAGGCTGGCGGTTACGGCATTCAGGGGCCTGCCGGTGTGCTGATCCCGTGGATTTCCGGCTCATTCACCGGCATTGTGGGGCTACCCCTTGCCGAGACCACAAATCTGCTGCGCGCGGCAGGCTACCCGCTATATGGAGAAGGCTCATGAAAGGCCGTACTATCATTCTGGACCACTTGGGCGATGTCGAAGCTGCCGCGCTGATGGTGGACGGGCAAATGGACGACCTGCTGGTCGATACACCCGATTCCCCGCGCGTTGGCGCCATTTATCGCGCCATCGCCGACCGGCCGGTAAAGGGGCAGGGGGGCATGTTCCTCAAAACCACTGACGGTTCTGCCTTTCTGCGCCAGATAAAGGGGCTTGCCCCCGGTCAGCCGATCCTTGTGCAGGTCACCGGCTTTGCGGAAGACGGCAAAGCGATTCCCGTCACCTCCAAGCTGCTGTTCAAAAGCCGCTATGCCATCATCACACCCGAGGCCCCCGGTCTGAATATCTCGCGGGCGATCCGCGACGAGCCAGAGCGGGACCGTCTGCTGGAAATTGCGCATGATGCGATGGACGGAGCGGAATACGGCCTGATTCTGCGATCTTGCTGTGCTGGTGCCGACGGTGAGGCCATTACCGAAGATATCGAAGCGATGTTGGGTCTTGCCCATACCGTGCTGGAGGATGCCAGCACCGATATGGAAACGCTTGCCGAAGGCGACGGCCCGCATGTACTTGCGTGGCGTGATTGGGTCGAGCCTGCCGAGATCGTGACACAAGAGGGCGGCTTTGAAGAGCATGGCGTGTTGGATGCGCTCGACGGTCTGATGGAGGACATGGCGCCTTTGTCCGGCGGTGCTTCGATGTACATTGAGCCAACACGCGCGCTGGTCGCGGTAGACGTGAATACCGGCTCTGATGTCTCCCTGGCCGCAGGTATTAAGGCAAACATGGCCTGTGCCCGTGCTTTGCCCCGTGCCCTGCGTCTGCGCGGCCTTGGCGGCCAGATCGTCTTGGATCTGGCTCCTATGCCAAAAAAAGATCGTCGCCCTTTCGAGACGGCCCTGCGCGCGGCTTTCCGCACGGACGATGTCGAAACGGCTTTGGTTGGCTGGACCCCGCTGGGGCATTACGAGCTGCAGCGCAAACGCGCTCGCGCTCCGCTGACAGAGGTGCTTGCATGAACTGCCCGATCTGTTCTGGCGAGACAGATAAGAAATACCGTCCCTTCTGCTCACGCCGCTGCGCCGACGTTGATCTGGCCAAGTGGTTTTCAGGCGCATACGCAGCCCCGTCACAAGAACCAGAAGATATTGAAAAAGCCATTGAGGCCGTCGAAAATGCGCCGTTACAAAAGCCTCATTAGCCACCATGCGCATCTTGTTGCGCCAAGACGCAAAATTGGGCTGGACACCCGTGGTCTGAAACCCTAGAACGCGCTCACCCGACCAGTTTACTGGTCCCGGTGCCCGGGTAGCTCAGGGGTAGAGCAGTGGATTGAAAATCCTCGTGTCGGTGGTTCGATTCCGCCCCTGGGCACCATTAAGATCGACTAACTGGTTGATTTATAACGAAACTTCTGAAATTTGGGTTTTTGTATCCCCCCAATTATCCCCCT
>NZ_JBALVJ010000018.1:0-64842 GCF_036961165.1 Sulfitobacter sp. | reverse complement strand
CACGTCATTGTCCTATCCCGCCCACCTGAAAGTTAGAGAAAAGTAGAGCAGCGGATAACAACCCTGACAGAGGGGGGGAAGATCGCTTTGACCTTCGGCGATGTCGAACAGCGCCAGCATCATGTTGACCGAAGCAGCAGCTTTCTCGTCCTTGCTCGCTGCAATCTGCTCCCAAGCATCCGGCCGTAGGCGCATCGCACGCTCGAACCCACAGCACCATGTCTCCCAGAGAATTTCCCCTGTCTGGGTGTCTTCTTCATAGAGCGGGCCGTAGCCATTTGCCGGAGGCATCAAGCACTGTGCGACGTTATTGTAGTGACGCATCAGCAGGTCGGTGACGCTCTGCACATCCTTGGGCGTTTCCAAGTGTTCTGTGCTGCTCCCCCAGACACAAGATAACCATTCCCCGGGCATGATAATTTCTGGACAGACGATGAGACCGGCGCAAAACCCGTCAAACTCACTGAGGAGCATGCCATCCTCACTCGTATGGAGAGCAGCAGCGCGTCCAATTGGTCAAGTTCGTCATCGGTGAGCATCGTATCAGTCCAGTATCTGCAGAGCCGCTAAAACCGCTCGACCCAAGGGCGCACGACGACCTCATTGGTCCAGGCACTGCGGTCCTGCTCAATCAGATGGCGGTAGGTGCGGGCAATCGCCTCGGGCCTGAGCATAGATCCGGGCTTGTCATCCGGTTCGGTGCGGCCCGGGTTCAGTATGCCACCGTCGATGTTGACCCAAGCGACATGGACCCCTTGTGGGTGCAGTTCGCGTGCCATGCTTTCGGCCAAGCCGCGCTGGGCAAACTTGCCCATGGCAAAAGGTGCAGATTGCGGGAAGCCTTTTACACCTGCCGATGCTCCTGTGAACAGAATGGTCCCTTTCTTCCCGTCAATGGCCTCTGCCTCAAGCATACGCTTTGCAGCGTGTTTGCCTGTCAGAAAAGCGCCGATGGCGGTAACATCGATAGCCCGGCGCACGTCCTCGGTGGATAGGTCAGTGATTGGTCCGCGAACACGTGCAGACGGGTTATAGATGGCGACCCTCGGAGCTTCGGGCGGATCATCGAACAGGGCCGCGACAGCGCTTTCATCCGTTGCATCCAAAAGAACCGTGCGTGCCCCGGTTTCGTCAGCAAGAGACTGCATCTTGGCCGCGCTGCGTGCGGCCAGCGTCAAAGAATAATCTGCCATAAGGTTCCGCGCCAAAGCAGCGGACAGCCCGTCACCTACTCCTATAATAACAGCATTCGGCTTACTCATCGAAATTCCTCTCCCTTTGTTCAGCAGATACTTGACCTCTGAACGAGCATGAAATACGTCTTACCACGCTGAGCGGGCGTTGTGTAATGGTTAAGACCTCAGTTTTCCAAACTGAAGATGAGGGTTCGATTCCCTCCGCCCGCTCCAAATATTTCTTTAAGGTCTTGTTGGAAAACAACTTTTATTTAGCGCTGGATGTCATTCTGCCCTTAAGTCCGCCCTTAAATCATATCTGCTTTTGGGATCAAAATGGGGCTCGAGCTTCGATTTGGCTCAGTGTTGGTGTGTCACACTACCGTTGTTGGCTGTCAAAAGATCGGCTTGTAAGAGCTATGCTGCGCCATGCACATTTCTACATAAAGGGCGGTTTGCGGACATTCGCTGCGGTGGCCAGATCAGAACCCAAAATCGCCAAAGCCGACATTCCAACAGTCCCATGGCAGGCCGCCTCCGCAGAAACGCGGTGCCAATGCAATGCGTCGAAAGTCGAATTATGGTGCCAGCTCTGCGAGCAGTTTTCGGGCCGTCGCCCGATCTTCCAGGCAGTCCCCCTCTGCGATGCTGTCATGGACAGGCTGGAGGAGAGAGATTGCCTCGGCGGTCTTTCCCTGATCTCGCCAAAGGCCCGCCAGATCGATTGCGGCGCGCAGTTCCCATAATTTGGCTCCCTGATGCCGAGCGACGTCGAGGGCAGTGCCTAGGTGTCTTTCCGCAGCTTCTGTGTCATTACCCGCGTTGGCTATTGCCGCTTGCAGCCGGTGGAGGTCGGACAGAGCGTAGGTCTCGCCCGTCTCGTCGATCAACTCTTGCGCCATCTCGGCTAGTTCAGAGGCTTGTTCTCTAGAACCCAGAGCCAGTGATCGCCGAGCTGCTTCCACCCGGCAAATCGGGACAATCATCTTAGATTTTGTTGCAACAATTGCTGCATCCGCCTTTATATAGTTTGCGATACCGGCATGATCTCCTTTTCCAGCCAGCAGCAGCGATTGGGTGAGTGATGAAAATTGCTGAAACCATACCAGGCTATGCTCCGTCGCCAGAAAAGCCAAATTATTCGAATGCCGCTTAAACTCAAGCTCATCCTGCCAAAGCAGCGAGTTCAGTGCCCCGACGGTATGTTGGTAACAGACCGAACCGACGTGTCCTGAATTCATTCCGTAGTGTTCTACATCGCGAAAATGTTTGCGCGCCCGCTTGCTATCGCCAAGAAGTGCGAGATTGATACTCAGGAAGCCATTAACTCCAACGCCCATATCAATGCCGTACTGCTTCTCCAACCCCTTGTGCCGGTCCGCGTCGAAGAGGGCCAATGCCCGATCATAATGGTGTTGGGCTTCGGCTAACCGACCCACATTCGTCAAGGCAACACCATAGGACCGATTTGCTGTGGCGGCAGACGCTGTGTCCGATGCAGCATCGGTGAGTCGCACGAACGCCTCACCGTGTCGCACCGCTTCTACGTGATCCGCGCGAAGATATCTTGTCGTCATTAGACCGTAGAGGATTGAAAATCTTAGGGGGGTCTCACCGATCCTGTCTGCAAGGACGAGAGCCTGTTCGAAAGCCGCTTTTGTCTCGTCTGCACCCCACCCACTACGAGCCATAAAAGTGGCACCTAGCTGAACTTCCAAGGACAGGGCACGAGTTAGCATCCCGCTGTCGCTGTTCTCCAGTTGCGGTGTGATCAGCCTTATCGCATGTTTGAGATGTGAGATAGCCTCGTCAAAGGCAGGTCTTCCCAGCGCGGCCGTGCTCGCAGCCTCCCACAGGTCGATAGCCCGTTCAGTATGGTTTGCGGCCTCGGCGTGAACAGCCAGCACTTCGGGGGCGATATCGCGGTCTGCCTCCAGCGCCACCAATATACGCGTATGCAATGCCCTGCGCCGCTCTTTGAGGAGGCTTTCATAGGCCGCGTCCCGAACCAGCGCGTGTTTGAACAGATACGTCGCCTCGGGTGGCAGGCCGCGACGGTAAATCAGTTCGGCTGCGATCAGACCTTCCATGGCCTCGGACAATTCGGCGTCTGGCAGGGGTGAGATTTGCGACAGCAGTCCATGGCTGAACTCCCGCCCAATACAGGCGGCGGTCTGCGCCACTTCCTTGATCGGACTCAACCGGTCAAGACGCGCCATCAGGCTGTCATGCAGCGTGGTGGGAATGGCGATTGCGCTGAGCGGGCCGTCGAGAATGTAACGCTCACCGCCTTCTTTAAGCGCGCCAGATTCGAGGATGGTCTTGGTTAGTTCCTCAACAAATAACGGCACCCCATCGGTCCGCTGTGCGATGATTTCCATGATCTCATCTGGCAACGCTTTGCCACCGGTCAGCTTGGACACGATTGCACCAATCTGATCTTTACCCAGCCGGTTCAACGCGAACCTTGTGACGATGGGATGACCTCCAAAGCCATACTCGAATGTAGGCCGGGCCGTGGCGAGGATCATGATGCGCTGATCAGTGATCTGATCCAACAGGATGTCCAGCAGCTCCTGCGATGTTGGGTCGATCCAGTGCAGGTCTTCAAACACCATCAGGACAGGCTTTTCCGCCGCTTGATTGGCCAGCAGCCCCGCCAGTGCTTTCATCGTGTGTGCACGCTGCTGCGCAGGTGTCAGGTCCAACGCCCCATAGCGCGCCTCGCCGTCCAGCCCAAGTAATGGCGCGACCAGCCGCAGTGTGTCCTGATCAGAGCCAAGCAGCTTTTCTAGCTTATCGAGCCGTATATCGGGACTGTCTGATTGCGCAAACCCCGCCGCGAAAGACATTTGCTGCGTAACTGGATAGAAGGCGCTGTCCGCGTGATAGGGTGAACATTGGTAGGTCATCCGAGTGTGATCGTCTTTGGCGACTTCCTCGATGACCGCCTGCGTGATGCGCGACTTACCGATGCCCGCCTCACCGCTGACAATGACCATCTGACCTTGGCCTGACCGGGCCAGCGCCCAGCGTTCAGTCATCAACTCGATCTCACGCTCACGCCCGACAATGGGCGTCATCGCGCCTGACTGACGGGCTGCAAAGCGGCTTTGGACGGAAGCATCGCCTTCCACCAGATAGGCGTCGACTGAGCCTGCGATGCCTTTCAGGTTTTGCCCAACGAGGGGAGAAAGATCGAAGATCGCGCCCAGCAGACGTTGCGTTTCCTTGGCTACAACCAGTTGGTTCAGGCCCGCGACCCCTTGAAGACGCGCGGCGAGGTTTGGCGTTTCGCCCACCACCGCCGCTTCTTGCGTTGCACCGCTGCCGATCAGATCGCCAACGATGACGACACCGGTTGCGATGCCGACGCGGGTGGACAGAAGCGATCCATTGGGCGCTTTGGTTTTCTTGACGGCATCGATAATCGACAGGCCCGCGCGGACCGCGCGCTCAGCGTCATCCTCGTTGGCGCGGGGCCAGCCGAAATAGCACAGCACCCCGTCGCCCATGAACTTGGCAACAAAGCCCTCAAAGCGGCTGACAATGCCAGCGACAGTGTTCTGGTAGCTGGTGATGACATCGCGCATGTCTTCGGCATCCATCCGGGTTGCCATTTCGGTCGAACCTACAAGGTCGACGAACATGACCGTCAGGTGGCGGCGTTCAGCGTCGGCGGATGCTGCTGTAGTGTCTGCAGTAACTGTCTGGGGCGCGATGTCTTTAGTTGTTTCAACAAGGGAGGCAGGAGGCTCTCCAAGGCGTTGAATGGCGGCCCATACTTTGAGCCGCGGGCCTAAGGGCAGGCCCAGCTCTTTGAGATTGTCCTCAACTAGACTTAGCAAAATCTCGAAATCAATCTCGGCCTCGGCGAAAACCGCAGAATATTTTTCCAATCCGAGTTGGGATAGCCAGCTATTAATGTCCTGCAACTTGATCTCCTACAGGTACCGATTTCAGTAACCGACTCCCCTCCAACCTTGATATTAACGTGATTATGGGTTGTGTCATGCCTTTACTTTACGCTTAACTCAGATCGTTTAACGGCTGATCTGTCTGTCGGCGGCAACTTGATCAAGGCGGTTCCAACCACTTGGGCTGCCACTTGACGGCCAGAAAAGCAGCGCGATGAATGAATGTCCGCAAAGCGAAAACAGCGCAGAAAATTTACGATGAGGCTGACCGGCATGTCTGGGCCGGTCGTGAAGTCCCAAGTCGTGATGCAAATGCTAAATGGGCTCATTGCGACGCGACCGCTTCGGGCTCGAAGCCGACCTCCGCTGCAATAACCACCAAGGTCCGCTATGGGCCGTCAGCGTCATCCGGCAACAACATAGCTGCCAAACACTAGTGATCCATATCTCCTAAGTGGTTGCGCGCATCTCGGGCTAGCGCGGTGATAAGCTTGCGGGTTGCTTCTATGTCATGACTGCGCCCACCGTGCCGATATTGTGGATGGCCGTGACCCGATTTATGACCACCTTTTGCACCATGCATCCTGCAAACTTCCCAACCCCGAACGGCGGGGCTTTTACAAGGCAACCCACTACGTTTTGATTTTGCCGTGCACCGTGGGGCTAAGTGCATGGGGCTAGCGTCACCTTTCATCGCGCCGCCCCCCCCCCTCTCATGGCTTACGTTACCGACAACAGCTTGCCCGCCACTCTCTACCGTCACGCGTTCCACCCTTACCGTTTGTTGGCCTTTGCTGCGGTAGCGTTTGATCGTTTCCATTTGAGCGGCATAGGTCCGGGCTAGCTTGTTCATCGCGCGCTCTGCAGCGTCCTGTTGTTGGATGCTGGTAATGTGGTTTAGCTTTTGTGCCATCATCATCATAGCTTGGTGCGTTGCCGCCATCTGAGTGAATAACAATGCCTCGGCTGCATCCTCGGGCTTCATGGCATCAAGAAAACCAATCGCAAAGTTTGCCGCCTTTTCATCTAGTCGCTTGCCCCAAGAGCCAAGGCTGACAATCTGCCCTATCAAGCCAAGAGCAACAGACTTGCTTGTGACCTCGTTTGATATTCTATCAAAGTCGCCGTCGATCTCGATGTTCAAGCAGTTATTATTATTTTCTACCTTCAAGGATGGCGGCGTGCGTTTCGGGTTTTCGGCAGGCTGTGAAGCTGAAGTTTTATCTAGTTCCATTGAATGTCCTTTGAGGCTCGCGGCTCTGTGTCTGGCTGGATTTTTCGCTTGGTGTTGATTTCCATCAGGGGCAGCTTTCGTTTGGACGAACTGCGTTTATTCCATCCGCATACAGAAGGCGGATAAAGACCATTTCAGACAGCCGAACCACGCGAACAACCGTAACACCCCATAGGGGTGTGTTACGTTCGTTACGCTCGAACGGGCGCGAACACGTGATGAACTGTTCCAATGTGTTACGTCTGTTACGCTCAATCAGCATCTTGGACCCTCCAAACGTAGCCGCCCCATTCGCGCACCACGTTTAGATCCATCAGCTTGTCCTTGGCCCTTTTGAACGCCATTCGTGCAGCTGCATCACTGACGCCGTTCGTTAAGCCGTGAACACCACAAGACGCGCGCCAATGATCCACTTGAACGGCCTTTCTATTGGCGGGGTAAGCCGTGCCAGTCTTGGCCTCACCATATTCGCGCAACGCGTCATAAAGTGCCTGCATTGCGATCTCGTTCTTGCCACTTAGTCGAATGGTTTTCTTGGCCTGCTCAACTGGGCTAATAATAGCAGACGTGACAGGTTCGCCGTCCTGATCCTCACCCAATTCAACCGTTTTGAGCGTATAGCAAAACACACCACCGCACGGACCATCTCGCTGCTTAACCACCTCGGCAGTCACAACGTCACCCGAACGAGTGAGACTTATCTCCGTATCAACTGCACCTCGCAGTGAACTGGAACCACGTGCGCCCTTGCTCGCATCTTTGCCGCTATGATGGATCAGCATGACGTGTGCGCCCATTCGTTCCCGGAGGTAATCAATGCTCCTAATAAACAGCCCCATATCTTTGGACGTGTTTTCGTCACCGTCACCCATTGTCCGCGCCAATGTATCAACAACAATCAATGTAGGTTTTTCGTCAAGCTCCGAGATCGCGTTGCCAAGCGCCTCAGCATCAAGCTGGCCGTGAAGGTCCATGCCGATTTTCATCAGGGTGAAGCTGCCATTTGCTGCGTGCGCGGCAATATCTGGGCGCTCCAGTTTCATCGCTTCGACCCGGTTATCAACGCCTGTTCCACCCTCACAAGCAATATAGATAACGCGGCATTTGCGATTGATGACACCTTGTCCATCCACCTGGACGCCGTGCCAAGGCAGCCGCGCAGCGATGTGAAACGCTAGATCCAGCGCAAAGAAAGTCTTGCCCGAATTAGGCTCACCATAGACGACAGACGCGCCACCACGATCAAGCCAGCCTTTGACGAGGTAACGGCTTGTTAGGTGCGGCCTGATGTCAGATAGAGATTGCATCGCCTCTCTTAGCTTTGCTGCACGACCCGCTAAGGCAGGCGCGATAATGTTGCTAGGTCGGCCAACTTTCGCCATATGCTCGCGGTCCTGACGATCTAATCCATCAAAACTCGTAGGTGGGTCGCAATATGTTGCTGGGTCATTCTGTGGCATATCTGGTCGTGGGTCGCTGCATGATTGGGTTGCTGCAATACCATTTGAAACAGCAGTCATGCTGCAGCCCTCTCGCGCACAAAGTGCAGGAAAGCTGACTGGCGTTGTGGTGCCATACGGTTGAACGCTGCCAAGCAATAAGCGTCGAGTTCGTCTGCCTCGGCCATATCGGCCCAAAATACAGCCTGATCCATACGGTTGAACAAAGGTGCTTGAGGTATACCCGCGCCAGAGCGGCAGAGAGCCGCCTCCCGCGTGTCTTCTACATGGTCGGGATGAAGCGACTGCAAAGTGGCGTAAGTCATCCGTATGCGCTCTGCATCGTCAAGGCGAAGTAATACGATTGCAGTAAACATACCCCAACCTTCGCTATCGCCAGTGGTAAGGGCGTAGCCAATAGACCGCGCGACTGCTTTGTGGGCGGGTTTGATGAATTCTGAGATTGCAGTCATACTATCGCCTCCCCAAGTCTCGCCCTTAGCGGCTCGACACTGTGACTGGCGTGGTTCCAAAAGTATATTGCGCCAGAGCACTGTTTGGTAGTAGGTCTTACTGAAAGTTTAGTCGCTTCGATTGCTAATTTAGCGCCGTTCCCCATTGCAGTGGGGGCGGCGTTTTCTTTTTTCTGATGGTTCATGATACCACCACTTGGCTAGCTTCCCAAGATACCAGATCAGCCATGCGCCAATAGTTCAGGCGGTTAATTTGGATCGGCTTGGGAAAGTTCAGATCAGCGTCTTTGACCCAGCGCCAGATCGTAACGTGCGATTTCTGGTAGCGGGCTTGGACCTGCGGTCCTGTAACGAATTCAGTTTGGGTGGTCATCAGCCAAGGCTCCTTTCGGGTTATGCTATGGCTGAACTATTATAGGGTCTTCTTTGTAGCGTCGTAGGTATAGAAAAACGAATAACTACCTACGAAAGAGCGCGCTGAGTTCCTCCCTTAACGTCTTGTCCTTCCAGACGTTAAGAATTGTGTCGTATGTTATCATTCTGTAGCCACATTTATGAAATGCAACTGCGAGTATATCTGCAGCACTATTGTGCCCAGAAGTGGGGTTCCGTTGAGGTGTATATTCATACGTATCTATGAGAAATTTCATATATCGGACGAAAATTTCGTTTCGCATCCAATTTTTGTCGTTACCTTTACCCAAAATTCTCCCTTTTGGTTTTGTTGTGTTTCCTGCCACGATTTCAGCACAAAGGTATCGTAACGCAGTGGGCAACCCCAAGTTTTTGTGAAGGTGCCATCTGCAAATTTTTCTCGCAATATCATATGCGCCAGCATATTTCTGTGCATATTCAACTACTATTTTCGCTCTTGCCTCCCAGTGCGAATAGCTACCATCATTAACCAACTCAAAACCGTCTTTAAGTTCAAATAGCGTGTAAAAAAATGCGCGTCAGCGCCTAAGTGTTCCCCAGAATCATCTGTGAATACGATTTCCAATCTTTCCTTCTGCAAAAGCATTTCAGAGAGCAAATGGATCATCGGTTTATGATCCGTCATTGCAGCGCCCCCTGAAAGGTAACAACCTTTTCAGGCTCTATCCCCTGCACAAAGTTACCCCACGCAGCCATCATGTGACGCCGCTTTTCAACCTGATCTGCGCGGTTGTATGCTTGCGTCACTTTGCTTCCGACCTTGTGAAACAATGCAACCTCGGCCAAGTCGCCATCAAAGCTGGTGCGGTCTGCAACCCATGTTCGGAACGCGCTACGCAACCCATGTGGAACTGCCTGCTCGGCTGTCTTTGCATCAACAAAGCCCTTCGCACCGCTTGCAAAGTCCGCCTCATGTATCACGCGCATTATCTTGCCCATCGCCGCATCAGACAAAGCTCCGCCACGTGGTGACCAGAAAACAAGATCGGACCCCTGTAGCCTTGGCAGGTTTTCCAGCAGTGCTACCATGCTATTCGTCAATGGAATGCGCTTTGCGGTGTCGCTGGCAGCTATCTTTGACGATTGCCGACCCGGCTGGATCGTCCAAAGGCGAGTATTGAGATCGATTTCTTCCCACGTAGCAAATCGAATTGCCCCGGATCTTGTCGCTGTCATGGCTTGGAACGCTAACGCCTTGGCCCCCATGCCTTCACGGCCCTGTAGCGCCTGCCACCAACGCGCCATGTCATCCAGTTGCAACGCGGCATAATTCTCGGCACCGGATACCTTACCGGGCGCGGCAAGCACCATGTCGAGATTGCCCTTCCATCGTGCAGGATTGTCACCCGTCCGATAGCCCTGCACCGTTGCGTAGGCCAGCACCTTTTCCAGCCGTTCCCGAACTTTAACGGCAGTCACTGTCTTATCATCCCAGATCGGTGTCAGAACGCGCAGCACGTCCTGCAATCCGATATCCTGCACCGCCATCTTGCCGAGATCTGGCAACGCGTAAATCTCAACAGTGCGCTGCCATTGCTCGCGGTACTTGTCGGTTGAAAATTCCTTGATCTTTTCAGCTGCGAATTTTTCCCACGCCTCGGCAAAGGTCCTACCTCTACGTGCAGCGGCTATAAGCGCGGCGTGTGTGGCCTTCTTCTCTGCTATGGGGTCGATGCCTGCTTCAAGCTTGGCTTTGGCCTCTCTGGCCTTGTCACGCGCTGTACCTAGTAAAACATCAGGATACGCCCCAAGGCCAAGTTCGCGCTTTTTGCGGCCCCGCTGAATCGTACCATTCGAAAGCTTAGTCTCGACCCAATCGCCATATCGTGTCCGCAGCACCCATGACTTAGCTCCGCTCGGCCATATTTGGATGTGAAGGCCAGCTACGCCACCCACGGCGACCCTGACAGGCTTTGTGCCGCCGGGATGCTTTAAGCCCTTGATCTGTGTCGGTGTAAGTTCTTTTGCACGTGGTGGCATATTTAACCGCCCTTAATTCTGCCCTTAAATATGTTCTGCAACGTAAGGGGATGAAAGGCTATGAACAAGTGTAAAGCAAAAATACCTATAAAGTATGGGTAAAATATGCCATTTTGAAATGTAATGAAAGGCTAGTTGGGTTCCCTCCGCCCGCTCCATAAACCCCCGTTTCCTTTGCCACCTGCGACAGAGCGGCGCTTGACCCCGACGTGCCGGCGCGCCAAAAAGCCTAGCACAAATAGATAAAGGAAAGCGCATGGCGGATAGCCCCACGCCCCCACCGTCCACCACCGAAGAACGTGAGCGGTCCCGCCGTATCGGCGCGCTGGGTGCCTTGGTACCTTTCCTTCGGCCTTACCGTTTGTTGATGGCAGGGGCGTTGATCGCACTGATCTCAACGGCGATGATTTCGCTCACCTTGCCCTTGGCTGTGCGCCGCGTGGTGGATAGCTTCAATTCGGGTGAAGCAGCGCTTCTAGACCAGTATTTCATTGCCGCTCTTGCCATTGCAGGGCTGCTCGCCGTCGGATCAGCGCTGCGCTACGCGCTGGTTACCCGTTTGGGAGAGCGTGTGGTGGCCGACATTCGCAAGGCAACCTTCGACCGCGTGATCTCGATGAGTCCTGTCTTTTATGAACGAATCATGACCGGCGAGGTTCTGAGCCGCATCACCACTGACACCACGCTGATCCTCAGCGTTATCGGCTCGTCTATCTCCATCGCTTTGCGCAACTTTCTGACCTTCATTGGTGGGCTTGCACTGATGCTGCTTACCTCGGCCAAGCTGGCGGGGCTGGTATTGCTGATCGTGCCGGCGGTGATCATCCCTATTCTTGTGCTCGGACGCCGTCTGCGGGTCATCAGCCGCGAAAATCAGGACTGGATCGCGGCATCCTCCGGCAATGCCTCAGAAAGTCTCAGTGCAGTGCAAACGGTACAAGCATTTACCCATGAAGCAGCCAGCCGCGCGCAGTTCGCGCAGATGACCGAAAGCTCGTTTGATGCGGCGCGCCGCCGTATCCGCACACGGGCTTTTCTGACGACAATCGTGATTTTTCTGGTGTTTTCCGGCGTGGTCGGCGTGCTTTGGATCGGCGCACGCGATGTGCGTGCCGAAGTCATGACCGTGGGCGCGTTGGTGCAGTTCGTCATCTATGCGGTGATGGTCGCAGGCGCTGTCGCAGCCCTGTCCGAGATATGGTCAGAGCTTCAGCGTGCTGCGGGTGCGACTGAGCGTCTGGTGGATTTGCTAGAGACCGAGGATCCCGTGAACGATCCTGCGTCCGCCCAAACACTGCCTGTGCCCGTACAAGGGCATATCCGCTTTGAGAACGTGAGTTTTCGCTACCCCGTGCGTCCGGAAACAGCGGCGCTTGACAGTGTCACGCTTGAGATCAAGCCGGGTGAGACCGTCGCCTTTGTCGGGCCTTCCGGTGCGGGTAAGACGACGATCATCCAGATGATCCTGCGGTTTTATGATCCGCAGTCCGGGCGTATCACTTTTGACGGCGTTGATCTGCGCGATCTAAACCGCGATGCCTTCCGCCGCGAAATTGCCCTTGTTCCGCAAGACCCGGTGATTTTTGCCGCTTCCGCGCGCGAGAATATCCGCTTTGGCCGCCCCGGTGCGACCGATGCCGAGATTGAAAGCGCAGCCCGCGCCGCTGCAGCGCATGATTTCATTACAGCACTGCCAGAAGGCTATGACAGCTATCTGGGCGAACGCGGTGTGATGTTGTCAGGTGGCCAAAAGCAGCGCATCGCCATCGCTCGGGCCATTTTGCGCGCAGCGCCCGTACTGCTGCTGGATGAAGCCACCAGCGCGCTGGATGCCGAAAGCGAACGCGCGGTGCAGGCCGCGGTGGAAGAGCTGAGCGCGGACCGCACCACACTTATCGTTGCGCACCGTCTAGCCACAGTGAAGAAGGCCGACCGGATTGTCGTGCTTGAGGCAGGGCAGATTGTGGACACTGGTACGCATGATGCGCTGGTGGCCAAGGGCGGCCTGTATGCACGTCTGGCGCGTCTACAGTTCACGGACGGCATCGCGGCCGAGTAATTCCCCTTGCGTATATAGGTCGCAAGGTGAGACAATTTGATGGTAATTAAATCCATTAAGGGAGTATTTAAACGGGTCTATGGAGCTTTGTAAAAGGTGCCGGCAAAAAAGTATTTGGCGGAGAAGATGATGCGGAAGTATCCGGCGCGGCCCTTCAGGACGAGCTGAAATAGCTTGGTCTTGATGCCGAAGGTCTGGATATCACGGTTGAAGGCGACAAAGTCAAAGTGACCGGTAAAGCGGCCAACCAGGAAATGCGCGAAAAAGTCATTCTGGCCGTCGGCAACGTCAAAGGCGTGTCCTCTGTCGAGGACGACGTGCAGGGCGGCGAAGGCGAGCCTACTTTCTACACCGTGGAAAAGGGCGATACCCTTTGGGCGATCTCCGCCAAGACGCTTGGCAATGGCGCGCACTACGAAAAGATTTTCGAGGCAAACAAGCCGATGCTGTCGCATCCCGACAAAATCTACCCCGGTCAGGTACTGCGCATCCCGACACTCTAGAAATTTGTAGCAACCCGATGATGTATTCGGGGTGCTGCCTCTTCCGAATTGCGCGGACCATCCCCATATATCCAAAACAAAAATGACGTTTGGGCAACCAAGCCTATAACGCTACGTCTCGGGGTACCCTTTGCTTGAATTATTTCGGCGGGGACGTCATCGTGCTGTGACAAATGACGCAAGCCGCACAAAGTGGCCGCGCAGGGGAGGACGAAAATGGGATATTCTGGAATCATCGATCGTGATGCCATTGAGGCAGAGAGCGCGTGGGAAGACCGCGACGTACACAAGACGCTCTATAGCCTGCTTGCTGACACAACAGCCAAATTTCCAAATCGCAATGCTATCAGCTATCAATTGTTCTCGGGTCCCAAGGACGCGGCAGAGACGCTGACGTGGCAAGAATTTCATGACAAGACCGTTCAGGCGGCCAACCTGTTCCGTTCACTGGGGGTCGGGCCGGATGATGTGGTGGCCTACGTGCTGCCCAACACGAACGAAACCGCAATCACGTTTCTGGCCGGATCGATTGCAGGGATTGTAAACCCGATCAACCCGCTGCTGGACGCGGAACAGATCGGCGCGATCCTGCGCGAAACCAACGCAAAAGTTGTGGTGACCCTGCGGTCCTTCCCGAAAACGGACGTGGCCGACAAAACCGCAGAGGCTGTGGCGCTGGCGCCCAACGTAAAAACCGTTCTGGAAGTGGACCTGCACCGCTATCTGACTGGTCTGAAGAAGGTCATCGTGCCGCTGATCCGCCCGAAGCGCAGCGTGCACAATCAGGCAACCTACAAGAACCTGAACGATGAAATGGCGAAGCAGCCCAAAACGCTGCAATTCGCGGACCCGCAAGAAGATCGCGTGGCCTGCTATTTCCATACTGGCGGCACCACCGGCATGCCAAAGGTCGCCCAACACAAATATTCCGGCATGATTTATAACGGCTGGATCGGTGAAACGATGTTGCTGGACGAGACGGATAATATCCTTTGCCCACTGCCGCTATTCCACGTTTTTGCTTGCCATGTGATCGTCATGGGCGCTGTAACAGCCGGTGCGCATGTCGTTTTCCCGACCCCTCAAGGTTACCGCGGCGACGGTGTGTTCGACAACATCTGGAAACTGGTGGAGCGTTGGAAAATCAGTTTTATCATCGGTGTCCCGACAGCGATTTCCGCGATGATGCAACGCCCAGTGGATGCGGATATCAGCACGGTGAAAAGCACGTTTAGCGGCTCTGCTCCGTTGCCGATGGAGCTGTTCCGCCGCTTCGAGAAAGCCACTGGCGTTGAGATCCTCGAGGGCTATGGTCTGACCGAAGCAACGGTGATGGTGTCGGGCAACCCGTCTGACGGTATAAAGAAAGTTGGCTCTGTCGGGGTGGAGTTTCCCTATTCCCGTGTGCGCATTATCAAGGGCACGCCGGATGGTCCCATTGATGCGGCAGTGGATGAAGTGGGCGAAATCTGCGTCTCCAACCCTGGCGTGTTCCCGGGCAACACCTACACCGAAGCCGACAAGAACAAAGACCTCTATTATGATGATAAATTTCTGCGTACAGGCGATTTGGGTCGCAAGGACGAGGATGGCTATATCTGGATCACAGGCCGCGCGAAGGATCTGATCATCCGCGGTGGTCACAACATCGACCCCGCCGAAATCGAAGAGGCGCTGTTGGGCCATGAGGCGGTGGCATTTGCCGGTGCGATTGGTCAGCCCGATGCCCACGCTGGCGAAGTCCCATGCGCCTTTGTTGAACTGATTGCAGGGGCGACCGTCACTACCGAAGAACTGTTGGAGTTCTGTACAGCGAAGGTGCACGAGCGTGCAGCGCAGCCCAAACATATCGAAATCATGGCCGAATTGCCGAAAACTGCCGTTGGCAAGATTTTCAAACCTGACCTGCGCCGCATGGCCATCACCCGCGTCTTTGATGCCGCACTCGACAAGGCGGGCGTAGCTGCGCGTGTGGATCATGTGATGGATGACAAAAAGCGGGACCTTGTTGCTGTGATTGCAATGAATGGTGCGGATGCGCAGGCCGTTGGTGGTGTCTTGGGTGACTTCGTCACGCAGTGGGACGCCGCGGCTTGAGCAAGCCAGACTATAGCGCGCTCCTCGATGACGAGGTGCGCGCCTATATTGCGCGCGGGGCGGAGTTCTATCCTCCCGATGCTGTCGATCTGACAATCACCCAGCAACGCGCCGTCTATGACGACATGTGCGCGGCGTTTCATGCGCCCTATCCCGAAGGGGTGCGCACTTGGGACGAAGATTATGGGGGCGTACCTTGCCGCCGGTATGAAGCGGGCACTCATCAAGTCACGTTGATCTACTACCACGGCGGCGGCTTTGTTGTCGGGGGCTTGCACAGCCATGATGATGTCTGCGCCGAGCTTTGCGTACGGGCAGGGGTGCGAGTGATATCGGTCGATTATGGCCTCGCGCCAGAGGTGGTGTTCCCCGGTTGCTACAATGATGCCTTTTCCGCATTAGCGGCGATATCCGAAGAATTTGCAGGGCCATTGCTGATGGCGGGGGACAGTGCAGGTGGCAATCTGGCCGCTGCTGTGACTCATCATGCACGTGCGCACGTGGCGGGGCTGGTACTCATCTATCCTGGCCTTGGCGGAGACCCGACCAAGGGCAGCTATATCGAGCATGCAGACGCGCCAGAGCTTACCACCCGCGATATGCTGTTCTATCAGACGATCCGCACAGGCGGTGCGGTGCCGCCGAAAGACGATCCGCGCTATGCGCCGCTACAAGATACGAATTTTACAGGGCTCCCACCGACGGTGATTGTTACCGCCGAATGTGATCCGCTGGCCAGCGATGGCGAAAGCTACCGCGATGAAATCCTTGCGGCAGGTGGCCGTGCGGTGTGGTTCAATGAGGCAGGGCTGGTACACGGCTGCCTGCGCGCGCGCCATGTGAGCGCGCGGGGGGCTGCGTTCTTTGACCGTGTGGCAGATGCCGTGAGTACCTTGGCCAAGGGTGATTGGCCCTACTGACGGCTACCGCGTCAGGTCAAAAAGCTTTTTGCTTTCATTGTGTCGGGGATGGGCGCGCCGAGGCGGCTCAGAATCGTTGGCGCAAGTTGGAGCTGGTCGATCACCGTGTCTTCGTCTGGCCCTTCGGCGTCCCCGAAATAATAGATGGCGGCCTCTTGCTGCAGTGGATCGCGGCCACCGTGATGGCCACGCGCGTCTTGCCCGTGATCGGCGGTGACCATCACTTCATACCCTGCTGCGCGCCATTTGGGGATGAATGGTGCAAGCATCTCGTCCATGACAAAGCAGGCGTGGTCCATCTCCTCACATTCGTGGAAAAACCGGTGGCCCATACTGTCGAGCGTGCAGGTGTGTAGCATCCCATAATTCAAGCCGAAGCGCAGGCACATGTTGGTCAGCGTGGCGAACAGATCGACGTCCGAAGGTGTCATTTGGTTGGCCGAGCCGTAACCCGTCATTGTGTGGAACCGGCCGTGGTTGATGGTGCTGCTTTCAGGCTCATCATATTCGATGTCGCGTACGTAATCGAAGGGATGGCGGTTAAAGAACTCGGACCAGAAGCTGTGTGCGACAGCACCGGTCACGCCGCCAGCCTTGCGAATCTGCGCAAAGACGTCGGGTTCTTTCAACCGAAACACGTTGCCGTTTCCGGTACAGCCGTGCACGGCAGGCGCCACGCCAGTATGGATGGACGCATAGCAGGAGGCCGAGATCGACGGCAGGACCGAACGGATCTTCCACACCCGTGCATCACCGCTGTCCACCCAGCCTTCAAGATTGCCGAAAAGACGCCGCCAGTTGCGGTAGGGGACCCCGTCAAGGATGATGAGAAGCAGCTTTTTGTCCATGGGATCCTCCTGTGGATGCAAGCTTATCTAATCGCAGCTAAGTTGCGCGCGCAACGCTAAAGGGCCCAGCACGCGCGCACATTTATTGCATGGAGTTAAAGCCGATCAGGTTGCCTTCGGTGTCCATGCACAGGTTGATCCAACCAAAGTCCCCGATGGAGAGCTTGGGGCGGGCGACCTGACCGCCCGCCTGCGCCACGCGCGCCTCGTTCACCGCGCAATCCGAGACCAAAAAGTAGATGGTCGTGCCGCCGACGCCGGGCTGTGCATGCGGTGATTTGGTGATGGCCCCGCCCGCGCCATAGCTGCCCATATCGGTTGGAAAGCTCTTCATCTCGGTCTCACCGGTGGGATCGCCCATGTCTTCCAGTGTGATGTCCAAAACGGACTCGTAGAAAGATACGGCGCGGGGCAGGTCGTTTACGTAGATGTCAAACCATCCAACTGCGTTCATCTGTGTCATCGTTTCGCTCCTTGTGTCGATGTGATGAGACATGCGTACCGCAGGGGAGGGGCTCCGTATTGTAGATTTCAGACATCGAACTTTCGCGCGTATTTTCCCGGCGTGTATCCCGTGGCGCGGCGGAAGGAGTGGATGAAATGCGACTGATCGGCATAGTCCCACGTGTCATTCCCGGTTAGCGATTGTTGCAGGCGTAGTATCTTAAGAAAATCATGCGGGGCAAAGCCGGTTGTGGCTTTGAGTACGCGCTGCAGCTGCCGCGCCGAGAGATCGCAGGCCACGGCCATATCCGCGACAGAGGTGATATCCTCAAGGTTCTGGAATATCCGGTCTGTAACGGGGTTGGGCGCAATGATGCCATCTCTGGCCAGTTGCTCCACCAACGTGGTGAGAACACCTTTTTGCGCGGCAAAGCTCTCCCCTGCAAGGTCTTGATTGATGGTGTGCAGCGGTAGGGCGCCAGAGTAGGGCTGGTCGATGATGCCTTCGGTCAGCGGCATGCGGGCGGTCTGCCATACACCGGGAAGAAAGCGGATGTTGACGAAGTGAAACTGACGGCCAAGATTGAACTCTTGCGCGGTGGCGCGCAGCTTGGACACGCCGGTGATGCGGGGATCGCGCTGGTCAAAGACGACGTAAGCGCAGGCATCGGGCAGGGCGTGAAAGCGGTAGTCTTGTGCCAACGGCGCTTCTGTCCGCAGCTCGATATAGTGGTGTACGAGGCCTCGCAGATGCTTGGGGGGCAGGCTCTCGGTGAATTGCACCGATTGCACCGCCTTGTCTTTGCCGTTGCCTTTGGGGTCGTACATGCCGCGGCTCAGTTCCCTGCGCTCTCCATCTTGCGGTTGGCGATCGTCTCTTCGAGCCAGCCAATTCTCATCTCAGGCACAGAGCTGAGCAGCAGATCGGTGTAGTCGTCAAAGGGCGGCGAGAGGACATGAGATTTGGGGCCATACCGCACGACTTCGCCTTGGAACATTACTGCAATGCTGTCGGCAATGGCTTTTACCGTTGCCAGATCATGCGTGATGAACAGGTAAGCTACATCTTCGATCTTTTGCAGGCGCAAAAGCAGCTTTAGGATGCCGTCCGCCACCAGCGGGTCAAGCGCGCTGGTTACCTCATCACAGATGATAAGCTTTGGCTTGGCTGCCAGTGCGCGGGCGATGCAGACACGCTGCTTTTGTCCGCCCGATAGCTCCGCAGGATAGCGGTCTTGAAAACCTTCACCGAGCTCGATCTCGTCCAGCAGTTGCTGAAGGCGCTCCTGCTTTGCTTTGCCCTTGAGGCCGAAATAGAACTCAAGCGGGCGACCGATAATGGTGCCAACCGTCTGGCGCGGGTTCATGGCTGTGTCAGCCATTTGGTAGATCATTTGCAATTCGCGCAGGTCGTCGCGGGGGCGCGTGGCCAGATCAGGTGTCAAAGTGCGCCCGTCAAAGATGATCTCTCCTTCAGAGGGGGGCAGCAGGCCGGTGATAACACGCGCTAGTGTGGATTTACCCGAACCGCTTTCGCCCACAACGGCCAGCGTTTGACCGGGGTGAATGTCCACGTTGATGTCTTTGAGCACGTCAAAATTCGTGCCCTTGTAGCGCGCTGTGATGCCTTTGACCTGTAGGATCGGTGTGTCTGTCGGCTCTTTCTCAATATGTTTGATCGAACGGACCGAGACGAGCGCTTGCGTGTATTCTTCGCGTGGGTTGTTAATGATCTGGTCGGCTGTGCCGTATTCTACCATCGCGCCCTGTTGCAGCACCATGATGTGATCAGCGACCTGTGCCACCACGGCAAGATCGTGCGTGATATAGAGCGCGGCAACGCCAGTGTCGCGGATCGCGTTTTTGATCGCTACCAGCACGTCGATTTGCGTGGTGACGTCCAGCGCGGTCGTCGGTTCATCAAAGACCACCAGATCTGGCTGGGGGCACAGCGCGAGCGCAGTCATGCACCGTTGCAACTGGCCGCCCGAAACTTGGTGCGGATAGCGTGAGCCGATGTTTTCCGGATCGGGCAGGCCAAGCTTATCAAACAGCGCGACTGCGCGTTCTTCGGCTTCCTTGCGGGAAAACTTGCCTTGGATGATAGCGGCTTCTGTCACCTGCTCCATGATCCGTTTCGCTGGATTGAAAGAGGCGGCTGCGGATTGGGACACGTAAGTAACCTCGGCTCCGCGCAAGCGACGCTTGTCGCCCATCCTGGATTGCAGCACGTCTCGGCCGTTGACCCAGACTTCACCGCCCGTCAGCTCAACACCGCCACGCCCGTAGGCCATAGTGGCCAGACCGATTGTGGATTTACCGGCACCGGATTCACCAATTAGGCCCAGCACCTTGCCGGCTTCCAGTTCAAAATCGACGCCGTGTACAATTTCGATGTCACGGGATTTCTCACCGGGCGGATAGATCGTTGCACCGATTTTAAGGCCGCGAACTTTCAGAAGTGGTTCGGTCATCCCCGGCCCCCTTTCAGCGAGGTGGTGCGGCTGAGGATCCAGTCCGCCACGAGGTTGATTGAGATGCACAGCGCCGCGATGGCGTAGGCGGGATAAAGGGCGGCCTGAATGCCGTAGTTGATACCCTCTTTATTCTCTTTCACGATCCCGCCCCAATCGGCCAGCGGAGGCTGTACGCCGAGCCCGAGGAACGACAGCGTCGAGATGAATAGCACTGCGAAGATAAAGCGCAGGCCCATTTCTGCCACCAGCGGCGAAAGCGCGTTGGGTAGAGTTTCACGAAAGATGATCCAAGCAGTGCCTTCACCGCGCAGACGTGCAGCCTCGACATAGTCCATGACTGTGATGTCCACCGCAACAGCGCGGGCAAGGCGATAGACGCGTGTGCTATCTAGCAGACCCATCAGCACAATCAAAACTGTGACGGTCGTCGGCATTACCGAAAGCACCACTAGCGCGAAGATGAGCGAGGGGATCGACATGATCAGATCGACAAAGCGGCTGATGCTCTGGTCAATCCAGCCTCCCGAAACAGCTGCGAAAAAGCCAAGGACGGAGCCCAGCGTAAAGCTGAGGAGGGTCGCGGCCGTGGCGATGAAGATTGTTGTGCGTCCACCATAGATCAGACGCGTCAGCAGGTCGCGGCCGATGCTGTCCGTGCCCAAGAGGAATTCGGAAGAGGAAGGCTCCCACACATCGCCCGCAACTTCGGCCATGCCGTAGGGAGCGATGTAGGGTGCAAAGATAGCGATCAGGAAGAACATTACAGTAAAGAACAGGCCGATCATTGCGGCGATTGGCATACGGATCATTTGGGATGCCTCAGTCTGGGGTTCGCAAGGATCGATACGATATCAGCCACTAGGTTCAGACCGATATAGACCGCGGCAAAGATCAAGCCACAGGCCTGCACAACTGGCACATCCCGTTTGGCAACATGGTCAACCAGATACTGGCCCATACCGGGATAGGCAAAGACCACTTCGACCACGACCACGCCAACCACAAGGTAGGCAAGGTTCAGCATCACGACGTTTACGATAGGAGCGATGGCATTCGGAAAGGCATGCTTGCGGATGATCTTGAGCATGCCCATGCCCTTAAGCTCGGCTGTCTCGATATAGGCGGACTGCATCACATTCAGGATGGCGGCGCGGGTCATGCGCATCATGTGCGCCAGCACAACAAGGGTCAGCACCATGACGGGAATTGCAATGGCGTTAAGCTTTTGCAGGATCGACATGCTGTCATTGATGATCGCAACAGAAGGGAACCAGCCCCATTGAATGGCAACGAAATAGATCAGGACATAGCCGATCATGAATTCGGGAATGGAGATGGTTGTCAGCGTTACCGCCGAGATTAGCTTGTCCGGCCAACGGTCTTTATAGCGCACAGCCAGCAGACCAAGGAAGATCGCCAGCGGCACCGATATCAGCGCGGCCCAGAAAGCTAGAAAGAGCGTATTTTTCAGACGTCCGCCAAGGCTCTCGGCGATGTCGCGGCCATTGGTGAGCGCGGTGCCCAGATCACCCTGAAGCATACCGCCCAGCCAAGCGAAATAGCGCGCGACGGGTGGTTCGTTCAGGCCCAGTTCCGCACGCAGGTTCGCAAGAGCTTGCGGCGTTGCGGATTGACCAAGGATTTGTTGCGCCACGTCCCCCGGAAGGATCATCGTTCCGGCAAAGATCAGGATGGACGCGGCGAACAAGAGCAGGAGGCCCAGCGTTAAACGCTGGGCCACCAATTTTACGACCGGGTGCATCAGGCGTCCTTCACCCAGCACTTAATTGCGGCTTGGTTGCCCATCATCTCGCCGTATGGATCATCGATCCAGCCACCCAGATTGTTGGACACACCATTCACGAAGTCGTTGAACATCGGCAGGATCAGGCCGCCTTCTTCGCGCAGCATTTGACCCATCTTGGAGTACATCTCCTTGCGCTTGACAGGGTCAAGCTCGGCCTTTGCTTCCTGAAGCATGGCGTCGAATTCAGGACGCTTCCAACGTGTATCGTTCCAGTCAGCAGTGGAGAGATACGCGGTGGAGTACATCTGGTCCTGAACAGGACGACCGCCCCAGTAGGAGGCACAGAAAGGCTGCACGTTCCAGACTTCTGACCAGTAGCCATCGTTTGGCTCACGCTTGATTTCCAGCGGGATGCCTGCGGCTTGCGCGGACTGCTGGAACAGCGCTGCTGCGTCTACAGCACCAGGGAAGGCACCGTCGGCAACGCGCAGGATGATCGGGCTGCCATCATGGCCGGATTTCGCATAGTGCTCTTTGGCTTTTTCGATGGAGTGCTCACGCTGCGGGATGCTTTCGTCGAACAACGGGTAGGATGCGTTGATCGGGAAATCGTTACCGATGGAGCCGTAGCCGCGCAGGATTTTCTCAACCAGTTCTTCGCGGTTGATGGCATATTTCAGAGCAAGCCGCAGATCAAGGTTGTCGAACGGCGCTGTGTCGATGTGTGCGATGAACACATAGTGGCCGGGGCCGGAAGAGCTGCGCACAGCAAGGTTTGGCGCACGGTCCAGCAGGGCCGCGACTTTTGGATCAACGCGGTTGATGGCGTGAACCTGACCCGATTGCAGGGCAGCAGTACGTGCTGTCGCATCGTTTAGCACAAGGATTTCAACTTCATCCGCGAAACCACGGTTCTCAGAGTCCCAGTAATCTTCGCGACGCTTATACAGGTGACGCACGCCGGGCTCGTTGACTTCCAGCGTGTAAGGGCCGGTGCCGATGGCTGCTGTCGGATCGTCCATGCCGCCGTTTGGCTGGATGATCAGGTGATAGTCGGACATCAGGTAGGGCAGGTCAGCGTTTGGAGCATTAAGTGTCATAACAACACTGTTGCCGTCCACTTTCATGTCCGCGATGCCTTTGACAATACCAAGCGCACCGGACTGGCTTTCTTCGTTGGAGTGACGCTGAAGTGTTTTCAGTACGTCATCGGGCGTCATTTCTGCGCCGTTCGAAAATTTTACGCCCTTGCGGATGTTAAAGGTCCAGACAGTTGCGTCTGCGGAAGCTTCAAAGCTTTCGGCAAGGCGTGGCGCCAGTTGGCCCGAAGGATCAACTTCCACCAGCACTTCGCCCCAGCAATAGAGGTTGTTGACCGGTACTTCGGAAGCGGAAAGTGCGGGGTCTTGTGTGTTTGTGGATTCGCCACCGGACGAGCCGATAGTGATTTTGCCTCCGCGCTTTGGCGTCTCTTGCGCTTGGGCAGGGCTTGTCAGCATGGCATTGGCAGCTGCGGCGGTTACGCCCAGTGCGGCAGCGCGGGACACAAATTCGCGGCGTGTCATCAGACCTTTGGTAACCTGTGTGCTAAGCTGTTTGAGTGTATCGTTCATCTTGGTCGTCTCCCATTTGGAATCGCGCGTCTGTTGCGCGCGCTTTTATTGATTGATGAAACAAGGTTGCGCATTTGGGGCCGTGTCGCAAGCGTTAATCCCCCGACATTGCGTCAACCCCATTAAAGGAAATCACGTGGAATGGCGTCACTTTCTTCGCGGGTATAGATCAGCTTGCCATTCTCCCACGCCTCCATTTTCGCGCTTAGGTAGAAGGTGGCTGCGTCCGACCACATTTCGCAGCGTGCGCGGGTGCGCAACTGGATACCGTCACGCTCTAGCTCGTCCTCCCAGTCACATTCCCCGCGTGCAGAGAGCGGATCATCGGGGTGGATGTCCCAACGCTCGCGCGCAATAGAGCCCGAAATCAAGCCGTGGTCTGCATCGCGCAGCTTGCCAAAATCATCTTCGATCACCAGCGAATGCACGCCTGTCACCATATCGACTTCCTGTCGACGGACATGGTTTTCGGGGCGGATTTCGATTGTTTCCCACGGGGCTGCTGCCTCGGGTTGCAGAAAGGCGACCTCATCCCCGCCTTGCGTTGGGCGTTGGGGCAGAGCGATGCTGCCTTGGGTGAGGGTGAGTTGCGTGGCCTCGGGTGAAGGCCAAAGCAGCGGCCAGTAGGCGTTGGAAATTGACACCCGGATGCGGTGGCCTGCGGGCACGCGGTAGGCGATGTGATCTAGATCGAGGGTGATTTCCTCAGGCCTGCCCGGTGTCATGGCCCGCGGGTGCGCGGCAGAGTTGCGGTGGGTAAGATTGAGCACGCCGTAAGTGATCCGGGTGGACGCACCGTCAGGGTGGATATGATTGAGACGCACAGCAATTTGTCCCTGCGGTTTATCACATGCCAGCGTCAAGGTCATGCGCGCGGCGCCCACAATATCCATGTCCGCCGTCAGTGGTGCAGAGGTGAAAGTACCCGAAAAAGCATCGTCGCCGCGCTGGTCGCCCGGCATTTCGGGGCCAAGCCAGATCGCGCAATACTCACCCGATGCCGCCCCGCAATGGGCAGGGGAGGTGATGTCTGTTTCCATTGTTTGGGGGGCATCCGACAGGGTTCCGTCCGTAGACAGGTGCAGCGTTTGTACCGGCAAGTGGGTCGTCGCGCCGGTGTCTTCGGCAATCCACCGACCCGGCCGTTCAGTATACCACGCAGCGGGCCGCACACCGTCCATGAGATACGCACGGTAGTCCGGATCATCCGGCACACCTGTATCAAGCCCCTTCAGCCAGTGATCCCACCAGCGCACGGCCTCTTGCAAAAAGCCGATGCGTGGTTCTGGTGCAGCAAAATGCGGGTATTTGTGGACCCAAGGGCCAACGATGCCTTTGGCTCCGTCCAGCGCCTCAACCAGTTGTGGCACGGCGTTTTTGTATGCATCGCCCCAGCCGCCAACCGCCATTACCTTTGCTTTGATCGCGCTAAAGTCCTCGCAGACAGAACCGTGCTGCCAATATTCATCGCGGCGTTGGTGGCGCAGCCAAGTAGAAGGGAGGAAGGGCTCGTTTTCTAAGCGCTCCAACCACATTTCACGCCAGTTCTCGCGTAGGGCAGGGTCGGGGGCGTGGCTTGTGAAGCTCCACATGGTGGCACCCCAGCCGAAGTTTTCGTTAAGCAGGCAACCGCCCTTATAATGGATGTCGTCGGCAAAACGGTCCACGGTTGAGCATAGGGTGATGATTGCCTTCAATGGCTCGGGCGCCAAGGCGGCAACTTGCAGTGCGTTAAAACCGCCCCAACTGATGCCCATCATGCCCACGTTGCCATTGCACCACGGCTGCGACGCGGCCCAATTGATCACTTCGACCGCATCGGCAAGCTCTTGGGAGCTGTATTCATCTTCCATCAGCCCTTCGCTGTCGCCATTGCCGCGCATGTCGACCCGCGCACAGGCATATCCGCGCTCTGCAAAGTACGGATGCGTGAGCGCGTCGCGCGCGCAGGTACCGTCGCGTTTACGGTAGGGCAGAAATTCAAGGATCAGAGGCACCGGATCGGCGTCCGCGTCCGCGGGTCGCCACAGGCGTGCAGACAGTCTTGTGCCATCTGAAAGAACGATAGCGTGGTCGGGATCTTCGGTGATGGCGCGTAAAGCGTTGATTTTATGTGTCATACGCGCAACGTCTGATTAGCGCGCAGATAAGTCAACGGTATAAGTAATGACATAAGTTAACACATTGAAACGGTTCGTATACTGACGTTTTCTTGCTTTACGTAAGCCCTCTCAGCGGTAGCGTGCGTTTCTGGCAACAGACGTGCTGATACGGGTCTAGGGGGGAATTTTGGCGATAAAAAACTGGATTTCGCCAGAATCTGCGAATACTGTGACGAAATAATGGTGAAATCACGGCGCGCTCGAACGGGCCGGGTAGCAGTAACTTAAAACAAAAAAAATGTAGCGACCTGCATAAAGCAGGCGTTTTTGAGGTAGAGTGGGTATAACGATGAAGGCGATTGATTTCGTCGTTCGCGGTAGTGCGGGCGGTTTGCAGCGTGGAACGGTTTCAGCGGATGCAACAAATCAGGTAATTGTGGCCGGTGCTGGTCAGGAAATTTCCATTAATGCACGTCAATCTGATTTCGCGAGCCAGGTGCGCTCGGGCGATCAACTTTTGATTACGCTGACGGACGGTCGCACAATCACAATTGACAATTTTTTCAATGACAACGGCACGGCGAACCGGCTCTTTGTCTCTTCGGATGGCTATCTCAACGAAGTCAGCTTTGTTGATGCGGGGCAGGGCAACCTTTACGCACAGTATGGCCCAACATCCGAGTGGGGCAAATGGAGCCCGTCGGACGAGCTAATCTTCCTAGGTAACAACGATGTGGCGGGTGTCCCGCTGGCGGATGGCATTGAAGAAGTCTCCATGCTGGGCGGCGCCCTTCTGGGCGGCGGTAGCCTTCTGGGCGGCGGTGCAGCGATTGCAGCGGGCCTTGGTGGCGTGGCTTTGCTTGGCGGTGGCGGCGGCAGTGCTTCTGGACCAGCAGCGCCTTATGTAGATAATAGCGACGCGAACGTTGCCATTGGTGGCGACGGCGAGGAAAAGACGCTGGCCATCACGGGCGGCGGCGAGCCGGGCGATGAAGTAACTGTCATTGTTGGCGACAAGGAAATTGACACCGTGATTGATGAGGACGGCAAATTCGAAGCTGTTTTCGAGGGTGATAACTTCCCGGCTGACGGTGTCTATGACTCTGAAGTCATCGTAAAAAACGGTGACGGTGGGACAACCGATCTGGAAGGGCCTTCCTTCGAGATTGACACAATCGCTCCAGAGATTTCCTTCAACGAAGGTACTGAATCGGCTGGCGATTTCTTTAACGAAGTTTCCTTTGCTGACGGCGTGACGCTGTCCGGCACAGGCGAGGCCGGTGCGTCACTTACGGTGACAATCGCAGAAGTGTCCCGCACTGTTGTTATTTCTGAAGCGGGGACATGGTCCTTGTCATGGGAAAGCGGTGTTCTAGAAGCGGGCGAATACACCACTGCAATCACGGCCGTCGTAAGCGACAGCTTTGGCAACACAGGCAGCTATTCCGAGACACTTGTTGTAGATACGGTTCACAGTGTGACCATCGACGGCAATGTCTCTACAACAGTAGACGGTGTGGCGGTTGTTGGTGACAACGTCATCAACGGCGTAGAGCATCAGTCAGGCGCAGTCTTTAACGGCTCGGCAGCAGCAGGTTCGACTGTAGAAGTCACCATCGGCACCGTGACCATCCCTGTAACCGCTGGCAGCAACGGCACGTGGAGCGCGACATTCTCCTCCGCACAACTGGCAGAGGGCGATTACACCGGGACGGTAACCGTTGTTTCCACAGACAACCACGGCAATGTGCGCAATGCCACCGGTTCCTTCGAGGTCGATACGTTTGTTAGCGATCTGGCAATCACCTCGTCCACAGGTGGCGCAGACGGCGTTATCTTTGAAGGCGAAGTCGGTAGTGCGCTGACCGTGACCGGTACAACCGAAGTCGGTTCTACATCCGTGATGGTTGAACTGGGCGGCGTGTCCGTCCCTGCAATAGTCAACGCTGACGGCAGTTGGTCTGCTACATTCGCCGCGGGCAGCATTGCTTCGGGTGACTACACCGCGACAATGACGGCCACAGCTACAGACGCAGCTGGCAACGTTGACACCGCGACCACATCGATCCGCGTTGACACCGTCGCAGGCACGTTGACCATCGACGGCCCCGTTGAGGGCAACGACATCGTCAACAGCGACGAAGCCAGCGATGGCGTCATCCTGACCGGTACAGCCGATGCAGGCACGATCGTGACTGTGACGCTCGAAGGTGTAAGCCATGATGTAGCCGCAGCGGCTGACGGCACATGGGAAGCCTACTTCTCGGCGAGCGAAGTGGCGCCGGGCGATTACACGGCGGCAATCACTGCTACCATTACAGACCCATACGGCAACACACGCACCGAAACGGACAGTGTCCGCGTCGACACCCGCGTGGATAATCTGAGCGTCGCTACAGACGATATTGCCACAGACAGCATCATCAGCTCACTTGAGCATGACGGTATGGTCACTGTGACAGGGACAACCGAAGTCGGTTCCACGTCCGTCATGGTTACAATGGGCACCTTGACCCAAGCGGCAACAATCGACGCAGCCGGCAACTGGTCGGCTGTGTTTGACGCAAGTGGTCTGGCTGAGGGCACCTACGAAGCTGACGTGAGCATCCTTGCGACAGACGGCAACGGCAACGTACAGAACTTTGACGGTGGCACTGTCCAGATCGACACCGAAGTGAAACCGATCGACATGACCAGAAACTCTGCTGACGCCGATCAGGTTGTGAACGCAGCCGAAGCGGCAGCGGGTATTGATCTGGGTGGTACCGTCGAAGCAGGCTCAACTGTCGAAGTCAAATTTGACGGCACGACCTATCAGGCCGATGTCGACGCTGCAGGCAACTGGACCGTTACCATCCCTGCCGCAGATGTGCGTGTCGGAGCCTATCCGGCTGACATCGTGGTTACAGCAACCGATCACGTGGGCAACGTGGCCGCGATCAACGACACACTGTCGATTGATACAGCTGCACCTGACGGTCCGGTCATCGCTTCCTTCACCCGCGGTGGTGACGGTATCCGCGGCATCTCTATCGAGACTGTCATGGAAGATGGCGCGCCAGCCGCAGATGTACAGAGCGTTGTTCAGGTCGCGGCGGACGGTACCATCAGCGAAGTTGAAGGCGCCCAAGGGTACAATACACTGAGCGGCGAGACAGACTTTTTCTTCAATGACAACGTGCCGAACGGCTCTCAGTTAATTGTGAACGCAACAGATACGGCCGGAAACACATCGGGCACCTTACTGGTACTGGATGACGAATCCGCAACCAACTCGGTTGATCTGACCAACATGGCGCTGGGCGATTACCAGATCGAGAACCTCGATCTTGATTTCGCAGAAGCGGCAAGTGTTGTGATCGATGAAGCAAGCCTGCTGGCATTGTCCACAGCGTCCAATACGCTCACCATCCACGGTTCTTCCGAGGATCAGGTGATTGTTCAGGGCGGTATGGCGCAAGGCAGACAAACCGTCGATGGTCAGACATACAACGTCTACTCCGTCGGAGCCGAAGGCACGCTGCTGGTCGAACAGGAAGTTCCTGTTACAATCTAATCTACTGCTTAAAAGACAACGGGATGCGGCGGGGCCAAACCACCGCCGCACCCGACAAAATAAAAACAATAAGAATAATAAATATAAATATCGGCACGTTAAGGGCAGGATATGGGGCAGTGTGGACGAAGAACCGCAGTGATGTGCGCAAGTGCGATCGTGCTGGCGGGATGTTTATCGGATGTAGGTGGCAACGCGGGCGCCGGCGACATGGTGGCGATGCAAAGCACCAGTGGCACGACGACACCGCCCAAGCTTACCCATTCTGAAAAAATCAACGCGCAAAGCGACATCATTCAAGGGCTAATTGCCCGCCGCTCGGTGCTGCCTGATGGTAGCCCGTACAGCCAGGTCGCAACTGCGGTGCTTGCAGCGAATTCCCGCAGCGCCGAAAGCGAATTGCGCGCGGCCCAGTTGCGCTCACGCGCGGCGTCCAAGAACTGGCTCCCACAGATCGGCCCGAACATCAGCTTGACGTCGCTTGGGTCGGTTGTGGCCAATCTGGTCGTAGAGCAGGTGCTATTCGACAATGGACGCAAAAAGGGCGAACGCGAATTTGCCGTGGCTGACGTAGAGGTAGCTGCTGTGGCACTTGCCGCTGACACCAATAATCGGGTGCGTACGGGGCTTGATCTATACATCGCCGCTGTTGAAGCGCGCGAAAGATTGGTGCTGGCCAGCAAAAGTGAAAAAGACATCAGCCATTTCGAATGGGTGATGCAGCAGCGTGTGCAAGGCGGCGTCTCTGACAGCTCTGATCTGCACGTCCTGCGTCAGAAATTGCTTGAAATCCGCGCCAGCAAATCCGCGGCGGCGGAAACCGCAACGACCGCAATTGCCGAACTGAACGCAATGGCCATTGGCGACATGAGCGATGTCAAAGGCATTGCCCGCATTCCCGTAAGTGCCGCGTTGGCGCAGCCGTTGAGCGTTACACAGGCCGAGGCTGAGAAAATTCGCGCGGTTGCCGCTGCTAAAGTGGACCGTGCACGCCAGCTTCCGGGGCTAAGCGCAAGCGGAACCGTGGGTGAAGGTAGCGACTTTGGCCTTCGGATCAATACTGACAGCTTGCTGGGTCTGGGAACAGGTGACCGTCTCAAGGCGATTGAGGCAACGAATGAGGCCGCAGGACGTCGTGTGGCGCAGGCCAATGAGGATGCAAACCGCAAGTTGCGTAAATTCGAAGGGCAGATCGCCTCGAAAGAGCGTCAGGCCGCAGAAGCAGCAGGGCTTACAGCGCAAGCCAAAAAGAACCTCGACCTGTTTCAAGCACAATATGATGCGGGGCAACGGCAGGTGATGGATGTTGTAGGGGTGTATGAGACCTTTGCCCGTCAGCAAGAGAACGAAGTTTCCCTTAAATATGAGGCGATCCGCTTGCGGGTGGCCATGGCCGAGCTCTTGGGCGTGTTGGCTGATGGATCGGCGATATGAGTAAACCGTTTACCCTTACAATCGTGAACGGCAATGCCGGCCGCTTAAAACCAGTCGAAGTCAAAGAGCCGCCAAAGGCAGATAATACGTCTACTTTCGAAGACCGGATGCGCGCGCGCGGTGGGCTAATTGCAACATACGCCAGCGTATTGGGTTCTGAGGCCTCGCACGCTGATTTGACCGAAGGTCTTTCCCGTAGGCTCAATTCCGATTCAGCCGAACAGGATGAGGCGCAGGTTATTGCGACATTGCTGCGCGGTAACGGCCTTGCGGTAGAGTTGCAGCGAAGCAAATCCCTTGATGATCAGGGCTACCCCGCGCTGGTTTACATGACATCCGGCCAGCTGCTGCTGGTGATGGGCCGCGACCGCGACGACCTGATTGTCTATGACACCACTTGCCCGGACAACCGTGCACTCGTGCCTGCGGCTGATTTTGTCCCCTTCTTCTCTGGTCTGACGCTGCGTGCGCAGTTGCCGATCAAGAAGGTCGAAGAGGTTCACAAGACCGCCGAGAAACCAAAGCATTGGTTCTGGGGAGAATTCGGCCGTTTCAAACGGCAGTTGGGTGAGGTCGCGCTTGGCTCTTTCGTGGCCAACCTGCTGGCCGTGGCTGTGGCGTTGTTTTCCTTGCAGGTCTATGACCGCGTGATCCCGCACCAGTCCGAGGCAACCCTTTGGGTACTGGCCGCCGGTGCAATGCTGGCTTTGTTGATGGAAGCGTTCATCAAGATCGCCCGCGCGCAGTTGATGGATGGCGCCGGTCGCCAGATTGAGCTGTCGGTGCAGAGTGTCCTGATGCGCCGCATTTTGGGCATGCGCAGCGACAAGCGCCCTCAGGCGCCGTCTGATCTGTTTTCCTCGATGCGCGAATTCAGCTCGGTACGCGAATTCTTTACTGCATCTACCATAGGCACAATCGCAGACATCCCGTTTATCTTTGTCTTCCTCGCCCTTGTCGCGTCAATCGCAGGCAATGTGGTTTGGGTTCTGGTGCTAGGCGGCATCCTGATGGTTGTGCCGGGGTTCTTCATGCAAAAACGCATGATCCGTCTGACGCAGGAAACCCAAGGGGCCACCGCGAAATCCTCGCGCCTGTTGCACGAAGCGATTTTCGAGCTTGATACCGTCAAGACGCAGCGCGGCGAAGACCGTGTGCAGCGCCTGTGGGGGGAGCTGACTACGCTGTCCGCCATAAAGTCATCCGAGCAGCGCAAGCTGGCCTCGGTGCTGACGTTCTGGTCCCAAGGGGTACAGCAGGGCACCTATCTGGCAGCTGTAATTACCGGCACCTATCTGGTGTTTGCAGGCGAATTCACAGTGGGTTCGATCATCGCGACCGGTATCCTCACCTCGCGTACATTGGCGCCGCTTACACAGCTTGCAGGCACGATGGCGCGCTGGGGTAACGTCCGCTCCGCGCTGGACGGCCTAGAGCATATCGCAGGCTCTGAACAGGACACAGCCGAAGGGCGCTCCTATATGCGCCGCGATCATCTGGCTGGCAACTTTGAGCTGAAGGGCGTCACGTTCCGCTATATGGAAGAGGGCGCACCAACGCTTGATTTACCAGCTATCAACATCCTGCCCGGTCAACGTATCGCAATCTTGGGCGCCAATGGTTCTGGCAAATCCTCACTGTTGAAAGTGCTCAGCGGTCTTTATGCGCCAACCACCGGCCGTGTGCTGATTGATGGTACAGAGATGAGCCAGATCGAGCCGCGTGATGTTCGCCGCCTGATTGGATATCTGGGCCAAGACGTGCGATTGTTCTCTGGTACGCTGCGCGACAACATGAACCTCACCATGCTTGAGCGTGATGATGAACGCTTGATGACAGCACTCGATTTTGCCGGTCTTGGCGACTTTGTGCGCAACCACCCCAAGGGCCTTGATCTGGAAATCTTGGATGCAGGCGCGGGTCTGTCCATTGGTCAGCGCCAGTCCATCGGCTGGGCGCGGCTGTGGCTGCAAGATCCGAGAATTTGTTTGCTGGACGAGCCGACAGCGGCGCTGGACCAGAAGCTGGAGCAAGCGCTTGTTAAGCGGTTGGAAACATGGATGGCAGGCCGCACAGCGATCATCGCCACCCATCGTGCGCCTATTTTATCGCTTACGACCCGAACGATCATTCTGGCGAACGGCCGGATGAGCATTGACGGACCGCGCGACGAAGTCATGGCGCATCTGTCTGCCATCAAAGGAGGTGCCGCATGACCTTGACCATGGACAACCATATTGAGCGTCAATTGCGCGGCCCCTCGATGGTCGTATGGCTTAGTGCCGCGACCGTGATTGTTTTTCTCACTTGGGCCTTCTTTGCATGGGTGGACGAGATCGTGCGCGCAGAAGGCTCAATGATCAGCAGCTCGCGCCCGCAGATTATCCAGAACCTTGAAGGGGGCATTCTGGCTGAGCTTGCCGTCGGCGAGGGTGATATTGTCGAAGCTGGCGATGTGTTGGCGCGTCTGCATAACACGCAGTTCCAATCATTGGTCGATGATCTTCAAGACCAGATCAGCGCATTCGAGATCCGCCGGTTGCGGCTCGAAGCGGAAATTGACGGAGCCTATACCTTTGACGTGCCCGAGGAGTGGGGGAAACGGACACCGGAAATGCTGTCCTCTGAAGCTGCGTTGTTGCAAGCGCGCCAGTCCGACTATGTGTCGTCCGTTGACGGCGCGAAACAGGTGCTGGTGGAAGCGCAACGCGAGCGTGACCTGATGGACGGCTTGCTAAAAAACAAGATCGTTTCGCTCATTGAGGCTACACGGGCACGCAAGGCTTTTGCAGATGCCAAGATCAAATACGACGAGGTCGTGACCCGAACAGACCTAGACCGCGCGCAGGAATATTCTGACGTTCTGAAAGAGCTGTCGACGTTGCGCCAGAATCTCAAATCCAGCTCTGATCAGCTGGACCGAACGCTGCTACGCAGCCCAATGCGCGGGATTGTGAACAATCTCAGCGTCACCACCATCGGCGGCGTTGTGCGCCCCGGTGAGGAGATTTTGCAGATCATCCCGCTTGATGAGGAACTTTTCGTAGAAGCACGCGTAAAGCCCAAGGATATCGCCGGTGTGCGTCCGGGCCAAGAAGCGACTGTAAAGCTGTCTGCCTATGACTATACGATCTATGGCACCCTCAAAGGGACGGTCAAGCTAATCTCGGCTGACACGTTCAAGGATGAGCGGGCCCGTGATCCGGATGGTAACCCGCATTATAAGGTCACCTTGGCCGTGGACACCGAACATCTGACACCGCGTCAGGCCGAGCTTGAAATCCGTCCAGGTATGCAGGCAAGCGTGGAACTGCACACCGGTTCAAAGACGGTGCTGCAATACCTGCTCAAGCCGTTGTACAAATCCAAAGAAGCCTTCCGCGAGCCGTGACCAGACGGAGCGCTGACGCGCAAGACATGTTTTAAGTTGTGCATGATGCGGGCCTTTGTGGTCCGCATTTTGCGTTTGTGTCAGGCGTCGGTGTCGAGCCAGAGGGTGACGGGGCCGTCATTGGTGAGTGCCACGGACATATCTGCGCCAAATCGCCCTGACTGCACGGGGATTTCCAGATTGCGCAGGGCAGATGCGAAATGCTCGTAGAGCGCATGGGCAAGCTCTGGCTTTGCGGCGTAGGAAAAGCCGGGGCGGGTACCGCGCCGCGTGTCGGCAGCGAGGGTGAACTGGCTCACCACCAGTGCGCTGCCGCCTGTTTGCACAAGGCTGAGGTTCATTTTACCCGCCTCGTCTTTGAACAGACGCAGCTTGGATATTTTGAGGGCCAACGCCTCGGCAGTGGCTGTGTCATCCTCCGGCATGGCGCAAACAAGAATCAGAAGACCTGCGCCGATCTGGCCGATGATCTCGCCTTCGACCGATACACTGGCATCGGTCACCCTTTGCAGCAGGGCCCTCATGTGTCGTGCCACCGGATGATGTCATCGGTTTGCGCACGTTCTGTTCTGAACTTGTTTGCGGGCGCCTTTGTATCCGCATAGCCCAGCGATATGGCGCAGAGAACAAGACGGTCTTCGGCGATGTTCAGGTGTTCCTTGAGCAAAGGCGCATAGGCGGCGATGGCTGCCTGCGGGATTGTCGCGATGCCAAGCGCCGTTGCGGCCAGCGTGAATGCTGTGACAAAGCCGCCTGTGTCCATCGCGCCGTAGGGGCCCAGTTCGACCGGAGAGTGGATGATTGCCACGTGCGGCGCATCAAACAGGGCGTAGTTACGCAGCATCTGCGCGGCACGTCCGGCGCGGTCTGACTTCTCAATCCCGACCGCGTCATACAGTTGGAAGCCACAGGTGCGTCGCCGCTCTGCATACGCACCCGTATACTTGGTCGGCCATGTCAGATCGGGGGCAGGGGGCGTGCCTGCGCTGGCGGTTTGGATCAGCGCTGTGCGCAACCGCTCTGTGCCATCCCCGCGCGTGATCTCAACCTGCCACGGTTGGGCATTGCACCATGAGGGAGCATGGCGTGCCGTCTCAACGATCTGCGCAAGATCCGCATCAGGCACCGGATCGGGCAGGAAGGCGCGACAGGAGTAGCGGTCTGTCATGATTTGGCCGAGCGTTTCAATGGCAGTCATTTGTTATCCGTTCTGGGCATAAAGATAGCCGAGGACACCGGCCAGAATGAGACCTGCAATCACGGCGAATGTGATCTTGATAGTGGAATAGGGTCGCTCCCCCTGCACGCGACCACTGCGACCGTTCACGACAAAGCGGTAAGTCTTGCCGCGGTATTTATACGCAGCCAGCCAGACCGGCAACAGGATGTGTTTGAACGTCATGTCGCTCAGGTCCACATCCATCGAATGGATGCGCTGCCGGTCGCCACCGATGTCGAACTTGATGTCGCGGCGGATCATCGCGTCCATCTTCGCACGCGCCTCGTCAAAGCCTTCGTCCAACGGCACGGTATAGCCCTCAGCGCGGAAACCGGCGAGGTATTCGGGCGCGTAGGGCTCAAGGGCTGCCAGATCCCACGGCTCCAACGCGTCTGTGAACCGCTTGGGCAACGATCGGGAACCAAGCACAAGCACATCATCAAAGAACCGCGCCACACGACCCGAGACGCCGCGCCAGCGAACCTTGGCCACGCGCACCTGCTGGCGCTTGCCATCGCGCATCACCGTGCGGGTCTCATAATAGACGGTCCCGCGTTCGCCGGTGTAGCGGGTGTTAGACTGCGCGTCATAGGTCCAATAGGGGACATAGATGCCATCCATTTGTCGACCCTTGCGGGCATATGCCTTGAGGCCATTGGGCGCGAACCACAGGCTGCCAAGCCAGCCTTTCATCGCATCGTGGGCGGTTTCCTCGGCCAACGCAAAAGGTAGCACTGCGCGCGGTTTGATATGCCGGTGTAGCCCGGTATCCACAACGACGGGCGTGGCGCAGAAGGGGCATTCGGTTGCTTGAGTATTGGCGTCGAATTCGACCTGAGCCGCGCAATTTGGGCACTGGCTGACACGAGTCTCTTCCATCTCGGCGCCATCAAGGGTCTGGGCCAGTCCGCGTTCCAGATCAAGCTCGGCGATGGCGCGGGCCTTGGTCCCGACAGTGCCAATGGGTTCGATGTTGCCGCAATGGTCACACTTCAGATCACCGCTGGCGGGATCATAGCGCAGATCAGACCCGCAGGTATCACAGGGAAAGCGGTGCTCTTGCAGGACGGTTTCGGGCTGGAAGTCGGGCAAGGGCGGGCCTTTGGCGCTGGAATGTTTTCCCCAACATTGGGCTTGGCGCGCGGAGCGTCAAGAGGGGGCTAGAGAATGTGGTGTAACAGTTTTGGCTTAGCTATGCGAAGGGCGATATTATGAAAACTGACAGGTTGCCAAAGCAGAAGGGTCGTCGCGTCAAACAGCCAGAGGGACATGGGCGACGATCCGCAATTCGATCACAGCGCCCGGACGGCGCAGGCCAGCCACTTCCACGGCGGTCCATGCGGGCAAGGGCACACCGAGCAACTCTCGCAGGATGGCATCCACCGCATCAAAGTGATCGTGTATGCCGATGTGATAGCTAGTGACCTCGACCACCGCTTGCGCGTCTGTGTCGGCGGCGGCCAGAATTTCAAGCGCTTTGCCGATGGCATTGCGGGTCTGGGTTTCCGCGTCGGGCGGCATGACGCCGCTGGTATCCGCGCCGGTGGCTCCTGTCAGGAAAAGCAGATCGCCCGCGCGAAGGGCGGGCGAAAATCCACTTGTAGCAACAGCCTGTGCGAGGGTGGGTGGGAATATGACCTCACGCATACACGTAAGCTTAGGCTGCGGGGGGTGGTGGAGGCATAACAGTGAAAAGCTGCGCCAACTCCATCACATCTTCGGCCATTTTCCAACCATCCTGTCCCGCGGTCCAGACATGGGTTTCACGCTTGAAGGTTCCCTCGGTCACCATGCGGCCAAGGGCTGCCTTGGAGAAGGGGCCAGTTGTCTTGCCCCCCTCAGCGATGTGCCAAACATGCTCGACGGGTGGTGCGGCAGGGGGCTGCGCGCTGCGCGCAGCCGGTTGCGCACCCCATGGCCCGCCTGCTGCTGCCTGCGCACCAATCTGCATCCCAAGGCCCGCACCGATGCCGGCCTGAATGGCGGCTGCGCCTGCACCTTCTTGTCCAAGCCCTTCAGCGGCCTGAAACTGGATGTACTGATTAAGATTGCCGATTACACCCATCGACGACCGTTTATCAAGAATCTCTTCAACTGCGGGGGGCAGTGAGATGTTCTCGACGTAAAGCTCAGGCAGGGCGAGGCCGTATTCAGCCAGCTGCGCTTCGATTTCCTTGCCAACCAATTTACCCAGTTCACGGCCATTTGCAGCCATATCGATCACAGGAATATTAGCACGCGCGATTGTGCGAGAGAACTCTTGCACGATTATGTTACGAATCTGGAACGAAATTTCGTCCATGGTGAATTCACCGTCGGTGCCGACGATCTCACGTAGGAACACAGCCGGATCGGACACGCGGACGCTATACGTACCAAAGGCACGCAGGCGGACTGGGCCGAATTCAGGATCGCGCACGATCACTGGGTTTTTCGTGCCCCATTTGAGATCGTTAAAACGTGTTGTGTTGACGAAATAAATCTCGGATTTGAAAGGAGACTTAAAGCCGTGATCCCAATGCTGAAGAATGGTCAGGATCGGCATGTTGTTGGTCTCAAGCATGTAAAGACCGGGGGTAAAGACATCAGCGAGCTGGCCTTCGTGGATAAACACGGCCGCTTGCCCTTCTCGCACGGTGAGCTTGGCACCGTATTTGATCTCGTGGCCCTCACGCTCAAAACGCCAGACCATGGTATCGCGGGTGTCATCGGTCCAGTGAATCACGTCGATGAACTGGCCGGAGAGGAAATCGAAAATGCCCATGGAGTGTCCTTCGGGGTTGTTTGTAGGGAGCCTAAGCGCGCAGTTGCCGCTTATCAAGAAACAGCTGGTTAGAGGCTGTGTCAGCAAAATTTATCAAGGTGACCGATCATACAGGCCCCACTGAAGTCAGCTCCGTAGCGATGGTCTGTACCGTCGGACGGGCCTCATCGGCGCTCATGCCGGGGCGCAAGCGTGGGTCATAGAGCATCTGAAGCAGCAATTCGTCATGACGTGTAAGCAGGGAAAATTCATCATCATCATTGAAGATGGACGGGCGCGCGGAGGGACTGTCATTGGCCAGTCCCATACCTTGGGCTAGTTCCTCATGAATACATGAAAGGCGCAGCAGGCTCGGATTCTCGGCACGGATCACGGCCAAAGCAGCGGTATAGGTATTGTCACCTGCTCCGCCAGCGTATGCCGCTACCACGCAATAAGTGTCCCGGCGCAAATCAATCAACGGCGCCAGACTGGAGGCAGAAATGCCGGGGACACGTGCAGCAGCCTCGGCTAGCGCATCGGCGCGGTCATCTTCACCGGCGATGATGACGATGAAATTGGGCTGGGAGCTCATGCTTACGGGATGGCCGGTGACGCGGCCAAGCCGTGCAGCATAGCTGCGTATTTGTTCGCTATCGCTCTTGCGCTGCGAGGGCGGCACACCTTCGCCAAAGATCACCTCCATCCGAACCGGAGCAGCCCAACGCCGCAGCGGGCTTGGCCCACCGCGCCCTGAAAAGTTGCCGTCATATTCGTTATAGAACGCGATCTTTTCGAAATTCCGGGCCAGCATGGAGTTGGTAAAGGGCGTATCGGCAGCACCGCCGTCACGGCGCAGCAACCCCTGACCAAGCTGGGCATTCTGTACCTGATTGAGATAGCTCCGCAGTTCAGCGCTTTCTTGAGAGGTCGGGCGCGCGACCTTTGGCGGAACTGTCGGTACAGGAAGATTAGGGCGCGCAACAGGCTTCAGCACCGGACTGACCGGCACCGCGGCTTGGCTACAAGCGCTCAACGCCAGAGCAAAAAGCCCTAGCCCTGCAGCAATTCTGGCGCGCGCCCCTACCATACTTAGCTGGTCACGCTGCCAGCAGCGGTGTCGCCCAGACCGGTCTTCTTGGCTTTGGCGGCTGCAAGCGTATCTCGCAGTTTGGCTTCCATCATCTTGAGCTCGACTTCGGCTGCGGCACGTTTGGCCTTGCCGGCATCGGCGATTTGCAGGCTCTCTTCGATGGTGCCGATCAAATCGGCATTGGCTGCTTTGACAGCTTCGATGTCGAACACGCCGCGCTCCATCTCTTCGCGGATGATCTTGTTGCTTGTCCGCAGGTTCTTGGCGTTTGAAGTAAGCAGCTCGTTTGTCAGATCGTTTGCTTCGCGCACGGCTGTCGCCGCTTCGAACGAGCGCTGGATGGTCACGGCCTGTGCCAGCTGCGTTTCCCACAATGGCACTGTGTTCACGAGGGTCGAATTGATCTTGGTCACCAGCGACTTGTCATTCTCCTGCACCAAACGAATGGAGGGCAGCGACTGCATGGTAACCTGACGTGTCAGTTTGAGGTCGTGTACACGACGCTCCAGATCATCGCGTGCGGCACGGATGTCGCGCAGCTGCTGGGCGACCATAACCTGATCTTCCTCGGCGGCGGCTTCGACATCGGCCTCTTTGGCGGGGATAACGGTTGCGTCCAGCTCTGCCAGTTTTGCTTCACCTGCAGCGATGTACAGCGCCAACTCGTCGTAGAACTGAAGCGTCTTCTCATACAGCATGTCGAGCGATTTGATGTCTTTCAGCAGCGTGTGCTCATGCGACAGCAGGTTGTCTGTGATCTTGTCGATCTGGCCCTGAACCTTTTCAAACTTCGCGGTGAATTTCGCGAAGGGAGCGGCACGGCCGATCAGCTTTTCCCACCAGCTACGCTCGCGGCGCACATCCAGCTCTGAAACGGCAAAGCCGCGGATGGTGGTCACGATGCCGCGCAGGCTGTCACCGGCGGGGCCGACGTCCTTGTTGCGCACGTCCTGTAACATCGCCTGAGAGATCTCTTGCAGTTCGGCCTGAGCGGCAGTGCCGAAGCTGATGATGGACTGGGTGTCGTCCATATCCAGCTCATCCATGCGCGCACGGATTTCGGCACTTTGCGGGGCATCTGCCTGCTCTAGTGTAACGACAGCGTTGGCATCTGCAGGTTCGGGCAGGATTACGGCTGTCACTTCTTCAACCAGAGCAAGAGATTGAGCGGCTTTTTCTCGGACGATTTTAGACATTTGTGTTTCCTTGTGGACAGAACGTTCAGGCGCGGATCACTTAAGGCGCACGCCTTCACGCGACAGCCGCTCGCGCAGCACATCAATTTCAATGGTTAGGTCACTGCGATCTTCAAGCAGTGATTTGCGGTTACGGGCGGCAAAGTTTTTCTCAAGATCATCCAGCAGGGCCAGATAGTCGGTGCGGGCCTGCGTATCGCGGGTGCGCGAATAGATATCTGCAAATTTCGCGGTCGCATCCCGCGCACCTTGCAAATAAACGCCCAGATACTTGCGTGCGGCGGTCAGGTCACGCGGGTCTTCTTCAACCGTGCGTATAAGGTCGCGCGCGGTGTCCGAGAATTCCTCAAGCCGGGCGGTGGCCTGACGGTCACCTGCGCGGTTGATCGTCTCACGCATGGTGATGAGGTGCTTTTCCGCCTCATCTACCACCCGTGCAACGCGGTCCTGCTGAAAGGTGTCGATGCCATCCATCCCCTTGTTGCGCATGGGGTCAAATCCGAACGCGGTCAAATGCAGACCGGCGGCAACGATGCCGTAAATCGCGGGCGAAACCAGATCAAACCCGTTCTGGTGTGCAACCACAGCAAGTGCTGTGCCTACGCCGCTAAATGCTGCGGCGATTGTTTTGCGGGGCAGGGCAGGGCGACGGGCGACCTTGCGGGCATGATAAGCGGCTTCGGCACGTAGCCCTCCGCGCAAAAGCCACGCGGAAAGTGTCAGAGAAGCCGCGCCCAGCATCGCCGACAGAAAGCCGAACGCGTTCGGGCTACCAAAACTGGTGGCTACAAGAACGATCGCGGGCACGAACAGAACATTTGCACGCCCGCCTGCTGGATCAACTTCGATCCTGCGTATGCGTTTTGACGTGTCCTGATTTTCACTGCCGGCGGGGCTGTATTTGCCGCCATACCGTTGCGCCATGCTCAAAGGCCCCCGATCCAGCCAGAGCTTACGCCGAAGAGCAAGACGATCAGTGCCACATAGGCGGCTTTGCGAAAGGGTGTTGGTCCCATGTATTCCTCGACGTGCAGCGGCAATTAATCGTCCCTGATGTTAGCATAAGCAGGCTTTGGCGCGGTTTCCAGTGCCGCGAGCGTGCAGGACTGTAAGATAGGGCTGATCTAGGTGTTCTTGTCCGAAGCCGCCAGCGCCAAGGCTTCGAGTAAAGGTAAGTCGCACTGATTCTCGGCAATGAACCGACTTCCAAAGAGGGAATCGAGAGGATCTGCAGGTGAAAAACAGGTCATTGGCAAAATGATGTCCCTTTGGCGGCGCGGTTAACGCATTTGACCCGAAAAGCCGATAAAAGTGCAGGGGAAAATAAGACGCGAAAATCCATGCGGCGGAATGGTCGAAAAGGTTAACAAGTCTTTGAAATGAAGATGTGATCGAGGACTTATCCATGCAGCAGAGGCGTTTGATAGATACCCGCAAGCAGCCCGCGTCGCCCAAAGCGCCAAAATGGCGGCGTAGGCGCATCGCGCGTCTGCGTGCATCGTTTTCGCAGCAAGCGCGCTTATCCGCTCCTGAGGGCAGGCAAAATTCCGCCGAAATTCTGAGAATGGCCTGTCGCCAGACCTTTGCAGTGCTTAGCCGCTTTTGGGGCCTTTTGGCCCGCCGGGGGTGCGCGGTTTAGACGATGACGATGTGAATGTGCGCGGCTTTGCCTTGGAGGAGGTGAAGGTACGTGGCGCTGGGCCAGCAGTCGCTTTGCGCGCAGCATCCCGCACAGCCTTGGTAGGCCGGTAGGTTTTTGCTTGCTTGGCAGGTTTGCCTCGCTTGCCACGGGTTTCTTCCATCTCTTCACGCGGTTTGGGCAGACCTGGCTGGCCCGGGCCGCCGAATTCGCCTTTATGAGGCACGCGTCTTTTAAAGCCTCGTTTGACTTCCGTTGGTGCGGCTGGCGTTTCGCCAAGCAGTTTTTCGGCCTCCGGTCCAAGCTGGTCACGCAGCACTTTGCGGCGCACTTCCTCTACCGCCCCTTGCTTGAGCTCACCCAGTTGAAAAGGGCCGTAGCTGACGCGGATCAGACGGTTCACGCTCAGTCCTATGGCATCCATCGCGCGACGGATCTCGCGGTTTTTGCCTTCGCGCAGCCCAACGGTCAGCCATGCGTTTGCGCCCTTCTGACGGTCCAAAACCACTTCCATAGGCTGGAAAGGCTCGCCTTCAGCGATAATACCCTTGCGCAGCGGCTCCAGCACTTCTTCGGTGGGGCGTCCGTTCACGCGCACGCGGTAGCGGCGCAGCCAGCCCGTCGAGGGCAGCTCCAACAAACGTTTCAAGCCGCCGTCATTCGTGAGCAGCAGCAAACCTTCGGAGTTAAGGTCGAGCCGTCCGATGCTCATCACGCGCGGCATATCTTCGGGTAGCGCATCATAGATCGTCTCGCGACCTTTTTCATCGCTGTTGGTGGTCACCAGCCCTGTCGGTTTGTGATACAGCCAGACGCGCGCAGGCTCGGCCGGGCCGACAGGCTTACCATCCACGGTGATGCTGTCCGCTGCCGTGACGTTGAGCGCGGGCGAGTCGATGAGCGCGCCATTCACGCGCACACGGCCCGCTTCGATCATGCGCTCTGCTTCGCGGCGGCTTGCGATACCGGCACGGGAGAGGACTTTTGCAATGCGGTCACCTTCAGGGGACGCGGCGGCGGAGGAGGCGGGTGTATCATTCATGCGTCGAGCCATAGCGCAACAGCCCCCCTTGCGAAAGAGAGCGTTTTGCCGCCATCAAGGGGAATGGCATTTACGTCTTTTATGCAAATCGCTCTGGAAGAGGCCCGCGCTGCCGCGGCGCGCGGCGAAGTGCCTGTGGGCGCTGTTGTTATTTCGCCTCAGGGCGAGGTGATCGCGCGCGCAGGTAACCGCACCCGTGAAAATCATGACCCTACGGCCCATGCCGAAATGCTGGCCATCCGCGCCGCCTGCACACATCTAGGCGCCGAGCGGTTGGGCGGTTGCGCGCTTTATGTGACGCTTGAGCCTTGCCCGATGTGCGCCGGTGCCATCTCGGCGGCGCGTATCGCGCGGCTTTATTATGGTGCGGGTGATCCGAAATCAGGTGGCGTGGCGCAGGGCGCGCGGGTGTTCTATCACCCGCAGTGTCATCACGCGCCGGAAATCTTCGAGGGAATCGCCGAGACCGAAAGCGCGGCCTTGTTGCGTGATTTTTTTGCGGCCAGACGGGGCTAGAACACGCAGCAGTCCCGTCTGGCATCATTTGCGCGTCACAGATTGATAGGGTGCAGAACCTGCGGCTCGATCACTGATGTGCCGGGCAGTACGCCATTCACCAAGGCTTCGGCGTTTTGCTCAAGCGCAGGGAAAGTGCGGTAATGGCAGGGGATCACCACGTTGAAGGCGAAATAAGTGCGCGCCGCGTAGGCCGCCATGTGCATGTCCATTGTATAGAACCCGCCAGCCGACAGGATGCCGATGTCCGGTTTGAAGTAATCCCCGATCCACGCCATGTCAGACATCAGCCCCGTATCACCGGAAATGTAGATCGTGCGGCCTTCGCCGCGCAGGATAAAGCCGGATTCGTTGCCCATATAGCTGGGCTTGCCGTCCACCTCAGCGGCAGAGGAGTGTGACGCTGGCACCAAGGTGGCTGTCACCGTCGCGCCGATCGGTGCCGTGCCGCCCATGTTAAAGGCCGCCCCTTCTACCGCGCCAAGACCGTGCAGGTGCTGGGCCAGCTCATACATGCCAGAGACAGGCGCGCCTGTGTCCTTTGAAATTTTAACGACATCAGCGATGTGATCGAAATGACCGTGAGTTACCAGAATATGCGTGGCCCCGCTGATGGCCGAGAGGTGCTGGTCTTCGGAAAGCATCGGATTGCCGGTTAGCCAAGGATCAACCAAAACGACCTGATCTTCGATCTCGATGCGAAAGGAACCGTGCCCAAGCCAGATGATGTTCATTGTGTCTCTCCTGTTGATTGTCTGAGGGTAATCTAGCGGATCGTGCGGCGATGGCGAGGGGCACGCGCAAATTTGCAGGGTGGGTGGGCTGATGGCTTGCCTGTGACTTGCTTGCGCGGCGCGGGAGCGGTAGAGGACGAACAAGCAGATGAGGAAATCCTATGTCGATTGATGAAAGCACCGCCGCACGGGTGGCAAAACTGGCCCGTATCAAAGTCGAACCCGAAGCGCTTCCTGCGCTTGCAAAAGAGTTTAACACGATTCTGGGCTTCATCGAGCAATTGGGCGAAGTGGACATTGAGGGCGTTGAGCCGATGACCTCTGTTACCCCGCAGAACCTGCACCGCCGCGCCGATGTGGTAACGGATGGCGACATGCAGGAAGCGATCCTGAAAAACGCGCCTGACGCGCGTGAGGGATTTTTTGCTGTGCCGAAGGTGGTGGAATAATGTCTGATCTGAACAAACTGGGGCTTGCCGAAGCCCGCGACGCACTGCGCAAGGGCGACACCACGTCCAAAGAGCTGACCGAAGCCTGCCTGAAAGCGATCGAGGGCGCAGGTGCGCTCAACGCATTTGTGCACCACACGCCAGAGCTGGCATTGGAGCGCGCGGCAGCAGCTGACGCGCGCCTCAAAGGTAGCGAAGAAACGCCCGCCATGTGCGGCCTGCCCATCGGGATCAAAGACCTTTTCTGCACCAAAGGCGTGCCATCACAGGCCGCTTCACGCATCCTCGAAGGGTTCAAACCGGAATACGAATCTACCGTCAGCCAGAACTTGCAGGACGCAGGCGCAGTCATGTTGGGTAAGCTCAACATGGACGAATTCGCCATGGGTTCCTCCAACGAGACATCTGTTTACGGCAACGCGATCAACCCGTGGCGCCGTGGTAACGAAAAAACCGCGCTCACGCCTGGCGGCTCGTCCGGCGGCTCAGCAGCGGCGGTGGCGGCTGATCTATGTCTGGCGGCCACTGGCACCGACACAGGCGGATCGATCCGTCAGCCTGCCGCGTTTACCGGCACCGTGGGTATCAAACCGACGTACGGGCGCTGCTCGCGTTGGGGCGTGGTGGCATTTGCCTCTTCGCTGGATCAGGCGGGTCCGATGACCAAATCTGTGCGCGATGCCGCGATCATGCTCGAAGCCATGTGCAGCTATGACCCCAAGGACAGCACCAGCGCCAATCTGGCCGTGCCGAACTTTGAGGCGGCGTTGACCGGCGACATGCGCGGCAAAAAGATCGGTATTCCAGAGGAATATCGCATGGAAGGCATGCCGGAAGAGATCGGCACGCTCTGGGCCGAAGGCACAGCCATGTTGAAAGATGCCGGTGCCGAGATTGTCGATATCTCTCTGCCTCATACTAAATACGCGCTGCCTGCGTACTACGTGATCGCACCTGCCGAGGCGTCTTCAAACCTCGCGCGGTATGACGGCGTGCGCTATGGCCACCGTGCCAAGCTGGACGCAGGCGACGGCATCACCGAGATGTATGAAAAGACCCGTGCCGAAGGCTTCGGTCCAGAGGTTCAGCGCCGCGTGATGGTGGGGACCTATGTTCTCTCCGCAGGCTTCTATGATGCCTATTACAACCGCGCCCGCCGTGTTCGCACGCTCATCAAGAAAAACTTTGATGACGTGTTCGCCAGCGGCATCGACTGCATCCTGACCCCCGCCACGCCGTCGGCGGCCTTTGGTCTGGGTGAGATGATTGATGCGGATCCAATCCAGATGTACCTCAACGATGTGTTCACCGTGACCGTGAATCTTGCCGGCTTGCCTGGTATCGCGGTGCCGACGGGGACGAACGCGCAGGGGCTGCCATTGGGTCTGCAATTGATCGGACGCCCTTGGGAAGAGGCCGATCTACTGTCTTCCGCCTATGCGCTTGAGCGCGCTGCAGGGTTTGTAGCCAAACCTGACAAATGGTGGTAGACGCCTTCAATGCGTAATGAAAAGCAGGCTTTTAAGATGATGAGTGTTAGATTTGTGCTGGGTGCATGTGCCTTGGTGGCTCTGGCCGCTTGTCAGCCGTCTGTGCCCGAAGACAGCCGCTTTGGCGTCGGCTTTGATCAGACGTTTGATGCACAGCGCGCGAATCGTGACTTAGCGCTGCAAGGTGGCGTGCCTGCCGCACCAAACGTAAGCGCGCAGCCTTTGCCAGCCGCAGGTTCTGCTGAAGAGACTGCGGCACAAACTGCAGCTATCCTTGCGCAGACAGGTCAGCCGGTGGACGCCGAGCGTTTGGCCGCGGCTGCCAATAACTCTGGTGTGATACCGGTAGAGGCGAGCCCGTCCAATCCGCCGCCTGCGGTTGTGGACAGCAGCACGGGTATTAGCCGCGAAAACAGTTTTGACGCAGTATCAGGCCAGCGCAGCATCGAAAGCGACGCTGCCCGTATTGCCGCCAACCGTGCACAATATCAGGTGATCCAGCCAACAGCCCTGCCAGAGCGGACAAATACCGGACCTAATATCGTGGCCTATGCGCTGTCCACCAACCACCCTGTGGGCACCAAGCTCTACAAGCGGAACGGCTTTAACGCGGCTAAGAAGTACAGCCGCAGCTGTGGCGCTTTTGGCCATCAGGATCATGCACAGATCGCTTTTCTTGATGCCGGGGGTCCCGAAAAAGACCGCAAAGGCATGGACCCCGATGGAGACGGCTACGCCTGCATGTGGGATCCGACAGTCTTCCGCGCTGGTGGTCAGTAACCGGCCTGTCACTGGCATGCGGTTTCAAAGCTCATCCAATTGCGCAGAGCGTCGGGATGGGCTGAAGCCCTCTCTGATCGTCATCCATTATACCGCGATGGAAAGCGCAGAGGCCGCGATAGAGCGCCTGTGCGATCCAGAAGCGGAAGTCTCTGCTCATTATCTGATCGCTGCCAATGGTGACGTGACGCAGATGGTAGAAGAGGCCGCGCGTGCTTGGCATGCTGGTGCCGGAGAATGGTGTGGGCTGGATGATATCAATTCGCGTTCAATCGGGATCGAGCTCGACAATCGCGGCACGCATCCTTTTTCTGCCCCCCAGATGGACGCCCTTGAGAATCTGCTGTGTGGGATCATGAGGCGCTGGGATATCACCCCAGAGGGCGTGATTGGCCATTCTGACATGGCGCCGGGACGCAAATTCGATCCTGGTCCGCATTTTGACTGGGCACGTCTGGCACGACAGGGACTAGCGGCACCCGTAGGGCAGGGTGACGCACCGGAAAAACTCGATTGGCCCAGCTTTCGCACTGCGGCGCAGAGGGCGGGGTTTACCGCAGAGGCACCCGATGAGGTGTTGCTCGAGGCGGTCCGGTTCCGCTTTCGGCCTTATGCCTCAGGTGCACTTAGCCGCGAAGACTATGCACCACTGTGCCAGCGCACACTGCGGGCTTGACCAAACTGTCCTGTGCAGGATAAGCGCATGCTTGCGCGGAAGGCTGGATGACCGCTTCGTTGGGCAACCAACGGGGAGGAAAGTCCGGACTCCGGAAAGAAACGGTGCCGGGTAACGCCCGGGCGGGGTAACCCGACGGAAAGCGCCACAGAAAATAAACCGCCCACGCGGCTGCTTCGGCAAACGCACGGGTAAGGGTGAAACGGTGGGGTAAGAGCCCACCGCGCGGCTGATAACAGCGGCGGCATGGCAAGCCCCACCGGGAGCAACGCCAAATAGGGACCGCGTGCTTCTGTGTCTTCGGGCATGGCAGCGGAGCTTCTTTCGCTCCAGCAGGTCCGGGTTGGCGGCTGTAGCTGTGTCGGTAACGGCATGGTCAGAGGAATGGTCATCCATGAGGGGCAACTCTCGGGACAGAATCCGGCTTATAGGCCTTTCGCGCATTTTCTTTCATACCTGTGGAGACAGGGCGGTACTGGAACCACAGGAAGCCGCAGCTTAGCAATCTGTGCGCGCTCCTCTCGGCATTTGGGATTTCCGGTGTCGCCGTGGCGCACCTTTTCTCTCACCTGATGCATGGGTTAGGTGCTCTGTGAGTCATTGGCCAAAGGGTCTTCTAGGCGGTTAAACCTTCTGCGTGACCATTTCTTGAACCTCGCCCGTCGTAAGCGCCAGTGGGCCTAATGAGCTCATCCAGCAACATTCATCATGGGGGGAATGCGAATTTTTGCTGTCTGTGCACGGAACATGTGCAATACGGGGTTGACTCGGCCCGTGGCGAAGGTAGAAGCCGAGGCTCAGAGATTACGCGCGCGCGCCGCAATGGGCGTGCCGCTGCACAGGAGAAGACAAAATGGCGAAGCCAACCACGATCAAGATCCGTCTGAACTCGTCCGCGGGCACAGGCCATTTCTACGTTACAAAAAAGAACGCACGCACCATGACCGAAAAGATGGTCATGAAAAAGTATGATCCCGTTGCGCGCAAGCATGTTGAATACAAAGAAGGCAAGATCAAGTAAGATCGCCTTTCTTAGACGCTTATAAGGCCGCGCAGTTCTGCGCGGCTTTTTGCGTTTAGGGGATGGGTGGCGCAGTGTCGTCGGTATGTGCCGCGTGCAGGGGCTGTGAGTAGCCCGTAGCGGCATAGCCACTTAGGGGTAGGCCATGTCCGCCCTAACGGTCCTGTGGCGGCGTATCGCGCAGTTTGGCGGTAAAGGACGCAATGTCGGCTGTGGTCCATTTGAGCTTGCGCCGCTTTGTGCCCGCTGAATGATGGCGCAAGCAGGTGCCGTCGCGCAGGGCCCTTTTGGGGCGGATCGGGCGGGGGACAAAGCCGCCACCGCAGTTCGGGCAGACGTTGTGCAGAACCTGCTCTGCACCGTTAGCGCAGAAGGTGCATTCATAGCTACAGATGCGGGCATCCGCGCTTTCGGGCGGCAGGTCCCGGTCACACATTTCGCAATTTGGTCTGAGTTCAAGCATCACATTACCCAAACAAAAAGGCCGCCCCCGAAGGAGCGGCCTGAATAGCGTCGTTGTCGTGCTGTTTACTCTCTGTTACCAAAAATGCTCAGCAACATCATGAACATGTTGATGAAGTTCAGGTAGAGGCTCAGCGCGCCCATGATGGCTGCTTTGCCCATCCACTCCGCGTCGCCGTGGCTCGCGTGTGAGATGTAGTCGGTCTTGATCCGCTGTGTATCATAGGCTGTTAGGCCCGCGAAAATCAGCACACCGATTGCAGACACGGCGAAGGTCAAAGCAGGGCTCTGCAGGAAAATGTTGATGATCGAAACGACGATCAGGCCAATCACGCCCATGATCAGGAAGCTACCCCAACCGGAGATGTCCTTTTTCGTGGTGTAGCCCCAAAGGGACAGGCCCGCGAATGCGATGGAGGTCGCCAGAAAGACCTGAATGATCGACGCGCCGGTATAGATCAGGAAGATCGAGCTGATAGACAGACCCATGACAAAGGCGAAGGCGTAGAACACCAGCTGTGCAGTAGCCGCAGACATGCGGTTGATCATGGCGCTGAGGCCAAAGACAAAGGCGAGCGGGGCGAACATGATCACCCACTTCAGCGGCGAGGCATAGAGCGCATAACCGAGGTTCGTCAGATATTGACCTTCGCGCATCTGTGCAGCAGCGGCGGAGGGGTCGGATGTGACCGCAAGGCCCGAAATGGCCCAAGCGGCGGCGAAAGTAATCAGCATGCCGACGGACATTGTTCCGTAGACTTTGCTCATGTGCGCGCGCAGGCCCTCATCAATCGCGGCTGTGCGGCTTCCGGCACTGGTCCGGATTGTATTCACGTCTGCCATTTAAAACTCCCTAAAAATTGGCCCGCGCTAGAATTTTCTGCGAGGTTATGCGTAATATCGGGTGCTGGCCGCCTCTTTTCAAGGTTTTTTGCTCAGGATTCTGAACTTGGTTAGCAGGTCCATGATGTCGGGGCGTCCCAGATTGGCCGTGCGGCCTCTGTGCGGGCCTCAGGGCGGCTTATCCCTATGTCTTGCAACTGGTTTTCGGAAAGCGAAGCTAGCGCCCTCCGGCTCCGCCAGATTGCCAGAAGATTAAGCAAGGAGGGGCGTGAGGTGGCGCACCGCGCGGAGGAGGGCTGAAGGAATAGAGTAGGAAGGAAAATACGCATGGGGAAACTCCAGTATCTGTGATGTGTTTGCTCGAATTCGTTTCGATACTTGATATATGGGGGATGCTGTTGCATCATTAAAACGAATGTTTTTGATGCGGCCCATTTGAATCTGTGATGTATGCGTAATCTTGATATAGCGACCCTACGGTCCTTGGTGGCCGTTGCCGATGCAGGCGGCGTTACGCGGGCGGCCGGTTTTTTGCATCTGACGCAATCCGCAGTGTCCATGCAGCTTAAACGGCTGGAGGAGCTGCTCGACGTGCAACTGCTGGATCGGAGCGGTCGCACCATCGCTTTCACTGCCAGCGGCGACCAGTTGCTGGGCTATGCGCGCCGCATGGTTGCGATGAACGACGAAGCAGTGCTGCGTCTGACTGCGCAGAAATATGCTGGGACCCTGAGGCTCGGCGTACCACATGACATCGTCTATCCGGCGATTCCGCAGGTCCTTAAACAATTCAACAGCCTCTTTCCCGCGATCCGTATTGTGCTGGAATCCTGTCACACACACACTCTGAAAGAGATGTTTTCTAAGGGGGAATGCGATGTCATCCTCACTACAGAAACGTCTGTCGGCAACGGTGGGATTACTCTGGCGGAAAGGCCCATGCATTGGATCGGCGCTGCGGGTGGGGCGGCATGGCGCCAAAGACCGCTGAACATTGCCTTCGGTCGGCTGTGTACGTTTCGCCCACAGGTCGTGGCGGCGCTTGATGCTGCTGATATTCCTTGGCAGATGCTGGTCGAGACCGACAATGACAGTGCAATCCATGCCACAGTCAGTGCCGATCTGGCGGTGCATACAGCTATTGAGGGGACCGAGGCGCAGCAGCTGGTCCGAATCGACCATGGCGGCGCATTGCCCGAATTGCCTGCCCAGATGATCAACCTCTACAAGTCCGAAGGCGCCTTGTCGGAACCGCTAGAGCAACTGATTTCCCTTCTGATGGCCAGGCTTGCCAGTAAATGAGCGGAGCCCGGGGCATCGCATGCACAGAAGTGCCCCAGCTTTCGCCACCCATTCTTAGTGCGGCCTTGTCTAGAAGGCGCTTGTTTCTAAAGTATTGAAATTATTTGTTTTGATCATTGCCCCTCCAAGGCCGTTTTGCCCGTCAGAGGTGTGCATGAGTGTGCGGGAAACCGGCAGGTATAGTCCTTTTGCGCGCATTACTGCGCGCCACCACACAGGTTCTTTGCAGGGCAGCATTGATTGGGTATGCTATATGACAAGGAATATAGACGTTTGTACCTTTTTCGCTCTGCCAGCCGAAGAAATGACAGACGCTGGTTTTGGCGCAGAGTAAGAAAGCAGGCTATCGACATGGCTCATATCGTAGACACTCACGTAGGCAAAAAAATCCGACAACGGCGCTGGTTGATTGGTATGACGCAGCAGCAATTGGCCGAACTCGTCGGTATCAAGTTCCAGCAAATCCAGAAGTACGAAACGGGCGCAAATCGGGTCAGCGCCTCGCGGCTTTGGGATATTGCAGCCGCGCTGGGAATTCCTGTCTCTGCCTTCTTCGAAGGGGTCCCCGACGTCGAAGCACCTTCTCCAAGTCATCAATGCGCTGTGCCGCATGATCTGTTGGAGGACAAGGAAGCGGTGGAGCTGGTGCGGTCCTACTATGCCATTCCCAAAAACCAACGCCGCCGCCTGTTAGAACTGGCGCGTGTGCTGGGTGATGTGGCTTGAATTCCTCAATTCCGAGTCGAAAGGCCGTTTAAAGTGTCCGCGCCTTGCGTGACACTGACGTGAGTGAGACTTGTCCTATATGAAAATTGATACCGAATTGAGCCAAGAGCTTTGCCGTGTGGCGCACTTGATGGCTGATGCTGCCCGTGCGGTTATCCTGCCCTATTTTCGCAGCAGTGATCTGGGGGCGGATAATAAGCTTCCGGGTGGGTTTGATCCTGTTACGGTTGCCGACCGCGCCGCTGAGGTGGCGATGCGCGATATACTGGTGCAGCACCGTCCTCAGGACGCAATATTGGGCGAAGAGCTTGGCAGTACAGCTGGCACAAGCGGGCTGACATGGGTTCTTGATCCTATCGATGGGACACGGGGATTTATTTCCGGCACACCTACATGGGGTGTGCTGATTGCGGTGGGCGACGATGAAGGCCCGTCCATTGGCATCGTGGATCAACCTTATACGGGAGAGCGGTTTATCGGGACGCCGGAGGGCGCCACGCTGATCCACGGTGAAAACCGTCGCAGCCTACATACCCGTGCACCGCGGCCATTGTCCGAAGCGATTGTCTTTACCACCTTCCCCGAAGTCGGCAGCGCGCAGGAGGGGGCTGCGTTTCGCGCCGTGGCCGATCGGGCTCAATTGACCCGTTACGGGATGGATTGCTACGCTTACGCGCTGGTCGCATCCGGTCAGGTCGATCTGGTGATTGAAGCGGGGCTGAACTCTTACGACATTCAGGGTCCGCTGGCGCTGATTCAGGCCGCAGGTGGGATCGTTACCGATTGGGAGGGCGGACCCGCCCACAACGGCGGCCGTGTGATTGCTGCCGCCAACACCGAGATTCATAGCGAAGCACTGGTGCTTTTGCAGAAATCGCTCGAAACATGAGCGTGACAGTCCTGAGTGGAGCAGGCACGATCCTCACAATGGACGATACGCGTCGCGAATTGGCGGGCGAAGATATTCTGTTGTCCGACGGTGTGATTGCGGCCATCGGTCCTGCACTGGCGGTACCGGACGGGGCCGAGGTCGTGGATGTGTCGGGCTGTCTGGTGACGCCCGGATTGGTCAACACCCATCACCATCTCTACCAAAGCCTCACGCGCGCCGTACCGGGCGGACAGGACGCACTATTATTCGGATGGTTGCGCACGCTCTACCCAATCTGGCAGCGGTTTACGCCGGATCATATGTTTGTCTCTGCGCAGGTCGGGTTGGCCGAGCTTGCGCTGTCAGGCTGCACGCTCAGTTCTGATCACCTGTACCTTTATCCCAACGGATCGCGGCTGGAGGATACCATCCATGCCGCCGCAGAAATCGGTTTGCGGTTTCACCCAACACGCGGCGCGATGAGCATCGGCGAAAGTAGTGGAGGCTTGCCGCCTGATGCGCTTGTGGAGAACGAAGAGGCCATTCTGGCCGATTGCATCCGCGTGATTGACGCCTTCCACGACCCCGATGAAGGCTCGATGTGCCGCGTCGGGATTGCGCCTTGTTCGCCCTTCTCCGTCAGCACGGACCTGATGCGCAACGCCGCGATCCTGGCGCGGGATAAAGGTGTGATGCTGCATACCCATTTGGCCGAGAATGATGAAGATATCGCCTATTCGCTGGAGAAATTCGGCTGCAGGCCCGGACAATATGCCGAAAGCCTCGGTTGGGTCGGGCCGGATGTTTGGCACGCGCATTGCGTGAAGCTCGACCCTTCCGAGATTGCTCTGTTTGCCAGCACAGGAACGGGAGTCGCCCATTGTCCATGCTCCAATTGCCGTTTGGGCAGTGGTATCGCGCCGCTACGTGCCATGCGCGACGCGGGCGTGCCGGTGGGTATCGGCGTTGATGGGTCAGCCAGCAACGATGCAGGCAATTTGGTGGCCGAAGCGCGGCAGGCGATGCTGCTACAGCGCGTCTCGCTCGGAGCTGATGCCATGAGCGCGCGCGAAGCGTTGGAGATCGCCACACGTGGTGGAGCGGATGTGCTGGGGCGGCCTGATTGCGGGCGATTGGCGATTGGCAAGAGGGCAGATATCGCCATTTGGGACATGTCGGGCGTGAAGTCGGCGGGATCATGGGACCTGTCTGCGCTACTTCTTGCCGGTCCGACCACGGTCCGTGATTTATATGTTGAAGGTCGCGCAGTAGTCCGAAATGGACAAATTAAAACCATAAATATGCCTGAACTCGTGAGCAGACAAAGGGAGATGGCAACCGCACTACAGGAGTAAATATGAGACAACGTATTTTAGGTACCTGCCTTGTCGTGTCACTCGCGACATTCGCAATCACAAGCCCTGCACCGCAGGCACAGCAAGCCAAGATTGAAAACGCAAGCGTTTCGACTGGCGCGCGATCTGCCAGCGCGCAGATCAACGCAATCCGCGCGCGGGCCAACCTCCACAAAGTGCGGCGCAGCGCAAAGCTCGATGCAGCTGCTTTGGCCCATGCCCGTGACATGGCTTCGAACCGTTTCATGAGCCACACAAGCAGCGATGGCTCTGATTTGCGCGTCCGTGTTGCGCGTGTGGGATATAAATGGTGCAGTCTTGCTGAAAATGTCAGCCGCGGATACCGCACCGAGGCGCGCGCGATCGAAAACTGGCGTCAGTCTCCGGGGCACTATCGCAACCTGACGAACAAAAAGGTCAAGGAATTCGGTCTGGCCAATGTGAATGGTTTTCGCGTGATGGTCCTTGGGGCCAGCCGCTGCTGACTGTACTAAAAGCTCAATCTTGGCGCTGCGCTTTAGCCTTGGACGGCAGCTCCTGCGATCCACGTGGCCCGCACCGCGCGGTCATCACCCAGCATGATCGTGGCAAAAACATCTTCCCAGACCGAGCCTGAACGGTTGGCGCGCTGATCAATTGCTGCGGTTGATCGTAGGTTCAGCACCACAAGATCGGCGTAGTGCCCAGCGGTCAGGGTGCCGATTTCATTCCCCAGATGCAGGGCATTGGCTGACCCCGCTGTCGCCAGCCACATCAATTGGGCCGCATGCAGCGCATGTCCGTGGTGCTGAGCGGCCTCGTAGGCTGCCGCCATGGTGCGCAGCATCGAAAAAGATGACCCACCACCGGTATCAGTGGCCAGCCCCAGCGGGATGCCGCGTGCGGCCAGTGCAGGCAAATCCAGCGCGCCAGACCCGATAAAAGCGTTCGATGTGGGGCAGTGGATCACACGGCCTTGCACCTCGGCTAGTCGGTCCACCTCTCGCGGGGTCAGGTGGATCGAATGGCCGTAAAGCCCGCGCTCCCCCAAAAGGCCATGCGCCTCATACGTGTCGAGGTAGTCACGCGCGTCTGGGTACAGGCTGCGCACCCATTCAATCTCGTCCGTTTGCTCGCTCAGATGGGTTTGCATCAAACACTCGGGGTGCTCGGCCCAAAGCGCGCCAAGCGCCGAAAGCTGCTCGGGCGTGGAGGTGGGCGAAAAGCGCGGCGTGATGGCGTATTGTGCGCGGCCCTTGCCCTGCCAGCGTTCAATCAGCGCCTTGCTGTCGTCATAGGCCGACTCAGCTGTGTCGCGCAGATCATCGGGCGCGTTCCGGTCCATGCAAGTCTTGCCAGTGACCACAGCCTGCCCGCGCGCTTCGGCAGCGCGAAATAGCGCTTCGGCGCTATGCGGGTGGATGGTGGCGTATGACGCGACAGTGGTGGTGCCATTGGCGGCTGTAAGATCCAGATAGCGTGCTGCAATCGCTTCGGCATAGGCCAGATCGGCAAACCGCGCCTCTTCGGGGAAGGTATAGGTATTGAGCCAGTCAATGAGCCGCTTGCCCCAGCTCGCGATCATGGCGGTCTGCGGGTAATGCACATGCGCATCCACAAAACCCGGACAAATCAGATCACTACCGTATGAGATGACGCGCGCCTGCGGATGCGCGGCCTTCAAGGTACCGGCATCACCAACGGCGGCAATTTTCGCCCCGTCCAGCAGCACTGCTCCTGCGGAGTTGATCTGTACACAATCCTCCCACGGTGCGTGAAAAGGATCACCCTGAAAGGTGAGGATTTGGCCAGTGAGGAGGAGCTTTTCAGTCATGTTTCGCGTTGTACCTGTTTAATCTGCTCAGGCAATGGGCAGGTGTGCTTGCCCAAGTGTAATATGGCGCACGCGCGCCATTGTGGTCTTTGCTACGCCTGCTTATGTTGCCGCACACGCAGGGGGGAATTCGCATGTCGGACCACGAGCAACAGGCAGAAAATCACCCTGAAGAAAATGAACCCGAAGCCTATGTGCTGGGTAAGCGCGATGTCTCCGCGATTCTTTATGCGGTAGAAATTGACGACCGCGAAAAGCTGATCGAACTGATGGAGCCGTTGCACCCGGCTGACATCGCCGACCTTCTTGAGCAAATCAGCTCGTTCGAGCGGGCGCGACTGATCCGGCTTTATGATCTGGAATTCGACGGGGACATCCTGTCGGAACTCGATGAATCGATCCGTGACGAAGTCATTTCCTTACTAACGCCGCAGGTGCTGCAAGAAGCCATGCGTGAGTTGGACAGCGATGATGTTGTTGACATTATCGAGGATCTTGAAGACGCCCAGCAAGCTACGATCATGGACGCGCTTGATGATGTGGACCGCGCCGCCGTCGAGCAGGCGCTGGCCTATCCGGAGTATTCTGCCGGCCGTCTGATGCAGCGTGAAGTTGTGATGGCGCCAGAGCACTGGACCGTGGGAGCTGCAATCGATCATCTGCGCGCCACCCCCGAAGATGAGTTGCCGGACCAGTTCTACCACGTCATCATCGTCGACCCGCGTTTGCACCCCGTAGGCAATGTGACGCTTGGCAAGCTGATGCGCTCCAAGCGCGAGACGCCGCTAAAAGCGCTGATGGAAGAGACTTTCCAGATCATTCCGGCGCTGCGCGCAGAAGGCGATGTGGCTTATGCGTTCAACCAGTACCACCTGATCTCCGCGCCCGTTGTGGATGAAGATGGCCGCTTGATCGGCGTGATTACCATCGATGATGCGATGGCCGTATTGGACGAGGAACATGAAGAAGACATCCTGCGCCTTGCGGGTGTGGGGGACGGCTCTCTGTCTGACCGCGTGATCGAGACGACCAAGCAGCGCCTGCCTTGGCTGGCCGTGAACCTTGTCACGGCTATTGCCGCCTCTATGGTGATTTCACAGTTCGAAGTGGCGCTGGCGCAGATTGTGGCCTTGGCGGTATTAATGCCGATTGTGGCCTCCATGGGTGGAAACGCAGGCACGCAAAGCCTGACGGTGGCCGTGCGCGCGCTGGCGACAAAAGACCTCACCGGCTCAAACGTCTGGCGGGTTATCCGGCGTGAATGTCTGGTGGGTTTAATCAACGGCTCGATATTTGCGGTCGTGATGGGTGTTGTTGGCGTGATCTGGTTTGGCTCACCGGCGCTGGGCTATGTGATTGCCACTGCGATGGTAATTAACATGGTGGTCGCGGGGCTGGCAGGCACTGGCATCCCGATCCTGCTGGAACGGGCTGGGGTCGACCCTGCGCTGGCTTCGGGTGCGTTTGTGACGACTGTGACGGACGTTGTCGGCTTCTTCGCCTTTCTTGGACTTGCAGCAGCGGTGCTGCTGTGACTATGGCTGCGACAAAAGACGCAGCACGCCAAACAGCGTTTGCGCGACGCAAACCGCTTTTTGATCAGGCAAACGCGGCACAGGCCGGCTATCTGAGCGAGTTTCTTGCAGGATATCGCGGCGTTGCCGTATCGGGCTTCATGCCCATCCGGACCGAAATTGACCCCCGCGCCGCTATGGCGGAAGCCGCAGCCTATGGCGATGTTGGCGTGCCGGTTATCCAACGGGCGGCCCAACCGCTTAAATTCGCGCGCTGGACCCCTGATGCAGAAATGGTTGCAGGGCCATTAGGCGCCTATATCCCTGCCATCATTGAATATTTTGAGCCCGAAATCCTTATCGTTCCGTTGCTGGCCTTTAACCGACAGGGAGGGCGCTTGGGCTATGGTGGCGGATTTTATGACCGCACCTTAGAGATGCTGCGTGCGCGGCGGGCAACACTTGTCATCGGTTTTGCCTTTGCTGGACAGGAGAGTGACGATATTCCGCTGGAGCCGACAGACCAGCCGCTTGATATGGTCGTCACCGAGGCCGGCGTGATCGAGATAGCCTGACGCATCCAAAAGTTCGGGAAAAATACGGTCGCGTAACAACAACACTGTGTCGCGTCGTTATCCTTGCCTCTTGCAGAGCACGGCGCAGAGCCGTAACGCTGAACTTATGAAAATACTCTTTCTTGGTGATGTGATGGGCCGCGCTGGGCGCAGCGCCATCACCGATAATCTGGCCCGTTTGCGCAGCGAATGGAAACTCGATTTCATTGTGGTGAATGGTGAGAACGCCACATCCGGTATGGGGCTTTCGGGGGCTCACGCCAAAGATCTGCTTGACGCAGGCGCCGATTGTCTGACGTTGGGAGATCATTCCTTTGACCAAAAGGACATGCTGGCCTTCATCGAGCAGGAACCGCGTATCATCCGGCCGCTCAACTTCTCGAAAAACGCACCGGGCAAGGGCGCGCGTCTATTCAAGACCCGCACGGGCAAGCAGGTGTTGGTCACGCAGGCCTTGGGTCAGGTGTTTATGAAACGCCCGTATGACGATCCTTTCTCGGCGTTGGATACAGTGTTTAAAACCCACCCTCTGGGCGGAATGGCCAATGCCATTATCGTGGACATTCATTGCGAGGCGACGTCTGAGAAGATGGCCACGGGTCATTGGTGTGATGGCCGCGCTTCACTGGTGGTGGGTACCCATACCCACGTACCGACCTCTGATGCGATGATCCTGCCGGGTGGCACGGCCTATCTGTCTGATGCGGGAATGTGTGGCGACTACCATTCTGTTATCGGTATGGAAAAAACCGAGCCTTTGCGACGCTTTATCACAGGCATGCCGAAAGAGCGGTTTTCCCCCGCCAATGGCGAGGCAACCCTATCAGGGGTCTACATTGAGACCGACGACAAGACCGGCCGCGCCACGCGGGTGGTACCAGTGCGGCAGGGCGGGAAATTGCAACAGAGCGCCCCGTGAAGGACACGCCGGACCATGGCGGGCTTAGCCGCCGCGACGAGCTGTGGTTCAGCGTTTTTCTGGTTTTGATGGGCGCGGGGTGGGGGGCTACGCAGCCCCTGACGAAGATCGCGGTAAGCACGGAATACGGCTATTTTGGGCTCGTGTTCTGGCAACAGGTGTTAGGCGCGGCGTTGATGATGGTCATCTGCGTGCTGCGCCGCACCAAGTTGCCGCTCCATGCAACCGCGCTGCGGGCCTATGTGGTCATCGCCATGATCGGAACAGTGCTGCCAAACACGATTTCCTATCAGGCGGCGGTATTTTTGCCTGCGGGCATCATGTCTTTGCTGCTCAGCATCATTCCGATGTTTGCATTTGTCATCGCGCTGCTGTTGCGCACCGAGCGCTTTGCAATGCGGCGGTTGGGCGGGCTGGCCTTTGGGCTTGTCGGCGTGTTGATTATTCTTCTCCCTTCGGTCGATATGGGGGAGCCTGTGCCGGTGGGTTGGGCCGGTATCTATCTGCTGGTCGCACTGTTTTATGCGTTTGAGGGTAACTACGTCGCGCGGTGGGGTGTCGCAGGGCTAGACCCGTTTCAGTTGATGCTGGGCGCGGCGCTTGTGGGGCTTTTTGTTATTACGCCGCTGATGCTGGTGTCCGGCCAGACCATAGTACCGCTTTGGCCGATGCCTGCGGCACAGACGGCACTGGTGGCGTCTTCGGTGATTCATGTGATGGTTTATGCCAGCTACGTCTGGCTTGTCGGACGGGCAGGCGCTGTCTTTGCGGTTCAAGTGAGCTACATGGTCACAGGTTTTGGCCTCTTCTGGGCATGGCTCATTCTGAACGAAGCGTTTTCCCTTCTCATATTTGTTTCTCTGGCGACTATGTTCGCGGGGATGTATTTGGTGCAACCACGACCAAAGGCCGTGCTTGCCGCGCACGGCACGATCGACGACAAATGATAGAAACCCAGAAGTAGTCCAATGCACATGTTTGAACTTTCTCAATTCTCTCAGGCGATCATCTCAATCTCTGTTGTTGTGGTGATGTTCATACTTTTTCTACGTGAAACGTTGCCGACCGAAGTTGTCGCGTTAGCGGGGGCGGCCGCGCTGCTTGCGCTGGGGCTTTTACCTTATGACGACGCGCAAGCGGTGCTGTCCAACTCTGCCCCCTGGACGATTGCGGCGATGTTTATCGTGATGGGGGCGCTGGTGCGCACTGGCTCGCTAGAAGTGTTGACTCGATTGGCCGAGCGCTACGCGCGCACACATCCGAAAACTGCCGTTGTGGGCGTGATCCTGTCTGTCATGGGCGCATCAGCCATTATGAATAACACGCCTGTTGTGGTGGTGATGATCCCGGTCGTGGTGCAGCTGAGTAAGACGCTGGGCACCAAAGCCTCAAAGCTGCTGATCCCGCTGAGCTACGCCGCGATCATGGGCGGCTCGCTTACCCTCATCGGTACCTCAACCAACCTGCTGGTTGACGGCGTGGCACGTGCACAAGGGATGGAGCCGTTCGGCATCTTTGAAATCCTGCCCATCGGTCTCGTGGTTTGCGCGTGGGGCCTGATCTATATGGGGACCATCGGGCGCCGCCTGTTGCCAGAGCGGGACAGCCTCGCTGGCATGCTCAGTGATCGCTCCAAGATGAAGTTCTTCTCCGAGGCGGTCATCCCGCCGGAAAGCAACCTTATTGGCCGCGAGGTGCTGGACGTGAAGCTATTCAAGCGTGACGGCGTGCGTCTGATTGACGTGGTGCGCGGCGATGCTTCGCTGCGGCGCAACCTCAAGGATGTCTTGCTGCAAACTGGTGACCGTGTGGTTTTGCGCACACAGATGTCGGAACTGCTGAGCCTTCAGGCCACGCCTGAGCTCAAGCGCGTTGATCAGGTTTCCGCCGTTGAGACGACCACGGTTGAGGTGCTCATCACGCCCGGTTGCAAGATGATCGGCCGCTCGCTAGGCGCGCTGCGTTTGCGGCGGCGCTACGGGGTTTATCCGCTGGCGGTGCACCGACGGAACCAGAACATCGGTCGACAGCTTGATGATCTGGTTGTGCGCGTGGGCGATACGCTGCTGCTGGAAGGGGCAGGCGAAGATATCCAGAGACTGGCCGCTGATATGGATATGGTTGACGTCAGCACGCCATCGCAACGTGCCTACCGCCGAGGCCACGCGCCAATCGCGGTTGGCGCATTGGCCGCTATTGTTATTCTGGCCGCGCTGAACGTTGCTCCGATCCTGATGCTGGCAGTGATTGCCGTCGCGGTGGTGCTGGTCACCGGCTGTATCGACGCGGATGAGGCTTTTTCATTTATCGACGGTCGCTTGCTGGCCCTGATCTTTTCGATGCTTTGTGTGGGGGCCGCCCTGCAACATACAGGCGCTGTGGAGCTTATTGTGGATGCCGTTTCCCCCGCGTTGGGGAACCTGCCTCCGGCTGTGGTGATCTTCTGCGTGTTCCTGATGACCACCATCTTGACCGAGATCGTGTCGAACAACGCGGTGGCAGTTATCATGACGCCGATTGCCATCTCTCTTGGTGATGCGCTGGGCATGGACGCCCGCGCGCTGGTGGTTGCAGTGATGATTGCGGCGTCATGTGCATTTGCCACGCCCATTGGCTATCAGACCAACACATTGGTCTACGGACCGGGCGGTTACAAGTTCACGGACTTTATGCGCGTGGGTATTCCGCTGAACCTGTCGATGTCGTTGATCGCAAGTGCTGTGATCCCCTTGATCTGGTGAGCCAAGCTACGACTAGCGCCGCCGGTTCTGAACCGGCGGCGGCATCGCCTAAAGGGGCCAGAAGACCTGAATGGCAGGGATAGACACGGCGATCACGATCACTTCCAGTGGCAGGCCAATACGCCAGTAGTCGCCAAAGCTATAGCCACCGGGGCCAAGGATCAGCGTGTTGTTCTTATGACCAATCGGGGTGAGGAACGCCGACGACGCGGCAATCGCGACAGCCATCAAAAAAGGATCCGGATTAACGCCGAGGGTCTGCGCCATCTGGATGCCCACTGGTGCTGCGACAATCGTCGTGGCGGTGTTGTTGAGCACGTCCGACAAGGTCATCGTCACCACCATCAGAACCGTCAGAACGGCCCATGCAGGCATTCCTTCCGTAAGGCTGACCAGCGACCCCGCAATCAGTTGGGTGCCGCCGGATTTCTCCAGCGCGGCACCCAACGGGATCATGGAGCCCAACAGCACAATAACCGGCCACTCGATGTGGGTATAAAGCTCGGACAGGGGCACAATTTTGGCGAGAACATAGGCAATCACAACCATCCCAAGCGCTATCGGCAGATAGATCAGCCCGAGGGAGGCCGCAGTGACCGCGCCCGCAAACAAGCCGATAGCGAGCCAGACCTTGCTGTTTTCAGTCACTGCAAGACCGCGGTTAGCCAAGGGCAGAACGCCCAGCCATTCGGTCACATCACTTACCGTATCGCGCGGGACCAAAAGCAACAAGATATCGCCGGTCTCAAGCTGTGTATCGCGCAGATGCGAGGTGATCTTGCGGCCGCGACGGGAGATGCCCAACAGCACGGTGCGCTGCCGCCAAGCCAGACCAACTGCCTTTGCGGTGCGACCTGATACGCGGCTCTCCGCGGTGACAACAACCTCGATGATCTCGACACCCTCGCCGTCGGCGCGCAGACGCTCTTCGCGCGCGCTGTCCGCCACCGCCAGATCAAGGGTCGAGCGGAATTCGTCCAAGGCATCAGGTGTGGCCTCTAGCACCAGTGCATCGCCGGCCTGCAGTTCCGCGCTTTGGGCCCGTCCATATCGGCGTTTGCCGCCGCGCATCAGGCCGATGATGGTTACGTCGGTCTTGGCCGCAGTTTCTTCAAGCTCTGACAGTCGCTTGCCGATGTGTTTGTTGCCTTCCGGCACGACAAGCTCGGCGATATAGGCGGAAAGGTCTTCGGCGCTGATGCTGCTGTCTTCGCGCGCGGGGATCAGGCGCCAGCCCACAAGCGCGACAAAAGTCAGACCCGCAATGGCGGCAATCCCGCCCACAGGGGCGAAGTCGAACATCTTGAACGGCGCGCCAAGGCTTTCTTCGCGGATGGCGGCGATGATGATATTGGGCGGTGTGCCGATCAATGTGACCATTCCGCCCAGAATTGTCGCAAAGCTGAGTGGCATCAGCGACAGACCCGGCGCACGGCCGGCTTTGCGTGCGGTCTGGATATCTACGGGCATCAGCAGCGCTAGCGCGGCCACGTTATTCATGAACGCTGACAGTATCCCGCCCACAGCCCCCATCAGCGTAATGTGCGCCCCAAGCGAGCGTGAGGCATCCACCAACGTCCGCGTGATCAAAAGCACCGCTCCCGAGCGGACCAGTCCGGCAGACACCACCAGCACCAACGCGACCACCAGTGTCGCCGGATGGCCAAAGCCGTCAAAGGCGTCTTTGCTATCGACCACCCCCAGCACCACTCCTGCCATCAGCGCCGAGAAGGCAACGATATCGTAACGGAAACGGCCCCAAAGCAGGAGGCCAAAGACTGCTCCGAAGAGCGCGAAGAGGATGATTTGATCTTGTGTCATTGCGGCACAATGTTGCACGTCGCAGACAAGGACAAGAGTAATAAGAGCTTGAAGCCAACGACGTAGGAGCAACGAGATAGAACTGGTGCGCAGGGGGGCTGTTGCACGCTGACGGCCTTTGGCGGCATGTGGGCACAGCAACCCGAAGTGCAGGGCGCTCACTGCAAATGATCTGCCGAGCCGAAAAGGCCCGCAAATCCCGCGGATGGGAGCCTTGCCCCGCCTAGGGGTGCTGCCGTATAAGCGCGCCAAATAGAATTCCTCAGACGGAGATAATCCATGGCAGGCCATTCCAAATGGGCAAACATCCAGCACCGCAAGGGGCGTCAGGACAAGTTGCGCTCGAAAATGTTCTCGAAATTCTCCAAGGAGATCACGGTGGCCGCCAAGATGGGCGACCCCGATCCTGACAAGAACCCGCGCCTGCGCCTTGCGGTGAAAGAAGCAAAGCAGGCCTCGATGCCGAAAGACAACATCGACCGCGCGATCAAGAAAGCCGTCGGTGGCGACGCGGAAGAATATGAAGAAATCCGCTATGAGGGTTATGGCCCGAACGGTGTTGCCGTGATCGTGGAGACGATGACCGACAACCGCAACCGCACCGCTTCTACCGTGCGATCTACGTTCACCAAGAACGGCGGCAACCTAGGGGAAACCGGCAGCGTTGGCTTCATGTTCGACCGCAAAGGCGAAGTGACCTATCCGCTGGAAGTTGGCGACGCGGACACTGTGATGATGGCAGCGATCGAAGCGGGGGCGGAAGACGTCGACTCGTCCGAGGACGGGCATGTGATCTATTGCGCGGACACTGATCTGAACGAGGTGTCCACCGCGCTGGAAGCGGAGTTGGGCGAATCCGATTCGACCAAGTTGATCTGGCGACCGACCACCACCACCGAGATGGATCTTGAGGGTATGCAAAAGCTGATGAAGCTGATTGATGCGCTGGAAGACGATGACGATGTACAGCGCGTCACTGCGAATTTCGAAGCCTCTGACGAGGTGATGGAAGCACTGGAATAAGCGGTCTTCCCTCGTTTGCGATAGAAAAACCGTCACGCCAAGCGTGACGCATTCCCACTTGTAGGACATTAACAACAAAGGTTAACGAATTTATTTTCGGCAACCTTTTGTTTTTGAACTATAATAATGGCCTGTTTTCGTGCGATTCGGACAAGCTCTCTGGGTGGTGAAAGCCGCGCATGAGCCTTTTTTAGATTTCTTGCGGATTGGGCCTTCGTAAATGCGTCAACAAGCCAATATGGTTTCTGCGTCGTGAGCGCTCTTGTCAAAACTTCGGAAAGGAAGCTGTTGGGCAAGAGTATTCAAAATACTGTTCTCTGATTGCGGCCTTGTCAAGCGGGGTTGCGATATGTCCGTCCGGGGTCATGGTTCTCTCCGAGGTCTGAAGTGGTCCTGCTTTTTAGGACAGTTTTGCGGCTTGGCTAAGATGCATCT
>NZ_JBALVJ010000126.1:0-6344 GCF_036961165.1 Sulfitobacter sp. | reverse complement strand
CCATCTGTCCCAAATCTCCGACTTCTGCTTGTCCGTGAAAAATACGCGGCGACGACACTTCATTTTGATCACTCCATCTTTGGCTAAAGATTAAAGTGTTGCGTCGACCCGTTGAAATCGCCGCTCTCTCCCGTCATTCGCCGCACTCTGCGTGAAGTTCCGGTTTGCCATTTTTCCATTTTGGGTCAGTTGATGACGTGACGGTCAAAGTCATGTGACTTTTAGCACGAGGTTCTCAACCCAGGTGCTGATCAACTTCATCCTTGAGGAAAATGTTGCCGTAATTCACCCCATCAGGTGAAAACGGCTTGATCCCTGCATCGAGAAGGTCCGCGGTTAGGCGTTGCCAGCTCCGATCGAACAGTAAGCTCATGCTCCGCAGCGTGTAGAACTTCGAATGGAACGCCTCCGCATCGGACTGACTGATGTAGTGCTGCATGGCATTGGTTCGTGGGTTTCTGATCTTTGTACTTGGTGAATGGCCTTTCAGGATAAGACGCCTGAATGCTGGCAGCTGCCGCGCACCGACTGACTTTGCGAACAGCTCGATTGAGGTGGCGTCCTGAACTTCGCCGCCAAGAAGAGCGACCACTTGATCATGATAAACATACAGTGCGGCATAGCCATCAAAGTCCGCATGATTGCCTACACGCAAAAGGTGTTTTCTCTGGATCGCCCGTATGATGTCTCCGGGCCGTATCTTCAGTCTCATCGCCGACTTTGAGATATGTACCCAGCCGTGCTGGGCTTGAACAAGACGCTCCGCACCGGAAAACATGCTGGTCAAAAAGTCCTGACCATCCTTGGGATTCCAAACATGCTTCGTATCCGCATCAAGGAGTGCAGGCTTCAAAATATCGTCTTCAAGCAGAATATCGAATTGTGAGCGAGTCATGCACAGGGTCTCCGCGAATGACTTTGCTGGCAATAAGGTCACCAAATCTGAGAGCAACGATGATGCGGCTTCAGCATCGAACAGGGCCCACGCATCAGGGAGATCGGTAGAGATGGGGTTTTTTGCCTCAAGCAGTTTGCGTAACCTGCGCTGATCAACGCCCGTTTCTTTGGCTGCGGTAATGACAGAGTGAAATAGCCTTTTCTCGACGGGCTCACCCATGAGTTCGTCCCCAAATAGTGACTTAAACGCATGACGTTTTCGAGACGACGTTTCCGCCGAAAAGACCTCTTTTAAAAATATATCGGTTGCTAGCCGCGATTTTCAAGCGTCGCGCAATTCTTGCAAAGTGCGAGACCATTGGTCAATGTCTGCTATGTGGAAGCTGCCGCGCAGCATTGTGTGTTGCCACCAAAGTCAGCTACGGGCCGGAAGCGGCAGCCTCCACGAAGGGCGGATTGCGGACATTCGCTGCGTGCGCAACAACAAGTGGGCTAAATAGTCGAAGCGGATATTGAAACTGGATAGGTTCTGAACACAAGTCTTGCCCAACCTTCTCACCGCCAAAAGTCTTTACAATGGCAAATTCTCTGGTTGGAAAACAGCGATCTCGATTGCCGTAAAAAAGTTAAAGTAAAACTTCGCGGCCGTCTAATTCTGCTCAATTCCTGGGTGTGATCGAATCCGACGAAATTAGTTTACGGACCTCTTGTAGCGACCTCTCAAGATAGCCATGTCATTGATATTGGCACTTAGGTGTGGCGAGTGCCAATGCGTCTCTACGCATGCCACCCTTTCCCGGAAATCTTCAGAAGGAGCATTTCCTCTATGTTTACTCCCCTCCATGACCGTGTCCTTGTTCGCCGCATCGAAGGTGACGAAAAAACATCGGGCGGCCTTATCATCCCTGACAGTGCAAAAGAAAAACCCCAAGAGGGTGAAATCGTCTCTGTTGGTGCAGGCGCAAAAGACGAGGCAGGCGCACGGATCGCCATGGACGTCAAAGCGGGCGACAGAGTTTTGTTTGGCAAATGGTCAGGCACTGAAATCAAGATCGACGGCGAAGAACTGATGATCATGAAAGAAAGCGATATCCTTGGCGTTTTAAGTTAAGCACCGCTGCCAATTTCACATAATTTTCAATTAGGAATATAGAAATGTCTGCAAAAGACGTCAAATTCGGCACGGACTCCCGTGACCGCATGCTCAAGGGCATTAATACACTCGCCAATGCTGTCAAAGTCACACTGGGGCCCAAGGGCCGCAACGTGGTCATCGACAAATCCTATGGGGCTCCACGCATCACCAAGGATGGCGTGACTGTCGCCAAAGAGATCGAACTGGCCGACCCATTCGAAAACATGGGCGCGCAGCTGATCAAGGATGTCGCATCGCGCACCAATGACGAAGCCGGTGACGGCACAACCACTGCGACAGTTCTGGCGCAGGCCATTGTCATCGAAGGCATGAAAGCCGTCTCTGCGGGTATGAACCCGATGGACCTGAAGCGTGGGATCGACAAGGCTGTCGCCGCCGTCGTTGCAGAGGTCAAAGCAATGTCGCGCCCTGTGGGCGATACGGCCGAGATCGCGAAAGTTGGCACCATATCCGCCAATGGCGAGGCCGCGATCGGTCAACAGATCGCGGATGCCATGGCCAAGGTCGGCAACGAAGGCGTGATTACCGTTGAAGAAAACAAAGGCCTTGAGACCGAGACCGAAGTGGTCGAGGGCATGCAGTTCGACCGTGGCTATCTAAGCCCGTATTTTGTGACGGACACGGCCAAGATGACGTCAAATCTGGAAGATTGCGTCATTCTGCTGCACGAGAAAAAGCTGACTTCCTTGGCCCCTATGGTGCCATTACTTGAGGCCGTGATGCAGGCGGACAAACAGCTGTTGGTGATCGCCGAGGACATCAGCGGCGAAGCGCTTGCAACGCTTGTGGTGAACAAATTACGCGGTGGCCTCAAGGTCGTTGGCGTGAAGGCACCGGGTTTCGGGGATCGTCGCAAGGCGATGATGGAAGACCTTGCCATTCTGACCGGGGGCCAGGTGATTTCAGAAGAATTGGGCATCAAACTGGAGAATGTCACGATGGACATGCTGGGCGATGCCAAGAAAGTCACCATCACCAAGGATACGACAACCCTGATTGACGGAGCGGGTGACAAGGCGGCGATCGCAGCACGGGTGACGCAGATCCGCGCGCAAATCGAAGAGACCACTTCGGATTACGACAAAGAAAAACTGCAGGAACGGCTTGCAAAGCTTGCGGGCGGCATCGCGGTGATCAAGGTTGGCGGCGCCACCGAGATCGAAGTGAAAGAGCGCAAGGATAGGGTTGACGACGCCCTGAATGCGACCCGTGCAGCTGTGCAAGAAGGTGTGGTTCCAGGTGGCGGTGTTGCGTTGGTTCACGCTGGTAAGGCTCTGAAAGGTCTGCAAGGAGACAACCCGGATCAAACGGCTGGTATTGCAATCATTCGCAAGGCCCTTCAGGCACCCCTTCGCCAGATTGCTGAAAACGCCGGCGTTGATGGATCGGTTGTTGCGGGCAAGGTTCTTGAGAATGACAATAGGGCGTTTGGCTATGACGCGCAGTCAGAAAGCTACGGCGATATGCTGAAGGCCGGTGTCATCGACCCGACCAAGGTTGTGCGGATCGCGCTTGAGTATGCTGCATCTATTGCGGGTCTGCTTGTCACAACCGAGGCTATGGTTGCCGACAAGCCAGAATAATCTGGCGGCAGCATGCATGACATGGGCGACATGATGTAAGCTACCCATTGATATCTGGGCCTGTTGATGAATGTCTGCAGGCCCTATGGCACAGCTAACGTCTTATTCGTCCGCTTGAGCGACATCTTGCACATTAAAATGCTGCGCGATGTACGAATGGCCGCTCTGACGGGCTGCGCCGCAGCATCGTGTCAGCGCGTGAATGGCCGGTCTGGGCCGAGAACCCAAGAACGCACCTCGTATTGTGCAAGAAACGTGTTCACCGCTTGCTGAATTGCAGTCTTATCCTCCAGCGATTGCTGAGGGTTCCCGGCGCGGTGTCCCTAATTTGAGCGAATGGGCCGAAGCTCTGCATTTGGTATCGCCATAGGTGATAAGCCGTGTGACAGCTTATCAGCTGTCACGGTGGTTGCGCGGTGCAACGCCGACGTCGATCAATCTGCGTTGCAAAGTTTGATCTCACGAACCAGTAAGCTCTGGACTTCGCCTGTTGGGGCAAGGTCTGAAGACATACACAAAACGGCGGACAGTGGAGAAACGATGAAGTTGAGATACTGGACAGCTCTTTTGGTCTTCGGCGGCATCGCGTTTGTCGTATCGACGCGATGGGATAGGCAACCCCGATACCAGGCCAAACTTTCTGATACAGCACCATCACTTCTACTGAGTGGTAACGAGTCGACAGATGCCACGTTTGGAACCGATGATTTGACAACCACGCCAGTTGCAGCGAGTGCCGATATCCTAACCCAAGCCGATAACACCGTGACTTGGACGCAAGTCGTAGACACTGGAGACAGTCTTTCGGGGCTTCTTGCCGAGGCCGGCCTCGACACCGGTGCAAGCACCGAAGTGACCGGTGCGATTGGGTCCGAATACGACCTCCGTCTTCTGAAACCTGGACATAACCTCAAGCTGACAATGTCCCAGGATGGGTTGCCCCGAACTGCCACGCTCGAAATCGAAGATGGGACGCTTATTTTTGTGACTTTCGGTGCGGCACCGTCGGTTCAAAGGCTGGCACCTGACCTTGATAGTATCCGACGGGCGGGTGAAACCACGATTGAAAGCTCCATCTATACGGCATTGGACGATGCAGGCATTCCGACCAGGTTCGCGACCGACCTCGAGTTGATCCTCGCCGGAGTGTTCGATCTACGGACAGTTCTCAGTGGCGGTGAGCGAATTCGTCTGCTTTGGCGGGAATACCGTTCTGAGGGCCGTGTTGTCGGCGAGCCGACCATCGATTTCGCGCAACTTGATCTGGCCGACGGCCGCTATGAAATCTTATGGCCGAATGATAATTCGTGGCGATCCATGATTTTCAAGGATGGTCACCTTGTGCAGACTTTTGTCCAACCGATCCGTGGCGCACGTCTCAGCTCTGCTTTCGGCCTGCGGATGCATCCTGTTCATGGGTATATGCGGATGCACAGCGGCGTGGATTTCGCGGCCGCACAAGGCGCGGTCGTCGAGACAACACAATCAGGAAAAATCGCCTTCATGGGCGAGCGCAGCGGTTATGGGCTCTTGGTCGAGATGGAGCATGAAGGCCGAACCAGCACCCTCTACGCTCACCTGAGCGCTCTGAACGAGGCATTACAAGTTGGCCAGCGCGTCGCGGCGGGAACAGAGATCGGCCGAGTGGGATCGACCGGCACGTCAACGGCACCACATCTTCACTACGAAATTCATATCGACGGCCGACCCGTATCCCCACTCGCCGACACGCGGCTGCACGGTCCGGACAACAGCACACCACAAGCGGCAGTGTCCCCTTTCCTTGTTGATAGCATGCAAAGTGAACTTGACCGACTGCTCGCATCGCGAGGATAGTTCGCCATCGTCATTGGTTCGAAACATTCACCCCCTCAACTTGGTCGCGTCCGGCACCCAACGACCGCTTTGGGGGAGCTGCATGGCAGCGGCATAACTTTCATTCAATGGCCGGTTAGGGCCGAAAGTGGCGATGCATTCGGAGCGGAGAAGGTAACTGGGCATTAGTCTGATGTCGGTCTATTGATTCGGAAACAAAAGGAGCCAGCTCATGCATCGCAACACCATTCCGGTAATTCTAACACTCGTGCTCGCCTCCGGTTGTAGCAATTTTTCCGATGACCGCACTTCGGTCGTTGGCACTGGGCAGGCCGAATTTCTGAAGTTGCGGGCAGGTCCGGGGCTAGGCTTTAGCGTCATCTTGGGCCTGCCTGACGGAACCTCACTCAATCGCCGTGATTGTGTAACCGAAATAGGTCAGCTTTGGTGCCGCGTTTCGCTCACGGCCGCGCCGCAGATCACGGGTTACGTCTCCGCCGATTACCTCTCGAAACGTTGACTTGGACCTGCTGGCGCTAACAGATATTTCACCAAGGAAAATGTCGCGCATTGCCCCTATGACTGCAATGAGATGAGCGGGGCATTGACTTGACCGATGCGCCGCAGCTTCGTTCCGTTTTTTCTATGCTTATGAGTTCTACTCAATTCCAGCAGTGGCACTCTATCGAACAACGGGCAGGTCGGACAGCCGAGTCGTGTATTTAGGGCTGCGGTGGTCAGCGCGCGGCTGCCACGGCCGCTTCATCCCTTCACTTGCCAACACCATCGTCTTCTTGCCGAAACGGTCGTTGACCTGATTGAGCGCCTACATGAGGGCCGCAGACTGAAGTGGTCCTGCTTTTTAGGACAGTTTTGCGGCTTGGCTAAGATGC
>NZ_JBALVJ010000125.1:0-6346 GCF_036961165.1 Sulfitobacter sp. | reverse complement strand
AAGTGGCGCACTTTCTCTCCGGCGATTGGTGCAGTTTTAGTCCGGCGTTGACATATATCCCGCGACGTTTCGAAAGGTAAAAAATGTCGTTCATCGTGACCTCGCATTAGCACTATTCAAGAGGTCGCATGTTGATCGTTTGGCGCGACATGAAGAGTTTGTGTAACCCCCTGTGTAACCACGCGTGCAACCAAATCCTCAGCTCATCCCAGCTACTATGCAGGGTTGATTGGTTCAAAACGATAAACTTGGAAGTTTGGCTGGGGTGCTAGGATCCCCAGTCAACTTTCAAGCATAAATCTAAGAGACTGATAAGGTTAGAGAAAAATGTGCGCAATAGCCTTTGTGATGCACCTATGTGCGACATAGCCTCTTTAGGCGCAACTTGGGATAGTCAGCAGTCAAGTAACTTTGCACCTTAGGGCGGAAAGAGTGCATTCGCTGGACCTGCGCGAGCGACACCTCAGTTTAACGAAAGTAGCCATTAAAGGGGGCAGATACGCCGACTCTCATGCTGCGTCCGCCACCAAGGGCCGCTATGCGCAGAAATCGCCATTTGCAAGCTCGGGATCAACAACCTGGCCGGATGGCGCGACCGGCCCAGACCAGACTTTGCCATCCCGAACCAGCGCCGCTTCACCAGACCAGCCGTTCATGCACGGCGCAGCATTTCCATCACGGCAATGACTGGGTCGCGGACAATCAGACCTAATGCCGTTGCGAAATTGCTCATCATGAAGTTAAAGCTTATACTCTCAGAGTGGACCATCCGAGCACGCTCATTGACCTTGCTGCGATCGCAGCGCCCATCTGCGGATTATCACAGAACGGGTTGAACTTACTTTTTCACCAGATAAGAATAGGGGATTCTATGCATCAGATCAAAGTGAAATCGCACCTGTTCGACGGGTTTCTTGCTGGCTGGACCGCTTGTTTCGCTTTGGGTGTGCCAGTGTTCTGGTTGTTTGGGTCTCCGCCAACGGCAATTAGGTCCGCAACCCGCCTGTGGGTGCACGGGGTCCTATTCGGGCTGAAGCATATTGTTGGGCTGAATTATGTCGAGAAGGGTCGCGACCTGATTCCGACAGAACCCTGTCTCATTGTATGCAATCATCAGTCCACCTGGGAAACTCTTGCGTTTCTCGTTCTCTTCCCGGACGTAGCGATTGTTGCGAAGCAGGAACTTCTGCGGATTCCGATTATCGGTTGGTATATGAGAAAATCACCGATGATCATCATTGATCGCGAGAGCGGGTCCAAGGCACTGAAGGCTATGCTGAACCAGAGCCGTGAAGCGCTCGCCTCTGGCCGCTCCGTTCTCATTTTCCCAGAGGGGACGCGAATGGATGGGCGAGAGCCAATCAGATTCAAGCGGGGGATCGAACTGCTTTATTCAAAGCTGGGAACGCCCGTTCTGCCCGTATTGGTGAACTCGGGGAAATTCTGGGGACCGAGCCCACAGAGCAAACGTAGCGGGAAAGTCACTGTTTTATATTCATCTCCGATCCCGTCTGGGATGCCAGCCGAACAATTTATTCGGAAGGCTGAGGAGCAGATGGAGGCAGATCTATCAATATTGAATGAACTTACCGACAACATCCGGTAGTCGTTCAATCGCCGATGACCGTGCCCCACTTCACATCCAGCGCGGCGAAGAGCGTAGTCGTGCCGTGGCGCTTGTAATCATGGGTCATTGTGACCACCCGGCCCTTCTTCAGAGGTAGATGTCGACTGTGGGCCGTTCTCGTCGGTTCCTTGAGTTCACCCATCATATGATTTCGCTCTTGCCGCGAACGGCAGGAACGACGGGCCGCGCCGCAGCATAACTGGCTGTCGACGGACGGCCCAAACACTTATATTTCAATAGCTTCCGCAATCGCCAGCGCATCTTCAAGTTCAACGCCCAAGTATCTGGCAGTGCTGTCCATCTTCGTATGACCCAACAGCAACTGAACGGCACGCAGGTTACCCGTCTTCTTATAGATCTGGGTGACCTTCGTGCGTCGCATTGAATGAGTGCCATAGGCGTTCACTTCCAACCCGATGGACGAAAACCAAACCCGTACGATCCGAGCATATTGGCGCGTTGAGATATGCAGGCGCTCGTGGAAGCGACTCGGCCAGAGATATTCGGATCCAACCATCAGCGGATCTTTCATCCACTTCGCAACCGACGCGCGCGTGCCTTCGGAAATCTCAAACTGAACAGGTTTTTGGTTTTTGCTTTGCAGGACCGATGCCCGTTCTTTGATCTGTCCGGACGCCATCACATCGACAACTTTCATGCGGACAAGATCACAGCCACTCAATTTGCGGTCGGTGGCTATGTTGAACGGGGCCAGATCGCAATAGTTTTCAGCCAGTTCCAGCCTGACACGGATGGCCCAGACATGTTTGGCCTTCAGCGGTCGCTTCTGACCAACGGTGCGCCCTTTGTTCCAGGCGGGACGAAGGGTGCGAATGTCCGGTAATTTTTGTGTTTGCATGACAGTTCCTCCGATCCGCCATGCCCTCCCACATCGACAACCCAACGTTCACACTGCACTATATCACCAAATGCTGCCCCAGATCTGAGGTCGGCTCAGAGCCCATATGGGCGAATTCCCAGATCAGGTTTTCTGGAATAATCACCGAAAAATATCAAAACGCGGCAACCAAGGAAGCTTGGTCAAGTTGTTTCTCTATCGCTCCAACTGACGCAAGGCTCATTGGATAGACATATGAAACGGCCCCTTAAAGGTCGCCCCCTCCTTCATGTCCAACTACACTAAACAAATGCTACTACGAGGGCCGGCAAGCCCAGCATCCCAAAACAGATGATGACAATTGAGATTCCTAGTCCTTTGAACATCTTACTTCTCTCGCTCTAAAAAAATTCACATAGAAAATCAAATAAGTCGCTGTGCCTACAATCAATGCGGCGGTCTGCCGCACTCATCTGAGGGGAGAACAACTTTCGGACATTGGCGTGGTCAACGCTGCTTTCATCGCGGCGCACAGTTCAAAATTGGAAGCCGTCGCTCCTACTTGAGCGGCCTTTTCGATGAAATACACCCACTCTGAATTAGTCGGCGAATGACTAGGCAGCGGCTTAGACTTGCAGCAAATATCACTTTGTCCGCTGACCGACGATCAGGCTGACAAAATACTGAAGGATGCACGAACGGCAGCAATGACGGGCCGCACCGCAGCATAGGAACGACTGGTGAATGGCAGGACTAGGCCGGAACCTGCCTGCATAGAAATTTGACGGTCGGCTGTTTTTGGCAAGAAAAAATAATGGAGTTCACAAGCCGCACTGCGGGACTGAGGCTAGAAGCGCTTGCCGCATTCAAATTGCAGGCCATTGAAATGCCGATGGTTCACAGCGCCAGATACATGGTTTTCGGACGTGGATTTTGAAAGGGCGCGAAGCTGCCCTTCATGGTGTTTTGAAAGGGGCAACGCCCATTCACCGGAGAGCTATAACGTAGTTATGGCTAGTAGGTTCAAGCATAACTTTTCGGGAATGCCGTTTGGCGAAATTTTTGGCCCGAGCCGTTATAACGGCTGCGGAGGTGCCCTGGAGCGTTGCGCCGCTCCACTACGCGTTCAATGAAACCGGAATAATCCACAAGAAAGCGCTGGTTCCAGAAAATAGGGTTTTGCTCTTTCGCGCACTGCTCTGATTTTTTGTACATGAACACAGCAACTGACCCAACCGCAATCCCCTCGCCGAATCCGCGTGCGGCATCGCTGCGCCTTAAGGCGAAGTCCAGGCAGAAGGCTTATGGGCAGCGCCGTCATGATTTTAGGGTCGGACCGCAACCAGACTACGTTGATGGAAATAGAACGGTACTTAATCGCACTTTGATGGAGCCACGAGGCTTCGTTGCACAAATCAGCTTGTGGGCGGAGCTCCCCTTACCCCAGACGGATTTAGCCTACGGCGACGGTACGCGGTACGCCAAGAGCTGTGAAGCCGTTTAGGATCGCGGCGCGGATTTGGATTTCCGCAACCTGCCGATCAAAGTCACGCGCTGAGAGGCGCTGACCCAGTAATTTCACGCAATGCATCTTTGTCTCAACGCGACTTCTGCTGTGATATCCAGTCAGCTGTCGCCACAATGCGCGGCCGAGATACTTTGAGGCTCGCACTGCTTCATTGCGTGCTCTGGCCCTGGGTGTGTCGGGCTTCCATAGCTTGGCATTCTTGCGCGGCGGTATAACGGCATGGGCATCTCGCACGGCAATCGCATCATGGCATTTGCGTGTGTCGTATGCTCCATCAGCTGTGACGCAACCGAGTTCCTGATCAGCTGGGATCTGATTGAGCAGGGCAGGCAATATGGGCGCGTCCCCGATACTGCTGCTGGTGACCTCGACTGCTCGTATTTCCAGCGTTTGCTCATCAATCCCGATATGTATCTTGCGCCACAGCCGCCGTTTGGGCCCACCGTGCTTGCGGGCATTCCACTCTCCTTCGCCCTCAGCTTTGATGCCGGTACTATCTATCAGCAGGTGCAGCGGCCCGGATGAGCCCTTGTACGGGATGGTCACAGATAACGTCCTCTGACGACGACATAAGGTACTGAAGTCCGGCACTGACCAGTCCAGACCGACGCGTTCGAGCAGGCTTGCTACAAATCCAGTCGTCTGCCTCAACGGCAACCCGAACAGCACTTTGAGTGTCAGGCAGGCTTGAATGGCCGCATCGCTATAGGCTTGTTGACGTCCCCGTCGTCCGGAAGGCGCTGCCTCCCACGTCATCTCCGCATCAAACCAGATCGATAGCGATCCACGTTGCTTCAGCGAAAGGTTATACTCTGCCCAGTTACGGGTCTTGTACGTTGTCGGTATCCAGCTGCTCATAAACCCCAGCTATCGCGCTGGATTCACGTGGTGAATCCCCTCAAACCCCGATTTGTGCAACAAAGCCGCTACAAGGGATGCTTTTGATCGCACGCAAGTGGTGGATATCAAGCACTAGATAGCAGGGATCGACGTGCCGCCAACTGGGTGATCAAGCCAACGCCGAGGCAGTGTAGGTGGGTGCAGTCCGGATTCCGCTATTCAAAGCTCATGATTAACTGCAAGAAACAAGGTGACTTGCTGTGGTCGTGACTGCTGATCCTGGATCCGTTTTTTGGCAACTTGTATCTTGAGCTGGGCTACGACCAACCGCTGTAAGGCGTGGTCCCGCGCCTCATAGATCTTGCGGATACGCGACCCGGGGTTTCCAATTTTCCAGACATTGTGGCCGACTGCATCCGGGATAAATTTCCCTGCATCGCGTAGCCCTTGCTGCCAAGCGCAATCAGCAACTACATAGCTTTGGCTGGCATTGACCAGCAAACGTCGGCGCGACTTGAGATAAGCGTGCATAACGAACTCCTACGATACGATACGACAACGTGTGGCGAAATCCTCACGCACCGGTCCGCATGTTTCTCCTAAAGTCTAGTGGCACTATGCTGTTTGGGTCAACACCAGCGCCAGCTAAGACGTGTAAACGCTCTGCTGACAAGCCTGATCGTACCGCTGTTGGTGCGCTGGCTGGTTTGAAAGCCTTACAACTCAGCACTCGGGAGGAGTGCGGCTTGGTGTCAGGGTGCTTGGCAAACGGCGGCCATCTAGAGAGCAGCGCATATTAGGAACGCGCCCGGCCGATTGTGCTGAAAAACTCGGCAATCTGAAAATTGCTGATATCTGCCAAAAACACATAGAACGCAAAAGTCAGGTGGATGAGTGGACCAGACGCTAAGGGGTACTTTTCGACTACATCTGGAAATGTGACCGACGACATCATCAAGCAGTATCTGGAATTACATTCTTACGAATGATACTTATGGCATTAGCTGGAAATAATACACTGTGCCAACTCAATACGGGGTGAGAGAAATGGCTCCAGCGGTAGGGATCGGAGCCATTTTGCACGGCATTGAATTTAAACGATAAATTCAGGGTTCAGGTCTGCGAAGCACCAGTTTGTGCAGAGTAACGTGCCGTACCGTGTGCTCCGCTTCAAGGCATTTCGTGAGGGGGCAGAAGGAAGATTTCTGTGGAGATCAGGTTAACGTTGAACGTATTCCTTGCATCTGGGATCTGCTTCCAGACCGACTTTGGTCCTCCGCTTACCTAATTATAAAGGCGGATTACCCCCAGGGGGGAGGCTCAACACCTGAAGGCGATTTGAACCGTTCGCGGTTTCGTTCTTTCTCCAATAGAGGGAATTTAACCGCAGTAAATTAAACACCTATTTGTTGCTTTGGCGTGCCTTAACAGCTTTGACGATGGCCCCATTGATGTCTTGGCTGTTGAATGTCACTGAGAACTGACCCGGTATTTTCACCGAGATTTGACCCGC
>NZ_JBALVJ010000017.1:0-65282 GCF_036961165.1 Sulfitobacter sp. | reverse complement strand
ACAAGACAATCTCGCCGCTCACGTGGTGCAGTATTCCACCGGCGTTCTCACAGCGGCAAACCACGCCTGCATCCCAACACCATTGCCGATATCTTAGGCAGTGCGGCAGAAGTTTGTGTGCTTGCGAAAAGTGATGGTGCCACGATTCACAATCCTCCGAAGATCCCTTGCATTGGTGGGCTCACCGCACCCGAAGACCGAGACCCAAAGGGGCGCTACATCAGCTTCGAGGAGATTGGTGCGCTGATCGAAGCATGTCGTAGACCTCACATGTTAGACCTTCTGCTGCTCGATATTGGATGCGGCGGCCGCATCGGTGCCGTCGCCGACATGAAAGGGAAGAAAGTCAGGATGGATCTGGGGGCTATCGATCTCCTGGGAGAGGGTTTTATTGAAAAAAATCGCCGCAAGAAAACTCCGATTGTACCGATCACCGGCCCCATGGCCCGAATTCTTACTCGCCTGACGGATGCACACGGTGATGAATTCCTAATTCGATCCTCAGACGGAGCGCTCGCTGTTGGTTCTCGAAACTGGACGCAGATGATACAGCGCCTGGTCAAGAGATCGGGTATTGATAAGAATCTGAAAAAAGGTGAGGTACGGGCTAACTGGTATTCGATCCGCCGGACATTTGCCGATTGGCTTGATGAGCGAGTAAGCGATGCCGCTATTTCCGCGGTCATGGGGCACTTCGATATTTCAGCTCGAACAAGGCGCCAGTTATTCGACGCTGGGAGTCCGACAACAGATCTATATAAGACCAAGAAACTGAGCCCGGTGCTCGAAGTAGCAGATGTTTTGGAGCGTGAATGGTGGCCTTCTATTCAGCCGTTTACGATTGTAAACCTTAGTTCAGACGTGGTTCAACTGATGCGCACTGATGCAGCGGAGTGAGATATGACTATAAAAATATGGATGCAACAATCAAAGGTGACACACGTGCATGACGTGCAGATTACTCGCGAGTCTCCCAACTACAGGATCGGCTAACCTATGACACCTGCTGCACGGGTGGCTGCCGCCATCGAGATACTAGATATGATCGGAGATGGCCTGCCAGCCGAGCAGGTTCTCACGCGCTGGGGGCGGGGTAACCGCTTTGCCGGTTCCAAAGACCGCGCTGCCATCCGCGATCACGTGTTTGACGTTTTGCGGGTGCGGCGCTCTGCGGCGTGGCTTGGCAATGCAGCCACTGGCCGTGGGCTGATGATAGGCTTGCTGCGCTTGAAAGGGGTTGATCCTGCGATGCTTTTCACTGGTGAAGGTCACGCGCCGGCCCCGTTGATGGAACATGAAATCCCGCTCCCCGAAGGCAAAATGCCTGAGGCGGATGCATGGAATTTGCCGGATTGGTTGACGGAACGTTTTGCTGAAGGTTTGGGCGATAAGGCCGCTGACACAGCGCAGATGCTACAAGGTCGTGCGCCAGTGACGTTGCGGGTAAATACTGCAAAAAAAAATATCTCTGATGTAATCCTCATGTTGAAAGAGACGGGCGTCGAGGTCGAAAAAAACCCCCTTAGCCGTACCGCTTTGACAGTGGTTGAGGGCAGTCGGCGCATTCGCAACGCCCCTGCCTATATCGACGGTTTTGTCGAATTTCAGGATGCCAGCAGTCAGGCGGTTGTCGATGCCTTGCCAAAGGCTGCTCGCGTGCTTGACTATTGCGCAGGCGGTGGCGGCAAAGCGCTGGCGATTGCCGCCCGCGGCGCCGATGCGGTTTTCGCCCACGATATCGATGTTGCGCGGATGCGCGATCTGCCACTGCGCGCTGCTCGGGCCGAGGCAGAGATCACCCAGCTTGAGGGCAGCGATCTGGCTCAATTCGGGCCATATGATCTGGTTCTCGTGGATGCACCATGTTCCGGCAGTGGCTCTTGGCGGCGCGCGCCAGAGGCGAAGTGGCTTTTGACGCCAGAGAAACTCGCTCAGACCATGGCTTTGCAGGACGGCATCCTTGATGCAGCGGCTGCGCTTGTCGCCGAAGGCGGCACGCTGGTTTACGCCACATGCTCGATCTTGCCGGATGAAAACCAGCAGCGTGTCGCTGCGTTTCTGGAGCGTCATAGCGACTGGCGTTGCACGTGGGACAAGACCCTTGATGTGAGTGATTTGGGTGACGGTTTCTACTCCGCGCACTTGACGCTCAGCAAATAATCGCCAAAGTTCAACCCTTATGTGAATAGCGGCTGTCATTGCCGTCTTCGGTTAATGGGCGGTTAACCCTTCGGGCCAAGAGTAATGCCTATGATTCGGGACTGCGTTCCGAAAGTGCTGGGAGGGTAGTTATGCATCGGAAAAAGGGCACCTGGCTTACGGAACGGGTGGTTTTAGTGACTCCTCAACATTTGGGGGTCGTTTGCGTATTGGCGTCGGTCCTTGGCGTGTTCTCATGGGGCGTGCTTGATGGACCGGCGCGGCTGGCGCTAGGTGCGGCAAGCGTCAGCCTAGTTTGTGTCTGTGCGGCGATGGTGATGCTGCGTGTCGGGCACCAAATGGCGCAGGAGCGCAGCCATCATTCAGTTGCGCATTTTGTCACCAATGACAGTGCTCCGAGTTTTATTACCCGTCAGGACGGTCAGATTGCTTTCGCCAATCCTGCTGCCGACCACATATTCGGTGTGACCAAGGACCGAACAATGGCCTCGGTTTTGGCAGACCGGTTGGGGAACCCCGGTTCGGTGCTCTTTCGGTTGCAATCACGGGCAGAAACCAGCGGCGCCGCGCGCGAAGAGATTGTGACCAACAGCGGTCAGATCCTGCTTGCTGTGCATGCGATCGGGACTGAAGGGTTTGCTTGGCGGGTTGAACCGCAGAACGCGCAAGCCGCTACTGCAGGCATGACCGGCGATACGCGAATTCTGCCGATGTTGATGGTCGGACGCAGCGGGGCGATCTTGTCGATGAACCACGCGGCGCGGCAATTTGTCGGGATGAGAAGCAAATCTCTGGACGATATCTTTACCGAACAAGTGGTTGTTCCCGGCACGGTGATGCAGGTGGCCACAACTACTGGAAGCAAACCAGCATTGATTGCCCAAACGGACGCGGGTGCAGGGCGCTCTGCTTTATATTTCTTACCGCCACCGGCTACAGGAGAAGTGTTGCCAAATCCAGATTGGCAGGTTTTTCAGGATATGCCGATACCGATGATCAAGATCGCTCCTGATGGGACGGTCCAATCATTTAACAAACGGGCGTCAAAGCTGATTGGCGTAGTTCTGGAGGAAGGGGCGCATTTATCCGCGCTCATGGAAGGGTTGGGCCGGTCTATCTCGGATTGGCTTGAAGATACTTTGGCGGGCAGGCTGGTGCAAAAGTCAGAGTTTTTGCGCCTGACACGTGGGGATCGGGAGGCGTTTGTTCAGGTAACGCTGAACCGTGTCGAAGAGGATGGCACGCCGGCTTTGATCGCTGTGCTGCATGACGCAACCGAGCTTAAGTCACTTGAGGCGCAGTTTGTTCAAAGCCAGAAAATGCAGGCGATCGGACAGCTTGCCGGTGGTGTGGCCCATGATTTCAACAACTTACTTACGGCGATTTCAGGTCACTGTGACTTGCTGTTGTTGCGTCATGATCAAGGTGACAGCGACTATAGCGATCTTATTCAGATCAACCAAAACGCCAATCGCGCTGCGGCGCTTGTGGGCCAGTTACTTGCATTCTCGCGCAAGCAAACGTTGCGACCGGAAACGCTTGATATGCGGGACACGTTGGCTGACTTGACCCATTTGCTGAACAGACTGGTGGGGGAAAAGGTAACTCTGACACTAAGCCATGATCCGGTTCTCCAACCCATCCGTGCGGATAAGCGGCAGTTGGAACAGGTTTTGATGAACCTTGTTGTGAATGCCCGCGATGCCATGCCCACAGGTGGCGAAATCCGGATTGTGACGGAGTGTACCCATCTCAGCGGTCCAATGTCACGCGATCAAGTTACCGTCCCAGCCGGAGAATACGTGACCATCAAAGTCAGTGATGATGGCGTCGGGATCGCGTCCGACAAGTTGCAAAAAGTGTTTGAGCCATTTTTCACGACGAAGCGAACAGGTGAAGGGACCGGCCTAGGGCTTTCAACGGCTTACGGCATTATCAAACAAACGGGTGGTTATATTTTTGTGGATAGTCGCGAAGGCGTTGGAACCTGTTTCACCCTGTATTTCCCCGTGCTTGTACAGACGGACAAAATTGAAAAACCCAAAATGGAAGAGGCCAGCCCAGTCGTCCAAACTGCACCAAAAGGTGGCGTGATCCTGCTGGTCGAAGATGAAGCGCCAGTGCGCGCATTTGCCAGCAGGGCGTTGCGGTTGCGCGGCTATATCGTGCTAGAGGCGGAGAATGCCGAAGCCGCGCTGGAAACACTAAAGGATCAGGATCTCAAGATTGATGTCTTTGTGACCGATGTTGTCATGCCTGGCTTGGACGGGCCAAGTTGGGTGCGCGAGGCACTCAAGATGCGGCCGGGTGTCAGGGTGGTGTTCGTATCAGGCTATGCCGAAGACAGTCTTGGAGAAGCTCAAAAGAAGATTCCCAATTCAGTATTTCTGCCCAAGCCATTCTCTTTGAACGATCTCACGGAGACCGTTAATAAGCAACTCCACTAATCGTGCGGAATACTGTCATATTGGGCAAACTCTTCAGCGAATTTCCGGCGGAACCGCTCTTCGGTGTCTGACGATAGCGCGACCTCAATCGTAGGAGAGACGTTTTCCCGAGCCAGAGAAAGTTTTACATCCAGACGATCTTCTAGGAATTTCTGTAGGCGAGGCTGATCCTCATACCTGAACAAATGCGTAACTCCCGTGCCGTTCGGCTGGCGCTCAAGGAATTTCAATTGGCTTCCAACTTCCGCGAACCCGGGGCGCTTACCCTGCATGTAGGCAAGCACGAATTCATCGAAGGTGATTCCAAATGTATTGTTAGGTTTGTCCTTCATGAACGGGCGCTGCCGATACCTGTACCAGCTACTGAGCCAGCTCACTGGATCACGCATAACCGCCATAAGTTCCATTTCAGCATCGCAGACATTCAGAAACATCGGCCGGATGAATCGGTTGTATCGATAGACCGGCGCATGCTTTAGGAGCGGCGGATCGCTGATTACCATATCAGCCCGACCGGCAAGTGCGGTTTGATAGGCAGTCGTGCCGGTCTTGGGTACTGATAAGAACGCAAGGCGTTCCTTAAAGAAAACAAGCATCTAGGCCCTCCATCTAGACGCAGCATACAAACTGCCTGCGGCATAAACAACTTCTTAACCAATAGCCCACAAAGATGGACTAGTAATAATTCGATTGAAATGTTCTGCATTTGTACCCATAAGAACATTTATAGAACATAACCGCATTGTGATTGGGGCGATTGCCGCCACCGTCACCCTGTGACAGTAAGGGAAGAACCCAAATGGCAACGGCAGATCTTTTGAATATGGATAAGAAATCAGCGGACAAACAAAAAGCGCTTGATAGCGCTCTGGCGCAGATCGAGCGGCAGTTTGGTAAAGGCTCAATTATGAAGCTTGGAGCGGAAGGCGCGATACAGGACATCACGTCTTCTTCCACTGGCTCTCTTGGATTGGACATTGCACTGGGCATTGGTGGCTTGCCGATGGGGCGGATCATCGAGATCTACGGCCCTGAATCGTCAGGTAAAACAACGCTCACGTTGCACTGTATTGCTGAACAGCAAAAAGCAGGCGGCATCTGCGCCTTTGTGGATGCCGAGCACGCGCTTGACCCCCAATATGCAAAAAAGCTTGGCGTAGACATTGACGAACTCCTGATTTCGCAGCCCGACACGGGTGAACAGGCGTTGGAAATCACCGACACGCTGGTGCGGTCCGGTGCCGTGAACATGGTCGTAGTGGATTCGGTTGCTGCTCTGACGCCTAAGTCGGAACTTGAGGGCGAGATGGGCGACAGCTCGGTCGGGGTGCAGGCGCGTCTGATGAGCAAAGCGATGCGCAAGCTGACCGGCTCGATCTCGCGCTCTAACTGTATGGTGATCTTCATCAACCAGATCCGGATGAAGATTGGCGTTATGTTTGGCTCACCCGAGACAACAACCGGTGGTAACGCGCTGAAGTTTTACTCATCCGTGCGACTGGATATCCGTCGGATCGGCTCCATCAAGGACCGCGATGAGGTCGTCGGCAACCAGACCCGCGTGAAGGTTGTCAAAAACAAGGTCGCCGCGCCGTTCAAGCAGGTCGAGTTTGATATCATGTACGGTGAAGGCATCTCGAAGATGGGGGAGTTGCTGGACATGGGCGCGAAAGCCGGTGTCGTGGATAAGTCTGGCAGCTGGTTCTCCTACGGGGATGAACGGATCGGGCAGGGGCGTGAGAACGCGAAAAATTACCTGCGTGAACACGAAGCCATGGCGAAAGAGATAGAAGATAAAATCAGGGCCTCGCACGGGCTTGATTTCGACGGCTCTGAAAAGATCGACGACCCCAGTATTCTGGACGATTGATCGTCCGAGTTCGACTATGAACCTGAAAAAGGGTGCGTGCCATGCGGCGCGTGCCCTTTTTTGATGTGCCGCCTGTGGACAGCAACCTAAGCCAGCGTTATCTCAACAAAAGACTTTCGCCCGCTCAAAGGATGGACCCCATGAAGACGCTCAACGAAATCCGCTCGACCTTTCTCAACTATTTCGGAGATAATGGTCACGCGATTGTGCCATCCAGCCCGCTGGTGCCGCGGAATGATCCCACGCTGATGTTCACTGCTGCCGGCATGGTGCAGTTCAAGAACCTTTTCACCGGGGTCGAGACCCGCGACTATAGCCGCGCGACGACGGCGCAGAAATGTGTGCGCGCTGGCGGCAAGCACAATGACCTCGACAATGTCGGCTATACCGCGCGGCACCATACGTTCTTTGAGATGTTGGGTAATTTCAGCTTCGGCGATTATTTCAAAGAAGATGCCATTCCGCTGGCGTGGGACCTGCTGACCAAGGTGTTTGGCATCGACGCCTCGCGCTTGTTGGTGACCGTCTATCACACTGACGACGAAGCTGTTGCGATCTGGAAAAAGCACGCAGGCCTCAGAGATGACCGGATTATTCGGATCGCAACCGATGATAACTTCTGGTCGGCCGGCCCCACAGGCCCTTGCGGTCCCTGCACCGAGATTTTCTATGACCACGGCGATCACATCTGGGGCGGGCCTCCCGGCTCTCCTGATGAGGACGGCGACCGTTTTGTCGAAATCTGGAACCTCGTATTCATGCAATACGAGCAGTTCGAGGATGGCACGCGCCGCGATTTGCCGAACAAATCTATTGATACAGGCATGGGGATTGAGCGGGTCGCGGCCTTGCTGCAGGGCACGAACGACAACTATTCCACTGACCTGATGCGCAGCCTGATCGAAGCCTCGGCAAATGCTTCCAGCACGGACCCTGACGGCCCAGGCAAGACCCACCACCGTGTTATTGCAGACCACTTGCGCTCGACTTCATTCCTGATGGCCGATGGTGTTATGCCCAGCAACGATGGCCGTGGCTATGTGCTGCGCCGCATCATGCGCCGTGCAATGCGTCACGCGCACTTACTGGGTGTCCAAGATCCGCTGATGCACCGTCTGGTACCAGCGTTGGTGACCCAGATGGGTCAAGCCTATCCGGAACTGGGGCAGGCGCAAAGTATGATCGAACAAACCCTGTTTCAGGAAGAGACCCGCTTCCGCCAGACGTTGGACCGTGGTCTCAAGTTGTTGGACGACGAACTGGTGAACCTGCCAGAAGGTGCTGAACTGCCGGGTGCCGCCGCGTTCAAGCTGTATGACACCTTTGGTTTCCCGCTTGATCTGACACAGGATGCGCTGCGCGAAAAGGGCCGGACCGTTGATACTGCAGGCTTTGACAGCGCTATGGCCGAGCAGAAAGCAAAAGCCCGCGCGTCTTGGTCCGGTTCGGGTGAGGCCGCAGATGCCGCGATCTGGTTCGATGTGGCTGACAAATCTGGCCTGACAGAGTTTTTGGGCTATGACACCGAAACCGCCGAGGGCAAGATCGCTGCGCTTGTACAGGACGGCAAGGCAGTCGCTGAAGTGGGCGCGGGCCAAGAGGTGCAGATCGCCCTCAACCAAACGCCTTTCTATGCCGAGAGCGGTGGGCAGTTGGGTGACACGGGTATCATCCGCACAGATACTGGCACCGCACGGGTGACCGATACGCGCAAAGCCGCTGGCGTCTTTATCCACTTTTCAAAGGTGGAAAAAGGCAGCATTACCAATGTGCAATCAGCGGTTCTTGAAGTGGATCACGCGCGCCGCACGGCAATCCGCGCCAATCATTCTGCCACGCACCTGCTGCACGAAGCCCTGCGTCACGCGCTTGGGGATCACGTCGCGCAACGTGGCTCGCTCAATGCTCAGGACCGTCTGCGGTTTGACTTCAGTCACAATGATGCCGTCAGCGCCGAGGAGATGTCGCGCATCGAGGCAGAGGTGAACACCTATATCCGCCAGAACTCACCTGTTGAGACGCGGATCATGACGCCGGATGACGCGCGCGGACTGGGCGCGCAAGCGCTCTTTGGTGAGAAGTACGGGGATGAAGTGCGTGTTGTTTCGATGGGCCGTCAGGACGGTTCTGGCAAGGGCACAGATGGCAGCACCTATTCACTTGAACTCTGTGGCGGTACCCATGTGGCACGCACGGGCGACATCGGTGCATTTGTCATGCTGGGTGATGGTGCCAGCAGCGCAGGCGTGCGCCGGATTGAGGCGCTCACAGGTGAGGCCGCAATTGCCCATCTGCGCGCTCAGGATGATTTGCTGGTCCGCACCGCGCTTGAATTGAAAAGCCCTGCCTCCGCTGTGCCAGAGCGCGTTCGCGCCCTAATGGATGAACGCCGCAGCCTTGCCAATGAAGTGGCCCAGTTACGCCGTGAACTTGCCATGTCCGGCGGCGCTAGCGCCCCTGAAGCACGTGAAATCAATGGCGTAGCGTTCCATGCGCAGGTGCTGAGCGGGATCACTGGCAAGGATTTGCCTGCTTTGGTTGATGAGCATAAGTCGCGCTTGGGTTCCGGTGCAGTGTTGCTGATTGCCGATACAGGTGGCAAGGCCGCTGTGGCTGCGGGCGTGACAGCTGACTTGACTGCACAGCTTTCTGCTGTGGATATCCTGCGTGCCGCTGTGGCTGAGTTGGGTGGCAAAGGCGGCGGTGGCCGTCCCGATATGGCGCAGGGCGGTGGTGCTTCTGCGGACAATGCCGAGGCTGCGATTGCAGCCGCTGAAACCGTTTTGAAAGGATAATCCCCATGGGAGCACTTTGGATCGCCCACGTCACAGTCACAGACGAGGAAGCCTACAAGAAATACGCCGCCGGTGCGACTGTCGCAATTGCAGATCACGGCGGCGAGTTCATCGCCCGTGGTGGTCGCTTTGTTCAGCTTGAGGGCAAAGAGCGGCCGCGCAACGTGGTTGCCCGTTTCCCAGATGTGGAAACCGCAGAACGTTGCTATCACTCTGCCGCTTATCAGGCGGCGTTGGAGCATGCAAAAGGCGCGTCAGAGCGTGAATTGATGATCATCGAAACCAGCGAGTAAGCTCGCGGCGCGGCGTCATCTCTTTGATGCGCCGAACGGATCGCTAGATACAAAAAAGGCGCTCCAATCAGGAGCGCCTTTTTCCGTTTAGGCTGACTTTGACATCCGCTTGCGTTCATGCGGATCAAGATAACGCTTGCGCAGGCGGATCGCGTTTGGCGTTACTTCCACCAGCTCGTCATCGTCGATGTAAGCAATCGCTTCTTCAAGGCTCAGCGTGATAGGCGTGGTCAGGCGGACCGCTTCGTCTGTACCGGAGGCACGGACGTTGGTCAGCTGTTTGCCTTTCAGCGGGTTAACTTCCAGATCGTTCTCACGGCTGTGCTCACCGATTACCATACCCTGATAAACGTCAGTTTGAGCGCCGATAAAGAACTTGCCACGATCCTCAAGCTTCCAAAGGGCGAAGGACACGGATACACCATTTTCCATCGATATAAGAACGCCTGCACGACGGCCTGGGATCTTGCCTTTGTGCGGAGACCAGCTGTGAAAGACGCGGTTGATGACGCCTGTACCGCGTGTATCGGTCAGGAATTCACCGTGATAACCGATTAGACCGCGAGAGGGTACGTGTGCGATAATGCGCGTTTTGCCTGCACCTGCTGGCCGCATCTCGACAAGTTCACCTTTACGCACGCCAGTAATTTTCTCGATCACCGCGCCGGAATATTCGTCATCTACGTCGATCGTAGCTTCCTCGATGGGCTCATGACGCACACCGTCGATGTCTTGGAACAGAACCTGCGGACGTGAGATCGAAAGCTCAAAACCTTCGCGGCGCATGTTCTCGATAAGAACACCCATCTGCAATTCGCCACGGCCAGCAACCTCAAAAGAGTCGCCGCTAGGGCTGTCAGTCACTTTGATAGCAACGTTGGATTCAGCTTCTTTCATCAGACGATCGCGGATCACGCGCGACTGTACTTTTTTGCCGTCACGGCCCGCCAGAGGGCTGTCGTTGATGCCAAAGGTCACGGTAATCGTCGGTGGATCGATAGGCTGTGCGGGAATTGCGTCAACAACCGACTGCTCGGCAAGCGTATCGGCAACGGTCGCTTTGGACATGCCTGCGATGGAAACGATATCACCTGCTGAGGCCACTTCGATCGCGGTTTGGTCCAATCCGCGGAAGGCAAGAATTTTGGTGGCGCGGAAGTTCTCGATCAACTTGCCGTCACGTGACATGGCTTTAATCGTCTGACCTGCTTTCAGCGTGCCGGATTCGACACGACCTGTCAGCAGACGACCCAAGAATGGATCACCGCCCAAAGTGGTGGCAAGCATCGTAAACGGCTTATCTGTGTCTTTGATCTGCGCAGGGGCAGGGACGTGCTTGAGAACCAGCTCAAACAGCGCTGTCAGGTCTTTGCGCGGACCCTCCAGTGTCATGTCGGCCCAGCCGGAACGGCCAGAAGCATACATGTGCGGGAAGTCCAGCTGCTCGTCAGTTGCATCAAGGTTTGCAAACAAGTCGAAACATTCGTCCAGCGCGCGATCAGGCTCGGCATCGGATTTGTCGACCTTGTTGATCACAACAATCGGGCGCAGGCCCAGCTTGAGCGCTTTGGATGTCACGAATTTGGTCTGTGGCATCGGGCCTTCGGCCGCATCCACGAGCAGAACAACACCGTCAACCATAGACAGGATGCGCTCTACCTCGCCGCCAAAGTCGGCGTGGCCGGGCGTGTCAACGATGTTGATGCGCGTGCCATGCCACTCGACCGAAGTCGGCTTGGCAAAAATGGTGATGCCGCGCTCGCGCTCCAGATCGTTGCTGTCCATGGCGCGCTCGGTGGTCGCCTGGTTTTCACGATAGGTGCCGGATTGTTTCAGAAGTTCGTCCACCAGCGTCGTCTTGCCGTGGTCAACGTGTGCGATGATTGCGATGTTGCGCAGGTCCATTTGGATTACCTTGTCTCAGGGGATTGAGCGCCTCTACCGTGCATCCGCAGCAAAGGCCAGCAAAAAACCCCCTAGAGCTCAACGGTGCGGGTTTCCGCTACGTTAATGTGGCGCTGCTGCTGAAAATAGGTGGATTACGGCGATGCCGCCAATAATCATTCCCATGCCTGCAATCGCGGGCAGATCCAGCTTTTGATCAAATACAACCCAGCCGATGGTCGCTATTAGCAGAATGCCCAGACCGCTCCATAGCGCATAGACGATGCCAACAGGCATGGTGCGCAGGGTGATCGACAGCAGATAGAACGAAATACCATAGGCGAGCACGACCAAAACCGACGGGCCGACGCGTGTGAACTGCTGGCTGGCCTGTAGCGCTGTTGTGCCGATGGTTTCGGCCAAAACTGCAAGGGCAAGGATCAGATAGACGGGCATTGCGGACGCCTTTCACAATGGGAGTTGCGCAGTTTCCTTGATCTCTTCCATAACAAAGCTGGCAGAGACATCAGAAAGCGGGACGCGGGCAATTAATCGCTGATACAGTTGATCATATCCAGCCATATCGGCAACCCGCGCGCGGATCAAATAGTCCAGATCACCGCTCATCCGGTAGACACCCTGTATTTCTGGCATGGCTTTAGTGGCGGTTGAGAATTTCTTGAGCCAGTCGGGCGCATGGGCGTTGGAGCGGATCTGCATGAAGACAGTTAGCCCAAGCCCGAGCTTGCGCGCATCCAGTGTGGCAATGCGGCCAGTGATCACGCCGGCCTCTTCCAGCGCGCGAATGCGGCGCCAACAGGCATTGCGCGACAGACCGACATCGGCGCCCAATGTATCCAGCGACTGGCCGGCGTCGCGCTGCAATGCGTTCAGGATTTTGCGGTCTATTGTGTCAATGTTATTCATTTTAGAAGTATCTTGGGAGATAATCCCAAGATCAATGGGTCGAGGGTAATCTTTGGGATAAATGTACAGCTTTGACGGGGTAGGATGCCCAAATAGCCAAAACACAAGGAGCAGCCATGATCACCCGTATCTTTCTAGAGCACCCCGCAAAGGTTGATGAGACTTTTCTGGAACACATGGCTTTTGCCAGCAAGTTCGCATGCAAGCTGTTTCTGGCCGGAGGTGCCGCGTTCGTTCATGCGATAATCCCTTGTCTGTTTGAGAAAACAGCCAGTACGATCATTGCCGATCTTTACGCCAAAACCCATAACCGGGGCGCGTGAATGTGTCGTTGGGCTGCGTGGCTCGGAGAGCCGCTGTTTATTTCTGAAATTCTCTGCGCTCCCGCCCATTCGCTCATCCACCAGTCGCGCGAAGCGTCAAAGTGCAAGACCGCGATCAATGCCGATGGTTTCGGGCTGGCGTGGTACGGCGAGCGTCCCGAGCCGGGGCTGTACCGTGATGTCTATCCCGCTTGGTCTGATCCAAATCTGCGCAGTATCGCGCAGCAGGTCCGCTCGAGGCTGTTTATGGCACATGTGCGCGCTTCGACCGGCACAGCCACAAGCCGCAACAATTGCCACCCCTTCTTGCAGGGGGCGTGGTCTTTCATGCACAACGGCCAGATTGGTGGCTTCGAGGGCTTTCGCCGTTATGCCGAGCAGTTGATCCCCGATGACCTATATCCTAACCGCAAAGGCGCGACCGATAGTGAGGTGCTGTTCCTGATCGCCAGCGCATTGGGGCTGGACGCGGCACCGCAGGCCGCGATGGAGCAAGCGGTGGCCATGCTTGAGAAGATGCCGGCAGAGCGTGGGTGCGGGCCGCATGTGCGCTCTACGGCTGCTTTCACGGACGGGCGCGCGCTTTATGCCGTGCGCTACGCCTCTGACGCGTTTGCGCCATCGCTGTTTTACCAATGGTCGGATGCTTGGCAGGGCTGGGCTGTGGTGTCTGAGCCTTATGATGCCGCCGCAGACAGCTGGATTGAGGTGCCAAAGGGCAGTTTCTGTCGGTTTGAGGGGCGCGATTGTGTGATAACGCAGTTCGTGCCAGTGGCCCGTACGCAAGAGCTGCGTAAATCAGCCTGAGCCGCGTTTCAGGTGGCGATGTAGCGGTCGCGGCGGTGGTTGATCGTGATGATCAGATTCAGCACAACCGCCCCGATCAGCGAGTATCCCACGACCGACAGTGGCAGGATGAACAGCGCGACGCCAAAGATCACCGCATCAAACATAAGCTGTACCCAGCTTGCGCGAAAACCGGTGGTATCCTGCACGATCAGCGCGATAACACCCAACCCGCCAAGTGAGCCATTATGCCGGAACATCGCCAGCAATCCGAAGCCGACCAATGCGCCAAAGGCAACTGCGGCGAAGACGGGATTGGGATCTGTGATCGTGAAGTAGTCTGGCAGCATCTCGGTCACGATGGACAGCATTGTCACGCTGACCAATGATTTTAACGTGAATGCTGCGCCCAATCTGCGCCACGCCAAAAGGTAGAAAGGCAGGTTGACCGCGAAAAAGGTGACGCCAAAGCTGTATCCGGTCAGATAAGACAAGATGACGGCAACACCGGCGGTTTGTCCCGTCACAAGGCCAGCTTGTGTCAGCAGATGCACACCAAACCCGCAAAGGAACACGCCAAGAGACAGTCCCTGGACATCATCAAGCATCGTGTGATCGGGTTTTGGGTCAGCGATATGCATGGACAGTCATTTGGGGCGGGGATGCTGACCTTCCAATCCCTCGACAGCATTTCCCAACGTCAGCGGCGGACTTGGCTGAAAGTTCAGGCCACTGGGGTCCGAGCTGCCCAAAACTTCGGCGTGCCGAGGATAAACGCAAAAGGGCCGCATCTTAATGCGGCCCTCCGTTTCGTGATCTAGCTGGATTTAGCCTTTGAGCGCCTTGTTCAGGTTCTCGTCGACCTTCACAAGGAAGCCCATCGTGGTCAGCCAGCCCTGATTCGGACCCACCAACAGGGCAAGGTCTTTGGTCATGTCGCCAGATTCAACTGTATCAACAACTACCTTTTCCAGCGTCTCGGCAAAGTTTGTCAGTGCGGTGTTTTCGTCCAGCTTGCCGCGGTGCTTCAGGGCGCCGGTCCACGCGTAGATCGAGGCGATGGAGTTGGTCGATGTCTCTTCGCCATTCTGGTGCTGGCGGTAGTGGCGCGTCACGGTGCCGTGCGCGGCCTCTGCCTCGACAGTCTGGCCATCTGGTGTCATCAGCACTGAGGTCATCAGACCAAGCGAGCCAAAGCCCTGTGCTACGGTGTCGGACTGAACGTCGCCGTCGTAGTTCTTGCAGGCCCAGACATAACCGCCGTTCCATTTCATCGCGCATGCAACCATGTCGTCGATCAGGCGGTGCTCATAAGTGATGCCCGCTTCTTTGAATTTGTCTGCAAATTCAGTCTCATAAATATGCTGGAACAGCTCAAGAAAGCGGCCGTCATATTGCTTGAGGATCGTGTTTTTGGTAGAAAGATACACTGGCCAACCCTTGGTAAGACCATAGTTCATGGAGGCGCGCGCAAAATCGATGATGGATTTATCGAGGTTGTACATCGCCATCACCACACCAGAATCTGGTGCGTCAAAGACTTCGTGTTCGATTTCGGTGCCGTCTTCACCAACAAATTTAATGGTCAGTTTGCCTGCGCCCGGAAATTTGAAGTCGGTCGCGCGGTATTGGTCACCAAAGGCGTGACGGCCCACAACAATCGGCTTGGTCCAGCCGGGTACAAGCCGCGGAACGTTCTTACAGATAATAGGCTCGCGGAAAATCACGCCGCCCAGAATGTTGCGGATGGTCCCGTTGGGGGAGCGCCACATCTTCTTGAGGCCGAATTCTTCAACGCGGGCTTCATCGGGGGTGATGGTCGCGCATTTGACGCCCACGCCGTATTTCTTGATCGCTTCCGCGGAATCGATGGTAATTTGGTCATCGGTGTCATCGCGGGCCTGAATGCCCAGATCGTAGTATTTCAGATCAATATCAAGGTAGGGCAGGATCAGTTTCTTCCTGATGAAATCCCACATGATGCGTGTCATTTCGTCGCCGTCAAGCTCGACGACGGGGTTCTCTACCTTGATCTTGGTCATGGGCAATCCTTTGGCTAGGGGCTTATTTACAGGCCGTTTAGCGTATATCTATCAAATGGGGAAGTCAGTATACGATGGTATACCGTTTGCATTTTACTGTTTGCGCCGCTCGGCGAAATAGCCGGCAATATTCTCACTGGCAAAGGCCCACAGGCCTGGCGCGCCGATTGCGATCTTGGAGCCTACGCGTTTGGCGATCGTCTGCTCATCGACATTATACTCTACCCAACTGCCGCCACCTGACATGAGGTTCTGCATCGGTGGCTGGAACCGGTCGAGCGATTTGGCAAATTGTGCGGAGGGGCTTTGCGCGGCTTCAAACTCTTCCCAGATAGCGCGCAGGCTGTCTCGCAGATCATCGGGCAGAAGGCCGAATATCCGGTCCGCCGCTGCCTGCTCTTTTGCCGCCATATCGCTGGCGTCATAAGTGCCGAATATGGGGTTATCGCCTGCATCAATCTCTACAAGATCGTGCAGGATCAGCATTTTAATCACGAGGGTGATATCAACGTCAGCGTCTGCCTGATCCGATAGGACCAGCGCATAAAGCGTCAGATGCCAAGAATGCTCAGCCGAGTTTTCATAGCGCGACGCATCGCACAAAGTGGTGCCGCGAATGATCTGCTTGAGCTTGTCTGCCTCGTTAAGAAAGGCAATTTGCTGCTCAAGCCGATGGGTCATTCGGAAGCGGTTGCGCGGTGGCGCTTAAGCTTGGCCGCGAGGAAGGCGCGGCCTTTCTGTTCTGCCATCCGTGTGCGGATCGCTGTAAGAAACGCTTCTTCAAGAGTTTGGGAGGAGGCGCCCAGCACATCGCCTACTTCCATGAACAAGCGGTCCTCGCCGGTCTCTTTCTGAACGGCAAGGCATTCTTCGGCCAGCATGTTGGCCATTTTCAGGACGGCGTCATCTGCCATTAGCGTGTGTTCTCCGTCAAACGGCGGCGGACGTATTCGGTTGTCGAATCAATCAGCGTATCCATATGCGGCTCTTCAAAGAAGTGGCCTGCACCCTCTACCTCTTGGTGAGTTATGGTGATGCCCTTTTGTTCGTGTAGCTTGTTCACCAAATTGACCGTATCAGCGGGCGGTGCCACGCGGTCGGCGGTGCCGTTGATGATCAGGCCAGACGCCGGGCAGGGCGCAAGGAAGCTGAAGTCATACATGTTGGCCGGTGGTGAGACAGAGATGAAGCCGGTGATCTCGGGGCGGCGCATCAGCAGCTGCATGCCGATCCACGCACCAAACGAGAAACCTGCAACCCAGCAATGCTTGGAGTTGTTGTTCATCGACTGCAGATAATCGAGCGCGGATGCCGCATCGGACAGCTCGCCAATGCCCTGATCGTATTCGCCTTGGCTGCGTCCAACACCGCGGAAGTTAAACCGCAATACTGTAAAGCCCATCTTGTAGAAGGCGTAATGCAGGTTGTAGACGACCTTATGGTTCATCGTGCCGCCGAATTGCGGGTGCGGATGCAGGACGATGGCAATCGGTGCGTCACGCTCTTTTTGGGGGTGGTAACGACCCTCTAGACGTCCTTCGGGTCCGGGAAAAATCACCTCTGGCATGCATGTACTCTCTTGCAGGGTTCAAAGGGTCAGATGATATTCTTGACGAAATCGGTCGGAAACCTTAGAACAGTTCTAATATGTGAATCCACATCAAGCGGATCGCGTCTGAGGGATGTAGGCATTTAGGCCAGCAAGGTCAATTAAAAGCCTTAGCTGAATAGGGAAGTGGCGATGAAGCTATCGACAAAAGGGCGTTATGCGATGGTGGCATTAGCCGATATCGCGCTGCAACCGGCCGACGCATTGGTTTCGCTTGGTGATATTGCTGAGCGGCAGCAGATTTCGCTTCCGTATCTTGAGCAGCTGTTCGTGAAGTTGCGCCGGGCAGAACTGGTGGCGTCCGTACGGGGGCCTGGCGGTGGCTATAGACTGGCCAAACCCGCCTCGGAAATCCGTGTGGTGGATATCCTTGCTGCGGTGGATGAAAGCGTGGATGCGATGCACAAAGGTGCTGGCGCTTCCGGTGGGGCGTCTGGCTCACGTGCGCAATCACTGACCAATCGCTTGTGGCAGGGGCTGTCGGCGCATGTCTATGTGTTTTTGCACCAGACGCGGTTGTCGGATGTGGTGAGCAACCAGATGACCCCTTGTCCAGCGGTGCCGAACCTCTTCGCTGTTGTGGATGAGTAGGGTGTTTGATTTGCGTATTTTTGGCCAAAAGATTTAGGCGGAGTGACCGTGGGCAGGGTTTACCTTGATCATAATGCGACCACGCCTTTGCGCGATGAAGCACGGGCTGCGATGATCGACGCGATGGATGTCGTTGGCAATCCGTCTTCGGTGCATGCCGAAGGGCGCGCAGCAAAGATGTTGATTGAGCGTTCACGTGCGCAGGTCGCAATGTTGGTTGGTTGCAAGCCGCAGCAGGTGATCTTCACTTCAAGTGCCACAGAAGCAGCCGCTCTTGCTGTGTCCCAGAAGGGGCGGCATGGCGGGATATTTGGTGCGCTGCCGACAGAGCATGATTGCTTGGCGGTTTGGAGCGATGCTGACCTGCCTGCCTTGCAGGACGGTGGACTGGACGCGCATGGGATGTCCGGTCTTTCGGAGGCTGTGAGTTCCCTTGCAGGCAAAGATTGGCATTCGGATCCGGGTCCGGTTGCGCTGCTGGCAATGTCAGCGGCCAACAGTGAGACGGGGATATTAGGCGGTGAAGGCAGAGTTGTCGGCAGTGGCCATGTTAATGATGGGCCGCGGTATTCAACGCTTTGCGATATCACGCAATTGGCTGGTAAGATGCCCGTGGTGTACGACGAGGTGACGCCGTCCTATGCAATTCTCTCAGCCCACAAAATGGGTGGTCCTAAAGGCGTGGGCGCGTTGATCAATTTCACTGCCGACGATCCGGAACCGATGTTGCGTGGAGGTGGGCAAGAGATGAACCGCCGCTCTGGGACGGAAAATATCATTGGCATCGCTGGTTTTGGCGCGGCGGCCGAGGCCGCGGGGCATGACGTTGCGGCGGGCAAGTGGGGTGAAGTGGCCAAACTTAGAAATATTCTAGAAAAGGCTATTGCGGCTGTCTCAAAACAGACTATTTTTGTCGGGAAAGCCGCTGCACGGTTGCCGAATACATCTTGCATGCTGACCCCCGGATGGAAGGGGGAAACGCAGGTGATGCAGATGGATTTGGCGGGCTTTGCGATCTCCGCAGGGTCTGCGTGCTCCAGCGGTAAGGTGAATGCCAGCAAAGTGCTGTTGGCCATGGGATATGACGAGGCTGAAGCCGCTAGTGCGATCCGTGTATCGCTGGGGCTTGAGACGACAGAAGAAGATGTAGTGCGCTTTGCCGATTCTTGGGGCGCGAAATTCGAAAAACACCAGATGCGGGCGGCATAAGCCCGACGCGAGAGGAAGATGACCTTGGATAATACAATCGTAAAAGACGGTGTAGATCAGGAAACAGTGGATGCGGTGCGCGAAGTTGGCGGCGCCTACAAACATGGCTGGTCCACTGATATCGAAATGGATTATGCGCCGCTGGGTCTGAACGAAGATATCGTCAAGCTGATCTCGTCAAAGAATGAAGAGCCTGAGTGGATGACCGAATGGCGCCTTGGGGCCTATGCACGCTGGCAGCAAATGCGGGAGCCTGATTGGGCGATGGTGGATTACCCCACGATCAACTTCCAGAACCAATACTACTATGCGCGCCCAAAAAGCATGGCCGTAAAGCCGAAGTCTTTGGATGATGTTGATCCCAAGTTGCTTGAGACCTACAAAAAGCTGGGTATCCCGCTGAAAGAGCAGGCTATTCTGGCCGGTGTCGAGGGCGCTGAAGAGATGTCTGATGCGCCGCGCAAGGTTGCTGTGGACGCGGTGTTTGACAGTGTCTCTGTCGGTACGACCTTTCAGGATGAGTTGTTGAAGGCCGGCGTGATCTTCTGCTCCATCTCGGAGGCGATCCGCGAACATCCCGAGCTGGTTAAGAAATACCTCGGCTCGGTCGTGCCGGTGCAGGACAACTTCTATGCCACGCTGAACTCTGCTGTCTTCTCGGATGGCTCGTTCGTCTATGTGCCGCCCGGTGTCCGCTGCCCGATGGAACTGTCGACCTATTTCCGCATCAACGCAGAAAACACCGGCCAGTTTGAGCGCACGCTGATCATTGCCGACAAGGGCTCATACGTGAGCTACCTTGAGGGCTGTACCGCGCCTCAGCGTGATGAGAGCCAGCTGCACGCAGCCGTGGTCGAGATAATCATCGAGGAAGATGCAGAAGTGAAATACTCCACCGTGCAGAACTGGTATCCCGGTGACGAGAACGGCAAGGGCGGCATCTATAACTTTGTAACCAAACGCGCCGATTGCCGTGGTGACCGTGCCAAAGTGATGTGGACACAGGTTGAGACAGGTTCTGCCGTGACGTGGAAATACCCGTCCTGCATCCTGCGCGGCGACGACAGCCAAGGTGAGTTCTATTCCATCGCAATCGCCAACAACATGCAGCAGGCCGATACCGGTACGAAAATGGTGCACCTCGGAAAGCGCACCAAGTCGCGCATCGTCTCGAAGGGCATCTCGGCAGGTAAGGCGCAGAACACATACCGTGGTCTGGTCTCCATGCACCCGAAAGCCAAAGAAAGCCGCAACTATACGCAGTGCGACAGCCTTCTGATCGGTGACAAATGCGGTGCGCACACTGTGCCGTATATTGAGGTCAAAAATAACTCCTCACGTGTTGAGCACGAGGCGACCACATCCAAAGTCGACGACGAACAGCTGTTCTATTGCCGCTCCCGTGGAATGGATGAGGAAGAGGCCGTGGCGCTGGTGGTGAACGGTTTCTGTAAGGACGTGCTTCAGGCGCTGCCGATGGAATTCGCCATGGAAGCACAAGCGCTTGTGGCGATCTCTCTCGAAGGTTCTGTGGGGTAACGGAGCGCTTGCTAACGAGGCAATCCTAAGCGTCCACACCACCATTCTGTGCCGTCAACCGAATCTGTGAAAGAAGACTGATGAAACCAACATTTCAACATCAAGAAGCGCGGGTGTTCAGCGTAAATGCTGCACGCGGTGTTCGTGATGTTGGGATGGCGTGGCTTTTGCGGAAGTTCTTTGTGCCGCTTTTCTTGTTTTTGGTCTGTGTGGTTGTAGCAGCCTATGCGGCGAATGGCATTCTCGCTGCGGTTCCTGCGTCTGTTGCGCTGGTTGCGTATCTGGTTTGGATCACAGGGATCTATCGCCGGAATTTTCTGAAGGGCGCTCCATTTTTGAGAAACCGTCAGGGCCTGATCAACACAGAGAGTGCAAAATGACAAAAATTATCAAAGAAACAGGCATTGCTGCCGTCGTCTATTTCGCGCTCAGCTTTGGCTTGGGTTTCGGAATTGACGAAGGCGATGGCTGGCCGGAGGCTTTGATGTCAGCGGCGATCTTTTCCGGATTCTACTTTGTCGTAGGGCTTTTGATCCTTTGGTATAAGAAGCGCAATTCATGATCCTTACTACTACAAATAGCGTCGAAGGACGCCCGATAGCGGCATACCATGGCATCGTCGTGGGCGAAGCTATCATGGGTGCCAACATCGTGCGCGATCTGTTTGCGCGGGTCACGGACATCGTCGGCGGCCGCTCTGGCCAGTACGAGAACAAGCTGCGAGATGCCCGTGAAGCGGCGATGCGTGAGCTGGAAGATGATGCACGTGCAAAAGGTGCGGATGCAGTTGTGGGGAGTGATATCGACTACGAGATCATCTCGGATTCGATGATGATGGTGTCGGTCTCTGGCACAGCGGTGAGCCTGAGCTGATGGCAGGCGTTGCTACCTCCAAACCCCTCCGCCTGCATTGGTGGAAGGCGGTGCCGAATTTCGGCGATGCGATCAATCCGTTGGTTGTTGGGCATGTGTCGGGGCGTCCGGTAACCCATATCGGGCCGCGCCGTGCGGATATGTTTGCGATTGGCTCCATGTTGCAGGTGGTCAAACGCAGCTTCAAAGAGCCGCGCGAGAGCGCTGAAAAGGTGTGTGTCTGGGGGACGGGATTGTTAAATCCTGTTTTCGGGCATAACTTCTTGAAACAGGTCGATCTGGCGCTGGTGCGCGGGCCGATTACAGCGGCGCTGCTGAAATGCGAGATGAAGCAGTTCGGCGATCCGGGGCTTTTGATCAATGACGTGCTGCCATTCGACGGCGCACGTCAGGATCGTATCGGGATTGTCCCGCATTTTACGCTGATGGAAGACCGCGATCTGTTGGCTTTTGTCGTGTCTGATCCGGCCTATATTTTGATTGACCCACGCGGTGATCCTGCGCAGGTGTGCCATGCCATTGCGTCCTGTTCGCATGTGTTTGCGTCCTCCTTGCACGGGCTGATCGTGGCGGACGCTTACGGCGTCCCGAACACATGGATCGAACCAGAGGGTCAGAGCTGGCTCAAATACCTCGACTATGCCGCATCGGTCGGGCGGCGTGACATGATCGCGCCTCAGTCACTGGATGAGGCTAAGGGGCACAAGAGTAGCCCCATCGACTACACCGACGGAATTAACGCCGCGCGCGAGGCCCTGTACAAGAGCTTTCCCGCGCGCCTGAAATCAACGGCCTGAGAGCCAAACATACACCGGCGCCATGCGCCAGACGGAACAAAAAAAGGAGCATTTCCATGCTGAGCATCAAAAACCTTCAGGTGAAACTGGAAGACGAAGACAAGCAAATCCTCAAAGGCGTCAATCTTGAGGTCGAAGCCGGTACGGTACATGCGATCATGGGTCCGAACGGCTCTGGCAAATCCACGCTGTCTTATGTGCTGTCCGGTAAGGGCGGCTATGAAGTGACTGGCGGTTCCGCCACTCTCGAAGACGTTGATCTTCTTGAGATGGAGCCCGAAGAGCGCGCTGCGGCGGGCCTGTTTCTTGCATTCCAATACCCTGTCGAAATCCCCGGTGTGGGCAATATGACATTCCTGCGCACAGCCGTGAACGCCCAGCGTAAGGCGCGTGGCGAAGAAGAAATGTCCGCCGCCGAATTCCTGAAAGTGGTCCGTGCCCGCGCCAAAGAGCTGAAGATCGATGCTGACATGCTTAAGCGTCCGGTCAACGTTGGCTTCTCCGGTGGTGAGAAAAAGCGTAATGAAATCCTGCAGATGGCGATGCTTGAGCCAAAAATGTGCATCCTCGACGAGACGGACTCAGGTCTGGATGTTGATGCGATGAAACTGGTGGCCGATGGTGTGAACGCTCTGCGCTCCGAAGGGCGCGGTTTCTTGGTAATCACGCACTATCAGCGCCTGCTGGATCACATCAAACCAGACGTGGTGCACATCATGGCGGACGGCCGCATCATCAAAACCGGCGGTCCTGAGCTGGCTCTTGAAGTTGAGAACAACGGCTATACAGATATCCTTGCCGAGGTGGTGTAATGGCAGACGCAGCAGTGAAATCTGATCCTACCGAAGCGATGATCGCATCGCTAACCATGCCCGAAGGGACATGGGCGGCACCGGCACGTGCGGATGCTTTGGCGCGTCTGCGTACAATGGGCTTGCCCCAGCGCCGCGACGAATATTGGAAGTACACACGCCCTGACACGCTCACGCAAATCGGCGCGCCGAAAGCGTCTGTTTTGACCAATGATGAAACGCCGATGTATGATGGCGTGGATCGGCTGAGCATCGTCTTTGTCGACGGTGTCTATGACGTGGAAGCTTCCGATGATCTGACCCTCGAAGGCGTGACCATTGAGCGGCTGGCAGCAGCCGACAGTGATTTGCACTGGGCCAAGAACCTCTACGGTGTGCTTGAGGCGCGGGGCCAGACCCCCGTTGAACGCCCCTTGGCCGCGCTGAACACAGCCTTCGCAACTGACGGCATCCTGATTCATGTCACAGGCAAACCAAGTAAGCCGATCAACCTGATTTATCGTCATGAATCAGATAGTTCTGATGCGATCTTGCATCACTGCATTAAGGTTGAAGAAGGTGCCGAAGTGACGGTGCTGGAAAATGGTCCCGCAGCAGCGCGCTTTAACAAAGTGATGGAAGTGGAGGTTGCCGACAACGCATCCTTCCACCACATCCGCGCCCAAGGTCGGGATCATGAACGGCGTGCGGCCACGCATATCTTTGCGCGTTTGGGGGCAGAGGCGGCGTTCCGCTCGTTCACCATGACGGTGAACGGTCAACTCACCCGCAATGACTGTGTGATCGAGCTTGTTGGCGATGACTCCATCGCTCATGTCGCTGGTGCCTGTGTTGGTGATGGTGATTTCCACCACGACGATACTGTCTTCATCACGCATGACGCGGTGAACTGCCAAAGCCGTCAGGTGTTCAAGAAGGTCCTACGCAACGGGGCGACAGGCGTTTTCCAAGGTAAAATTCTTGTAAAAGCCGGCGCTCAGAAAACGGACGGTTACCAGATCAGTCAGTCGCTGCTTTTGGATGGTGACAGCCAATTCCTCGCCAAGCCTGAGCTTGAAATCTACGCTGATGATGTGGCGTGTAGCCACGGCTCGACCTCGGGTGCGATTGATGAAGATGCGCTGTTCTATCTGCGCTCGCGGGGCGTTCCGACAAGCGATGCGACCGATCTGCTGACACTGGCGTTTCTGGCCGAAGCTGTAGACGAGATCGCGCATGAAGACCTGCGCGCAGACATGACCGCGCGCCTTGGTGCATGGCTCACGCGGCGCCGTAGCTGAGATGGCGCTCACGCAGGATATCATGGCGACCTACAAAGGGCCGGGACGTGTGGTTGAGCGGTTCCTCTCGCAGGGCCGTAACGAAGTGCGCGCGCTCTTGTTCCTGCTTATAGCGGGAATACTGATGTTCGTGGCGTCCACGCCATTTCAAGCCCGCGAGGCACAGCTGGACCCTGAGGTGCCGCTGGCCGCACGCCTCTATTGGAGTGGGTTTTTCTACGTCTTTTTGTTACCCATTCTGGTCTATCTCTTTGCGATCGTTATTTGGGGGCTGGCACGTATTGCCCGCCGCCAGATCACCGGTTTCGAAATACGCTTTACCCTGATCTGGGCACTACTGGCGGCAACGCCGGTTGCGCTGTTGCTGGGGTTAACGGCGGGGATGATCGGGCCTGGCATTCAGGTGAAAGCAGTTGGCGTTGTCTGGCTGGCTGTATTCGGCTGGTTTTGGGCTGCAGGGCTGCTACGCGCAGACGGGTCACGCTGATGATTGACCGTGATGTGATCGTAAATCTGGCTGTGGAGACTATTCAGAGCCCGCGTAGCGCCGCGAAAAAGATCATGGCGCTGAACCTGAGCCGTGATTTGTTGTGGTCCAGCTTGTTCCTTGTGGCTGCCATCAACAGCATCATCTACAGCTTTTCACTGTTGTTCGGCGATGCCTCGATGTTGCCGGCGTTGTTTAGTAATCCGGTGCTGTTCTTTGTCATCGTAACTGGCGTTCTGGTCCTGACAATCCACGGGTTCTACTGGACCGGCCGCGCTATTGGCGGGCATGGCGATCTGGGTGACCTCTTGGCGCTGCTTGTCTGGCTCCAAGCCCTGCGTGCTGTTGCACAAGCGGTGATGTTTGTGCTGATGGTTGCTTCGCCAGTATTGGGGCAACTTTTTTCGCTCGGCGTCGGTATTCTGGGGCTTTGGATTACGGTTAACTTCATTACCGAAGCGCTCCATCTGCCCACTGTCCTGCACGCCGTTGGTGTTGTGGTGTTGGCGGCTGTGGGAATTGTTTTCGGGCTTGCTATTTTGGCGGGGCTGATTGGTCTTGGCGCCTTGGGAGTACCTTCAAATGTATGATATTGCTGAAATTCGCGCTGATTTTCCGATCCTGTCGCGGCAGGTGAACGGCAAGCCGCTGGTCTATCTCGACAATGGGGCGTCAGCGCAAAAGCCGCAGGTGGTGATTGACGCCATAACCATCGCCTACTCCCACGAATATGCGAATGTTCATCGTGGGTTACATTATCTTTCTAATCTAGCAACCGATAAGTATGAGGCGGTGCGTGGCAAGGTGGCCGCGTTTCTGAACGCCGCCTCCGAAGATGAGATCATCTTTAACTCTGGCACCACCGAAGCGATCAATATGGTTGCCTACAGCTGGGCCATGCCGCGCATGGAGGCGGGCGACGAGATCATTCTTAGCGTGATGGAGCACCATGCCAATATCGTGCCTTGGCATTTTCTGCGCGAGCGGCAGGGCGTGGTGATCAAATGGGTCGATGTGGACGCCACTGGGGCACTCGACCCTCAAGCGGTGATCGACGCGATTACGCCGCACACCAAGTTGATTGCAATTACCCATATATCCAATGTGTTAGGCACTGTTGTTGACGTGAAAACCATCACGTCGGCCGCGCATGCCAAAGGGGTGGCTGTTCTGGTGGACGGCTCTCAGGCGGCGGTACACATGCCTGTCGACGTGCAGGATATCGGTTGTGATTTCTACTGCGTGACGGGCCATAAGCTTTATGGTCCCTCCGGTTCCGGCGCGATCTATGTCAAAGCTAACCGCATGGACGAGATGCGTCCGTTCCTCGGCGGCGGTGATATGATCCGCGAAGTCACCAAAGACACGGTGACCTATAATGATGCGCCCATGAAATTTGAGGCTGGCACCCCTGGTATTGTCCAGACCATCGGTCTTGGGGTGGCGCTGGACTATATGACAGGCGTCGGGCTGGAAAATATCGCAACTCATGAGGCATCGTTACGTGATTATGCTGTAACGAAGTTGGCAGGCCTCAACTGGATTCAGGTTCAGGGGACAACATCAGACAAGGCGGCGATCTTTAGCTTCACTATGGACGGTGCGGCCCATGCGCATGACATCTCGACCATTCTGGATAAAAAGGGCGTCGCTGTGCGCGCGGGCCAACATTGCACCGGACCGTTGATGGAGCATTTGGGGCTGAACGCCACCTGTCGCGCCTCATTTGGCATGTACAACACCACCCAAGAGATCGACACGTTGATCGAAGCGCTTGAACTGGCGCATGAACTTTTCGCGTGACCGTTTTTTGAATTGCAGGGGCTGGTCCTTGCTACTATACCGCCCTTAGTGGACCCATAGCTCAGCTGGATAGAGCGCTGCCCTCCGAAGGCAGAGGTCGCTGGTTCGAATCCAGCTGGGTTCACCATTTTCGCTTCTGAATAGACCTAAGACACCTGTCAGTTTTGTTGTCTTCACCTTGATCAACTGGATTTTTTCTACAGTCGGCTTGGCTATGTCAGACAAGGAGGCAACAGCCACTGCGTTGGTGCTGCAACTGGTGATCGCGCTCCTGAACGGTCCCGTATGCGATGTTCAGGACTCCCTTATCGGCACTTAAGTACGCCCGTTTCGCGCAATTATATACCGTTCTTCCGTGTCATTCGGGAGCTAACGGCGACGCGGATGTGCATAAACCGTTCAGTGTCAAATCAGCAGCAGCGCAAAACCCGATAAGGGAGTTTTGGCGCTCGGCGTCGGATTGTTCCCGTGCGCGTACAGTGGGCCGGAACCCTGCTACAATGATCCGGACCCATGTTTGCGGTGTTGTGTCGTCCGCGATGTAGCCGCGTTGCGTCGAACTCAGCGTGAGAACATCACGGGCAGGTCCGAACCGCGGAGAAGATCCCGCGTGGCGGCACCAATCACGAAGTCATATGCGTGGGAGTGGCCGAAGGCGCCTACTGCGATCATGTCCGCACCCTTCTCAAAGGCCTCTTTGTTGAGGGCTCCCGCGACGCCGGGCTTTTCCCATGTTTTGTGCACCAGCGTCGTGTCGATCCCGTGGCGGGCAAAGACAGCCGCCAGATCGTTCGATGTTGCATCATGATCCGCAATCTGGCTCTTGTCGTTCACCCGCAGGATATGTGCCGTATCGCCGTCCTGAAGCACGGTCAGGGCATCGTGGGCGGCTCGCGCAGCTTCGCGTGTGCCGTTCCACCCGATCAGGATAGAGCGCCCCAGCGCGTCTGCGTCAAAATTTGACGGGATGACGATCACTGGGCGTCCGGCATCCTGGATCACGGTTTCGATAAGGTGCACATTGGCGTAGTTGTCGCTTTCTGGGGCGGCGGCGGCCATTAATACGATGTCGGCGCATCGTGCGCTTTCAACGATGCGGTCGGCGGCGGTTTCGGAGCCGCTCGCGAGTAGGCGCCACTCAGAAACGAAGTCCTCGGCATGTGTATATCGCTCGAATAGTGCCTTCAACGCGGCGGATTTCTCCTTCTGCGACACACCGTAGGTTTCGTACACCGTATCGGGGATATGCATTACGATCCCCGGATAGATCATCAACGATTCTATAGTGTGCAGTCCGATGAGATGTGCGTCATGGCGGCGGGCGAGGGCGCTTGCGGCCCGCATAAGGCTGTCCGCGCCAGTGTCGCCTGTGAGGCAGGCCAGAATGGTCTTGATCGTCATGGGATGTTCCTTTTTGTTAGGAATGGAGGGGGAGCTGGTGATGCGGACCCCATGAAATAGGGGTCCGCTCAGTTCTCAGGCCCCCGTGACGTCGATCTTTCTGGCCGTTCCTGCCACGTCTGCAGGCTTGGAAATGCGTAGGTATAGGACACCGCCCTCGAACTTTGCGTCGACTTTCCCGTCCTTGGGCGCAAACCCGAGAGGGACATGTCGACGGAAACTTCCGAAGCTGCGCTCAACATGATGCCAGTCCTTGCTGCGGTCTTCTCTTTCGTCGCTCTTCTGGCCCTTGAGGATCAGCGTTTCGTCCGAAATCGAAACATCCAGATCTTCGGGTTTAACACCCGGAATCTCGGCGGTAATTTCTACGGCATCCTCGGTTTCAGCGATGTCGAGCACCGGCATGACCTTGTGAACAGCGCCCAGTGGTGCGGCGTTGAAACGATCGAACAGGCGGTTCAACTCGGTCTGGAATGATTGGATTAAGGGCTATCCAACCGGATCCGCGGACGCTTGGGGTGTGCGGTTCTTTTTCGACATATCAATGACCTTCGTTTTGAAAATGTGCGTTGCCTTCTTGGGCACACACAGTTTTATGGCGGAATCGTCAGTCTTAATTGATCATGATCAACTGGCAGGTATGCGCGCGCCTGCACACTCTTTCGGACTACCGACCGGAAGAGGAGGCAATGATGGGAATGAAGAGCACACTTGTTGCGGGGTTTTTGGTTGCCGTGGCGGGCCCCGGTTTCACGGATACGGTTGATCGCACGATCGGTGGCGATGTCTTGCGCTTTGGCGAGGCAGGATCGCCCATCGAGGCGACCCGCGATGTTCTGGTCGTCGGCGCAACTGTGTCGCTCGACGGCGCAATTGCACAGGATACCCATGCAGCCGGATTCGATATCGACGTGGATGCGACAACGGGTGGCGATCTTTATGCGATGGGGTTTTCCGTCAGCCTGCGCGGACCTGTGGGAGGCGATCTTAGTGCGTCGGGTTTCAGTGTTAGAACCCGCTCTGGGGCTGAAGTCGCGGGCAACGCCCGCCTTGCGGGGGGCTGGGTCACGATCGACGGTCGCGTCTTGGGCGCACTGGTAGCCGCGGGAGGCGAGGTAACACTTAACTCCGAAGTCTCAGGTGATGTTTTGCTTGCAGGCGAAACGCTGACGTTCGGCCCTGACGCGCGTATCGGCGGCACGCTGACATATTCTGCACCCGCGCGCCTAAATATTCCGGAGCGTGTTGTGCCTGCGGATCGCGTGACCTTCGAGCCCTATCAGCGCAGAGAGATGATGGGCGGGGCGCACGAGATGTGGTCCGAGTGGGAATATCCTGTGCTGCCGACCTTCTTTTCGTTGCTGAGCGGTTTTCTGGTGACACTTGGTTTGTTTACCGTGATCGGCGCGCTGTTTCTTACGCTTGCACCGAAGCAGGTTCGCCATCTGCGGCAGCATATCGAAGCGCGGCCCGGAATGGCGCTGCTCTGGGGTGTGATCGGTCTGTCAATACTGTTCGGCCTGGTGCCGGTCAGCGCACTGGCGGTCGTCGGCATCCCGCTTGTGCCGATCGTTTTGCTTGGCATCGTCGCCTTCTGGACGCTGGGATACGTTCTCGGGGTTTACGTTCTGGCAATGCGGGTGATGCGTGGCCTCGGCTCTGCAGAGCATCCGGAGATTTGGATGCGGCTGCTGGCGCTGGTGATTGGTGTGACCATCTTCGCGCTGTTGAACTTCATCCCGGTGCTGGGTTGGATGGCAAATTTCGCGCTGGTTCTACTGGGCGTCGGAGGAATGACAATGGCGCTATTCAAATTTTTGGTGGGCAATGTCGGCCCTACGATGGATGTCGATATGCGTCCAATTGAACGTGACCCGCAATAGGAGGACATTATGTCTGCTCAGGGATTGGAAGTGATCGACCATACGGTGCAACTGACGCACGAATGGATCAACGAATTGCGCGAGCGCCTGGATTGGGGGAGCAGCCGCGATGCGGCACGTCTCTTGCGGGTGACCTTGGCGCTCATTCGCGATCATCTTAACAATGAAGAGATGGCACAGCTGTCAGCACAGATGCCCCTGCTGATCCGAGGGATGTTCTTCGAGGGATGGCAGCCTGCCCATACCCCTGTGCGCGACAGAAATGCCGTTCATTTCATCGGCGCTATCGAGAAACAGGTCGGTGACGTTCAGGGCTGGCGCGGTCTGGAAGACATCGTCGCCGTGTTCCGGACCATCAATAGCAAGATATCAGAGGGTGAAGTCAGTGATGTCAAAGCAGGCTTTCCGCAGTCGATCCGCGACATGTGGCCGGATTGAAGTTGCACGATCGCCGCAACGGATAAGGTCATTGACCCGATGATCGAAGCGATATCACCTGTGCTGCCTGGAATTTCAGATAGCCGTAGGTGATATCGCTTTCGACTTCGATAAGCTGGTGTACGACCATATCTTGAAGGTTGGAGTGGTCTGACCTGCGCGCTTAATCGGTGTCCTGCGAGACGTCGATCAGGGCCTGCATGTCCTTGATGAGGACGATCTGTGGCGTTTCCAGCGTGATTGCCCCGTTCTTGCGCAGAAGGCTGAACGACCGGCTGACAGTTTCGATGGTCAGGCCCAGAAAGTCAGCGATATCGGCACGGCTCATGAGCAACGGGAATGTTGTGTAATTGCCGATCGGTTTGCCAGTGCGCTGAGACAGCGCAATCAAAAAGGATGCGACCTTTCTTATTGCGGACTTGCGCGCGAGCATCATAAAATGGTCCTGCATGGCGCTTATCTCGTGCAATGCGGCGCGAAGTAACCGCTTATGCGTTTCCGGATCACCCTCGCCGGTTTCAAGTGTCCGGCGACGAAGGGCGACGATTTCAGCGGTGGCGATGACGTCGCAGTCGGTGTGGTGCAGATCGCCGTTCGGAAACCCAATAATGTCGCCCGGCAGGCCGAAGGCGATGACTTGCCGACGCCCGTTTTTAAGCACGCGCGTAAGACGCAGAGCGCCGGATAGTACCTCATAGACATGGGTGGCTTCGTCACCTTCACGAAATAGATGCGTGCCCGCTTCATGCCGCCTCGGACTTAGTGACGTAACCACAGACCGGCATGGCTGGTCGACATCGGAGGCTAGGAAGGCAGGTGCTTGTTTGGATGAAAGTGTTACGTACATGGTTCGTCCCCCAATTGGCTTCGAAACCACTTTCCTGCCTGATCGTCGCAGCCGGACATCGGCTTAGGTATCAAAGTGTATCAATTTGTGTCTTTCCGCCGGAATAACCGTGGCGGGTAGCTATAGCTTGGAAATCTGGGTATAGTGGATAGATTGGATTGGATTTCCTTCATGTCTCAAAAAAAAGTTCTCGTCGTCGATGACGACCTCAAAATCCGTGCCCTTCTTCGACGATGCCTTGAAGGGGACGGTTTTTTGGTGGAAGAGGCGGAGAATGGCGAAGGTGTACGCCGTGCATTTAGCCGCGACTTCCCCGATCTCGTGACGCTTGATCTCAATCTGGGCGATGAGGACGGGCTGGATATTGCCCGGGATATCCGTCGCAATCACGACGTTCCGATCATGATGGTGACTGGTAAGGATGATGTAATTGACCGCGTCGTGGGTCTGGAACTGGGCGCGGACGATTATTTGACAAAACCGTTTCATGTGCGTGAGGTTCTGGCGCGGGTGCGCGCGGTCCTGCGTCGGACCGAAAACGGCACCAAAAGCCAGACTGTTCAGATTTCCGATACCTCGGCGATCAGCTCCTTGCTTTGTTTGGATGGTCTCACTGTTGACCTTGACCGCTTGGTACTAACCGACCGTAGCGGTAAGGACTGTGATCTGACGACTGCCGACTTCCGATTGCTTTCGGCTTTTCTGCATAACCCAAAACGATCTTTGTCGCGGGACCGTTTGATGGATCTGATCGACGGGCCAGACTGGGCGCCGCTGGATCGCGCCATCGATAATCAGGTCGCACGCCTTCGCAAGAAGATCGAAAGGGATCCGGCACGCCCATTACTCATCAAGACGGTACGCGGCATCGGATACATTCTTACCGAAAGCCCGGTTGAGCAGGATTACCGGTCTAGCAGCACGGCTTGAACCGCTTGGGCTAGGTCGGCCTGACGGTAGGGTTTGCGCAGGACCGAGGATGCCGCGCCGATACGCCCGTCTCGCAATACGCCTTCGGAAAATCCCGATGTCATCAACACCCGCACGTCCGGTTTTTGTGCCGCAATGCGGATGGCAAGGTCATGCCCTGACATCGTTCCCGGCATCACAAGGTCAGTAAAGACCAATGCAATATCTTCGCGATCCTGCAAAATATCCCATGCAGCGTCGGCGCTTGTCGCCGTTATGCAGCCGAATCCAAGGGATTGTAGTCGCGCCTCTGACAGCCGCATCACGCGAGCGTCGTCCTCGACGACTAGAATTAGTTGCCCGGTCCCGATACGTGTCTGCGCATCTTCTGGATTTTGTGCGGCAGAGGTATCCACGCTCGCATCAGTCAGCGCCGGGAAATACAGGCTGATGGTCGTTCCCTGACCTGGTTCGCTGTAGATAGTAAGCTGGCCGCCGGACTGCCTGACAAAGCCATAAACCATAGACAGTCCAAGCCCGGTGCCTTCGCCGACAGCCTTTGTCGTGAAGAACGGCTCGATCGCATGGATGCGGGTTTCGCGAGACATACCCTCGCCGGTGTCGCTGATCGACAGGCAGATATAGCTACCGGGCTCTACACCGATCTCTTCGGCGAGGTAGGGGTCATACAAAGTCACGTTTCGGGTCTCAAGGAATATCTTGCCGCCTACCGGCATCGCGTCCCGCGCGTTGAGTGTGAGGTTCAGGACGGCGGTCTGCAACAGCGTCGCATCGGCGCGCGTGGACCAAAGGTCGTCAGCCAAAGATGCCTCGACTGAGATGTGCGACCCTATGGTCCACTTCAGCAGTGCAAGAGACTGCAAGACAGCATCGCTCACTGCGATCACCTCGGATTGCAAGGGGCTCTTGCGCGCAAACGCCATCAATCGCGAGGTTAGGTCCGCCCCCATTTCAGCCGCTTCCAGAGCATCGGTGATCAGCGCGCCGCTTTTTTCGGCAGTCTCTGACATTTCGAGAAGCTCGAGGTTGCCTATCACGACCGTCAGCAAGTTGTTGAAGTCATGGGCAATCCCGCCGGTCATCTGGCCGATGGCGTCCATGCGCTGTGACCGCGCCGATGCCTCTTCGGCGGCCTTCCTGCGAGTTTGATCGTGCAGGATCGCAACAAAGGCGATCTTGCCTTCGATATCCGCACGTCCGACGGACAAATGCAGGGGGAATACCTTACCGCACGCACGCAAACCCTCTACATCGCGTCCGATGCCGATTATGCGTTTTTCGCCTGTGTTCAGATGATTGTGTAAGAAGCCGTCGTGCCGCACCGCCATGTCTGTCGGCATCAGGACGCGGACATTTTGTCCCATCAGGCGTTCGACGGAATAGCCAAACAACGCGGCGGCGGCTTTGTTCAATCTCAGAATCGTGCCATCCCTGTCCGAGACGATGATGGCATCGACTGCTGCGTCCAGCAATGCGAGCAGAAGCGCGCGGTCATCGACCGTGTTCATGGTTTGCAATCCGATTCTGGCATCTATCGCCCGATGATTGCAAATTCCTGATTAATTGACCATTGTTTTGGGTAATGGGGTGGTAACCTCGCGGAAAACGCTCAGATAGCCCAAGACATCGGATAGGGTGATCACGCCCATCAGTTGGTTTTCGTCTGCAACGATATACTTCCTCCGACCGGTTTTCATGATGAGAGACATCAGATCTAGACCGGACATTTGGGGCGGAATGGTGTTGCCCGCATTGACGCTTTCTATCACGTCCTCGACGGTCGTCGTGGTCCAGTTATCTTGATCAATCTTCCGAACGATCTGGAGATCGACATAGCCCAACAAGGTGCCACGCTCGACAACCGGAACGAAGCTTATGCCATGCGCAAGAAAAACACGGTTTACAAGATCCGAGAGCGATTGGCCCGGATTGGCCGTCCAGGGGTGCTTTGTCATTAATTCAGCGACGGTTTGCCCGTCCAGCGCAGTCTTCGTCTCAAGCTGCGCCAGCGCCGCGCGCGAGGTGACGAGCAGGTACAGGCCAATAAGCACTGGCCAGAGACCGGCAGCAAGAGTGCCTGTGAACGCAGCAAAAAGGCCGATCCCCATGAAGACGTAGGCAAAGGCGGCAGATACAGTTGTTGCGCGTCTGGTCGCCTCTAATAGGTTGCCTGACCGCGTCCATAACCACGCTCGTAAGACGCGACCGCCGTCCATGGGAAATGCAGGAAGCAGATTGAAGATCGCGAGTATCAGGTTGATCCATGCAAGATAGTGCAGAATTAGACGCGCGGGGTCGGGCGCGCTGATAACGTCAGCGATCTGGGCGCTGAACCAAAACGCGAGCGCAAGGCAAACACTGGCAATTGGGCCCGCGATGGCAACCCAGAATTCGCTTGTGCCGCCTGCCGGTTCGGATTGCATTTCCGCGACTCCGCCGAACAAGAACAGGGTTATGCCCGAGATGCGTAACCCAAAACGTGCGGCGACTTCTGCATGGGCCAGTTCGTGCAAGATAAGCGATGCGAAAAGACCCAGCATCGCTAGTACCGCCGATGCAAAAAGCGTTGCGGTTCCGGTGTCTGGCAGCTCGGTCGGGAAATAGGTTGTCGCAAGACTCCAGACGATGAGTGCTGCGATCAGGAACCAGCTGGCGTCGACCTTGATGTCGAAGCCGCGTATCCGTGCGATCCTCATGGCATTGCCCCACATATTATCCTCCCCGCGTAGCTTGAGTAGCATCCAACCGATTGACGTTTGCGGCTTCGTGATAGCGTTTGATCGACGATCCCTCCGGAGCGCCTGGGTCGTCACAGATGTCCCTGTCTTTCGCGAATTGGATTGGATTCACCTCTTTGGAAAAGCGGTTTATGGTCGGGACACATTCGGGCACTTCTCTGGCTCCGCCAAGGGCGCGCGTTCCATCGGAGTTGATCCTCAGCGCCTCCTGACCGAACAGTGAGTTCATCATGCCATGGGTGTCGATTGGTTTGCCCCGTCCTGCGCCGACTTTATGAAATAGGATGCCAGCGATCTGATTACCGGGCATTGTCATTTCTTCGCATTTTATCGTCTCGGTCCAGTCCTTGTCTTGCGCCTCAAATCACGCGCTGGACTTCTATTGAAGCCCATTTTCACACCGAGGGATTGATGGAGATCAAAAACTGGTGTTCCTCGCGCGGATTTTATTGCGAGTAACGACCTGACCTAGTGTGAACGATGTGCTCGAGCTTTTGCCGCTGCTATCTCTGGCCCTTGGCGATTGATTTCGATCAAGACCGACTATCCCTCAGGTCATAAGTTTGCACCGCACCCGATTCAGAACCCAAGGAGAACGAGATGACAAAGAAACCCGAAACCTCAAAGCAGGCATCGGCCGCGTTCGACCCATTTGTCGTTTTCAAGCCACTGGCACCTACGGCTTGGATGGGCACCGCATGGTTCGAGCGTGTCGCCGACCTGGGCAGTGAGATCACGACCTTCGTTGCGGATCGCATCAAGGAAGATGCCAAAACGCAGCACGCGCTATTGAATTGCAAGTCGATGGTCGAGGTCCAGCATGTGCAGGCCGAATTCCTCCAAAAGGCATTCGACCAATATCATGCCGAAACCGGGAAGCTAGTGGAATTGACTGGCCAGATGGCAGAGGATTTGCAGACCGACCTGAAACCCAAGAGTTGACGCGTCGCCTGTCTAGTCCGTGATCAGAGCCGCCTGAAGCCGACCTACGGAGGTCGGCTTCATTGTGTCCACACTACCGTTCAACAATCCTTTTACCGTGTCTCAAGGCGTCCGATGGGTGGGTCACGACGACCTCTCTTGGAGAAAGTCCTTCCAGCACTTGAACCGTTCGTGCGGCGCTTGGCCCCAGCACAACTGCGCGTTGCTTGGCCACGTCATCTTCGACCACGAAGACCGCCCAGTTACCGTTTACCCGGAAGGTCGCGCTGAGCGGGACTTGCAGCACATCTTCGGCCTGCCACTCGATAATCCTTAAAAATACCGAAAAGCCGTCACCGAGACCAGCGTGCTCCGCAGGCTCGGAAGTCAGTTCGAACATCGCATCCACACGCTGTTCCTCGATGCCCAAAGCGGACACGTCGGTGCGGGCCTTCGGCTCGATCCGCCGCAGTTGCGCCATCAGTGGCGCGTCGCCCCCCCATCGTTCGACGATGGCCAGAGCACCCGGAGAAAGCCCTACGGCATCACTCGACAGCAGGTCTGCCACGATCTCGATGTCGCCGGGATCGCCAACCGTCGCCAGACGGGTGCCGGCACTTACCGGACGGGCGCTGACGACATCGATCTCAAGGACCACACCATCTGCAGGTGCCAGCAAAGGGACGCAACAGGCATCATCGGCTCCATCCGGTACGCCGTGTTCCACAAGGGCGGCTTCGGCACGGTTCAGGGCCCCGCGCGCCATATCGATGCGGGCGCTGGCAGCCTCAACGGTGGCGTCTGCGACCGCTAGCCTCTGGGTGGCGTCCTCAAGCTGGGTGATGGTGCTGAAGCCGCGTTGCACAAGGGTGTGGGCACGTTCAAACTGTGACTGCGCGTGGGCTTGTTCCTGCTGGGCGCGGCGCAGATCGGTTTGTGCGACGTGCATTGCTGCTTCGGCTTCGCTGATCTGCGCATCGGCCTGAAGCCTGCTGCGGGTGTCCAGTAGTCCAGGGGATACCGGATCCACGACAGCCACCACGGTCTGACCGCCAATCACCGTATCGCCCACCGAAACAGGCGACCGGCGGGTCAAGCCCGCAATCGGACTGGCGATTTCATAGGCGTCGCGTACCCGCGTTTTGCCGTCAACATCGATGGTAACCCGCATGGGGCCTGATGTGACCGTATGCAGATCGACGGGCACGGGATCCGATCGGAAGCTTACCCAAAGCGCTGCGCCTATAAATGCGATCCCAATCAACGAGACGATGATCGTTCTTGGTTTCGGTCCGTTGTTGAGCATTGTGTTACTCCCTTGTTTTCATCGCGGCGACCAGATCAAGCCGGTCCAACCGCCGCCGCACCACCAGAACGGCGGCTAGTGTAGACGCCAGCACGATCAGGCTTGCAGTACTGAAAGTCGCGGGCTTGAGGATCAGCGGCAGGCTGAAGAGATCGCTGGAAAAACCTCGCACCATCAGTTCGGAAAGCACCCGCCCCAACATCCAGCCAATGGGTTGCGCGATCACCGCCAGTATCATCAATTCGCCCACCAGTATGTATGATACCTGAGCGCGACTGAACCCGAGGATACGCAGGCTTGCCAGCTCGCGGGCGCGTTCTGACAGCAGGATCCGGGCACTATTGTAAGCCACTCCAATCGAAATCAGCACGGCAATAATGACATAGACTGTGATCATGATGTTAACATTCTGGCGTATCGTTTCCTGAAACGACCGGCGGGTCTGGGTCATCATGATGGTGCCGGTCAATTTTGGGATGTCCTTGATCGCGGTATACAGTTCGTCGAAGCGGGTCTCGTCGAGTGTTACGATTGCTGTTGAAATGCGGGGTGCTTGCCGGAACAGGCGGTTGAGATAGGCATGATCGACATAAGCACCAAGGCCTAGATACTGTGGCACGACACCTGCAACGATCAGATCGTAGGTGCCGGGATTACCGCTCAGAAACTCTACCGTGATCACATCGTTCTCACCGACTTCAAGTTGCCCGGCCAGGCGTTCGGATAGAAGGATACCGCCAGCTGGCGCATCCACTGTCGTCCCGTCCAGCACAATGATCCGGCTGAGATCGGGGCCTGGCATCCGTGCCTCGACCACCACCCGTTTTTCGTGGTGACGGTAGCGAATCTTCGCGGCTTGATATTGCTGGCCTTCCACTTGGCGCACACCGGGCAGCCGCGCCACTTCTTGTAGGACCGACACCGGCACGTCCTGCGCGAACAGCAGCATCGCGTGCTGCCGGTTCGACTGGTAGAACGCGCTGTCGATGACGTAGTCCAGCCCGTCGGTCATGAACGATGCCGTCATCATAGCTGCCACGGCCAGTGACAGGCCCAGCGACGTCATGGCACTGCGCACGGGCCAGCGCGTGAGGCTGCGCAGGATCATGACCGTCGGTTGCGAAAGACGCGCGCGGGCCATTGCGCGGTCGATCCAGTTGCGCCGGAACTTTGGTGGGGCAGGCGGCTGCATCGCGATAGCGGGGGCCAGCCGTGCGGCAATCAGCGCGCTGCGCGCAGCACCCAGTGTTGTCGTGGTGACCGCCAACAGTCCCGCCAGCCCATAAATCCAAAGCGAGACATGGAAGATCAGGAAGGGAAAGTCGAAGAACCCAGCGTATAGCACTACCAACTCCCGCGCGAGCCATGTTCCGCTCGCCCAACCGATCACAATGCCCGTCAGTGCGATCAGTCCGGCCAGCATCAGGTAATGGATGCAGATTTCAAGGTTGCTGTAGCCCAGCGCCTTCAGCAGCCCGATCTCCGACCTCTCCAGCGTCACGATGCGGCCCATCACCATCGCGACCAGAAATGCCGATATGCCGAAGAAGACTGGCGGTAGGATCATAGCCATGCTGCGTAATTGTTTGATTTCGGCATCAATGAAGGCGTTTGACTGCTGCTGGTAGCGACCATATGCGCCCAACCCGCCGAAGGGGGCCAGAAGATCGTCGAGCGCGTCAATAATCGCTTCGACGTGCGCCGTGGAGTCCACAGTCAAAGAAACGCCGTTGAAAGCGCCGACCATATCGAAGGCGGCCGCGGCCTCCGTCCGTCGCATCCACAAGATGCCGAATGTGCGATTGTCGGGCATCAGGGCACCGGGACCCAGGGTATAGATGAATTCGGGGGACAACAGGGTGCCGGTGATCGTCAGGTCGCGCTTGCGCCCGTTAATATTGGCCGCAAGTGTATCGCCGGGCACAAAGCCGTTGGCTAAGGCAAAAGGGGCGTTGACGGCGATTTCAGACATGGTTTCAGGCCACCGCCCGCTGCGCAGGATTGGCAGGTTCAACCGGGGTTCGTCCCCGTCGGGAAGCGATAGAATGCGCCCCACCGCAGGTTCAACGCGATCCGGAATATCTAGGATCACATCGCCGGTGACCCGCATCTCCACATTTTGAACACCGGGGATCGCCTCGATTTCCCCAAGCAGGGACAAGGGGCCCCGGCGTGTCGCGGCAAAGACATCTGCGAACCGGTTGCGTTCATAGTAGGCCGTGCGCGTGTCTTCAAGCGCACGGTACATCCCGAAAGACGTAAGAAGGATGGCGACACCGCAAGCCAGCACAAGCGCGATGGCCAACACCTGCGCCCAGAGGCGACGGAAATCGCGCAGCAGTTTGCGGTCGATGGCGTGCATCTGTTTTACCACACGATGTCCGAAGGGGCGAGGCGATGTTCGTTGCGCTCTATTGCGGCGATACGCCCGTCCTGGAAATAGATCACCCGGTGGGCCATTTTCCGGATCTCGGCGTTATGCGTAATGATCACAGTCGTCGTGCCGAACCGGTCGTTTGTCTGCCTCAGAGCTTCGAGAACCTGAACGCCCGTCTTGCTGTCCAATGCGCCCGTCGGTTCATCGCAGAGCAGAATTTCGGGGCGTTTTGCGATGGCGCGTGCGATCGCGACGCGTTGCTGTTCGCCCCCCGACATCTCGGATGGGAAATGGTCCATGCGCGCCTCAAGCCCGACAAGTGCCAGCGCGTCTTCGGCGGGCATCGGGTCGCGGGCCACGTCGTTGACCAGTTGCACGTTCTCCCGCGCCGTCAGGCTGGGCACGAGGTTGTAGAACTGAAACACGAAACCTACATGGTCGCGCCGGTAACTGGTCAGACCGCGGTCGGTCATTCCTGTCAGCTCGGTATCGCGAAACCAGACCCGACCCGACGTCACATGATCCAGCCCCCCGAGAATGTTGAGCAAAGTCGATTTTCCGCTGCCGGAAGGGCCCAGAAGGACGGTCATTTCGCCGGTGAACAGCTCTAGGTCGACGCCGTCGAGTGCACGCACTTCAAGTACGCCGGAGGCATAGACCTTCGTTATCCCTTCGGTTCTGAATACCGTCTGCAGCGCGGCATCCTTCATGTCGAAAGATCCGTACCCACAGCAGTCACGAGCGCGTTGCAATAGTCGGTGACCCGCATATCGGCCGCAGCCTGATCGAGGGAGTTGGGAACGCTGAATGTCGCGACAAACGGGCGATCCATGGTGCCGCATGCTATTGAAAAGGCCTTGTCTTGTGCAGAGTTCCCGCCGCTGGTCGCGAACATACCGACGATGTCAGGAAGCTTTGGGCGGGTCGCCAGATAGGTGCGTAGGGGCGTCCCCGGATAGGACGTCCAGATCGGCGCACCAAGTGACACGCTCGCATAGCCGGAGAGGTCCGGGATCGGGCTGATGCTCGGCAGCCATCCGGTCAGGCTGTCGAACCCGGCATGCAAATAGCCCAGAACATTGCTGGAGTAGCGGCTGGTGACAATCCGGAACAAGTCCGCTTCCAGAGTATCGGCCAGTTGGCGGGCCAGCCGGTGCGTGTGGCCGTCGCGGGAGTAATAAACGATGGCGTGCTTGCGCGGTTCTGGTGGCATTGCGATCTCCAGCGGGGGAAAAGTCTTTCTAACCCTGTATCAAGATGCTGTTGTTCAGGTTGACCGAAATCAATTCGGCACGTGACATCCGCTTTAGAGTGGACCCATCTTGTCAATCAGATCAGGAATGGCTTCATTGACCCGCATATTCGAATTTCCGGACATTCCGGGTGTCACCGCAGATCTGCGCCTAGACCTCGTGAAACGATCAAGACAATTGCACGTGCCGCAGGGGGCCGAGGTCTTTGCACCCGGCAGGGATGTGGCAGCCTTGCTGATCCTGCTTCCAGGCACGCTGCGGGTAGAGCAGGAGGCAGAAACGGGGCGCGAAATCGTACTTTACCGCTCACAGGCCAGTGAAAACTGCGTCCTAACGACAGCTTGCCTGCCTGAAGACTCGTCATTCGCCGCGACCGCAATCACTGAAACCGACCTCGATCTTCTTTTGTTTCCTAAGACAGTGTTTGACGATCTGATGATCCGCTCGTCAGAGTTCCGTAGACTGATCTTTCAGACATATTCCAAAAGGATCACGGATCTGATGCAAATGGTCGAGAATGTGGCGTGCCGCCGGATCAACATGCGGTTGGCAGGCCGGTTGATTGACTTTGCGGGCGACGGGACACGGATCAACGCGACCCAGCGGCAGATTTCGGCCAAAGCGGCGACCGCACGGGGTCATGTCCCGCCAGCGAGGCGAGGGGCAGCGACGTGGATGGGGAGAGGTCAAGCGCGGGATCATGCGCCTGTTGGACACAGAAGCACTCAGCGGATACGGGCAGTCAGACCGAGGCCCCCAGTGCGACAAAATTACGGAGGTGGCGCATGGGAGCCGCCTAAACGAAGAGAATGAAAAGAGTTTACCAATGACTATCAATATGCGCGCGGCGGGCAGGGTATCCGTCTCATCGTCAGGATTGCGCTGATACTGGGCCTGTGTCGCTGCAACTGCTGACGGGGGGATTGGCGGGTGAATACTGTATTGGCCTGCTAGCCCGCACTCTTGGTCGGCAGTTTCAGTGTTGGCGTGGGCGCAACGTTTGTATCAGAGCACTCGACCCGCACGTCGCACTGTTCGTTCTAGCGCTTGTGGGGGGGGCACTTTTGCCGGGCGCGGCGCGATGCGGGGCATGACATGCGCCATCACGAAATCGACCTGAAAATCAGGAAAGGAGATACAATGTCCGCCGAGCCACCAAATCCCGACGTTACCGCCTTCTTTGACGAAGCGAGCAATACGATCAGCTACGTGGTCAAGGACCCCAAGTCGCACAGCTGCGCGATCATCGATTCTGTCATGGACATCGATTATGCCGCAGGGCGGATCGCCTATAATCACGCCGATGCGATCGTGGCCCATGTCCGCGAACACGCGCTGACAGTCGATTGGCTGCTGGAAACGCATGTCCACGCCGATCACCTGTCCGCTGCACCCTATCTTCAGGAAAAGCTGGGCGGGAAGATCGGTATCGGTGCAAAAATTACGGTGGTGCAGGAAACCTTCGGCAAGGTCTTCAATGAAGGCACCGAGTTCGAGCGTGATGGCAGTCAGTTCGACCGCCTGTTCGAGGATGGTGACACATTCGGCGTCGGAGCGCTTGACGTGCGGGTGATGCATACTCCGGGCCACACACCCGCCTGTCTTACCTATGTGATCGGCGATACGGCGTTTGTCGGCGATACTCTGTTCATGCCGGACGGTGGATCGGCGCGGGCGGATTTTCCGGGCGGGGATGTCGGTACGCTCTACGATTCCATTCAGAAAGTGCTCGCATTGCCGGACGAGACACGATTGTTCATGTGCCACGACTACGGTCCGAACGGGCGTGACATCCGGTGGGAGACGACCGTTGGCGATGAGAAGGCACATAACGTTCACGTCGAGGGCAGTACGACGCGTGCCGCATTCATCGCCATGTGCAACGAACGCGATGCTGCGCTGGACATGCCGAAACTTATCATACCGTCTCTTCAGGTGAACATGCGGGGAGGGCATCTTCCCGATCCTGACAAAAACGGGAAGCGTTTCCTCAAAGTGCCACTTAACAGTTTGTGAAAGGATCAAAATCATGGATATCCGTAAGGCAAGCGACACGTTCTCGGTCTCGGCGCAGATCGGAACAAATGACATCGCCGTAATCGCGGCGATGGGGTTTAAATCTATCGTATGCAACCGGCCCGACGGGGAAGCGGACGATCAGCCGCTTTTCGAGGTGATCGAGGATGTCGCAGGCCGCGCGGGGCTGCAAACGGCCTACTTGCCCGTTGCTCCGACTGGGCCTGTTGAGGCGGATATTTCCGAGTTTCAAAGGATATTTGCGAACCTGCCCAAGCCCGTGCTCGCCTATTGCCGCTCGGGTAACAGATCATTGGCGATCTGGGCCGCGGGACCGGAGGCCGATGTAGGTTAACGTGTCCGGCAGATATGGTCAGCTGTTGCGCGGAGGCAGAACCGTTGGCGTTTTTCGATGTCGATATCCTGATCGCTCCACTTCAGAAGCTCTGATCTCTGAATGCATTTGTCCGGTCATTGATCGCTCTATCAGGTCGCGATCCCGGCAAGGGCTGCAATAATCAGATCGGCAAGAGCAAAGACCGTCATCACAACGCCGACTGCCATGGCAATGCCTAAGCCGACAAGTAGACCGTCACGCTGCAAAAGGCCCCAAGAAAGGCAAACCAATACAATAGCAGGCGGTACATTCATCAGCGGGACCGGCATTAGCAGCAACACGGACATCAGTACGCACATCACGCCCACCAGTCGTTCCCGACGGGCAAGGGCGGGCAGCCGTTCATGGCTTATCCGCTCTACGCGGGTGAGCGGGTCAGTCAGGTACCGCACCATCATCTCGATCATTCGCGGCGGGAGATGTATCCGTCGGGCGCGATCTGGCAGGTTGCCACGCTCGCCGTAGGCCATCAGGTGCAGCGATGCGATGAGGAGCGGAATACCCAAAATCGCCCCGAAGCTCGGGATGGGAAGTGGCATGGTCTCGGGTAAAGCCATAAGAAGAATTGCAACTCCGTGTATCCGCGCACCCGCAAGATCCAGCGCATCCCCCAGTGTCACAGTCCTGCCGGACAGTGACCGGAGGTTCAACGCCCAGATCAGTGACGCAATGCCGTTACCATCACCATCGGATTGTTCTGCGTTGTTTCCCATCGGTGGAGCTGTGACCTCCGGTCAGATTTTCAGAATTACGCGACCGTGTCTGGCGCCCTTGGACAACCGGTCGAAAATGGCGTTGCTGTTATCCAGCTTATCCTAGTTAGCGGTCGTCTTAAAGTGACCCTTGGCGGCTGGGGCAGTTTCCTCTGCATGATCGAGAAGGGCGCGCGACGAGGATGCTGGGAATATTCAGACGCTTCTGCACGACGTCGAAAATCGGGAGAGGCAAATGACTGTTAGGCGGGAAGACCTGCGACATTGTGCTGAGATGGCGCCGCATGCCGGTGGTTAGAGCAAGGGCCTTGGTACACACCGGGATCATCGTGATCCGGTGAATGTATCCATCGCGTCCGGTGTTCCGGCGCCGAGGCTGATGCTGCCGACCCTTGTGTTAGGGTGACGCTCTTCTCGTGGATCGTTGGCCATGCTGAAGGGGTGATGGTGGGCGGGTGCCTGGCGGCGCATTGGGTTTGGCTGGAATGCTGACTGTGATGGACCAATTTCTACGCCCGCTGGCCGATTGGATGGCTCGGTGCCGCTAAGCGAGCATGAGTTTCGTGAGCGAGGTCGGGCGCGGCGAACACATTCATTCCCGATGGCCGTGCATTCCTGAACGCGTGGTATCTATGGGATTTCGAAGGGGGTCTGCCTCTGGAATTGGGGTGCTTAGCAGCGAACTTGCGGCACCCCAAACCTTAATGGTCGGCCCTGATACTAAAACTGATCAGTGGCAAAGCAGGACTGGGTAGCCCTGTTGGTCGATCAGTGTCCGCGTGGTTCCCCCGAAAACGGTCTCGCGCAATCGCGAGTGATCGTAGGCGCCCATGACGATCAGTTCTGCGGCAGACTCTTTGGCACGTTTCAACATGACGGTTCCTATTTCTTCACCGCCGCTTGGATATTGTTGCACCGTCACGTTGCATCCTTGATGCGTTAGCCAAGCCGCAACGTCCGTCCCGGGATTTTCTCCATCCTGCATATGGGTCGCGACCGGATCGAAAAGGGCAATTGTAACAGTTTCGGCGGTACGAAGGAGCGGAAGGGCAGCGCGGGCTGCCCGGGCGGCTGGAACTCCAGCTTTCCACGCCACGAAAACTGATCCGGGTTGCAGGGCCTTGGGTGATCTAAATGCGTTTAGCATCACACCTGCAGGCGTACCAAACAAGGTGGCGCGCATGACATCGGCGAACAGGCGATCGTCCTTGCGCAGGTCATCGCCAATTAGGATCGTGTCTGATGTCAGGCCGACGCGCGCTATGGCGGTCGGCAATGCTGCAGCTTCGCCGCTGATGATCCGCACATCGGCACTTGCGCCCTGATCGGCAAGATACTGAGACGTTGCGGTTCGTAACTCCTCCAGTTCGGAATTCAAACTATCGACCTCAGCTTGCCAGTCATAAGGCAGAGCATACGCACCATATCCGCCGACACCGTAAGTGTAGACTGGGACCGGTGGCATCGCGCCCACGATCAAGACGATCAAGTGCAGGTTGTGTTCACGGGCACTCTCGCTCAGCGGTTCCAGATCGACCGGCCGAGCGGACTTTCCGATAACAACCAAGAGGCTTTCGTTTTTCATTTCGACGTTCCTTGAGTAGGTTTCATATGCAATATGGTGCGCCGCCCTGCGGCGGGCCTTGATTTCGATCAATCGCGGGTCGTTTGCGATTATTCAAATGCCTGTGGTCCAGCTGGAGTATTTGTATTGGACGGGATGCAAAAGCTCAGACAGAGACAAGACGCCGTGCAATCAAGATGGCGAAGCTGGAAAGCGGGCCAGGAAGTGCCGCGCACGCCATGACGACGAAAATTTCTTCTGGAGCCGAGCGAGTTGGGACAGCAATCCGGACGCGCCTGCGCGAAAGGCAATCCGGACGGCAGGCGTGCCTAGTCAGTCGTTTGCCAGCAATGGATTAACTGGCAGCACTGTTGGCACAGGTTCGACACAAGAGCGTATACGGCACAGCTTCCAGACGCGCCTCGGAAATCTCTTTCCCACACTTTGCACAGTCGCCGTAGGTTCCGTTCGCAATCCGCTTTAGCGCGTCCTCAAGCTGCCGCATTTCAAGTTGCCCTGCGCGGCCGACACTCTCAAGGACCTCATCGTCTTCGAGTTCGATCGCCTGATCTTCAAGGTCTGGATCGGCAGGCTCATCGAGCGCGGCTTCGACTTTTTCCAGACGTGCCCAAAGCTCTGTAAGGCGGATTTCAATGTTCTGTTTGTGCTGGGCGGCATTTTTCATCTGTTCGACCTTTTTCTGTTCTCGTTGCTGTGGTCAGGGAAACTCGGGGTCCGCGCAGGCCTGATTGTTACGCTCGCACCAGCATCTCACATTCCGATATGGGGCAGTTGATCAGCATCAATTGGGTTGTTCAATTACTGGCTGTCGCGTGACGCCTGTGCTGCGGGACGGCAGGTTTGCGCCTTTGCCTGCGGATGGCTTGGTTCCCGCGTGCATCGTGCATTTGGAAGTCGGCGATGTTGTTGCGGTTTATCTGGGGCTTGTTCCGGCCGGTAGGATCATTGCCGGTTCGGAGTCGACGGTCTGTGTCTGTGGAGTGGACTGAATGAGCTCAAATGGATTGCAGCGAAGGGTTAAGTGGCGGTTCGATTCACCTCACGGTGAGGTCAAGACGTTCAGGTTTGGAACAGGTTCAGTGCCGTATCAATGAGCGAAGGGCTCTTGATATGGATCAATCCGTTGCTGGCAAGCTGCGGGTAGCTTCAAGTACCTTCGGTTTGGCAGGGAAAGGTTGCGGCCCTTGGGCTGCGACGATTGGTGCTTCGGAATGAAGACATTATTTTGAAAAGGCAGGATCACGTATGAATGGTGTCAGTCTCAAATTCTGCGGAGCGGAGCGTGACGGGATCGTGCTACCTCCTGAAAACGCCAAAATGCACTTTTCTTTTGGATTGCGGCCTGCTTCAGGGGCCGAAGACGGTCAAAGAGCTGAACTACAAGCCATTTCCATTTAATCCGCACGAAATCGATTTCGTGTTGCAGACACATGCTCATATCGATCACTCAGGTTTGTTGCCCAAGCTTGGCTCGACTGGTTTCAAGGGGCCGATCTTTGCCACCGAAGGCACAAAATACCTGCTGACCTTCATGCTGCCAGACAGCGGATACATTCAGGAAATGGAGGTCAAAAGGCTCAACTATCGCAATTTGCGTCACGGAAAGCCTGAGGTCTCTCCGATATACACCAAACAGGATGCCGAGGATTGTTTATCGCTTATTCGCGGCGTGGATTATGAGCAATGGATACAGGTCGGGCTTGATGTCCGGGCGCGGTTCTGGAACGCGGGACACATTCTGGGCTCTGCTTCGATAGAGATTGAAGGGGAGGGAGGCCAGCCGCTCCGGCTTTTGTTCTCCGGTGATCTGGGTCCTGACAATAAGCTGTTTCACCCTGACCCAGACGCGCCTGCCAACTTTGACTACGTGGTTTCAGAGGCAACTTATGGTGGCCGCGAGCGGGCCGATACGACCACAATCGCGCGCCGGAGTGTCCTGCGTACCGAAGTTGTGAAGCTTTGAAAAATGGTAGCCACCTGCTGATTCCGGTGTTTGCGGTGGAGCGTACCCAAGAGTTGATCACTGATTTTTTGGCGCTGCAGGCCGCTGACGAAATCCCGAGTGTCCCGATATTTCTCGACTCCCCACTGGCTATTCGGGTCACCAAAGTCTTTCAGAAACACGCCGGCGATCTGGAGGATCTGAGCGCGGGGCCCCAGCTGTTGAACAGCCCCATGATCCATCCGACCGAAACTGTCGACGAAAGCAAACGGATCGGGAAGATCACGGGCCCTGCAATTATCATGGCCGCCAGCGGTATGTGTGAGGCGGGCCCCATTCGTCATCACCTCAAGCAATGGTTGTGGCAGCATCAGGCAACAGTGCTTTTCGTCGGATATCAAGCGGTTGGCACGTTGGGCCGCATTCTTTCCGAAGGTGCAAGAAACGTAAAGATCCACGGTGAAGAGATTAGTGTCAGAGCCCGTATTCGAACGATTGATGCCTACTCAGGTCATGCCGACGGAACGGAACTCGCTGATTGGATCACCGAACGGCAACCCATCCGCCAGAAGCTGTTTCTGCACATGGCGAAGAACCCCAGATGATCGCATTGAAAGAGGCCTTGGTGGCGCGGGGCCTTGTCGCGGATTCCATTGTGATGCCGGAACTCGATGATGAAGTGACCCTGTCGCACGACGATAGCTCTGTTTTGATACCGGCACAGAAGCAAAGGATACCAACAGGTATAATCGGTCAGCCGGATTGGCATAATGATCTGACGGAATTGGTTTTTGAAATGCGGGATGCGTTTGAAAAGGCCTCTGACGAAAAGGCGCGGGCCAAATTCGTGCGAAACATCCGAAGAGCACTGGGACCTGACGACCAAGCGACGTAGATGTTGATTGTGCGCAGGAGACACGGAGCATTTCAAATTCTGGCAAGGCATTTCTACAGGTCACCAAAACGGACGTTTAAAGCCCATAGTGCTGCTTGCAGGCTCCTTCGTGCCCCCGAATGACGCGTCGCCCGTCCAGCGGGCCCCCATGTTGCGTCACTACGGTCAATTGCAATTCGGGATGGTCATCGCGGTCACAGTAGATCACGACCCAGTCGCGGGTTCTGTGGTATTTATGGGCTGAGGCGGTATTGGAGAAAATCACGGTGAACCGCCAGGGTCCCCGTTCCGTATGCAGGATCGGGATGCGTGCAAGACCCGTCTCGTTAAAGCGGCGTGGCTTGATGACAGGGAGGGTTTCGGCAGTTTCGCGATATTCCTGATCAACGGCCAAGATATCCGAAACCGGGGGGAGGGAGCTGCCCACCGGTGTTTTGCGGGGCCGTCGCCGTGCCAGCATGTCGTTCAGAGAGTGCCGAATGCTCTCTACCCTGCGTTTGCCAATGCCCTTGATTGCGCTTAGGCGCCCATTTATAGCGGCAGCCTCTAATGCCTCGAGCGTGTCTATGTGCAAGGTGTCGTAGATGAGATGAGCAAGCGCAGGACCAATCATTGGCACTGTTTGCAGTAATTTTTCGGAGTTAGCTGAACCGCGCACGCGATCCAGCACGCTGAATCTGCCACTGTCCAGAAGCTCGGCAATTGCCGCAGCTATCGAGGTCCCGATCGTCGGCAGATCCTCCAGCCCACGTCGCCCCTCTTTTTGGTAAACTTTCATGATGGGCTGGGGCAGCGCAGCTACATAAGACGCGGCATCTCGGTAAGCGCGAATGCGGAACTCAGAGGCGGATTGGTGCTCCAGCACATCCGCCATCTCTTCAAGTTTTGAAGCGACAAACTGGTTCTCAGGCAGCTGGTTCGATCGACCTTGTCCGTGTGCCAAGATGATGGTCCTCCCTCTGGCAAACGCTCAGCATATGGCAGCGACAATATCGCCCATGCGGCAGAACGGATTGATCGAGGTCAAGAATAACCGGTTTCAATGCGCCATGGTTCATACAAAATGGAGGGCACCTCTAAAAATTGCCCTGACGTTGGTTCTGCGATATGATTGAACCGTAAACTGGCAGGGGAATGTGGTGATGGCGCAGATGGTTTTTTTTGATCTTTCGGACCGTTACGCGAGCCTGGACGCTAAGAAAGACCCGCTGCTTGAGATCGATGCCGTGGTGCCGTGGGAGGAGTTCCGCCCACTTCTGGAGCAGGTCTGGCGCAAGCCCGAAAGCGAGCGGAAATCCCGCGCCGGGCGCAAGCCGATGGATGCGGTGCTGATGTTCAAAACCCTTGTCCTGAGCGCGCTCTACAACCTTTCAGACGACCAGGTCGAGTATCAGGTCAGGGACCGGCTTTCCTTCACGCGGTTTTTGGGCCTTGGCCTTGGAGATCGGGTCCCAGACGCAACGACCGTCTGGCTGTATCGCGAGGCGCTTGCGCAAGCGGGCAAGGTGGAGGAATTGTTCAAGCTCTTTGATGGTCACCTTGCGCGGCAGGGGTATATCGCGCGGGGCGGGCAGATACTGGACGCATCCATCGTACCGGTGCCGCGCAACCACAACACCCGCGAGGAAAATGCGGCGATCAAGGGCGGTGACGAACCGGAAGGCTGGGAAAACAAGCCTGCAAAGCGGTCACAGAAATATACGGACGCGCGCTGGACCAAGAAACACGGCAAGAGCCACTACGGCTACAAGAACCACGTGAACGTCGACCGCAAGCACAAGCTGATCCGACGCTATCATGTCACCGACGCCGCTGTCCACGACAGTCAGGCAGTGGGCATGTTGCTGATGCGCGGCAACACAGCCTCTGGGGTTTGGGCAGATTCTGCCTATCGGTCCGCTGAGATTGAGAAGACGCTCAAAGCCCGAGGCCTGACCAGCCGCATCCACCGGAAAGGAAAACGGGGCAAGCCGCTGAGCGAGCGGGCGAAGCAGGGCAACAAGACCAAATCATCGGTGCGCGTCCGGGTCGAACATGTCTTTGGCGCGCAGACGAATGACATGGGCGGCACCATCGTGAAAACCATTGGTCTGGTGCGGGCCAAGGCCAAGATAGGGATGAAGTACCTTTTGTGGTTGCCGCCCGTAATGCAAGAAGTTTCTGACCCTGTTGGCGTGTGATCGAGTGCGCACTTTTGTCAGGCCTCAAGATGCGGCATTTTCAAAAGCCGCAGGCCGGGATGGTGATCAGCGGATCGGGTCCAAATCTCGCCTCCGAGCTTTCTGCTCTCAGGTTCTTACTGGTTTTCCCAATCCCGATCTGTTCGATCGTCTTGCCCATTCAGGTCGTCGTCTTCTCACACCCCCTTGGCACCGGTACTAACGGTTCGACATGAGTATCATGCCGCGACTGCCAGCGCCGGATCCTTGTAGTCTTCGTTTTTCGTTAGCATCGCCCAGACCTGCCTGGCCATCTTGTTGGCCAACGCGATCGCGACCAGCATCTTGGGCTTACGCGCCAACATGCGCGCCTGCCAGCTGCCCTCCGTAATGGTGCGCTGCTCAAGCCAATTCAGGCGCGACATTGCCCCAATGATCAGCAGGCGTCGGATATCGGCTTGGCCAGCCTTGGTCATGCGTCCCAAGCCTCCCGAAGAATGCTGCTTGGGCACAAGGCCCAGCCAAGCCGCAAAGGCGCGCCCCGTCTTGAACTCTGCCATGTCAGGCCCAAACGTCTCCACCGCGATGGCTGTCAGCGGCCCAACACCAGGCATGGTCTGGAGCCGACGCGCCCTGTCTGACTGGGCTGCCAGCATCTTCAGTTTTGTGGTGCGCTCGATTATACGCGCCGTTTTCTCTGCAATCTGCGCCTGCAGGTCCCGGCACTCCTCCCGGATCAGCGCAGGCAGATCAGAGGCCTCGTCCTCCAGAAGCGTTGCCACGCGATCGAGATGGCCTATCCCGGCGGGAAACACATGGCCATGCTCATACAGCAGTGCCCGCAGCGCGTTCACATCGGCGGTCCGCTGATGCACGAGCCGCTCCCGGCCCCCAAGACCGCCGCCCGGCAATGCTGCTCGACCGTCTTGGGGGCCACGAAGCGCATCTCCGGCTGGCGTGCCGCGATGACGATTGCCTCGGCGTCCGCCGCATCATTTTTCTGCCGCTTCACGAACGGGCGCACGTATTTTGGTGCGATCAGCTTCACCTCGTGCCCAAGCGCCTCCATCTCACGAGCCCAATAATGTGCGCTGCCACACGCCTCGAAGATGACCATACTGGGCTCCTGCTGCGTCATGAACGCAGGAAATTGCTTGCGCGTGAGTTTCTTGCGGAACTGGACCTCCCCTGTCCGACGCGCGCCATGGACCTGGAAAACTGCCTTTGCCAGATCAACTCCAATCATCATATACTTCATTTCGCCGTCCTCCTTTTTTGCGTGGCGTTGAACACCACAACCTTGGCACATTCCGATGCCGTCTGGGGAGGGTGGCAACCACTCCATCTCGCCTACAACATCCGCCGATCTGCCAGTTGCGTCGCATCAACCCAAACCCGGCGTGAGAAACGCTCGGGCAAAGGCGCAGGTCATGAGAAACCACCTAAAAATAGGCAGCGCGTCAACAGACCCGGTGCAACAATCCGTCAGCTGACGGTCTTGAGACGCGTTTCAGGGTACTCAAATCGCTCTGTCGTCGCGAAAACAGTCAAAAATCGAGGTGCCCTGGAGTATTATTATGTGTTGGAGCACGGGTGCATCGGCCACCATGGTCGCGGTAGGTGCGGTGGCCACGGCCATCACCTTCCGGCGCGGCGATCCGCCAGCATTTTGGCTGACGCTGGCGTTTTTTACGCTGATGGAGGCGCTGCAGGTTTGGGGTTACACTGTGCTGGACCAATGCGGAACGCTCGAAAACCGGTCGGTGACGGTCCTGTCTTATCTGCACATCGCCATTCAACCATTCTTCATCAACGCTTTTGGCATGGAGCTTGTCCCAAAGACGGTCAAGCTGTGCGCGCAACGTTGGGTATATACTGCATGTGCGGTATCCACAGCGGTCATGCTTTTACAGATCGTGCCCTATCAGCCTCTTGGGGCGTGTTTGCCGGGCAGCCCGCTTTGTGCTGACAGATGGTGCACTGTCTCCGGTGATTGGCACATTGCATGGGATGTTCCCTATAATGGGGTGATGCTGGGCTTTGAACGCATCTACGGCTTCTATGCCGGCTTTCCGACCTATTTGGTGGCTGCGTTCGTCGTGCCGCTGTTGTATGGCGCATGGCGCTTTGTTGTCGTTCACGCGGTTGCAGGTCCCATTCTGGCGGCCTCACTTACCAGCAATCCGAACGAGATGCCTGCAATTTGGTGTCTTTTCTCAATCGTCATTATGCTGATCGTGCTGAATCCAAGTGTTCGAACGACATTCACGAGCACGCATTGGTGGGGCAAATGAGTTTCAAGCTCAGAGTGAATATTCGATTGTAACCTGCCGTCCCCAGATCCTGACGATGAGGCTGTGAATCCCATCAATCGGCAGGGGCAAGCAGTATGCTGGAAACGACAGAAGCCGGAGTGCAATACCGCCCAGAATGCCCAATCCTCTAACGGAGGCCCAGATGTAATCTGACGCGACCTTGCAATCCGAGGTGCTGAAAAGGAGGATGCAAAGCAGCTGAAGGCCGGTCGTTGGCTTGTTTGGATAGCGCCATTGTCCATTTACGAACGCAATGGTTGCGGGCTTGGATTGGGCCGGGTTCACCGCTTTCCCTTTTGCAGATACGCGCGTAACGTCATGGAAAGCTTGTGATTGGCTGTCCCATGAGGGAGCGTTTGTGTCAGATTTCACCACCAGACCGGAGATCAGAGGCAGTTTCGGCGTCGTCACCTCGACCCATTGGATTGCCTCAGCGGTCGGCATGGGGATGCTGGAAAAAGGTGGCAACGCATTCGACGCGGCCGTAGCCACCGCATTGGTCTTGCTAGTGGTAGAGCCGCACCTCAATGGTCCTGCAGGGGATATGCCTGCGATCTTCCATTCAGTCACGACAGGCAAAACCGAAGTCTTGTGTGAACAAGGGGTCGCGCCCGCTGCGGCGACGATAGCGCATTATCAGGATCAGGGACTTACGCTTGTGCCCGGCTCGGGGCTTTGGGCGACCGTGGTTCTGGGGGCGTTTGACGGCTGGATGTTGATGCTGCGTGACCACGGCACGCTGTCGTTGTATGAGGTAATGCAGCCCGCGATTGACTATGCACGTGACGGTCATCCGGTGCTGCCGCGCGTGGCCAATACCATTGCGGGTTTGGTCGAATATTTTGCCGAGCATTGGCCCAGCTCAGCGGCGGTCTGGGCGCCTGAAGGTATCGCTCCGGACCCGCATGCAATGTTCAAGAACCCTGATCTGTCGGCGACCTATGCCCGCTTGGCGCAAAGCGAAGGGGCAACCCGCACCGCGCAGATTGATGCCGCGCGCAAAGCGTGGCGCGAAGGGTTTGTTGCCGATGCGATCTTTGACTATCTGGACGATGCGTGCGTCATGGATGTCTCTTATCAGGCTCACTGCGCCGTGCTTGCGCGCGGTGATATGGCCGGATGGGAAGCGCCGTATGAAGACACGTTGAGCTATGACTACCACGGCTGGACGGTCCACAAGACCCACGCGTGGAGTCAGGGACCAGTCATGTTGCAGGCGCCGGCGATCCTCAAGGGCATTGATCTGGGCGGGATGGACCCGATGGGGGCGGAGTTTACCCATACGGTGATCGAGGCGATGAAGCTCGCCCATGCCGACCGCGAGGCATATCACGGCGATTCCACGCAAAGCGACATCCCGATAGAGCAGCTGCTGAGCGACGCTTACAACGACACGCGCCGTCCGCTTATTACATCTCAGGCGTCGCTGGAACAACGTCCGGGCCGTGTGCTTGGGTTCGAGCATTTGGCAGAGCGCTATATCGAACGCGCTGCGCGAGACTTCGACGTGGGCGAGGTCGCTGCACAAGATCCGACCATGTCCCATCTCACCGAAAAGCGCGGCGATACCGTGGATCTGGATGTGATCGACCGTTGGGGTAATATGGTCAGCGCCACGCCGTCGGGTGGGTGGCTGCAAAGCAACCCCGTGATCCCCGGCCTTGGCTTTCCGCTGAACAGCCGCGCGCAGATGTTCTGGCTTGAAGACGGCCTACCGACCTCGTTGGCACCGGGTCGTAGGCCACGCACCACGCTGACGCCAAGCCTTGCGGAAAAGGACGGCACCCAGCTGGCTTTCGGAACGCCGGGGGGCGACCAGCAGGACCAGTGGCAACTGATCTGGTTCTTGCGCTTTGTGCATCACGGGTTGGGCTTGCAGGAAGGCATGGACGCGCCGCTGTTTCGCTTAATGCATTTTCAGGGCTCGTTTTTCCCGCGTGAGGTGCCCACAGGCGAAATGATGATTGAACCAAACGTGGGCGAGGCGGTGATCGCTGATCAGCGCGCGCGGCCATATCGTCACCGTGGCAGAGCCGTGGACCGTGGGGCGTCTGACTGCCGCCATGCGTGCGCCCGATGGCATGCTGCGCGCAACTGCCACGCCGCGCTTGATGCAAGCCTATGCCATTGGCCGATAAGGAGATACTTCAATGCTGATCGAAGCTGGACCAAAGACCTGCCACTGGGGCTTTTTCGACGCCGGCCTTGCGCCCGTCGCGACGGTTGAAAGTGGCGCAGAAGTCACCATTAACACCGTCAGCGGCGGACCGCAGGTGCTGCCCCCTGAAGGTTTCCATATCCCGACCGAGTTGCTGGAACTGCACGCAGAGGGGCCCCCCGCGATGCCCGGTCATATCCTCACTGGTCCTGTGACGGTTGTCGGCGCGCAGGCGGGTGATGTCTTGCAGGTTGATATCCTTGATGTGCAACTTCGGCAGGACTGGGGTTATAACGTGATCCGCCCGCTGGCTGGCACGCTTCCGCTGGATTTCGACGACACGCACCTGAACATCCTGCCGCTGGATGCTGAGACGGGGGAGGCGACGATGCCTTGGGGACTGAAGCTGCCGCTTGCGCCGTTCTTTGGTGTGATGGCCGTGGCGCCGCCGCGTCAATGGGGCCGCATCTCAACGATTGAGCCGCGCGCTCATGGTGGCAATATGGACAATAAGGAACTGGTGGTAGGCAGCACGCTTTATCTACCGGTGCATGTTGATGGTGCGCTGTTTTCTTGCGGGGATGGCCATGGAGCGCAGGGGGATGGTGAGGTCTGCGTGACAGCGATCGAGACCGCGCTGCAAGGGCGGTTCCGCCTGACCGTTCGGCGCGAAATGGATGTGAGCTATCCGCAGGCAGAGACGCCCACCCACATCATCACCATGGGGATGCACGCGGACCTAGATCAATGCGTCGAGATTGCCTTGCGCCGCATGATTGCCGTAGTCGCGGCAAAGGCAGGGATTAGCCGTGCGCAGGCCTATATGCTCTGTTCGCTCGCTGGAGATCTGCGGATCACCCAGACGGTGAACCGCGAGAAAGGCGTGCATATGATGCTGGCGAAAAACCTGTTGTAGTAACGCAAAGGGGGCAGTGCGATGCACTGCCCCCAATCTAATTTTTTGATCGACTTAACCGCGACGACGGCCGCCTACACGGCCTGCACGGCCACGGCCTTCATGGCCTGCTTTAGGAGCAACTTTGTTAAATTTGATCCAGTCGCCACCGTGCGGGTCACGGTCAAACAGGAAGTTGGCAGCGCGGATGGCTTCCATCTCTTTGCCCGGACGGGGCAGGGTGGAGCCCATACCGAACAGGTTCACAAAGGCTTCGTCATCCATGTCTTCGGGCAAAATTAGGCCAAGGGCAGCCAGTTCGGCCTTCTTCTCGGCGATTTTGGTGGCGTTTACGGGCAGCGCTACAGGGTTCATGATGGCGGAGGTCATGCCTGCGCCCATCGCCATCGGCAGGAAGGCGTTGTTGATGCCGTGGCGGTTTGGCAGACCAAAGCTGATGTTGGACGCACCGCAAGTTGTGTTCACACCCAGTTCTTCGCGGAGGCGGCGCACAAGGGTGAACACCTGATGGCCTGCCGTCGCCATTGCGCCAATCGGCATGACCAGCGGGTCCACAACGATGTCATATGCAGGGATGCCGAAATCTGCCGCACGCTCGACAATCTTTTTGGCCACGGCAAAGCGGACATCGGGGTCCTCTGAGATGCCGGTGTCATCGTTCGAGATTGCCACAACCGGGACGTTGTATTTCTTGACCAGTGGCAGCACCAACTCCAGCCGCTCTTCCTCACCGGTGACGGAGTTCAGCAATGGACGGCCTTCGCAAGCTGCAAGGCCGTTCTCAAGCGCGCCGGGAACCGAGCTGTCGATGCAGATAGGGCAATCGGTGACAGCTTGGACACGTCTAATCATTTCCGGCATCAGCATCGGCTCGACAAAGTTGTTGTCGGCATAGCGTGGGTCTTCGGCCATCTTGTTGGAGAAGACCGCGCCAGAGTTCACGTCGAGGATGTTAGCACCCGCGGCAACCTGAGCAATCGCATCTGCCTCAACGCGGGAGAAATCGCCTCGCTCAAGCTCTTCGGCAAGGATCTTGCGACCTGTGGGGTTGATCCGCTCCCCGATGACGCAGAACGGCTGGTCAAAGCCGATGATGGCGGTTCTTGTTTTGGATTCGACGATCGTTCTGGTCATGTTCAGTCCTAATTATCCGGCGTTTGCAGGGACAGCGGAATCGCCGCCATGTGTGTGCGCCCATGTCGCGTTGGTCTTGATCCCGCCGAGCGGGAAGAAATGCACATGAGAGATATTGAAGTCGGGGTTGGCGGCCTTGTGGGAAGCCAGTTCGCGCAGCACGTCTGTCGGCTCGTAGGGGAGCAGCAGCTTGGTCACGTCCATCGCGCGCTTTTGCAGCACTTTGAGCGAGGGGCCGACGCCGCAGGCGATGGCAAATTTGATCAGCGTTTGAAGCTTGGCTGGACCTGCAATGCCGATGTGGACGGGCAGGGTGATGCCAGCGTCGCGCAGGCTGTCAGCCCATGCGATGATCGGCTTGGCTTCAAAGGCGAATTGCGTGACAATGGCCATCTTTGCGTCCGTGCGCGTCTGGAAATCATTCTTCCAGCGCAGGGCAGCATCGACATTGGCAGTGCCTGACGCGTCGATGTCGCGGTTGCCTTCGGGGTGACCCGCCACGTGCAGATGGGTAAATCCGGCTTCATCGAATAAGCCTGTTTCCATCAGTTGCATACTGTCAGCGAAATCACCGTGGGGGGCAGCAACACCGCCAGCTAGCAGCAACGCTTGCTTTACGTCCGCTTCACCTTGGTAGCGCGCGATCCAGTCGGCCAGTGTGGCACGGTCCTTGATGATACGGGCAGGGAAGTGCGGCATGACGTTATAACCGTCCGTGTGCAACCGCTTGGCAGTGGCGACCATTTCTTCGATGGGCGTGCCTTCGATATGGGCGATGTAGACGCGGGTGCCTGTGGGCAGCAGCGTGGGGAAGTCTTCGATCTTCTCGGCGGTGCGGGGCATCACCTCAATCGAGAAATTCTTAAGAAAGCTTTCGATTTCGGGGTTTACCCCGTTATCGGCTGGATCGGATTTTTTGCGAAAATTCAACAGTGCCATGCGCAGGCTCCTTCCAAAATCGAAACGGGGACGTTCAGGCCCAGCCATCGTTTGCAATCAATGCTTTGATACGGTCACGATCATATTCGGCGTCCAGACGGGCTGCCTCGGCGTCAGCCACGTTCGCATCATCGCCTTCAACTGAATAGGGGGCTGCTTTGCGCCATTCGGCCAGATAGGCATCGGTATCGCCTGCGCCCACTTTCATGGCAGCGCGGTCAATGGCCTGCTCGAAGCGTTCAGGAAGAACCCGCTTCTGGCCACGGCGGCCTTTGCCGACAATGACCTGCGCAGGAATATCCCGCCAGTAGACGACAACAACATCAGCCATGCGCGATTCCTCCAACCTGCATTACGTTTCGATCTCTCTACCGGATAGGCCGCACTGCACGAATGTCGTTTTCGACAATAACGGCACCATCCGCGACCTTTGTGTATCCCAAGCCTTACAGGGCCGCGAGGTGCGCGAAACCTCATTCCCCACATGAAGATCATGCGCTTGATTAAATTCGGCACGCTTTGCCCCACGCGGGTCCTTGCGCCAGAGCCGCGCAAGACGTATCGTGTCATCAACTCGTAATGAAAGGCGCATACCATGGCGCCAAAGCGCTCCAAAGGTGCGGGTGCGCTCGAACAAACAAAACCGACGGTTCTGAGCCCCGCGCCAGTTTCGTCCAGATCGAACGACCTATATGCGGCCCTTGATCTGGGCACAAATAGCTGTCGCATGTTGATTGCCCAACCAAAGGGCGGTGGTTTTCATGTGGTGGATAGTTTCTCGAAATCCGTCCAGTTGGGAGCGGGGCTTGAGAAAACCGGGCGCTTGTCGCGCGGATCAATGGCGCGCACCATTCAGGCTTTGCGCATCTGCCAGCAAAAACTACGCCGGAACAAAGTCAAACGGATGCGCCTTGTCGCGACCGAAGCCTGCCGCCGTGCAATCAACGGCGATGATTTCATGCGCCGCGTGACCCGCGAAACCGGTCTGCGTCTGGATATCATCGCGCCTGAACAAGAGGCGCAGTTGGCCGTAATCTCCTGTGCACCGCTGGTTAGCCCGAAGACCGAAAACCTGCTGGTGGTGGATATCGGCGGTGGCTCGACCGAGCTCGTCTGGATCGATATCTCCAAAGTGCCCAAGCGTGACCGCGCCCAATCGATCATGCGGTTGCATAACGGGTTTGTTCAGGCACCGACCGATATTCCGGCCGCGAGGGTGGTGGACTGGATCAGTGTACCGCTGGGTGTGGCAACGCTGCGTGACCAATTTTCGGATGTCGAAGACGACGCAGCGCGTTTTGCGCTTATGAGCTGGTTCTTTGAGGAGAACCTGACGGATTTCACGCCTTATCAATCTGCCCAGCCGCAAGAACGGTTCCAGATTGTCGGGACTTCAGGTACAGTCACCACTGTCGCGGCCAGCCATTTGGGCCTGCGGCGCTATGACCGGACGAAAGTGGACGGGCTGAGTATGACCAGCCAGCAGATCGACAAAGTTATTCACAAATACCTCGCCATGGGGCCAGAGGGCAGGCGGGTCGACCCCTGTATCGGTCATGACCGCTCTGCCCTAATCATGTCGGGGGCTGCAATCTTACAGGCGCTGATGCGCTGCTGGCCCACGGACAGGCTTAGCGTGGCCGATCGCGGTCTGCGCGAAGGCCTGCTATATGCACAAATGAGCGCGGACGGCGTGCTTGAAGAAGGAACATTCTGATGGGCAAAACGCCGACAGGAAAGAATATATCAGGGCGCGGACAACGTGACCTGAAAGTTAAAGTGAAATCAGCGCGCGGGCGCAAGCTGAGCTCGACCCGTTGGTTGCAGCGTCAGTTGAACGACCCGTACGTGAAACGCGCGAAGGCCGAAGGCTATCGCGGGCGCGCGGCGTTCAAGATCATGGAGCTGGATGACAAATACCGCTTTTTGGTGCCCGGCGCGCGGATTGTCGATCTGGGTGCTGCCCCCGGTGGCTGGTGTCAGGTGGCGGTCAAACGCTCCAACGTATTAGGTGAAAAGGGCGGTAAATCGCGTGGCACTATTCTGGCGATTGACCTTCAGGAGATGGAGCCGATTGCCGGCTGTGAAATCCACCAGCTCGACTTCATGGAAGATGACGCTGACCTGATAGTAAAAGAATGGCTGGGCGGTCGCGCTGATGTGGTCATGTCGGACATGGCTGCGGCGTCTTCGGGGCACAAGCAGACCGACCACAACCGGATTATCGCCCTGTGCGAGGCCGCTGCGTATTTTGCATTTGATGTTTTGGACGAAGGCGGTACATTCATCGCCAAAGTTCTGGCGGGCGGTGCCGAGGGGGAACTCCAGCAGCTTCTGAAAAAGCGCTTCCGCAAGGTTGCAAACTACAAACCGCCGTCGAGCCGACAGGATAGCTCGGAGAAATTTGTGGTCGCGATCGGCTTCAAGTCTGAAGATTCGGAGCAGTCCGAAGCAGAGTGACTGTCCGCTAGATCCCTGCCGGTGGTGATCGGTTGGCTATCGTGAACGAGCGATGGGGATCAGGAAGACTTATTTGCGCTTTTTAATCCACAGACTCGGAAGTCAGCTGAGATATTCGGTTGCCGGATTGTTTGCCCGTGGAAATAGGGCGGATTTATTTGTCTCTCCAGCAAGGGCTGCGGCGTCAATGATACAGCGCAAAAAGGCCTGCAGATCCCGTCCGATCTGCTCAGGTTCCGGATGGCCAGAGTAGGCAGAAAAATCCCGTGACTGTGTTCAAGGCAGCACCGTTCAGGGCGTCAGTCTTTTCCACAAACGGTAAGAGTACCTCTGCGTGCTCCAGTGTTTGAGCAAGGCAAATGAAGCGTGATAGTGGCTTGTAGAAAATTGGCGGGGTCTCCTTGAACCCATTGTCGACCATATTACGGGGTGCTTCTTTGATGGGGGAGTATTGGTAAAGGGTTCCGATGCCGACACCCGAGACGTGCCCATCAGTGCCAGGTGACTGGCCACAATAGGGTCACGCGGTTGGGATCATGTCTGCGATGACGATCGTTCCATCTCGTTGCACAGCCAAACTGTGGCCGGAGGTGGAAAAGGTGCGACAGCGGCCAACCAATTCCCCGCTCGGCGCATATGCAGATAGTTGCGGCGTCTGATTGCTGACAAGCTGCGTGCCATCGGGGGGGCAGGGCCAGATACATGGTTTTGTGCAACCCTTCGATCCGCCCCAACCAGTGGCCCTTGGCGTCGAATAGTTTGAGGCGGTTGTTTGCGCGGTCCGTTACGCAAAGCCTACCTTGTGTGTCGAATGTTATACTCTGGGGCGTCGAAAACGCGCCCAGATCATTCCCGGGCTGGCCAATGGTTTTTAGATGGCGCTGGTCGGAATTAAATATATGAACCACGCTATTGCTATAGCCATCAGCGACATAGTGGCAGCCAACCGGTTATTGCCAGCAGCACGCAGATCGTGTCCACGAATAAACTGCGGCAACTCTGCGCTTTGGTCCAGCAGCGTGCTACCCAGACCCAGCATGGCCAGTTCATGCGCGGCGTCTGAGGACCACGATCCTGTCGCTTTAGACCGCAACATCGGTGATCCTGGATAGTGCTGGATAGGTGACATCGACCACTTGGTAGCGTTGATGGCCTAGGGCGGCATAAGAAGAGGTGTGTTTGACCTTAGAGGTCACAGCGCGCCATGAAGCGTTTCTGCCATCGTCACCTGCATTGAGTCATGGGCTGAGCCAGCGGTCGATCTGATACCCGAATCTGGTGTTCCGCAAAGCCAGCAGATTGATGCGATCATAGGCTGCATCACCGCGCAATTCTTTGAGCTTTGGTGCTATGATGGCCACGCTGGGCATTATAGCAGTTATATCGCTAAACGATCGCGTGGCCTCGGCTATTAGCGCCGCGCGGGTTATCAATGTGCGGGCATATTCGATGGCGGTGACATCATCTGCCGGTGCCACACGCGATGCTTGCCGTGGGTCAAGGCTATCGCGGGCAATGTCAAAATTTCTACCGTGATGCGCACGGGATTATGCGGCTGAAAATTGCCGCGCGGGCAAAGCGCGATAACGCTCGAACATACCGAGTAGACAGCCGTTGCACGCACGCGCCCGAAGCCCGCAGCGCACTTAGACCGGCCTCAAAGGCATCGGCCACTTCAGCATCTAGATCGCCCATACCAAAGTTTTCCGGTACGATGACCGAGTGCGGCATGGAGGTGGTTGAAAGAGGCGTGTCGTGCAGTGCGTTCAGCACGGAGCGCAGCTGGCCAGTGTCCCTTATCAGCACACCGACATTGTCGAGCGAATGCGACAGTGCCCTCGCGCGGGATGGTTTGCGCTGTAGGCTTTAAGCCGAACAACCCGCAAAAGACGGCAGGAAACCGCGCCGGGGCGCCTTTGCCCTCCCAAGTGCGATACTTGCCACTCCGCGCGCCACATCAGAGGCTACAGCCGAGGTCGAATCAACCGCAATGCAACCCTCACGCAGTGGTGTGAGCGGGGTGCCGTTGTGCGGGTTTAGCCCAAGGCCCGAATAGGCAAATTCCGTCATATTGGCGTGACTGAAAAAACCGACACCCGCGCCGCGTAGGTGGGCAACTGCCTCTGCGTCTTTAAGCGCAGGCAACGTGTTTTTACGCACCTCCGATCCCGTATGGGTGATATGGCCGCGCACATCGAACAGATCATTGACTGCAACGTTCAGTACGGACAAAGGGCCTTCGCCTTCGACGGAACCGTTGAAAACACGGGTGAAATAAGGGCCTTTGGCGCTTGCACACGCAGCGTTCAGAGGGGATTGAGGCGTGTTGGTCATGTTGCAAGCCTTCAACGTGTTTTCTGTTCAAGCCAGGTCGCGATGCCTGGAAAGACGGTCAGAAAGTTCACAGCCAGCACGAGGATGCACGAACAGGTTGAACCCCGGCAGTGGCGTGATCTGAGCCAGATCGACAACGATAGTCAGATAGATGCTGAACCAGACCGGATCGATTCCCACTGTGGCCACGACAGGCATGACAACGGAGGTTGTCAGCACCGCGATCATGCCCGACGGACCGAACCTACTGGCCGAGATGATTTCAGCAAGTTATCCGTGCAAGCCGGAAAAGTTCATCGTGGAGATTAGAAAAGCCGTGCACAGCCGGATTATCGCGGAGGCCCTATAGGTGAAGCGATGAATGTTCGAGTGTTCAGGGAGCGGCCGAGGGCGGCGATGATCGATGCTCCGGCCACACCAACGGCGGCGGCGGTCGCTGTGGCAACGCCTGCATATCGAACCAATTTCCCTGCTGATCAAACCGACCGCTGGCAACAACATCCGCAGGCGGCACAAGCGTTCGCCCATAGAAATCCGCAGTTCGTTCGCTTGAACGCCATCGGGTTCAACTTAGACCAGATCGCGATATAGCCGGAAAATAGCGCCATCAGCATCCAGCTAGGCACTAGACCGGCAGTGAACAGACGGTTGACCGACACTTGGGCCGCAACTCCGTAGACGATCATCACGATCGATGGCGGTATCAAAAGCCCCAGCGTACTCGACCCTGCCAAAGACCCGATGACCAAGCGGGCAGCATAGCCACGTGATTTCAACTCAGGCAGGGAAATAGGGCCCCCTGTGGCCGTGGTCGCCGCAGAGATACGGACACACGGCAAAGATTCCGCAGCCCACGACATTAACGTGCGCCAGACCGTCTGGCAGCTACCCGACCCAAGGGGCGAGGCCCGAAAACGGGTCTTTGGTCAAACGGGTGCGATACAATATTTCATCCTTTCAGATGAACAGCGGCCGTCCGGTCAATATCCAGCTTGTCGAATGTGCCCACATGGTAGTGTCAAGAATTGCATCGACCGGTGTCGAGGTGAACATCATGAATATGACAACGCCCGAAGCCATCTGTGCCACGCCGACCCAAACGCCCAGCGCTAACCGCACCCGTAAGATTAAGACGAGAACGAAATATTGCAGAATAATAGGCATGCCTGTTTTTCCTGGCCTTGTTCGTGAGTGCCATCAAATTGCCACTGGCAAACCAAGGATCAGGCGCAAGGTGTGCTCTGCAAAGTCGAGTGCGAATAGAGTTGATCCCGGCACCATTGCTGATTTCTTTATCCAAGGCGGTACAGCCACTACGCCTTGGATGAATGCGTGATAAGCTCAACTTTCCAAGACATAGTCAAAGATCGCCCAAGCCCATCATCATGGTGGCAAAGCCTGTCGCGAGAATATCGGCGACATGGCCCAGCCGCTCTGGCAGCAGTTGCAGCAAAGAGGTCGCGCGAATATGATCCACTTGCATCAGTGTGGCAGACAGTGCGAGGAAGGTCGAAGCGCTGAGCCCCTAAGGCGCGAAATCATCGGCTGACAGGATCTGGCTTCCCATCAGGCAAAGGCCGTTTTGCGAGAGGATCAGGACTGCAACTCCCGATAGGGATAGCGCGGCCAACGCTCCGCAAAAGTTATATAGATGGCGCGTAAAGCAATATCTCAGGGGGCTCCAAAATAGGAAAGCGTTCGAGGTGCCTACATCTCAACCGGCTGCACAAAGGTCCGGCGTTCTACTGCCCACGCCTGACTGTCCACACCGGTTGATGGTGACGTAATCATGCCGTTGATCACGCCTGTCGAAAATGCCTGACTGATTTCAGACGTGACGATTGTTGCTAGCACGGCACCCAGCAGTTCTGCCAGACGCACTGTTGAGGGATTGTAGGCGCGAAATTTCACGCCGTCGAACGAGGTTGCACCGGTCTTTCCTGTTTCATGTAGATACCCAGTAGTGGCCAAGGCGCGGCAGACAACAAAACAAGCCCGTCCTACGTAAGCTTTTCCTCATAGATCGGACGCGATGCTTCCCAGAGAACGCGTGCTTCATCAAGCGTAGTCGACAGAAACAGCACCGCATTAGCGGAATAGGTCGGATCTTCGTTGCCAAGCGCTTAAATTAAAACTTCACCGATTGGTAAGATGCCGCACTGAACCCCGCGCGTTAGTTAGCGGGGTTCAGCAATACCGTTTACGAAACAACGTCGATTTCCAACACACCGTTTGACAGGGGGCCACATCTTCGGCAACGGCGCGGATGTTTTTCGTCAGATAGGTGCCGTCTGGCGCGTCAACCGACATCTTCCAAGCTTCGGCATGGGCAAGACCGGTGGTCAGTGCCGCAATGGCAGTTCCGATTAAAAGGTTTTTCATGTCAGGTATCACCGGCGATTTCAACGGGTCGACGCAACACTTTAGTCTTTAGCCAAAGATGGAGTGATCAAAATGAAGTATCGTCGCCGCGTATTTTTCACGGACAAGCAGAAGTCGGAGATTTGGGACAGATGGCAGCGCGGAGAGTCGATGAGCTCGATTGGTCGGGTGTTTGATCGGGGGTCATCGTCAATTTACCCGCTCCTTGCGCGCACGGGCGGCATCCGTCCACCAGATCGCGTTCGGTCTCGCCTCGCGCTTACCTTGATCGACCGAGAAGAGATATCGAGAGGTCTGCGGGCACAGATGTCCTTGC
>NZ_JBALVJ010000124.1:0-6524 GCF_036961165.1 Sulfitobacter sp. | reverse complement strand
CGTTCGGGTTGGATACATCTTAGCACGCTGTCCAATTTTGCCGGACCACTTCAGCGGGCTGTTCAAAGGTCCGCTAAGGGCCGTGAGCGACAATAGATTATCGGGACGGTAGCAGTGTTACCGCAGAGCAGGGAACAGCAGGCCGAAGTCTGTAAACTACGCGGCTTCTGCCTCGATCATTCTGCTGTCCGTGGCCCCAGCCCAGAACGCGCGCCTCGAGAGAAGGCGTCAATTGACTGCCTGCTATTTGCGCACTGCGCCCGTTTTGACTGTGCTTCGATCTGCTGTTTCGTCCTTAGTTAGCAGGCGAAATGGCGTGGAGTGAAATTTCCGGTATCGTCGCGCGTGAAAGCCTGTCACCCGTGGGAAGGGCGGCATTTCCCACCTAAAGGAGTACTTGGCGATGGTAAATCCGCTGCGGCTTGCATTGACCTTTGCATTTGTCTCAAACGTCGCGGTCGCCGAGCCGCTTCCCAACCTCAATCTCGAACCCGAAGCGACAACCGTGTCCGGATTGTCCAGCGGAGCATTCATGGCTGTGCAACTGCAAGTAGCCTTCTCGAGTTCCATCTCCGGCGCGGGCATTATCGCGGGCGGGCCATATGACTGCGCAGACCAATCGATATGGCGAGCGCTCTTTGTGTGCATGGATCCGTTTTTTGTCGATGCCGACCCAGGCAGTTCCTTTGAAACGATGAAAGCCCTGGCGGCAGAGAACCGCATAGACCCGCTTCAGGATATCGCCCCCGACAGGCTGTATCTGTTTCACGGGCAGGCCGACGACACCGTCGCCCGGTCGACCATGGAGGCCTTGAGGCAGACTTATGAGTTGCTCGGCGTGACTGCAGAAAACATGATCTATGTAACAGATGTCGATGTCGGGCACGGATTTGTCGTCGAGCAGGGACCCGTGGCCTGCGATGCGACCCGCCCAGATTTTCTCATTGATTGTGATTTTGATCAGGCAGGCGATATTCTGAACCAGCTTTATGGAGACCTCTCGCCTCCGGTTGATGCAAGAGACCAGGGGTTCGTGATTTTCGACCAGGCTGGATATAACGAAGGTGCCCCCGGCATGGACGATCTTGCGTTTGTCTATGTTCCGGCTGACTGTGCGGCGGGCGAAAGCTGCCGTCTGCACATAGCACTGCATGGCTGCCAGCAAGGGCGACAGATTATCGGAAAGAATTTTGCACGGCTGACGGGCTATAACCAATGGGCCGAGACAAACAGGATCGTCGTGCTTTATCCTCAGGCTCTCAGGATACCGGCACCCTGGTACAACTGGTTTTCTGGAAATCCGAACGGGTGCTGGGATTGGTGGGGCTATTCGGGGCCGGACTATTTGAGTCGAACGGCCCCACAAATGTCCGCCGTCGCACGGATGGCAGCCGCTCTTGGCGCGCCGCTCCAGCAATAAGGTATTTCTCTTTTTGGTCTACATTGCTGACAGCAGAACGGATCTTCGCTTTCTCTGAAGACAGACATCTCGCACCATAAATTACTGCGCTCAGCACGAATGGCCGCAATGACGGGCCGCTCCGCAGCATGGAGAAGTCATCGTGAAGGTCGGCAATGGGCCGATACGGTTCGCAACTTTACGGCGATTGCCTTTTGCCCCAGGTCGACGTCCTTGACTTGGCGCAGTTAAAGGCTTTCTTACCAAGCATGACTGACCTCTCAATCCAATCGCTGGATGACCTCATTATCGATGAGGCCTCCCGGCCCAAAGCGCCGAAGGTTGCTGCGGCAACAGACATGCACCGCCGCCAAGGTCGACAGCTGGCGGCAATTCACCGTCACTATCTGATGGAGATGGCCCAGATCGGTGCGGTGTTGGCGCGGATCGAAGCGAGGGACACTCCGCCCGAGCACCTGAAGAAGATCGTGCTTTCACTCGATATGGCCGAGAATTTTCGAGCGTTCGGATCCCTTTGCGGGCGAGAATGTCAGGTGCTCAAGTTTCACCACGACATCGAAGGTGCCGATATGTTCCCCCGGATCGAGGCGGCGGGCGGAGGCATGTTCCGGGAAGTCGTGGCCAAGCTGCTTTCAGAGCACGAGGTGGTCCATGAATTGATCATCCGCCTCGGTCGAGCCGCAGACGCGTTGGCGGAAGATCCAGGAGAGGCGAACTTCGTTCAGGCCGCCACCATATACCGAAAGCTGGAAGAGGTCGTACGCTCCCATTTTGGCTATGAGGAGACGGAATTGGCGGAGGCCATCGGGTATTACCTCGGAGCGGTCTGACGGCGCAGCCTGAACAGCCATGCATCGTCTATATCAAATGCACTTTCGGCCCACTTGCCCCCGGTTCTCTTTAGCTGTGTGCCTAAAGTTGCAGAGAAGGTTAATTGCCTCCAGCGTGCATGTGACATGGCTATTCCATCACGTCTCCAGATCCCTCGAAATTGCGTCGGCCACAAACCTGTGCGTGGCAAGCGCACCTGCCGCGCCCCTCCGACCGGCAGCTGCTCGGACCTTGGCCGACCGAATAACGCTGCATAGCGCTACGAAAGTCCGCTTCTCTAATTGGGTGTTTTGGTCAAGCTCATTTTCCTTCTTTCTTTTGGGTCATTGTCACTCATCCGGGTCACGCTTCTCTTCGCAGTCTGGTTGATGCCATGATGGCACCGCTGCAAGCATATGTCGGATCGGCAGTGGAGAGCCTTGCTCTGAGACGCGCTTCTGGTTGCGCAGCAGACTTTTTCGGCTTCTTCCACAAACCTCGTCCGGTGAGGGACGACCCCGTTCGGATTGGGTGGGTGGCGTTTTAGATTATGCCTTACCTCCCACCTGGTCCTGACGGAATTCTGTGCCATCAACCCACATGCGATGCAGCAAGACGGCGAGTTTGCGTGCGACAGCGACAACGGCGCGACGGCGACCCTTAGTGCGCATCAGTCGCATGCCCCACGATTTGATCTGAGACCCAGCCATGGTTCGCATCAGCAAAGCGTTGGCGGCAGCATACAAGGTCGCCCGGACATCTCTGTCACCAGCCTTTGATATACGGCCAGGATTGTCGTGTTCACCCGACTGGTATCGTCTCGGCGTCAAGCCAAAGTGCGCGCCAACAGTCCGTGACCGTTTGAAGCGTGAGGGGTCATCGACTGCCGCTTTGAATGTAAGTGAAGCGATTGGGCCGACACCTGGAACTGTCATCATGCGCATACAGACCTCATCTTGGCTGGCAGCGCGTTTGACCCTGCGATCCAGTTCCAAAAAGTGCTGATACAAAACCACGCGCGCGTCCAAGAGCGGCACCAAAGCATGGGCCAAAACTTCATCCATCTCGATCAGAGGTCGAACAACATCGTCAAAACTGCCATGCTTCACGGTCATGGGAAGGCGAACGCCAAAGATCTTCAATAATCCACGTACTTCGTTAGCCAGGTCCATCGTCTTCTTCAAAAGCGCCTTGCGTGTACTCAGCAAAGCACGGACGCCATGCGCCTCTCGGCTTTTCATATGAACTGGGCTGAACCAACCAGTGCGCAAAACTTGAGCGATGCCACGCGCATCATTCTTGTCTGTTTTGTTGCGCATTGCCGACAGCGCCGCATTTACCTGACGTGCTTCCATACACACGACGTCAAAACCTTCTGCCGTCAAACCAAAGAACAGATGTTGGCTCATCGTGCCCGCTTCAAAGCCGACCCGTTCAATCGGATGGGGAAACGTTCCAAGGCACTCAGCGATGTCGCTGACCTCGCATGGCAGCTCGCGCTCAAGCAGCACGGTTCCCTTGCCATCAACAATACAAAGCGCACAGGAACGCAGCGATACGTCTATTCCGGCAAAATATTCCATTTCTCATCTCCCTTGTTCACAGTCATCCTGTGATCTTATCGGGAGCTCGACCTCACAAAAGAGGGCAGCCCAATTACGCATGCTCAGGGCCGTGTGCGACACGAGGCTAAACCGGTAGCCTTCGGGAAAAATAATCTGTTTTTCTTTTATTTTGGCTGCGGTATCTAGCAGATGCGCATGCACCCTTCCTCACCTAAAAACTGGCTCTCAACCCTATGTTTTAAAGTACTTATTTTCATCAGAAACATGGAAAAACAAGACGCGCCCACATTTTTCAGAAACCGCGACTTCAACCTAAATCATCATGAAATTCTGTCCTTTGTCGGGAAAAAAATCTGCGAGTGGGAGCATAACAGGTGTGGCACACTTCACCTTTCTGACTTTTGCCCCACCCCCCCCACATTTATTCACCCTTACTTGGCCAGAACAGTTGGTGATTTGGAAACTTGGCTTGGGATATCGGCAATCATGGGAACAATGTAACGGACGAGGGTTGTACCTGCCTTGTCATAGGGGCGCGCGGGAAACATCATGCTTTTCAGAGGCACGTGCTTTTCCTGTTCGTCCATTCGACAGTTTGACAATACCTGACAAAACCCATCCTTTCATTATATATCGGGGCTTTGTCAGGTTTTGTCATATAGTCAGTCGAGGGCTTCGTATTATTTGCCGGCTCCGCTGCGAGTGCCAGCCAACGGCTCAAAACGCTGTTTCCAGAAGCGGATTAACAGCGTAGTTTTTTGGAGGGCGGCCCGGCCTGGACGGCGGAATTAGGGCGATCCATCCAGCATCTTGAAGAACCGTGAATGCGGGGCTGATCTCCTTCGTTGACTGTAGCCCAGCCAAGCCCCGGCGCTGTATTTCGCGGGTGCTAATTTGGCTCATACCTTCCCCCTTGATAATCTCTCCGATCCGGCCTGCTGCGCGAACCTCTGGCGGCATTGAAGCTGCCCCATAGGCGCGGTGTGCGTGCTTGCGCAGATGCTCACCCACGTAGCTACAGGCACGCCCCAGATGAATCGCGTTGATGGTGTGAACCGCTGGCGCGGAGTCAATTGCGTAATCCAGCAAGGCCAGCACTGTTGCGACGCGAACAGCTATTCCAGGCAGTTTGCCAATGTGGCTTTTCATCAAACCTGAGGTATCTTGTTCCCAATCGCGGCATTTCTGGCGAAACGCTTGCAAGCTGTCTTGCGCCTCCAAGTCTAGTTGCAGGAAGACAGGGCGCTTCTCGCCTTGGTCATCAATGGTCGGCTCTAGTGCCCTGAGGCGTTCCATTGCCCTAAGCGCTGTGGCAGTGTCCAATCTGGCCACGGGGCGACTAAGAGGCACTTTAGCAGGGTAGACAGTCAAGAACCGAGCAAGCAACCCGTCATCATCGCTATTGAGCAACAGGCTATCCAGCTTATCAGGCTGGGTACCGCCCAATATTGAGATAGACAAGTGATCCACTATGACAGGCTCAGGGCAATTTTTACGATCTACTGTGAAGCTGCGGCCGCCAAAGGCCTCTAACCAGAATGGTCGGTCGCCGCCTCCATTGTAGCGGTCCATGCTGCCCAGCCACCCTGACAGCTCGTCACGTGACAACAGCAATCCGCGCCAGACATTGCTCATCAAATCGGCGGCTTTCTCGGTGGTGGTGTCTGTGATGCGGATACGGCCACGAACCGGCGGTGGGCCCGCTTCGGCGTTTCTCGGCTTTGCGGGTGCATCTTCGCCTACACCGATGTTGGCTTTCACTTCTGCTTTCCATTTAGCTTCGTACAGCTTGGCCACCTCGTCTTTGTCTACCCATTTCTTACGTTCAGTCAGGTATTCAGCGCTCAGGGCATTGTCTATCTCCTTAACTGGATCAAGGATGGCATCCAATGCGGGGCTTTTTCCTGAACTGGGGTCGCCGATCAGCATGCCCCAAAGAATAGGCGGCTCTTTCCAGCCTTCCCAAGGTACGGCCCAACGGGTGTTGCCAATGATAGCGCTGGCAGTGCAAAGCAGAGCAAGGCTAACGAAATCAACATGCGCGCCCTTCACCTCTGCGGCTGTACGCAACCAACTGGCCCACGACCCGAACACCGTTTCAAATTCATCGATAGTCATTTCGGGGGCGGGTGGCCGCTCAGGGCGAATAATCGAGAGATCAAGTTTAGCCCAATCGCCAGCCGGATTGAATGAGGTTGCAGTTGTGGCTGCCCCGTTATTTTTCTTTTCCTGCATGTACATAACTACGTCGCCACTACTTTGGCGGTTTCCCATGCCTCGATCTCGGAAAGCCTCCAGCGAGTACATCCGGGAGAAAGCGTTACGGCACGAGGGAATTGTTCGTTTGTACGATGCCAGCGCCAGATAGTAATGCGGTTGACGCTATAGCGCGCTCCCAACTGCAAGTCTGACAAATAAGTTTCATTCATTTGTGTCACCTCTTGTTAAACGGTGACACCTCTTATGACGACATTTTTACGCGGTGGAACAGCTACTCTTGACCGTTTTCGATGCTGTCAAAAATCTCTACGACCATTTTTCGTTTTAGAAAGGTGTAGAGCTGTTCCGGACTTTCAAAAAGTTCGTCCGCCCCGTTTTCCCATGCGTGACGTGTTAAGTCGCCTCGCTTGGAGCCTTCACAACCTTTGAAGTGGTCCGGCAAAATTGGACAGCGCGCTAAGATGTATCCAACCCGAACGAATGGATACGAGAATGACAAAGCGACGGAA
>NZ_JBALVJ010000123.1:0-6558 GCF_036961165.1 Sulfitobacter sp. | reverse complement strand
CGCAGAGCGTTTCAATGCATGTGTTGCGTCGATCAGTTGAGACCGCCGCCCAAAGCGGACATTTATTGTAGGGCACCTCGATTTTTGACTGTTTTCGCGACGACAGAGCGATTTGAGTACCCTGAAACGCGTCTCAAGACTGGCAACACACAACATGAGGCCCATAGCAGCGCCAGTAGTGCCGCGAAAGGTATCACAAGCCAAAACGCCAAGCCCGTTTCTGTCACTGTTTCTTGATTTGCATGCATATCCATTTTCAACTTGTACTTCCTGTAGCCACTACAGGAGCAAGAGAAATGATAGCAATCGGGCAGGCCTCACAGCAAAGTGGGGTGAACATAGAAACCATCCGTTACTACGAACGCGTAGGCGTTGTTCCTAAGCCAGGAAGGTCCACCGCAGGGCGACGGCTCTATTCAGTCGATGAAATTGCAAAGCTACGATTTGTGAAACGGTGTCGCGATTTAGGTTTTCCGATACCGATTATTCAAACTTTCCTTTCATTCACCGGACAAGAAGATCGCTCCTGTGGCGAGGTGGAAACACTGGCGGAAGATCATTTGGCCCAGATTGATGCTAAGATTGAAAATCTTGCGCGATTGCGGGAAGCGCTCTTGAACCTTTCCAAGAATTGCGACGATGGAACAGCGGCCTGTTCAATGCTTGATTCACTGATGAGAGATAGCTTTGGTGAGGCCGTTGCACAGAAAAGCTGACATTGGCATCAGCCTTCTGAACAGCAGAAAAGTCCGCATTGCCGCCTCTCGCCTTCCGATTTGGCGGTGATTTCGTGTGCAACCGCAGCGAACGGCAGCAAGGAGCCCAAGTTTACCTATTTTATGCGGCGCGGCGAATGTCTGCATTGGCGATTCAGCGGACCTCAATTACTCTGTATTCGAAGTCTACTCGATCAATCGTTATTCTTCGTGTGCCGAGGTTCGCATCCGGGCAAGGTGGTCGTCCCATCCCTTATCGATAGCAAGAGTTAAGCCAAAGGCCTCTGCGCCTTGAGGTAGACCTTCGTGACGCAACGACAGATTTGTACCACCGGGCACTTCTTCCAGACTCCACTTTACTGTGCTCACCTGATCGCCCATCGGTACGATGGTAAAAGTGTATTCTAAGCGCGTAAACGGCTCAGCAATGAGGACCTTGCCCCACATGAGTTTGTCGCCACTCTCAGCCCCAAACATTTCATAGTCACCCTCGACCAAGGCGGCGTTGGGCTTGTGAAACCAAATTGCAAGCTTTGCGGGGTCCGTGAGATAGGCCCAGACCTGCGCGGGAGTGGCTTTGAGGTAAATGGACTTTCGTAGGATCGTATCGGTCATTGTATGTCCTTTTCGATTTCGGATTTGAGGGCGTCGAGGCGGCTATCCCAGAAGGAATCGAAGAACCCGAACCAGTCGTAAACTTCTCTCAACCCATCTGTATTGAGGGTGTTTCGCCGCGACCTGCCATCGACTTGAATCGAGATCAGATTGCCTTCGTTCAAAATCGTGAGGTGTTTTTTCACTGCCGCTCTGGTCATTTGGAAGTTCTCGGCCACTTCGGCAATCGTCATGTCGTTGTTCGCTAACAACTGAAGAATGCTCCGGCGGGTGGGGTCAGCCAGCGCCCGAAACCCCATCTGCTGTGCCCCCGTCATTGCTGTACTGGCAGAAAATCAAAAGCACCGTCTTGGTAGAGATAAGCGACGCAAGGCTCCTCTGTGACACATGCAGAAATATGGGTCATACCGCTGGAATGCCGTAGAATGAACCAACTCCGATTTTTGAAGCAGTGTCTGGATCTTCGCCATGGGCATAGTGTTTCATTTCACCTTGCAGCATGACGCCATACATATTTGTGGTCTTCACATGTGGAGGGATTACGGTTCCAGCGGGCAACCTGACCAATGCCTGATATGACTCTGTGAACCGGTCCCCTTGCAGCGCCGCAAATGCGACGCCTTCAGGCGTTGTTTCCCATGATAAATCGTTTGTATCTAACAAGGTAATCTGTCCAGCGCTTGCAACTATCGGCACAAACAATGTCATGAGTATCGTGATAGCGAGAAGTTTTTTCATCATGAATCTCTTTATGATACCATTTGGTATTATTAATAAGAGATACCAAATGGTATCGTGTCAAGGGAATTCGATGAAAGCAGCCATTGACGTATTTGCAGCGAACGGTTGAAACCGCCCCGCAAAGCTGCCTCTTGCTTTCCTATTTTGCGTTGATCTCGCTTTGCAAGCGCGGCGAAGGTCCGCAGTGAGCCCAATTTGACTAATGCTGCAAAGCGTACGAAGGTCTGCTACCGTGAGGAAGACAAAAACCTTCAACAACGGCTTCGGTTTTGAATGAGATTTTGGTTGCCATCAATCGGGTTGTTTCAGCGTGTTCCAAAAAATGAGGGTATTAGAACATGCTCGAATGTCCTGAGTTTATCTGCCCCCGTCCTTTTTGCCTGCATCTGCTAGTTGCTCTTGTACGGCCTGTGTGGCGGCAGCAGAGATGGCAGCGGTGTCTTCGGCCGTAAGATCATGAGCATGATCCATGCTGGGTAAGGCCACACGCACTTCGCGGCGGGCGAATTCTATGCCGTTTTCTTCAAAGGCCTTGTTCACGCGGTTGAAGATTTCCTTGCGGATCATGAACTGCTTGCCGGGTTTGGCCATGAACTTGCCCCGGATCACCATGCCGACATCGTCGATTTCCAACACGCCCTGGGATTTGAACGGTTGCAGGAAGTCCTCGGTCAATTCGGGGATCGCCAGCATGTCCTGGCCGATTTTCTTGAAGATTTTGCGGATTTTTTCAGGGTCACTGCCGAAGGGCACGGTAAAGCGCAGCTTCATAATCACCCAATCGCGCGAGAAATTGGTGACTTTGGGTATTTCGCCGTAAGGAATGGTGTGCACCGGTCCCTTGTGATGGCGCAGTTGCATGGAGCGGATAGAGATTTTTTCGACCGTGCCCATGGTGCCTTCGACCTCAACATATTCACCGTTGCGAAAGGCATCATCGACCAAAAAGAAGATACCGGACACGACATCGGTCACCAGCTTTTGCGCGCCAAAGCCTATGGCCAGACCGACAATGGAGGCGCCGGCGAGAAGCGGTGTGGTGTCCACCCCGATGTTGCTGAGGCCCAAGAGCAAGAACAGCACGACGATGAAAGAACGTGAAACCAGCAGGATCAAGGGCAACACAGTGGAGAGGCGCGAGCCGCCCGCGCCGCCGCCATCGCCGCCGACTTCCTCTTCATCCGGATTATAGCCTGCGGCGGTTTGTTCGGCGGCCAGCTTGCGATTGATATAGAGCGATACCGCCTCATAGAGCAGATAGCCGATCGACATGATGATCAGAAATTCGATGAAACGTGCCGCGAATTGCGCACCGACGCTTGCCGCCGCGATTGAGGTGGCACTCATGCCCCAGAAATCGGCAATCGACAGGACAACTATGGCAAAGATCACCACGCGGCCAATGCGGATATAGGAGCGTTTGGTGGCATAATAAGCGCGTTCAGCCACGGGGCCTTCGCCAGTCATAGCGGGGGTTAGATGGCGCACCAGCCCACGGATCAGCGTGTCCAAGGCAGGCGCAAACATCAAAAGCAGCATGGTCTTGTAGTGCGGCGCGCTGGCGAGCAGTTCCAGATTACCGTAGCTTATGATAATCCTGCTTACCCACCATAAGGTAATGAAAATAAGGATGATTGCATAAGGATAAAGCTGGGCTGCGCGTTCTTCCATGGGTGTCACGTCCGGGTCGGCACCACGCATCAACGAAACGCCGCCTTCGCGGTAGCGCCAGAATACAACAATGAGGTAAATGTAGAGTGCCAGGTTCAGCCAAAACCCGAGGCCGCTTGAGCCCATAGGCAGGCCGTTGTTGGTGTTGAACGCGATAATGGCACCGGAAAAACCGATCAGGAAGGCAATCCAGAACTGATGAAAACAAAAGGCACGCGCAGTTTTGGTGTCCACGCTTAACAAGCGGTATTCTGGGTTCATCGGGGCAAACAGGAAAAATGCGATGGCCAGCATGAAGCGCGGAAAACCGATGAGGAAAAGGCCGACAAGCTGCACGGTGGGGATAAGCGTTTCGGGCAGTATCAGCATGCCTGTCGTACGTGCGGCTAAAACGAAGACGATTACGGCCACGACTTGGGTGGTTAGACGCTGGGCCAGTAATTGGACAGTTTCGCGCAGGGTGGTGTTTTCGGGATCAGCAGGCGGCAGAATGCGCCAGTTTCGGGTAAGGTGGCGAAAGATCATCTCAGCACCAGCTGCGATGCCGAACACCACTACCATATACCCCAGCAGGCCCAGCAGCCCCGTCTGGCCGCCAATGCTGTCATAGAAGTTTGAGAATGCACGGGCCTGAATCGTGAACAAATCCGGCAGGCCCTGCACTGAGATCACCACGGATTGCCATGCGCCTGTGGTGGCGTGATAGAGGAATTCAGAAGAACCGCCAGCATCCTGCTCAGTTGCCGCAGCCTGCGTGTTCAACTGATCCAACAGCAGTGCGCGCACTTCTGTATCCGACAGCCGCGAGATCAGCGCATTTGCTGCTTCGGCCGTCAGCGGGTCAGGCAAAGTTGGTGTTTGTTGGACCGTTGTTGAACTGCCAAGGTTGAACTGGGCCTGTACAGGCAGAGCTGTGCAGATAAGGGCAAACAAAACGGCACATACTTGCGTCAGCCGAACGCGATACTTCATGAAATTCCCCGGATATATTCCTGCTCTCAGGAAACCTATTAAATCAAAATCTTGAGTGCTGGCGGTTTCTGTCGCCTACATTTGTTCTGTTGCCCGTAGCCGGATCAAAATCGTTTGCGATCTTGTCGTCAAGCGGTAGTATTAGACAGCGAATGCACCCCTTGTCCGCTCATCGTGAGTTCATATGCCGTGCAGCGAAAGGCAGCTCTTCCAGATCCGCCATCGGTGGGTCCGGCCCGATGGCTTTCAGGTTGGAGCCATCAGGAAGCATCTCCGTTTGTACAGACATGTAAAGTCTTTCCTGCCAAAGTTCTGGGTTTTAGTCGGATTGTCTGAGAAAATGACGCATGACGTCGCCACGCAACATCATCAACGCAACTATGAGGTTGAAAATCATGCCCAACCCAATGGCTGTGTAGATGACTGCGGACACCGAGCCTTCGGTCATTTGCGGATAATGCCATTGTGTGGCCAGCCCATGAGAATAATCAAACGCACCAAGCGCGTTATAGACAATTAATCCGGCCCAGACTTTCGCACCGGTCTTGCGCCACAAAAGATAGATCATGACCGGAACCATAAGGCCAAGAATTGTATCGCTGACCCATGGGGCGAACCAGGCGTTTGCATCAATGCCGCCATACATCTCCAAATGGGGGAAGTAGGTGATGACAGAGGCGCGAGAGAACGTAAGGACCATCATGATAGTCATCGCGATGAACGTGCGGCGGGGGTACGGTGATTGCATTTTGTGGCCTTTCTGCTGTGTTATGTAGGTTAAAACGGAGGCTGCGATCACTGGGACACCCAGCAGCTGTGTTGACATCCTTCGATATTGCACAGTTATGTTATGCAGCAAAAAAACAGCATAGGCACCCATTTGCGCATCTGATGTACGGATTCGTGACATAAAGTTCGATGGATAAATGGACAGAGATCAAGACCGCGTACCAAATTGCCCGCCTTGGGACAGTGAGCGCGGCCGCTGACGTTCTTGGGGTGCACCGGGCCACGGTGATACGCCATATAGACACGCTGGAGGCAGAACTGGGCGCCCGTGTCTTCCTTCGCAACAGGACGGGTTACACACCCACCGAAGTAGGTGAGGACCTTTTGCGCGTGGCGCATGCGACAGAGGAACAGTTTGAACAACTGGCCGGACGAACGCGCAGCCGTTCCGCAAAAATTACCGGTGATCTCATTGTTACGGCGCACGAACGTACCGCCCCACTTCTGTTGCCTGCGCTCCAGCGGTTTCAGGATGAAAACAAAAGCACGGTGATCAAGTTCATCGCAAGCGCAGCCTTGCTGAAACTGGAATATGGCGAGGCGCACGTCGCAATTCGGTCCGGACCCAAGCCAGATCAACCAGACAACATTGTTCAGCCCTATCACGACCTCAAGTTTGGTCTGTATGCCCATGAAAGCTATGTCGCGCATAATGGCCTGCCACAGTCGCGAGACGACTATTGCAATCACCGATTTGTCTGTTGGGAGCAGGACAAAACACCGTTTCCGTTCACGGGATGGCTTAGGCGAAATGTGCCCCAGACAAACAAAACACTGATCAGCGCAAACCAAGGCATTGCAGATCAAGCCCTATTTGCCGGAATGGGAATTGGATTTCACCCTGAGATATACGCGCGAAAACGCGCAGATTTGGTCGAGATACTTGCGCCTCAACCAGATTGGGTGGTTCCACTGTGGCTGGTGACGCACACGGATCTGCACCGCTCAGCTAAGGTACAGGCAGTGTTGAAATTCATAAAGAACGACCGATCATCGCGTTGAGTGAAGTGGTCCTGCTTTTTAGGACAGTTTTGCGGCTTGGCTAAGATGCATC
>NZ_JBALVJ010000122.1:0-6620 GCF_036961165.1 Sulfitobacter sp. | reverse complement strand
TGAAATCAGAGACGCCGCATGAAATCGGCGGACAACACCTTTGACAAACACCGGCAGGCGCTGTAACTCATCCACATAGAACTGCTTTAACTGTGCATCAATGGTGGTATCACAGATGGCATAATGCACTTGGTCTTGGACTATGACATTATGGGAAAATGGGCAAAGATTTAGCCCTACTACCATTTGTTCAAGCCATCGACGGGTGTTTTTAACTACGTCTTGATGAGCTATTGATAGTGTCTCAAGGTCGAACTTATTGATACGGTAAATCCTTTCTTATTGAACTAACTGAAAGTCTATTTTGCCCATATCTCAAATTGATTTGCAAAAGCCAAATCTATCGGCTCGGCGGAGCTTGGATTCAAGTTTGAAGCGCGACAGTTGTTTTGATGGCCGCGAGTTCCTCGGCCATGGCTTCGGCGGGTGTGTTCCATCCCAGGGTCTTGCGGGGACGGTCGTTCATTAATCGGGCAACGTCGTTCAGTGCGGTTTGACTGAGATCACTCAGGTCAGTGCCTTTCGGGAAGAACTGGCGGAGCAGTCCGTTGGTGTTTTCGTTTGAGCCACGCCGCCAAGGCGCGTGCGGATCGCAGAACCAGATGTCAATCTTGAGACGACGAGACAACTCAGGATGGCAGGCCATTTCCGATCCTCTATCATAGGTCATCGACCGTCTTAGCGCCACGGGCAACCGTTTCATCTGTCGCGTAAAACCTTCAAGGGCGGTGCTGGCGGTGCAGCCGTTCATCTTGCTGAGAATGAAGAAGCGCGTCTTGCGCTCGACCACCGTGCCCACCGCCGACCGGTTGAAAGCGCCCTTGATCAGGTCTCCTTCCCAGTGGCCGTGAACTAGGCGCGCCTCAACGTCTTCCGGGCGATAAATAATACGCAGCGTTTCTGGAACCATAGCAGACCCGGCAAGCGGGGTGCGCCAGGCTCCGCGCTTTGGTTTAGCCTGCCGCAGCGCCTCGATCATCAGCGTCTTCAAGCTTCCCCGCGGCTGCGCATAGATCGCGGCATAGATCGCTTCGTGACTAATGCGCTGACTGGGATCATCTGGATGCATGCGCCGGAGTCTGGCCGCGATCTGCTCCGGCGACCAGCACCAATGAATCAAACGGTTGCGCACCCAGTCATAGAACGGAGCCTCGGGAACCAGTTTGCGCCGTCGTCTCGAGCGCAGCTGTGCCGCATCACGAGCCAGCCTCGCCACATGTGGATCATACCCGTCAGGTGTAGCACCCCGCGTCAGTTCAAGCCCGATAGTGCCGTGATGCCTCCCAATAATCCGACCGATCTGACGAAGACTCGATCCCCGCTGATGTTCCGCAAGGATCACGCCACGTTCATCGGCGTTCAGGTGCTTGTAGTGTTTTTCCATAGCGACATCCTATGCCCTTCCGGCTGTCGGTGTCGCACTTCTAATTTGAGCCCAAGGAGTTACATGCGACCTTTCCGCCCTTCGTGTCGAGCGCCGCTACCGGCCCATTTGTATGTACCGGCTGCTGTTCGCAAGTGATTTTCTGGCATGTTCTCGGAAGTCGCTCATATGTAACCGGCCTGTTGATCGACACGCGGGTCGTGGCCTTGTTGGGGTTATCCGTGAGCGTCGCTTCTTAACCCGAGGGGGCCAGCAGGGTGACGAGCAACAAGAAGGGCACGATTGCCAGATTTTCGAACAGCAAAACGGCAATGGCGGTCTGCCCAGAGGTAGGACTACGCTCGGCGCGCGCGTCTTCCACCCCGCGACGCACCAGCGCCTCACCGACACCGCGCCCCCGCAAGGCATCCAGCACGCCGGTGTGGTCGATGATGATTGTGGTTTCGCCCATTCAAGAATAAGTCTTTTTGGCCCGCTGACCATCCACGACCGCCACATAGCGGCCCTTGCTGTCACCCTCTTCGCGGGTGATTTCAATGTTGGTCTCCATGTGCTCTCCCTTCATCCTTTGTTGTTCAGATGCTTGCGGAGCCAAGTGGCTTCTTCAGCGATGATGCCATGCCCGGCTCCGGGAATGACCATCGTGTCGACCTTGGCGCCTATTGCTTCCAATACCTTAGCGCTCTCGCGCACCCGGGCCAGCGGGATGTGCGGGTCTTGTTCATGGCAGCCAAGCAGCACCGGCACGTCTGCAAGCCGACCTTCGTAGTCAAAGGTCTTGGCCGGACGGTCGTAAAGATCGCCGCGCGGCGCGCCGCCCGCCTCGCCCGTGCCGACCAGACCACCGGAAAGGGCTGCCACTGCGCGGAACGGGCGAAAAAAGCGTGCGGCGGCTTCGACCGCCAGACAAGCGCCTTGCGAGAAGCCTACAAGGGCCACCCGCTCAGGGCCAAAGCCCTGTTCTGCCAGATCGTCAAGCAGGTTTGAAACGACGCTCAACCCACCGCTCAGCCCAGGCTCATTGGCCTCCAGCGGCGCGAGGAAGGAGTCCGGCCACCATGACCGACCCGCCGCCTCGGGGGCGAAAACGGCAAGATCCGGTAGGGCGAGGTGGTCGGCGAGACCGACCATATCTTCAGGGGCCCCGCCCCGCCCGTGGATCATCACAAGCGCAAGCCGCGCCCGGTCCAGCGGGACTCCGGCTGTTACCAGCCGTTGCCCCGCATGCGGACCGGTGCCCCGGGTAGTTGACGCCAGCGCGCCGCTCATGACGGCACCCGGATTTCCGGAAGCATTTGCTCGATACGCGCGCGATGTGCCTCGTATTTCTCGGGCAGTTTCAGTGCCTCTCCCAGCTGGGCCGGATCTTCGTCCACGGCAAATCCCGGTGGATCGGTGGCAATTTCAAACAGCACCCCCCCGGACGTGCGGAAGTAGATCGCGTCGAAATACTGCCGGTCAATCACCGGAGTGACCTGCTCGCCGACAGCCAAGAGTCGCTCGCGCCATTCCAGCTGCTCCTTTCCATCCCGCGCCCGGAAGGCCACGTGGTGAATGGTGCCAGCACCAGACCGCCCGACAGAGCGTGCAACCGAGGTCATCAGATCGACCGCCGAGCCGCGCTCGGGGTCAGTCGAGCGATAGCGTACACGGGTTTCCGTGCCGCCCGTGCCGCCAGTTGCGGTGTTGTCTTCAGCTTCGCGCGCATACCCCATCGCCTCCAGCACCTCAGCGGTAGAGGCGACATCGTCGAGCCAAAGGGTGACGGAATGAAACCCCTCATCCCGCGCGCCGCCTTCGATCAGTTCGACCCGCAGACCATCGGGATCTTTCAACGCGATTGCCCGTTCGCCGAACCGCTCGAACGGTCCGTCAAAGTCAATGGCCGCCTCAGCCAGATCGCCCATGCGCCGATCCAAATCGGGGATCGCATAGGCCACGGCGGAGGCCATGCCTGCGCCTGCGCGGCCCGGACCAGCATCCATGAAGGGGAAGAAGGTCATGATCGACCCCGGTGCTGCATCCTTGTCCCCAAAATAGAGGTGATAGGTGCCCGGATCGTCAAAGTTCACAGTGCGCTTCACCAAACGCTGGCCAAGGGTACCAACCCAAAAGTCGAGATTGGCCTGCGGTGGGCCGGAGATGGCTGTGACATGGTGCAGGCCGGAAATGGCCGGGGGTGTGGCATGAGACATGATGCTCTCCTTTCGTTACCAAAGGGCGCGAGAGGGCCGCTTGGCTTGTTGTGTTCATCGGTTGGAGGCTTATGTAAGCCTCAAGTTACCAAGTGAAAGTCGTTACCAAATGGAAACTACCCAAAAAGAAGTGCTTGCCTCGGCTGATGCGGTCGAAATTGACATGCCCTGTGCGGCTGACACTCTGCTGCGCAAGCTTTGGGGTCAGTGGAAAACCCATGTGATCTATGTGCTGGGCGAGCAGCAAGCCTGCCGCTTCGGCATCTTGCGCCGCAGGGTCGCGGGGATCTCGCCCAAGGTACTGACAACCCGCTTGCGAGAGTTGGAATGCGATGGGCTGGTCTGGCGCGAACAGGAAAACACCATCCCGCCAAAGGTCACTTATGGGCTGACTGAAACAGGCTTCGCCGTGCATGCCGTCCTAAAGGGCATTGAAAAGATCAAAGTCTAAGCGCGCTCCCAAGGAAAATCGACTGCGGTATTGATCAACTCATCGACGAAGAGCCGCAGCCGCGCGGGTTCGGCCCTGACCTGCCGTTCGCCTCGTGGCCGAGTGCTGCGGTGCAGCTTCACCAGACCAGCCATTCGTGCATCGTGCAGCATTTTGTTGACTCAGTCATCGGTCGGCGGACTCTGCTGCCTTTCATGCCATCCGATTAAATGTCTTCTTTAGGGGAGGCATTAAGTAGCTGCATCTTGCACCAAGGTCCGCCGCCGATAGCCGCGTTGGATGACTCACTGGCAATCTCAGCACTTACTACACTACTCATGGTTTTCCTGTCGCGCAGGAATGGCGGTCGTTGTTAGCCCGAGAACCAGCCAATCCTGCATACCGCCGCGATAATAATAGATCCGCTCAGGTGGAAATCCGTCGCGTACCATTGTGTGAAACGCGGTGGGACTCTGTGGGCAAGCGGGACCGTTGCAGAACGCCACCACTTTTCTGGCAGAGGAGCAAACCCACCCCCTTGGGTCTCGTGAGCAGCCCAGTTCGTCAAGCCTGTGTGTCACTTCGCTAAATGGAATTGAGATGCTCCCTGGAATGGTCGCCTTTAGCCGCCATTCGGGCTCTCGCATGTCGACGACCAGAAACTCTGGATCAGCGAGCGCTGCAAGAACCTCGAGTTCTCCCACAGGTTTAACGCCTGTAACTGGAATTATCGGCTGCAGCACCCCGGTGATAAGTTGCATTTCATTTTTCTGACGGACGATTTCGATAGGTCCATCTGCCGTTTTGATTACGAGCTTCGTCTCGTCCTCTGTGATCTTGAGCAGATCAGGCATGGGCTTGCTCCTTTGAGTTTCTCGAGTTCGATGAACAGTGCAATCGAAGTTTTCTTCGAACTCCACGCCCATCAGCAACAGCGCCGAAACAGTGGTTGAGCGGCATGAGCCATTCGGCCGCTCAATTCACGCTGCCGACAGGCGCATCGGGTCAGTTTCCGCCGCCAACGAGCGTCTTGAGATAGGCGATCAGGTCGGCCATGTCTTCAGCGGACATAGACCATCGCGGCATTGCGGGGTCGAGACGCTCCCCAGCTGGGTCGACGCCGTCCGTAATTACGCGGCGAAGCGTGTCTTCGGTATAGCTATCGTGGTCGCCATGACCATCGCCATCGCCGCTTGCATCGTTATCTTCGTTCGCATGCTCACCGAACAGGGCGGCTGCCGTCAGAGGTGGCGCGGACTTCCAGAATTTCGGCATTAGGCGCCCACCCTTGCGATCAGCACCGTGACAGGTAACACATCCGCCCGCCGACATTCTCATGTGCATTGTCCCGCCCTGGAGTGATATCAGCTGGCCGGATGCACTTGTCCCGGTGAAATAGATTCGCTCGCCGTTGCTTTGAAACTCGGACGGCCAATCGGCGCGATTGGTCATTGGGCCGGAACCAAACGTAAGCTGCGCCGCGACCAGCGCAACGGCCAAGACAAGCACGATGCCGCCGAGTCGAACGTAGCGACGATAGAAGGGATGTGGTCTTTGAGACATTCAGGGGTCCTCTTCGTCGGGAGCCGGTACGGTGAAGGTGGGCAGAATCCGTCCTTGGCCGTAGTCTACATAATCGGCAGCTCGGCGCTGTTAGCCGACTTTGCAAATTTTGTACCGTTCATGGGTGTCGGCGTCGGCATCACGCCGACGCCAAAACACTTAGTTGTCGGTTTTCATGGTGCCGTTACCCTCTTGCTTGCCCTGCATCATTCCCATCTTTGCGCGCACCTTCTCCATGCGATCCATCATTTCGGCTGGTGCGGTCATTTCTTCAGCCGTAACAGTACCGTCACCGTCCGCATCAAGGTGCTGGAACTTATCCACCATCATTTCGCGGATCATCGCGCTGTGGAGAGTTTCGAATTCCGCTATTGAGAGCGCGCTGTCACCGTCACTGTCAAATTCCGTCAACTTGGCCTGCAGTTGGGTCCGCATTTCATCGGGCGTCACGGTGCCGTCGCCATCCGTGTCAAACTTTTGCATCATGTCGCCGCCCATAGGACCCATTCCGACCATCATGCCGCCGCCCATCATGCCGCCGCCCATCATGCCGCCGCCCATCATTTCGCCATGCATGCGTTGCATCATTCCCATCATGTCCATCATTCCAGGGCCGCCATTGTGCATCATCCCGGCCTGATCATTCGATCCGGTTTTACCTTTGTGCCCGTGATTGGAGTCTGCGAAAGCGGTGCCGCCGATAACTGTAGCGGCAAGGGCAGTCGCTGCGAGAAGAGTTTTATGGTTCATAGTAAAGTAATCCTCATGAAATGGTTGCGTTGGGTTGCATATGACACTGCCCGGTTGGCAACACATTGATGTGGATCAGTCATCGAGCATCAAATCACCTCCAAGTCAGTTGGAGGCCAGAATCTCACATCGCCGAAATACGCGATACCGTGAGCCGTACGCATCGCTTACTGCGTTACAGCGTTTGAGACGTAGGGGTTCGGAGCCGCCTTCCGCACCGCAGAAAGAATTTGAATCCGTTACCTGTTGAATGTCACTGAGAGCTGACCCGGTAGCCCCATAAATTGTCACTGAGAAT
>NZ_JBALVJ010000121.1:0-6951 GCF_036961165.1 Sulfitobacter sp. | reverse complement strand
ATCACTCCATCTTTGGCTAAAGACTAAAGTGTTGCGTCGACCCGTTGAAATCGCCCCGCATAGCGGACATCCGGATAAAGCGCAGAAAATGTTGGCTCTCCGCCCCCGTAAAGACCCCGCATACGGCCCATTGCCGACATTCAAGGTACTGGCAAATCGACCAACCGATCTCCCCGAACCGGGCGTTCAAGCACAGCGCAGCATTCTTGGTAACAGGATTGATTGCGGTCGTGGGTCAGGCCTCATATGTGCGGCTTGCTAACTGCGGCGATCACCCTATGGTAGTTCTCTCACATCCGATTGCAGGATGGCAGGCATAGGCAGCATCGTGCCTCGTGTAAAAAAAGGGACACAAATGAATATCTTCAGAAATCCCAACGGTGCGGGCCACCGCATGTTCCGCATTTCGGCGAGGGGCGAGTTATGAGTACGTACAAACGTATCATGATCCCTGTCGATCTGGCCCACGTCGACAAGTTCGAGACCGCGCTGGCCGTGGTTGCCGATCTGGCCAAACATTACGATGCGACGGTCACATACGTAGCCATCACATCGAATGTGCCCAGCGCGATCGCGCACAATCCTGAAGAATTTGCACGCAAGCTTGCCGATTTTGCCAAAGAGCAGGGCGCGCACCGTGGCCACCGGACGGCGGCGCAGAGCGTCGTCAGCCACGATCCCGCTGTTGATCTGGACAAGATGCTGGCACGCACGGTCGGAGAGATCGGTGCAGATTTGATCGTCATGGCCACGCATATTCCGAATATGGCCGATATGCTATTGCCGTCGCACGGCGGTGCGTTGGCGCGGCATACTGATGCGTCCGTTTTCTTGGTGCGGGCCCGCTGAGGCGCGACCGACCCCACTATAAATCTCGAGGAGGAGGCATCTGATGTCTGACGAAGCAACCAATCATGGCATCCCCGCGCCACAAGGCACTGCGGATATCATTGAGACGGAGTATGAGATTGGTCAGGACAACGTCGACGGGTCGGTTGGTCCGTTCGGTTTTGACATCCACAACCCGGTTTTCGCCATTTCAGGTGCTGCTATTGTGGCCTTCGTATTCTTCACGCTGGCGCTGCCAGAACAGGCCGAAACGATCTTCAAGGGCATGTTCAACTTCGCCACCAAGAACTTTGACTGGTTCCTGATCGGGGCGGCCGATATCGTGGTGATCTTTGCGTTGTTCCTGATCGTCTCGCCATTTGGAGGTATCCGTCTTGGCGGGTCTACTGCCGTGCCAGACTACACCTACGTTGGTTGGTTCTCAATGCTTTTCGCAGCTGGCATGGGCATCGGGCTGATGTTCTATGGCGTGTCTGAACCGCTATCCCACTTTTCTTCATCCATTGGCGGTGCCGTAACGGAAGGCGATCTGCGCTCGGACTGGGCACCGTTGACTGGCGCGCTGGACGATCAAGAAGGATCAATCCGAATTGGCATGGCCGCGACGATCTTTCACTGGGGTCTGCACCCTTGGGCAATCTATGCGATGGTGGGGCTGGCGCTGGCACTGTTTACCTACAATAAGGGCCTTCCGCTGACGATCCGCTCGGCATTCTATCCAATTTTTGGCGACCGGATCTGGGGCTGGCCGGGTCACCTCATCGACATTCTGGCGGTTTTCGCCACACTTTTCGGTCTGGCAACCTCGCTGGGTTTTGGTGCGACGCAGGCCAGTGCTGGGTTGAACGAATTGTTCGGCATACCCATGGGCAACACGACCGAGGTTATCCTTATTTCGGCCATCACCGCCGTCGCGCTGATTTCGGTGCTGCGCGGGCTTGATGGTGGGGTCAAGGTCCTGTCAGAGATCAACATGGGTCTGGCAGGTTTGCTGGCCCTCTTTACCCTGATCGTAGGGCCGACGGCGTTTTTGTTCGCGTTTTTTTGGGACAGCCTGAAAGCCTATGTTGAATACCTTCCCGCGCTTGCCAATCCATTTGGTCGCGAGGATGTGAATTTTAGCCAAGGTTGGACCGCGTTTTACTGGGCGTGGTGGATCAGCTGGTCGCCTTTCGTGGGTATGTTCATCGCCCGCGTCAGCCGGGGCCGGTCGGTCCGTGAATTCATCATCTGCGTTCTGCTGATCCCCTCGATAGTCTGCGTGGCGTGGATGTCGATCTTCGGCGGCACCGCGATCCATCAGGTGATCACAGACAACTTCACGGGCGCGCAGGATGCGGAATTGCCCCGCCAGTTGTTCCAGATGCTGGGTGAATTGCCGCTCGCGTCGATTACGTCGTTTATCGGCATCGTTCTGGTGATCGTTTTCTTTGTAACGTCGTCTGACTCCGGTTCGCTGGTGATCGACACGATCACAGCGGGCGGAAAGGTCGACGCACCAGCAACTCAGCGCGTGTTCTGGTGCATTTTTGAGGGTGCGGTCGCCATTGCACTGCTGCTTGGGGGTGGTCTGGCAGCGTTGCAGTCGATGGTGATCTCTACCGGGCTCCTGTTCACGGTAGTCCTGCTGGTGATGTGCTATTGTATCTTCCGCGGCTTGCAGAGCGAGCGGGCCGAGGGCAAGTAACCCGACGACGCTAAAAGATCAGGACGGGCACTTGATTTCGGGTGCCCGTTCTCTTTGAAGATACGATAGGTCTCGACCTTAACTTCCTGATAGCGAATGATCGAAAGCTCACGCACAGCAGAGCTTGGTGCCATCGAAATGTTGCTTCCCTGACCAATTCCCGCTCTGGGAAAGCTGCATTGCGCGTCAATGGCTGCAACGGACGTCAGATCTGGGACGGATTTGACAGTGCCATGGTCCGCTTCCGTTACCATAAACGACTTGTCCGTCGCGGCTCCCAGGAGTTCGCTGTTTGATAGTGGGACCGGCCGCGGTAACAACCATAGACGTAGCTTGCTTTGCTGGATGAAAACGCTGATGTCTGCTCTGTAGTTTGACGCTCGTTTTTTGCACCGGCAACGAACTTCCGCTTTCCGCCCTTGGTGTATGATGACGCTCACGGCCCAAAGCTGCCGTTCGCAAGGGTCCGGCCGCCGCAGTGCAGCTTTCCCAAAGCGGACCTCCGTGAACATTGCAGCAATCTGAGGTATTTGAGGTCGGCTATGCGGACAAAGCCAACCTTACTTGTCAAAGCTGGAAGGTCCTCCTCTCGACAATGTGTGTCACATTACCCAGTCGGTTAGGGCCATGAATAATGGAATTCTTAGGATCGCTACGGGTGTTCCCAAACCTGTGGATGTTCCGACGTAGGCCGATGAGTTCGCATCGGGAAGTGCGGCGCGCATTGTCGGAGGGCCGGAAATATCCGAGCTGGATGCCGCCATCACAGCGAGCAGGATGACGCCACCTTCCGAAAATCCTGTGAGTTGATGGGCGATCAAACCTACGCCGAACCCCATCAGACCATGAATGATCGGCGCGGTGACGCCATAGAGGATGTAGGTGTGCGCGACTTTGCGAAGCTCTGCGAACCGTGACCACGCCTCCAGACCCATTATAAGCATCAATATCGACAGCAGGCCCCGGAATAAGGGTTCATAGAAGCTTTTGAAGACGGTGTTAGGTTCGGCCAGAATACCGAGGCAAAGACCGGCGACGAGCGCTGAAATGGCCGGACTTCGGAACGTATCAACCATAATGCCCCGAACTATTTCTGATGTTCCGTCAAGTTCCTGTCCGCTGGCAGGTTGCGTTGGGCCACGCATCAGAACGGTTCCATCGCCGTTGATCTGCACATCACTCGCCGCTTGACGCGCCACGCTGAGTTTGGCGAGTACAATCGCGGTGACCAAGGCTGCAATGTCCATGAACGGATAGAGCGCGCCAATGTACCCCTCATAGGCGATGCCACTGTCGTCAAGCATCGTCATGCCCGCAGCGAGCGTTGACGCAGACACCGCGCCAAACATCCCGACTGTCGCGAGCGCATCCAACTCGGCGACGCCGCGCATTTTCGCTAAAGTCTTACTCCCCAAAAAGACGATTGTAATGCCCAGGAGCGCAGCCCCGATCGCGGGTACGATCAGCGACATAAAATCCGCGCTTCGGATGGCGATGCCGCCCCCCATACCAATCTTCAACAACAAAAGGATGACGATGAATTTATACACCGGTTCCGGTATTTCGAATTTACTACCAAGGGCCGCAAGCATCATGCCTGCGATCAGAAAGGCCAGTGTGGGTTTTTGTATTTGCTCAATAATTGTGATGGCGAAATCCATGTTGTCTCTCCCTTTGGATGTGCCTGATCGGGATACGAGAGTAGGATTGAAAATAAAAACATATCTTTAAGTGACTTTAGTTCTATAAAAGCGAATGAGCTCTCAACTAAACTATCACCACTTGCGGTATTTTCGCGAAGTCGCGATCGAAGGCAATCTGGGCCGTGCAGCGCATCGGTTGAACGTGGCCCAATCGGCTTTGTCGGTTCAAATTCGCCAACTTGAAGACCGGCTTGGGTTCTTGCTGTTTGATCGCATCGGCCGCGCGTTGGTGCTGACAGAAGCGGGTAGCATCGCGCTGGACCACGCTGATCGCATTTTCACGGCAGGCGACGAACTGTTGGCCACGCTGCATCAAAGCGGGGATATCAAACCGCCGCTGCGTATCGGGGCGCTTTAAACGCTATCGCGCAACTTTCAACTTCAGTTTCTAGAGCCTCTCTTGGCGATGGATGAGTTCCAGTTCTCGCTGAAATCCGGCAAGACGGACACGCTGTTGAAAGATCTTGAAACGCTTGCGCTTGATGTGGTTTTGACCACTGAGGTCCCCCAAACGGGATCTCAGTTCCAATTCGCAGCGCAATTGATAGCGGAACAGCCAGTTTATCTTCACGCCACTCCAGACAGGCTTCACCATGACACACTTGATGCCCTTCTTGCCAACGAGCCGCTGATCGTCCCGACTGAGAGCGTGATCCGAGCAGAATTTGAAAACCTCATCGCGATGCTTGGAATGAAACCACATATCGTCGCAAGCGTTGACGACATGGCCATGGTACGCCTTCTTGCGCGGACAGGGGTGGGCGTTGCCATCGCCCCGACCGTCGTTGTCGCCGAAGAGATCGCAACTGGCATTCTGGAAACGGCGGCTTTTACCCTCGGCATCAGTGAGCCGTTCTTTGCCGTGACGCTGCCGCGCAAATTTCCGCACCCTGCACTAAAGAGCCTACTCGCTGGACAGTTCTCGCTCCGGGACAAGTAGCAATATATGGCAATGCTTGGACACTTCTGCCTTTTGGGCCCACTCGCATACTACCATGAAAGCTGCCATTCGCCGCGTCACAGCAGGGCTTCAGGCCGCCGTTCGCTGCGATGGCGAGGATCACGTGATGCGACTTGGACGGCTCGAAATCCGCATAGCAGACCTCCGTGCAGACCGCAGCTAATAGCAAGTTCGAGCCCAAAGAGATGTGCCAAAATCTTGCTGCGCGCGCTCGCAGAAATCAAATTTCTGCGTTGCAATGGATTTCGTAGCCGCGATGCGGCGAGGCTTGCGGACGTTCATGCGAGCTGTGGCAAAAAACTGCATCGGCAATGACTGGACTGCAGGACAAAGCAGGCCGTCGGCGGACGAAAGCCGAGGATTTGGCCTTGCCGGCCATTTCGCCAAATCCTTTTGGCACCGGCAGATCAGGGAAAGTCCCTGCCCGTTTTTAAAGGACGCGCCCGATGCCCACCCTGCTGATCTCTATCTTACTGCCGCGATCCGCAGCATTTGCGCAAGACACTACAAACGGTCAAAGCCGTAGGGCTGCAACATTCCCATGCTGCCCAGTACTTGCGTGCAGGTAGCCGTTTGTTCTTCGGAACAGGCAGCATTGCTACTCCACAATAAACGGCGACTTCGCGCCCATTTTGATGATTTTTGGCGCAGCAGCGGATGCCAACTGTGTGGACGTGAATGCCAGTAGATATCACGAAGTTAAGTCTAACGTTGAGATGTACGCGTTCGATCACGTCACTTCAGGATCATGTGACAACGTGAGTAAAGTCACGGAGGATTCTACAGGTTCTGGACGCGGTTCCACCGAACTCAGCCGACTAATCGAGTGTGATGCTCTCAAAGTCTCGGGACACTACATCTCTGATGAATTCGGCCAATTGTGTGTACGCCGATGAGCGCCCTGCGCCCTTGCGCCAAGCAAGCCCGATAGAACGCGAAATTCTGCGCTTTTTGAGCGATCGGGTGACAACATCACCCAGCGACGATATCTCGGACTGAGCGTAGAGCGCAGGCAAAAAAGTTGTGCCCATATTCATTGATACCATCTGCCGCAAGGCATCCAGACTTGTGCCTTCGTAGTCGGGTATCACATGCGCGCCAAATTCTTCGCACAGAGCGTGGACCTGATCATGCAGGTGATAATCCGGCGCAAGTGATAAGACTGGTAGATCCTTGAGGTCGTTCACAGAAAGATCGGTTTTATGCGCGAGCGGATGATCCGATGACATCGCAAACAGAATTGGTTCTCGAAACAAGGGCTGTGTGATCAGGTCCGCGCTGTTAACCGGCATTTGCGCAAGGACAACATCATGCAGCCCGGCTTTAAGTTCGTCTTGCAGCGTGTTGGGAACACCTTCGCGGATATAAAGCTTTGTGTCCGGGAACGCCTGATGTAATGCGGCCACGACGCGCGGCAACAGATAGGGACCGAGAGTGGCATTCACGCCAAGCCGGATGGTGCTGGCCAATCCGTGTTTCGACGCGGATGCGTAGTCTTCGATGGCTTGAGTATCCAAAAGAACACCGCGCGCCCGCGCGAGGATTTCACGCCCTGTCGGCGTAAATATAGCGCCGCCTTTGGCCCGTTCGACCAAACGGGTGCCGAGCGCCTCTTCCATGTTCTGGATTTGCACACTGAGAGAGGGCTGGCTGACACCGCAGAATTCTGCGGCGCGGCGGAAATGTCCGTGTTCGGCAACTTGAAGTGGTCCTGCTTTTTAGGACAGTTTTGCGGCTTGGCTAAGATGCAT
>NZ_JBALVJ010000016.1:0-70454 GCF_036961165.1 Sulfitobacter sp. | reverse complement strand
GATGCATCTTAGCCAAGCCGCAAAACTGTCCTAAAAAGCAGGACCACTTCAGTCGGCTTATTTTCGGAATAGTGCCAAATTTCTTAGGTGTGCAAGCTGCGGATTAAGCACGATTCGCAACCTTCAACGCCTTGAAATTTTCAAGCCGACGATTCTTTTAGTAATCGGGGTGGGCGCGCGCGGCGATACACCCGCTACTGTGCTGAATTCAAAATATGAATTTCTTCTGGCTGCTTTTGTCTCACGACAGTGACCGGAGCCCCATTTTTATGGTAAATTTATTGCCTAAAACACAGAAATTTGATAATCTACCCTCACTTGGGGGTGAGACCCGCTCTGCCTTTTTTTGGGCTTCGGGCGGTTCAAATTGTAATTTCCGATTGGGGGTGGAAATTTTTCAGACTTTATATTGAATAGAATACCACGGGCACGTCCTTAATGCGCATTTAGTTCGCAGGACGTCTCCTATCAGGCTGCAACTTGTAATTTATCGAATGCGCACCTGATTTTTGAGTACTTTTAAATGGTTTGAATTTTTTCTAAAGAGAATAATTTTATGGATCAGACATATGCATGTTTTTCGTCAAAGAGCGAAAGTCCATGGTAATAAAGTAGATTTTGCCAGCCATTTTTGCCAATCTAGCCGTATGCCATATATTTTGATGGCATACGTAAACATCGACACAAAAAGAATTGTAGAGTCGTGGGTAGGGCGCTGTCCGTCCCATGGTGAGGAAAGCGTAAGCGAACTGGTCAAAACGGTCGAACTGCGCCTTGCCTTGCATTTCACAATCAGCCGCAGTCCCGGGGACGGACCTGAAACTTTTGCACCTGATATCATGGATGGCGATTGCGTTTGGGTGGATGCGGGATGCCACCGGATTTGTATTGGTGAATTTGTGGGGAAGCTGGCTCCGATTATCGCCTTCAAGAAGTGCGCGGACCAGGATCCGGAGATGCAGCAGGCAATGGTCAAAATGGGTATGGCGTATGTCCAGTTGCAACTGAACCAGATGGTAACCTCGCAAGCTGAATGGCAGGAGAATATCCTGAGATGCACGACGCGGGCGCTGTCCATCAGCATCGTGGTTGTCTCGCGAACGGGTGAAATCGTGCATGACGGCCGGGGCAGGAAAAAGAGCGTGGGATGCGTCTCTGGACTGAATATCGAAAACAACCGGTTTGTGGGCGCCGCCGCGGATATGAGTGCGCTGCATCTTGCGATTATGGCGGCGACCTCGGAGGAGAAGAAAACGTCGACAGTATCAATCACTGGTGGCAAAGGCGGATCGCAGTTGTTGCTGGTCATGCCTTTGGTCGACTCATCCTCCCCGCTGGCGCTGATTATGTTTGAGACGGAACAGCTGGACCATACCAAGATATGCGAGACGTTTTGCGACACCTACGATCTGACCGCATCCGAGCGTAAGATCGCCCGCAGCATCATTGGCGGTTTGACGATCGCACAGGCTGCCGAAGAGGCGATGCTGTCGGTGGCGACAGCGCGTAGCTATATGAAGCAGATCTTTGCCAAGACCGGCACGCACCGTCAAAGCGAGTTGATCAGCCTGTATTATGAATCGATTCTTCCGGCGGCGACGGGGATCGGCACATTGGGAAGGGTTCAGCCGTAGAATGTGTCAGGACTTTGTTTTTAGGCATTTTCTGCTCATATCAGCGCCTTTTGGGCGTCTTTCTCCGGCCATAAAGAGGCGGGATCGCGCCGTTCGCGCAACAAAATAGGCGGGTATCCGAGCAAATTTACCGGTCAGGTTGCTCTAATTTTTTGCTCGTGCCAGCTTCTGCCCTCAGTAGTGGACACAAAAAAGGGCAGGCAATGTCAGTTGCAAATCTAATTGAAAGAGAGATGCTCGACCTGATCAATCAGGAACGTCGGGCGGCAGGATTGTCGGATCTGAAACTGGAACAACGGTTGAACGATTCCGCAGATGAACACAGCCAGTGGATGTTGGATCAGGATATATTTTCCCACACCGGCGTGGGGGGAAGTTCGTCCAACGATCGCATGGTCGCAGCCAACTTTGACTTTTCGGGAAGCTGGCGATCCGCTGAAAATATTGGCTTTCAGAGCATCCGGGGCGCCGAAGGTTACTCCGACGATGTCGAAGATATTCACAACAACCTGATGAACAGCTCGGGCCACCGTGCCAACATCCTGAATGCCAGTCATGAATATGTCGGGATCGGAATCAGGATCGGTGAATACAAGGGCTTCACTGTCGTGATGATCACGCAAAACTTTGCGGCCACTGACGGGCAGGTTGTGCTGGACGGCGGGACCGCTGCAGACCCAGAACCTGTGGTGGTTGATGCCCCGGAGGACGTTGTTGGAACCAACAGCAACGACAGGCTCTTTGGCACCTTTGATGACGAAGAGCTAAGAGGTCTGGGCGGCAACGACCTTCTGGTTGGACGCGGCGGTGATGACACTATTTCGGCTGGCAATGGCAATGATAGGCTGCGTGGTGGTGAAGGTGCGGATCTGCTTAACGGAAGTTCGGGCACGGATACGGCCGATTACATGGGGGCGCGCACCGCTGTTCGTGTTGATTTGGATGTACCCGGTGTCAATACCGGCGAAGCGCAAGGCGATACCTATATCTCCATCGAGAGCGTCATAGGATCGCGGTATGATGACTATCTGCGGGGTGATGCGGCCTCGGAACTTCTCAAGGGTTGGCATGGTGATGATTGGCTGCGGGGCCGTGCTGGCAACGACACGCTGGCGGGCGGCAACGGGAACGATACTCTTGAAGGGCAAGAGGGCACCGACAGGGTGATCGGCGGCAGCGGCATCGATACATTTGTATTCGGACCGCGCATGGACCGCGACATCGTTGTTGATTTCCAGGACGGTGTGGATGTTCTGGATTTTCAGGCCTTCAATTTCAATACTGTCAGCGAGGCTGCGGCCTACGCTCAACAACGCAATGCGGATGTATTTTTCGATTTCGGCAGCAACGATACGCTGATCATCAAAAACGCAACGATTGCTGAGGTAGTAGACGACTTTCTGATCTAATCGCCTGCCCCCAACGAAGAAGCACCGCCTCTTTGCAGAGACGGTGCCCGGGGGACGTGCTGTAGACTTGTGGGTCCCGCGCACGATCCTTCCCGGTGAAGGCGGCCATACGAGAGGCACCTTGTTCCTATGGTGAAAGGGACCGCCGCAAGGCGGTCTCCCTCTTGACTTAACTTAAACGACGTCCTCAGCAATCAGGTTGACGTAGAGCGCGCTGCCGTTCAGCGATACGTTTGCATCCTGCTCAACGAAGAGCTCTGCAATCTGTGCTTCTGTGGTGGAAATGGTGGTGTCACCAATGCCGTCCAGAGACAGTTTTTCGTAGCAGTCTTCCACGAAGCGGCCCTCTGGCTCACAGTAAGCATATGCTTGATCTGCGTCGCAGTCGATCGGCTCAAGGCACTTGTCTTCGAAGTAGATAACACCTTTGCCGTCACCATCTTCACCGGTCTTGGTCAGGAAGTCGATCAGCTTGCTCTCGTCAAAGAACGGGTTGGATGGGTCGATACCTTCCAGTTCCGCAACCAGACCTTTGACAATAACAGACCCGCCCAAGCTGGATGTGATGATAACATGTTCACCGCTCTCTGAGATCTCGGCAGACAGAGTTCCTTCGAAGTCGGAGTGGAAAACAATGCGGTCTTCCTGGTCGTCGTCGAAGTCCTTGATGACGTTTTTCTCACCGATGTCGAGGCTGGTTTCGCCTTTGTCGTCGCAGTCGCCGTCACCGTTCAGGTCCATGCCGTAGCCGAAGACAAAATCGTCACCGTCTGCGCCACCGAACAAGGTGTCGCTACCAGCATCTGCGATCAGGCAGTCACCATCTTTACCACCGAACAGGCGGTCATTACCTTCACCACCCAGCAGTGTATCGCTACCACCACCGGACTGACCCATGTCACCATAGAGCTTGTCGTTGCCTGCGCCGCCATAGACGTAGTCGTCGCCCGAGCCGCCATCCAGGCAATCGTCATCTGCGCCGCCATCGATGGTGTCGTTGCCATCGTCACCCATGACACGGTCACGACCTGCACCGCCATCCAGGCAATCGTCGCCTTCGCCACCGTTGATGTAGTCGTTACCGTCATCACCGTTGATGATGTCGTTACCGTCATTACCACACAGTGTGTCGGCGCCGTCGTTGCCACGGATGTGGTCATCGCCTTCGCCGCCGCGAACGATGTCGTTGCCTTCGTTACCGGCCAGTGTGTCGTTACCGGTGTCGCCGTGGATGACGTCGTGGCCATAGCCGCCTTCGACGACGTCATCGTCTTCGCCACCATAGATGGTATCGTCGCCGTTGCCACCATTGATGGTGTCGCTGGCTTCGCCGTCGGCTGGATTGCGGTCTGCGTTATCACCAAAGATCAAATCGTTGCCTTCGCCGCCATCGATGCAGTCAGCGTTGTCGTTGCCTTCGATGCGGTCGTTGCCTTCACCACCGAAGATAACGTCGTCATCGCCGCCACCCTGGATAGCATCATCGCCCCAGCCACCGTAGATGCTGTCTTCACCACGCTGGCCAAGAATGATGTCATCACCGTCTTGACCGTCCATGAAGTCGTTACCGTTGTAACCATGCATGGTGTCGTGACCGGAACCACCACCCATGAGGTCGTCGCCGTCGCCGCCGTTCATATAGTCATCACCGGCGTTACCGAGCATAGTATCGTCGCCTGCATGGCCATACATGATGTCTTCGCCGGCGCCGCCGGACATCTTGTCGTAGCCGTCACCACCACGCATTGTGTCGTCGCCAGCCTGACCTGCCATGCAGTCATCGCCGTCGCCGCCGTTCATTTTGTCGTCGCCAGTGCCACCCAGCAGGATGTCATTGTCGGCGCCGCCGCGCAGGTCGTCCTCACCGGAGCCGCCGATCAGCAGATCTTCGCCGTTGCCGCCCATCAGCACGTCATCGCCGGAGCCGCCTGCGAGCACGTCGTCGCCATTGCCGCCGGACAGCTGGTCGTCGCCATCGTCTGCTTCACCAGGGAAGCCACCGATCAGGGCATCGTTACCCGCATCGCCCCACAGGTAATCGTCACCGCCATCACCGTTAAGGAAGTCGTCACCCTTGCCACCGAAGATGGTGTTGGAGTTGTCGTTCCCTTCGATATAGTCGTTGCCGTTCCCGCCGTTACCGCGGTTCACACCAATTGAGTCTTTGAAATCACCATTGTCCGACTGCGGCGTTCCGCCGACCCATGTGCCAGGATTCATGTTCCATGCTTGGTTTTTTGTTTTAATAGCCATTATTCTATCCCCCTCAGGATTATAAAAATATCTGCTGGCCTAAAAATCAGTGCGGCCAGAACAAATTTACCTCGTAGATGCCAAAGTCGTGATGACACCTGCCTTATTTCAGCCACTTTTTGGGATTTCGGACTACCCTCATTTGGGGGTATGCCTACGTTTCATTTTTCACATTTCCGAAGACAATGCGTTTCCTGAAATGAAACAATCCGGTTCGCAGCAACACGGGGGGGCATGCTGCTCTGAATCGGAGGGCGCCGTATTAAATATCACGGCTGTGCTGAAATCCTGATATCAGATTTTCGCTCAAACCGCAGCATACTATGGGGAAGTAGGCAGGTTTTCGCGTAAAACACCAATTTTGGGTGGCAAGGATCTGCGCGCGCCAATGCCAAAAGAGGGCCGGAATACCGGACGTCCGCCAATATGCACAGCCGTTTGAAAAGTCGCCAAACTCATTATCTTCAAATTAGAAACAAACAGTTTCCGATTTGAAGATAATCAAAGAAGTTTTGAAACGCGTGAAATAAAATGATTCTGCCCGCTGCTCGAATCACGGATGTGATATCGGACAGCGGGCAGGGGGCATTGTGTCAGTGTTGTGTCGTAAGTATGGCGGAGAAGCCTGTCGTTCCCCTCTGGCGCAGGCTCAGCTGTTGTCGCGCATTGCCTTGCCAAAGTACCGCGTCAGAGGCGACGTCAGATAGGTCAACGGGCTGTGCTCTCCGGTGCGGATGAACGCATCGACCGGCATGCCGGGAATGAGCGTCTGATCCGCCGTGAGTTTGGACAGCTCCTCCTTGGGCAGATTTATCTCGACGCGGTAGAAGGGGCGGCCAGTCTGGGCATCGGTGAACGCATCCGGTGAAATATGGGTCACCTTACCAAACAGATCCGGCGTCTCGCGCATGTCAAAGGCGCTGAACCGCAGGATCACATCCTGTGCCACATGGACATCGGTCACGTTGAGTGGTTCAATCTGCGCCTCGATTACCAGTGCGCGGTCTTGTGGCACCAGAAATAAAAGCGCTTCTGCCGGCCGAATGACCGACAGACGTCCATAGACCTTCAGATCATAGACGACGCCGGAGATGGGTGCGCGGATTTCCATCTGGTCAAGCTGGGTCTGCAACGCGCGGCTGCGCTCGGCCATCTCTAGTTCGTTGTATTGCAGGTCGCGCAGGACAGAAATGGCTTCCTCGCGGCGGTTGGCGCGGTATTGCAGTTCCTGAATGGCCAGTTCCGATTTGCGTTCCATCGCCTGAGCGCGCCGCGAGGTTAGATCCCCCATAGCGCCGGCCAGCCGCGCGTCCTCACGCTGAAGCGCCAACACCCGCGAGCTTTGCGCCAGCCCTTTGTCCAGCAAGGTCTGCTGCGAAACCGTTTCCGTGCCGACCAGCGTCAACTGGCGGTCGGTTGCAGTCATTTGGGCGTTGATGCCATGGATTTGCTCTACAAGCTGCTGCTGCTGGTTGTTCAATTGAGTAATGGCGCCCTTCAGGCTTTCGGCGCGGGCCTCGAAAAGGTTTTGCTGGCCCTTCATCAAGGCTTCCACATCCAGATCGTGTATGGCCCGCTCAATCAGGCGGGGATCGAAAGCGATTGTCTCCATCTCGTCGCGCTCGGCTTCTAGACGGCCGCGGCGTGCCATCAGTTCATAGAGCTGGCCGTCAACGATCTTGAGTTCGGACAGCGCCAAGGTCGGGTCCAGCCTGACCAGCAGGTCGTTTTCCTGGACGGTGTCGCCTTCCTTGACTAGGATTTCTTTTACAACCCCGCCGGTCAGGTGTTGTACCGCGTGCCGGTTGCGTTCCACCACCATTCGGCCCGAAGCCACCACCGCACCGTCGATTTGCGCGCGCGCCGCCCAGTAGGTAAATCCACCGAGCAGCAACAAGATTGTGCCAAATCCTACAAGAAGCGGCACCGCTGCCTTGAAGGGCATTTTTTCTTTTATCTTGCTCATACCACACCCCCCGGAGTGTTGGTGTTGGCGTTGACGGTCTTGCGAACCGCCTGGAAGTTGGTGAGCATTTCCGACAGGACCTTTTCACGCGGGCCCCATGCCCTGCGTGCGCCGTCTTCAAGCACCAGCAGTTTTTCGCATTCCTTGATGGCTGCCGGACGGTGCGCCATGATGACCACTGCGCCACCGTTGTCCTTGATGGATTTGATCGCGTTGTTGAGCGCGGTCGACCCCTCATTGTCGAGGTTCGAGTTCGGTTCGTCCAGCACCAGCAACACCGGATCGCTGTACAATGCCCGCGCAAGCCCCAGACGTTGGATCTGTCCGCCGGACAGCTCTGTACTGATGGCGTGCAATGGCGTGTTATAGCCCTGCGACAGTTTCAGGATCATCTCATGCGCCGCCGCTTTCTTGGCAGCTTCAACAACCCTTTCATCATCATAGTTGGTCGAAAGCCGCGCGATGTTTTCGGCAACGGTGCCATCAAACAACGAGACCTTCTGGGGTAGGTAGCCGATATATTGAGCCAGCTTGGCCGGATGGTATTGGGTCAGTGGCGCCCCATCGAGGGTGATCTTGCCGCCCGACAATGGCCAGACGCCGGTCAGGGCGCGCGCCAGCGTTGATTTGCCAGATCCGCTTGGTCCGATGATGCCAACAGCTTCACCTGGCCGGATATTGAAATTCAACAGACGCAGGGTTGCCTGACGGCCTTTCGGGGGCACCACGGTCACTTGCTGGATGTCGAGAATGGCACTTGGGCGCGGAAGCTCGACCTGGACTGCATCTGCGGGAACAGTGGCCAGTAGCTCTACCAAACTGTCCCAGCCGCGCTTGGCGCGCTGTACTGTGCTCCATTGGTTCACCACCGTCTCGACCGGCGCCAGCGCACGGCCTAGCAGGATCGACGCGGCAATCATCACACCGGGTGTGATTTCGCCCAGCAGCACCAGATACGCCCCCAGTGCCAGCATCGCTGATTGCATGAACAGCCGGAATGTCTTGGAAAAATTGCTGAAGCTTCCGCCTTTGTCAGCCGCGGACACGCTTTGCTCCAGGGCGCGGTTCCGGGTCTTTGACCATTTTTCGAAGGCGTTGGATTGCATGCCAAGGCTGCGAATGGTTTCGGCTTCGTTTTGCAGCTGTTCGGAGTAGCGATCCGAGACATAGCTTGCAGCAGCGGATTTGACCGCCGCGGTCTTTGTGAAGATCTGGTTGAAGACGGCTGACAGGATCAAAATGCTGCCCCCCGCGACAGCCGCCATACCCAGCCATGGATGGAAAAAGGCGATCCCGATCAGAAAGATCGGCGCCCAGGGCATATCAAACAAAGACGAGAAAACAGGAGAGGCATAAAAGCGCTGCACAGCTTCAAGGTCTTTGAGCTGCTGATCCATTTTGGAGCCTTCACCGCGCTCTTGGTTCATGGAGGCTTTTTTGAGCATGGCCTCGAACACCCGACGGTCAAGCTTGGCCTGAAACCGGGCCCCAAGACGGGTAAGAAGGCGGTTGCGCGCCCAATCCACAAGACCCATGACCAAAAACAGAAAGGCGACAAACGCAAAAAGCGCAACCAGCGTCGCTTCCGAGCGCGAGCCTAGAACACGGTCATATGTCTGCAACATGAAAAGTGGACCTGTCAGCATCAACAGATTTACGAAAATACTGAAGAACGCAGCAGACCACATCAGGCCACGACAAGCGCGGCGCGCCTCGCGCAGTTCCGACAAGCCAGACAGCAGTTTAGGATCGGTCATAACAGTCCCCGCCTAGTTAAATTGACAGTCTAAAAAATTAGCAACGTAATATTCATAATTCTTAAGAGCTTAAAACGTTTGTTTCTATCGGTCACGCGTTTGTTTTGAAGTCGGTAGGGATAAAGATAAAAGGGTCGCATATTTTGTTAGCGCTTGGGAGAATTAGCTACATGTGGTGTGGGTGCTGTGGATATCGCTGAATGCCGACTGGTGGCATTGCCTGGAGGCTGTTTTTGTTTCAGCTACAATGAAGGCATAGGCGATGTTTTGTTTGTGAAGTCGCGTCTTGGGATTTGAGAACAGCGGGAAGGCACGGTGGTGCATGCTCCAACTTAATCGGCTGGAACTTCTAGCTCAAAGAGGCCCTGAGCCGGAGGCAAATGCACTACCACCGAGGACTTTCCATGTGGTGAGGAGGCTGTGGGCTCAGATCAAAATCGGTTGATTTCACATGCAGTGTGCGCAGTTCTCACAAGGGAGTTCATCTGCGGGCACTGAAGGTTGATAATCTTGGTATATTACATAACATACCTTATTAACCCCTGCATTTATGGCCGCAAAGCATCAATGTCATTGATGCGGAACTCAGGCGTGTCGCTCTCGCCTCCAATGAAAACAGGCAGCGAGAGCGGATGCGGGATAACGGTTGTGAGAATGGCCAGCTTACTTTAGCTGAGCCGACGGCGGGTCGCCAGTCAGGCTATGTAGTGGCTGGCGTTTCTACCGTTTAGCTTTTTTTCGCTGCTTCACGTGCAGCCTTGGCTTCAGCCTGACGCGTTGCTACGCGTTCTGCTTTAACTTCGGCCTGACGCGCTGTTACGCGCTCTGCTTTAGCTTCGGTCTGACGCGCTGTTGCGCGCTCATCTTTCTTAATATCTGGGGTAGCAGTCATGATCATATCCTTAGTTAAAATTGGCGCTAACATACTATCATTATTATACATTGAAAACGGGCTAAAACAAAGTATCTTCCACCACTTTCTGTGTTTTGAAGGCGCCTTATCGGGCGATAAAGGGCCCGCGGGTTTCAAAGGCAAACAGGACCTATACAGGACAGAACTACCTTAACATGTGCCATTGGCGCACCATCTCTGAGGGGTGCGTTTCTGTGGGGTCAAACCTGTGAAGGGTTTCCAGCACACCACAGTCCAGCGTCACATACTGATGCGCGCTATCGCGAGCTAGATGCAGCTCCAGCGGCATTTGCGCGGCCTGAGCGAGAGCGCCCATGGTAATCGCGTGCGGGGCTGCGATGTTGAGGGCGGCAGGCAGTTGTGTGCGGTTACGCACCAGTGACAGCATCACCCGCGCAAGGCTTTGCGGTCCGATATATGAGCGCACAGGTGTGCCGCCGTCTTTGAACGTGTCCAGCCGTAGCTTTTCGTCCGGTGCCAGTGCGGCCCCGTTGATCAGCAGCGCATCCGCACCCGCGACATTCCCGATGCGCAGACAGCACAGGCCAACACCCAGCTCAGCTGCCAGCGCGTGGCAGGCCGCCTCCATATCCCGCTTCGAGCGGCCGTAGTCATTGGCAGGATCAAGCGGATCATCCTCGGAAAAAGGGTCATCACTGCCGGTGCCGTATACGGCTGATGTAGAGGCCAGCAACACATGCGGGATGCCAAGCTGTGCCGCAGCGGTCACGCAGGCGGTTCCGATGGCCGTGTTGAGCGTGAAATCTACCTCCGGTCCGGGGACAACCCCTGACAGGACAATCATACAGTCAAACCGGGCGGCCTCTTCCACCGCTTGCGGTGGCTCCCGAAGAATATCCCAGCGCAGATCTTCAGGACGGTTCTGATCCGCCTGCCGTGTCTGAAAGACAAGCTCGATATCCGCATTCGGGGTACGCAAGCTGTCCAGCGCCCAAGCCTGACGTAGCATCCTGCCGATGCGACCGCTGCTGCCCAGAACCAGAACCCGTGTCATACCCATGCGCCCACAGGTCCAAATCGGTATGGCCTGCGGTCTGAACCTGAGGCAATATCGAGCAAGAGCCGTTTGATTTCATACATGGCTGACGATCGCCCAAGTCGGTGAACAGTCACACATCACCCCGCCTTGCAGGCAAAATTCCAGGCATCACGCACGATCGTCTCTAACGTGCTGTATCTGGCCTGCCAGCCAAGGACGGCCTGCGCGCGGGCGACATCTGCCACCAGTGCCGCCGGATCACCGGCCCTGCGCGGATGCTCTATCACGGAAAAGTCGCGCCCGGAGATGCGTTTGACCGCCTCCACAACCTGCCGCACGCTTTGCCCCGAACCGGTGCCAAGATTGATCGACGTGCACCCCGGCGTCTCGTTCTCGAGCAGATGGCCCACTGCCGCCACATGCCCCAGCGCAAGATCGCTGACGTGGATATAGTCGCGGATACAGGTGCCGTCGGGAGTGTCGTAATCAGTGCCATAAATCTTGATGTCTGGACGCTGCCCGAGGGCGGCCTGAAGGATCAACGGGATCAGATGGGTTTCGGGATCATGCCGCTCGCCGCAGCGGCCTTGGGCATCCGCCCCGCAGGCGTTGAAATAGCGTAGCGCAATCGCCTGTAACCCATGTGCTGCCGCACAGGCCTCCAGAACAGTCTCTACCATGGCTTTGCTATCGCCGTAGGGATTGATGGGCGTGCGCGGCAGATCCTCGCCCAGAAGGGCCGTATCTGTCCGGTTGCCGTACACCGCCGCCGTGGAGGAAAATACCAGCTTTGAGACCCCCGCGGCATTCATCGCATCCAGAAGCGACAGCGTGCCCGCCACATTGTTGTGGAAAAACGGCAGCGGCGTGATCACTGACTGGCCTGCTTCGATCAGGGCTGCAAAGTGGATCACGCTGCCGATGTCGAACTGCCGCATTGTTTGTGTCAGTTTGGCAGTATCGGCCAGATCGCCTTCTACCAGATCTGCGCCGAAACATGCGTCGCGGTGACCGGCGGAAAAGTTGTCATAGACGATTGCTGTATACCCGGCCTCTTGCAGGACCAACGTGGTGTGCGAGCCGATATAACCGGCGCCGCCGACAACAAGGACGTTTTTATTCATAGCGTTCTTTCTCGCATTTGTTGGTGCCTTGATTGCACTTCAAGGTACAGCAGGCAAGTCAGTGTGCTTTGCAACACATGTGCTGTGGCGTCAGAAAAGTTGAGGCACCCTGCCGCAGGTGGACGACAAAAAGGGTGGTTGTTCGCTGGCCGTTCAATGACACCGTGAGGTGACTGCGCACCACATGGTAAGCATCGACCTAAAAGGTATTTCAGTGCCTCCTTATTACAGTTGTCGATACGTCGAACGCGGCCTCAGTCTGTCTTATAATGACTTGCGCGCCTGTGCTGTAGTTTAAGGGGATCGCGGCAGGCCTATTCTGGTCCGTGTCGCCCGCATCTCGAACTTGCAGAACCACTCGACTTGGCAGTTTCCGATTGCAACGATGCGGGGATTATTGACGGGCAATGCGCACGCCCTCATTTATTCGAGGTATCCGATTGAGCATAAATCGAAGTTGTGTGATCCAGTCTTCATAGTGGCAATAATTCAATCCGAACCTTTTTGTATCATAAGGTGTGAAGACGCGGCCAGCATGTGGCATTCTAAGACTGGCATGCTTTGCCAAGCCAGGATGAGGCGTTGTGAATATTTCTATATCCAGCAAATCCGATAGCCCGCGCGTCGCCCCAGGCTGCTATCACATCCAGAACGTGAATTCTCTGCACGCCCGCTACAACAGGTTCATCAAGCCCTTCTGCGAACCAGCGACGAAGAACCTGAATGGTTACATCCGGTGGCTCGAGGCGCGGCTCGCTGGGGTGCGGCCATCGGAAGTTATTCGTGCATCTTGATCCCGGCGCGGCGGCGGTCGAATGTCAGCTTTGTGTGGCGGTCTCAATCAGGCAGCTCAAAGTCATGCGAATAGAGACGTGACCAAGATGAACCAAGTTAAGACGGCACACATCTTGAGCGCGAACATTGGCCATGCATCATCTGTTGCGCGCTTGCCGTTCATGTATCGGAAGTAATAGCCCTACATCGTCCAGTGCCTTTACCAAGGGTTGGCTGATCCTCGGCGAAGTTGCTGATTCAAACATCCAAACCCACCTTTCTCTCTGAGGTCGGATCATTTTCAGTCAGCGCCGAACAAATCCCGACTGAAGATTTTATCGGCCACGTCGCGCAGGTCGTCGGTCATGCGGTTGGCAATGATCACGTCCGCCTCTGCCTTGAAGGCTTCTAGGTCGGGGATCACGCGTGAATTGAAGAACAACTCTTCTTTCATGGCGGGTTCATAGACGATGACCTCGACGCCCTTTGCCTTGATCCGTTTCATGATGCCCTGCACCGAAGACTGCCGGAAGTTGTCAGAACCTGATTTCATCACCAGACGGTAGACACCGACCACCTTCGGTTTGCGGGCGATGATCTGTTCGGACAGAAAATCCTTGCGCGTGCGGTTGGCATCCACGATCGCGCGGATCAGGTTTTGCGGCACTTCGGAATAGTTGGCCAGCAGCTGTTTGGTGTCTTTGGGCAGGCAGTAGCCGCCATAGCCAAACGAGGGATTATTGTAGTGATCGCCAATGCGTGGATCGAGGCTGATGCCTTCGATAATCTGGCGGCTGTTCACACCGCGCGACATGGCATAGCTGTCGAGCTCGTTGAAAAAGGCCACCCGCATGGCAAGGTAGGTATTGGCAAAAAGCTTGATCGCTTCGGCCTCGGAGGGGCCGGTGAATTGCACCGCGATATCCGTGGCGCGGGCGCCCTGTACCAGCAGATCGGCAAAGGTATGCGCGGCATCCGTGGTGCCGCCCACAATGATACGGCTGGGGTGAAGGTTATCATAAAGGGCCCGCCCCTCGCGCAGGAACTCGGGGCTGAACAGAATGCGGTCGCTGTCGAAATCGTTCTGCAAACGCTCGGTAAACCCGACAGGGACCGTGGATTTGATCACGATATTGGCGGTTTTATTGATATCAAGCGCATTGGACACCACCGTTTCAACACTGGAGGTGTCGAAATAGTTTGTGTCGGTGTCATAGTTGGTCGGCGTGGCCACAATGATATAATCGGCATCGGCAAAGGCAGCAGCGCTGTCCGTTGTGGCGCTCAGATCCAGATCATGATTGGTAAGGAAGTCTGAAATATCAGTATCTACGATGGGGCTTTTTCGGCCATTGACCATGTCCACGCGGGTCTGGTCAATGTCTACGGCCATCACTGTATTATGCTGTGCCAGCAGCACAGCATTCGACAACCCGACATAGCCCAGACCGGCAACCGCGATTTTCATGATAGGCCTACCTTAGAATGTCTGGTCATAATCGCCCACACCTGGTTCGGTGCGGATCACATCATCGACGGCTTTGAAGATCGCGCGCAGCTCTTCTTCACTCTCCGAGCTTTCGCAGACCACCACCAGATTGGGGGTATTCGAGGATGCGCGCACCAGCCCCCAAGAGCCGTTATCAAGGATCACGCGGGCGCCGTTCACGGTGACCACTTGCGCCACCTTGCGACCTGCCAATTCGGTCATTTTCTCCAGTTTAGAGACGATACGCGCGAGGATGTCGTACTTTTCTTCGTCCGCCGCATAGGGCGACAGGGTCGGCATGGAGTAGGTCAGCGGCAGCGCGCGGCGCAGGTCTGACATGGACATGTCTGGATTGCGGTCCATCAGCTTGCAGATTTCCACCGCGACACGCATGCCGCAGTCATAGCCACGCCCGATCGGTTCTGCCAAAAAGTAGTGACCAGATTTCTCGAAACCCGCCAGCGCGCCCAATTCCTTGACGCGGCGCTTCATGTGGGAGTGGCCGGTCTTCCAGTAATCCGCTGTGACGCCATTGGCGATCAGCTCAGGATCAGAGGCATATAGGCCGGTGGATTTCACATCCGCCACAAACGTGCTGTTCGGGTAAATCTTGGACAGATCGCGCGCCATGATAACGCCGACCTTATCGGCGAAGATCTCTTCGCCCTCGTCATCCACCACACCGCAACGGTCGCCATCGCCATCAAAGCCAAGGGCAAAATCAGCACCCGAGGCTTTCACGGATGCGCTCATGTCGTGCAGCATTTCCATCGCTTCGGGGTTCGGGTTGTAGTGCGGGAAAGTGTAATCCAGCTCATTGTGGCTGTTGACCACTTCAACACCCAGACGCTTGAAAAGTTCGGGTGCAAAAGCAGAGGCCGTGCCGTTGCCGGTGGCGCAAACGACCTTGAGCTTGCGGGTCATTTTAAAGTCGCCGACCAGATCATCAAGGTAGGCTTCGCGCACGCCTTCGACGAATTCGTATTTGCCGCCCGCGCGCGCAACACCTTTGCCGTTCAGCACGATATCGCGCAACTCATCCATTTCGTCAGGGCCGTGGGTCAACGGGCGCTCAAAGCCCATTTTAACGCCGGTCCAGCCGTTGGGGTTGTGGGAGGCCGTGACCATCGCCACCGCAGGCGCATCCAGATGGAATTGTGCAAAATAGGCCATCGGCGACAGGGCCGGGCCGATGTCTTTGACGTGGATGCCCGCCTGCATCAGCCCCAGCATCAGTGCATTTTTGATCGACAACGAATAGTCGCGGTAATCATTGCCCACGGCGATGACTGGCTCAATCCCGCGCAGGTGCATCTGCGTGCCAAGGCCCAGACCCAGTGCCGTGATGCCGGGCAGGTTGATCGCCTCAGGGTACTGCCAGCGCGCGTCATATTCGCGAAAGCCTGTCGGTGCGATCATCGCGTCGCGCAGAAATTCCCATGTGTTGGGCGTGACGGTCGAAAGGGGCTTGGTCATAACGCTGCTATTTTCCGGTTGTTAATGTCTGCTTCCTAATAGTCGCAATACGCCTTAGCCACAATCGCGATACACGGTTTTGCCGTCTGGCGCGAAAATCCGGTCACAGCCTGCCCAAAAACACCGCGAGCCAGAGGGCCATCGTGCTGCTGCGACTTTGGCGGTAAAGTCCAAGCCGTTTCAACCCTTTCAATCGCCCGACCAACCCCTTGCCGCGCAGCGCGTCAAACGCCTCAAGCAGTTGCCGGTTCTGCGGCGTCAGCCGGTGCGCCGAGCGGCCGAGCACCGCGATGTTCACATCGTTCCAGTCCCTGAACGTGCCGCTCAACAGCATTGCCATGCGCAAAATTTTGGCACGGATGGTGTCGTTGGCCCCGATCTGGTTAACCTCGTGCTGGCGGTACAGCAGCGACGGCGTGTCGCCATGCACCAGCACACCGCCCGCCCCCGAGACCAGCTGATAGACCCACCAGTCATGCACCACAGGACAGGTTGCTTCGCTTGCCGCGTCCTGCACAAGACGGGCCGCCGCCGCGTTGAGCAGGATCGTGTTGCCGGACGCCACATTCTGCACCAGCGCATTGCGAAACCCCAAAGGCTTCGGGCGCGGGACGGACAACCGCCGCTCACCAAGGGTTTCATTCGTGATCCATGTGCGGCTGCAATAAAGTGCGGGCTGGTCTGGAGCCGTCTTTTGCAGGGCGGCGATGCCACGCTGCAACCGGTCGGGCAGCCAGACATCGTCCTGATCGCTGAACGCAAGCCAGCTGCCATCGGGCGCATGGGCGGGCATCGCGCGGATCAGCGACATAAAGTTTTCCGTCCCCCCCAGCGCGGGTCCATCCAAGCAAACGGTATGCCCCGCAGTGCCGGCAAACCGCTCGATCACTACACGGCTGCCATCACGTGAGGCATCATCGCTGGCAAGCAATTGCCAGTCGGTGTGTGTTTGTGCAGCAAAGCTCTCAAGCTGTTCGTCCAGATGGTCGGCACCGTTATAAACCGCCATCAAAATCACGATGTGCGGGGGTCCTGCAGTCGGTTCAGTAGGCATCGAAACCGGTCTGCTGTAGCAATCGGGTCAGGTAATCGCCGTAATCGTTCTTGCGGAACATCTCGGCCCGCGCCTTTAACTCATCACGGCTGATCCAGCCCTGACCAAAGGCGATTTCCTCAAGACATCCCGTTTGCTGGCCCTGCCGTTGTTCCAATGTGCGGACGAAATTGCCGGCATCCAGCAGGCTGCCATGGGTGCCGGTATCCAGCCACGCATAGCCGCGCCCCATGCGCTGCACATCCAGCAACCCGTCGTGCAAATACATCTCTAGCAAAGAAGTTATTTCAAGCTCGCCGCGCGCGGAGGGCGTCACTTTGCGCGCACGCTCGGGGGCGGAACTGTCGAGAAAATAAAGCCCGGTCACCGCATAGTTTGACGGGGGCACGGGCGGCTTTTCCACAATCGATATGGCTTTGCCATCCTTGTCGAAGTCAACCACGCCGTAGCGTTCCGGGTCCGCAACGCGGTAGCCGAAGACGGTGCCGCCAACGGTCTTTTCCTTTGCGCCAGCCAGCAATTCAGGCAAGCCATGCCCGTAGAAAATATTATCCCCGAGCACCAAAGCAGACGGCGCGCCTGCAAGGAAGTCCTCGGCCAGAATGAACGCCTGTGCCAGTCCGTCGGGGCTGGGTTGTACAATATAGCTGAGCGTGACGCCCCACTGGCTGCCGTCCCCAAGTGTGCGGCGGAACTGCTCTTGATCCTGCGGAGTGGTGATGATTGCGATCTCGCGGATGCCCGCCAGCATCAGCACACTAAGCGGATAGTAGATCATCGGTTTGTCATAGATCGGCAGCAGTTGTTTGCTGATGCCGAGAGTGACGGGATAAAGCCGCGTGCCAGACCCGCCTGCCAGAATAATGCCCTTACGCACCGTCATGTCCCAACTCCTTTAATACTGCCGCCAGTCCTGCCTGCCAGTTGGGCGGCTTAATCCCGAAATCTGCCGCCAATGAGGCACAATCGAGACGCGAGTTCAGCGGCCGTGCGGCAGGTGTGGGGTAGTCACTGGTGGGAATGTCGCTGACCGTCACCACCTTGCCTGCCAGTGCAAATGTTTCGCGTGCGAAATCCGCCCAGCTGGCGGCGGGGGTGCCTGCATAGTGATAGGTGCCACCGCCCTGCCCGTCTTGCATCCCTGCCGCCATGGTCAGAAGGGTCGCGGCAATATCGGCCGCTGGTGTCGGTCCGCCAATCTGGTCACCCACAACGCTCAGCGCGTCACGGGTTTCAGACAGGCGCAGCATGGTTTTCACAAAGTTCGCGCCATGGGCAGAGAACACCCAAGACGTCCGCAAAACGGCATGCATGCCACCCGCCGCACGCACCGCCTGCTCGCCTGCCAGTTTGGTGCGGCCATAGGCGTTTTGCGGGGCGGTTTGGTCCTGCGGAGTCCAGGCCTCCGTGCCAGTGCCATCAAATACATAATCGGTAGAGACATGCAGGAACGGAATGTCCAGTTTGGCGCAGGTCTGCGCCATAGCGCCGGGTGCCGCGGCGTTGACCAGATGCGCCAAAGCCTCTTCTTCTTCGGCGCGGTCCACGGCGGTGTAGGCGGCTGCATTGATCACTACTGCCGGCGCATGGGCGCGGATCGCAGCGGCACAGGCGGCAGGATCTGACAGGTCCGCCTGATCGCGGCCCAATGCTGTCACCTGCGCCTGACGTTGCAATTCAGTGGCGACCTGACCGGTCTTGCCAAAAACCAGAATGCTCATGCGGTCACGCCCAGCCGTTTGCCGACCCCGTCGCGATTTTGCAGAGCACGCCACCACGCCTCGTTCGCCAGATACCAATCAACCGTGCGCGCCAGCCCTTCATCCACGGTGACCGAGGGACGCCAGCCCAGCTCGGTGCGGATGCGCGAAGGGTCAATGGCATAGCGCGCATCATGGCCGGGGCGGTCGGTGACAAAGGTAATCAGATCGGCATAAGATCCCTGATCGCGGGGCCGCTTTTCATCGAGAATGGCGCAAAGCTTGCGCACCAGAGCAAGATTGCTCAGCTCGTTCTCGCCGCCGATGTTATAGCTGCGCCCCACCGCTCCACGTGTCAGCACCGTGAGCAGCGCATCGGCATGGTCCTCTACATAGAGCCAATCCCGCACGTTAGAGCCATCGCCGTAAATTGGCAGCGGCTTGCCCGCCAGCGCGTTGAGGATGATCACTGGCACCAGTTTTTCGGGGAAATGGTAGGGGCCATAATTGTTTGAGCAGTTGCTCAGCACCACGAGCAGGCCGTAGGTCTCGTGCCATGCACGCACCAGATGGTCACTTGCCGCCTTGGACGCCGAATAGGGGCTGCGCGGATCATATGCGGTCGTTTCAGTGAACTGCACCGCAGGGTCATCGGGCAGCGAGCCGAACACCTCGTCCGTGGAGATATGGTGGAACCGGAAAGCATCAGGCCGGCCCTGACCTTCCCAGAAGGCACGCGCGGCTTGCAGCATGTTGTAGGTGCCGGTGATGTTCGTCTCCATGAAGGCCCCCGGCCCGTCGATGGAGCGATCAACATGGGATTCAGCGGCCAGATGCATCACTGCATCGGGGCAATGAGTGGCAAAAACCGTCTCTAATGCGGCGAGATCACGGATATCGGCTTGTACAAAGCTGTAGTCGGGATGATCCGCAACAGATGCTACATTATCCAGACAAGCCGCATAGGTCAGTGCGTCGAGGTTGACCACCGCATGACCCTGCCCGATTGCCTGCCGGACCACGGCAGATCCGATAAACCCTGCTCCGCCCGTCACCAAAAGCTTCATGGTCTTATCCTTTCCACTCGAAGGGGCTGTCGAAACCGGCAAGCGGTGGCGCGGCGGCATCCTTGTCACTCAGCACTGGCTCCCCTGTCAGCTCCCAGTCGATGCCACAGCTGTCCCACTTTACCGCGCCATCGCACTCGGGGGCGTAGACGTCGGTGCATTTGTAGATGATCTCGGTATCGGGTTCGCGGGTGACAAAGCCGTGCAGGAAGCCTGCGGGGATCATCAGCTGCAATCCGTTCTCGAAGGTAAGCTCGATTCCGAACCAGCGGCCATAGGTCGGGCTGCCACGGCGGACGTCCACGGCCACATCATAAAGCCGCCCGCGCCCGCAGCGCACCAGCTTGGCCTGCGCGTGGGGCGGCGACTGGTAATGTAGCCCCCGCAAGGTTCCGGTGCTGCGTGACAGCGAATGATTGTCCTGCACAAAATCATAATTCAGTCCCTGTTCTGCCATACGCGCCTTGTTCCAGCTTTCGCTAAAAAAGCCGCGCGCGTCGCCGTGACGTTTAGGGGTCAGGACCAGAAGATCAGGAATATCGGTTGTGGTAATATCGAGCATATATGTGTCCGGATTTGTTTCCTGTTTGTGTCAAAATTTTCACCCAGTAGCCACCCCAAGGGCGCTCAAGGGGCGCATATAGCTCACATCTCCTGTTTGCCTGACACCTCCGCCAGTTCACGCTTTAGCGCAGCGCCAAGCCGGGCGTATTCACGCACCATGGCTGCAGGGGTGCCAAACAGTGTGCCCAGACGCATTTGGGCGGCGCGGTAGTTTTCGATAAAAGCGGCGTCAGGTTCGAATGCGTCAATGCGGGCGGCGGCTTCGTCCGGTGCAAGCCCGTAGAGATTAATAAACGATCCCGCCGGAACAAGATCATGCACGCGGTGGCCCGGCCCGGCGATATAAAGCGGCACGGCCCCCACCGCAAAGGCATCAAAAAACTTCTCTGACACATAATTGGCATGATGGGTGTTTTCGATCGCCGACAGAATCCGGCACTGGCCGTCCAGATCAAGAAACTTGTCTAGATGCCAGTCAGGTAGATCCTGTCGACGCGGTAGCGTGTTCCACCCTGCCCCGCTGCGCAAGACATCCGGCCCCTTACAGGCCAGCGCAATCTGCGTGCGTAATGTACCCATGCCGAAAATATCATGGCCGTCATACCGGACATCAAAGCGGGCTTCGTTGCGGTATTCGGCCAGAAACGCCACGCGGTGTCGGGTCCCCGCAAAATGCGTGCGCCACTGGTCAGCATCGCGCGCGGCATTGCGCCGGAACCAGCTGGCATAGCGGGTGAAAAAGCGCGTATCAGTCAACAGGAAGTAGGGGATTTCGGTAAAGTTGTATATGTCGCTTGTGAAGTGGTTGAGGCAGGCAAACGGTATGGGGCCGGTAGTACCGGAATGTTTCTGAAACCGGCGCAAGGGATCGCGGCCCCAAACACTGTCCCAGAACGGCTCCTCGGACAGCAGCACCAGCCGTCCGCCCGCCTTGATGTGCGGGGCACAGGCGTCCAGATCTTTGCTATGAGACACGATTATCGCATCAGCCCCCGATGGGTCGGACGTTAGGTGCAACCAGTCTGAGCAAGCGCTCTGTACCGGGGTATAGGCCAGCGGCTGGCGGTGAGCATAGTGACCCAGAGGGCATAATTTAATCATTCAATCAGATCGCACACAGTAGACATTCCTTGGTAAAGTTCGTTATGCCCCTATGTGCTGCGGAATTTTCTTTTGGCCGGTAGGGGTAAGCCTTTCCAGATGCTTATTTTGGCCTAAAGCGCAGACTAATAAAGGTAGGTTGTCATGTCATCCCAACATAATTCGGTTTCCAATGCACGTTTGGATGTTCCTGGGCAAGACAGGCTCATCGTTTGTCTTGCGGATGCTTTGCGCAAAACGGGAATTGCCGCCGCGCTGGAGCAAGAACAGGCCGTAGCCGAGATTGTGCCAACGCAGCGCCTTGTTGCGGCTTTGCAGGCGCAAGCCGCAAACCGCGCCCTGATCGTTTATGACCGCCCGGCCGCCTATCTGTGCCAGCGTATGATCGACGGAACCTCACCCGCTGATGCACTGACCGAGTGGAAAGCCACCGCGGCCACACTGGCAGATATATTGCAGACTTACCGTGACAGGGTCTGGCTGATCGACCTTGATATGCTGGCCCAGTATCCCTCCTTGCTGGGAGACCGTCTGGGGTTAAGTGCGGCAACATCTACCATGCTGAAAAACACGCCGCCACCTGCGCAGGATCCGGTGTTGCGCATGCTTGCCGGCGCCGTTGTCCGCCGCGAGATGTCTGCACAAATTCTGGCGGGAGAACTGGAGGCCAGCGCGCTCAACCTATCAAACCGCGATCGGTCGGATGCCGTGGACGGCATGCAGGCGTTCGAGCATTACGCGCAACAGCGCAAAGATTTCGAAGTCGCCAAGGCCGAGAGCGTGGCCCAGACCCTTTACGCAGAGGAAATGTTCACCCAGCTTGAAATAGCACAGGCCGAAACCGCAGCGCGGTTGGTCGAACTCGAAGCCGCACGGACAGAAACTGCCGCGCGGAAAGCAGAGCTGGAAACGGGCCGTCTTGCTCTTGAAAAAATGCAACAGCGTCAGGTCGAAATGGATAGCGAACTGGCGCGGATGGCGCGCGATGGTACTGCCCTCAAATCCGCGCAGACTGCTTTGATGCAGCAACTTGATCAGGCCCAGCGTGATCTGGAAGCCCGCTATGGTCAAATTCGCGCGAAAAGCGCCGAGCTGGAAACAGAACGTCACCGCTACAAGGTGCTAGCTCAGGAAAAGGCTGATGTTGATAACTGGATACACGGCATTCAGGCTTCAATCACCTACCGGATGATGAACCCGCTGCGGCGACTCCGGCTTTTGCTGAAGCGAAAAGGAGCTGACGGGTGAGCGGCATTTGGACCTCGTGGATCAACCAGATTGATCGCACTCAAGACCTTGATACAATCGTCTATCTCGGGGCGGGGTACGGGCGCGATCTGCCGGACTTGCTTGGAACTCGTGCCCGCCGGATTGTACTGGTTGAACCCAATCCGCTCCTGCGCAGCGCGCTGGAAGCCGTGGCCGCGAAAGAGAACAGGGTCACTGTCTTACCTGTGGCCATCGCCGCACAGGCAGGCAATGCATCGTTCAATATCTTCAACGCGGCGTCTTACGGTAGCCTGCGGGCGCCCGGCGGCTTGCTTGATGTGCTTCCCGGTCTCAAAGTGGAAGAGATGATAACCGTCAAATCCATCACCCCGCAGGAACTGTTTCAATCGCTGGAGCTGGCACCGGACGCTGTTCATGCGCTTATTCTGGACGTCCCCGGAGAAGACGCAACGGTGGTTGACGCCTTGGCGGGCATGGATGTGATCCCGTTTGACCATGTGATGATGTGCTGTACTGCCAAACCTTTGTATGAAGGCCTGCCTGCCTCGGTTGATCTGCCCCACACGCTGGATGCACGACACTACAAGGTGGTCGATCAGTATCTGGATGATCCGGTTCTTTTGAAGTTCTGGCTCCGTCATGATGACACGCAGCAGGCTCTGGCCCATGTGCAACAATCCTCCGCCGCGCAGGTCGAAGGCCTTCAGGCCGAGATCGCCACGCTCACCCAGCAGCTTGACGCGGCGCAGGAAAATGTAGGCCAACGCATCAAGAGCCTTGAGCAGGAGCGTGGGGGTTTGCAGGCCGAGATCGCCGCACTTACCGGACAGCTCAACGCGGCGCATGAAAATGCAGGTCAGCGCATTGAGAACCTTGAGCAGGAGCGCGGCAGCTTGCAGGCCGAGATTGCCACGCTCACCCAGCAGCTTGGCGCGGCGCAGGAAACTGCAGCTCAGCGCATTGAGAACCTTGAGCAGGAGCGCGGCAGCTTGCAGGCCGAGATTGCCACGCTCACCCAGCAGCTTGGCGCAGCGAAGGAGGCTGCAGGCCAGCACGCCCAAGAAAGGGACCAAACGCGCAACGAAATGCAGGCTGAAATCACCAGGCTTACCCAGCAGCTTGGCGCGGCGCAGGAAACTGCAGCTCAGCGCATTGAGAACCTTGAGCAGGAGCGCGGCAGCTTGCAGGCCGAGATTGCCACGCTCACCCAGCAGCTTGGCGCAGCGAAGGAGGCTGCAGGCCAGCACGCCCAAGAAAGGGACCAAACGCGCAACGAAATGCAGGCTGAAATCACCAGGCTTACCCAGCAGCTTGGCGCGGCGCAGGAAACTGCAGCTCAGCGCATCGAGCACCTTGAGCAGGAACGCAGCAGACAGCAAACGGAACTGGCCACGCTCACCCAGCAACTGGGCGCGGCACATGAAAAGGCAGCGCAGCGCAGCGATGCACTGGAGCACGAGCGCAGCAAACTCCACCACGAGCTTGCCACACTCACGCGGCAGATGCGCGATCTGCGCGATGCAGACATGGATGACCTGCGCCGACGCTATGCCGTCCTGAGCGAGCAGAAAAACGCTCTGGAAGCTCTGTTGCAGGACGTTACCGCGGGTTTGATCGCCACCTGTGAACCCCTTGAGGGCACCCCGCAACTATGAGCGCGCATGCCCCCTCTCCGCCTCCCACGCTGGGGGATATTCTGACGCGCTTGCGTGCACATTCGCACGCGGCCTCAGGTGAGCGCGTGTCCGAACCGCCATCGCTGCCGACCCTTCTGGCGCAGTGCCGCGCGGCGCAACAAACATTGGTGGCGCCTGCGCCCTCGATCAGGGCGATATACCACTTTGCCTGTACCGGCGGGACAATGATCAGCAAATGCATCGGCGCCCTGCCCAACAGCATCCTGCTCAATGAAATGGACCCGCTGAGTGTCGACCACCTCCAAAGCGATCCGATACGGTTTTTGCCGACAGACCTGATCGCCGGACTTAGCACCGGTGTGCGCAATATACCGCAGGAAACTATGATCCGCATCTTCCAGAGTGGGCTAGAGACCCTTCTGAAAGACCTCACCACACAGGGGCGGGATCTGGTCATCCGCTGCCACACACACACGCAGTTCTGCACGGCACCTTCCCCCGAAAGCCGGACCGGCATGCCCGAAATACTTGGCGCGGTTGCACCCGTGCGCGGGATCGTGACTGTCCGGCACCCGCTGGATTCCTTTCTCTCGCTGAAGTCGAATGACTGGACAAGCTTCGCCCCCTTCACGTTGGACGAATACGCCCGCCGCTACATGCTGTTTCTGGACGAGTATGAAGCTGTGCCACTCTACCGCTACGAGGACTTTCTCGAACAGCCTCACAAGTTGATGCAGCAGATGTGTGATGTGCTGGACCTGCCCTATTGGTCCGGTTTTGAAGCCGCACGGGCGTTGATCCAGCTGTCTGGTGACAGCGGACGGTCGGGCCAGTCCATCGCCCCGCGCCCGCGCCGGGAAGTCCCTGATGATATAGACAACAGCCGTGGCCACGCGCCGCAGTACGCCGCATTGTGCGCCCGTCTCGACTATCCTGTTTAAAAATTTGGTTCCATAAGGGTAAATATGACAATAGCAGACCCTCACAATCGGCGTTTGGGCTCCGTCTCCATTCCTTGTCTGGCTCGTGACCTGCCGGCAATCAAAGACGTCTTCACTCTTTGGAGTGACAGCCGGTTCTTTCCGCTGACATCTTCGGACTGCCCCAAGCCCAAGCTGGTTATTGTCTACAACAAGGCCGACAGCGCGCTGATCGCACAGACCCACGCGCTTTATGCCGAGTTCGCCGATCTGCACGCCTGTTTTGACGGGCTCGAAATTTTCAGCGCCGATCTGGAAGGGGATAGGGACCTTTATGCGCGCTACACTGAAGAAGCAAAAGGCGCGTTCGGGAACAAAGCCGGCCCCAACTTCCTGTTTCAGGAAACCATGCACATTACCTCGGAATTTGGTCTTTATACGCTGCAAATCGAGCTGGACTGCATCCCGCTGACCTCCAACTGGGTGGCTGACGTCAACAACATGCTGTTGTCTTCAGAAGCGTGGGTGATCGGGGCACCCTATCTGGGCGAGACGCCGCTGGATCCTTCGATCCAGTTTCACATCAACGGCAATGCGCTCTACCGTAGCGGATCGCGCGAGTTTTTGACGTTCCTCGACGAAGTCTGGATTCGCAACATTCTGATGCTGAGCAAGGTCCACCCGAACCTCGCCTATGACTGCTGGTGGGCGCTACAGATGGCGCGCAGCGATGCAGGGGTCGAGAACGCAGCTTGGCATCTGTGGCAGGAATACTGTTTTTTCTTCCAGTACAGTGCCTTTGTGGTCAATTTGAACGTCGCGGCCCATCAGGCAAGCCAATACACAGATGTCTCGGAAAACCTTGCCCGAAAAGGTCTGCGGTCCCTATTTTTCCACGGCGCGATTATGCCAAAGATCATTGCCCTGCTGAGCGGCGATCAAACCATGACGGTCCATCAGGCGCTCGCCACGCTTGAGGAAGGCAGTTGGAAAAGCCGCACGGACTCTCCAGAAAATGCGTCTGAAAGTTATCTCTTTCTGGCTGACCTGCTTCAGAAGCACCACAAGGTTCGCTCCCCACGGCTTTTGCTGGGCGAGGGGTTCAACCGCTTGGAGGGGCCGTCGGATATCTATTTCCCGACCCGATATGTCTGGAGCAACGCCTCGCGTTTGCAGATCACACTGACCGATGTCCGCGAAGATTTGACCTTGTTCTTCCGCGAGGGGCGCGGGCGTGATTTGCGCAGCATCGAGGATCTGGAATTCACCCTGAACAAGCAGGGAAGGGAGATCCCCTGCGATCTGGAGATTCTCGAAAACCCGAGCTTTGGCGCGCTGCGCCTACGCAGCAAGGACATCCAGACCCCCGGCCTTCTAGAGATCAACAGCTCGATGGATACGTTTGCCGAAAGAGAAGGCGGGCGCATGTTGGGCCTGCTGTTCTTTGAAGTCGGCTGCCGGTTGGGAAAAAACAACAACGTGATTTTATAATACGGCCGGTGCTGCCCCGCCCCCCCTGCCCTCCTGACACCACTAGCATTGCCATCCTCGCAAGCGGAGCCCGACCCTCATGAACCTCGACTTTGACCTGACCATGCGTCTGCGGCTGCCCCTCGCCCCGAACCCCGACCGGCAAAGCCTGTATTTTTTCAACCTCTACCGCTCTGGCAGCTCACTGACCGAAGCCATTGCCGAGAATTTCGCCCGTAGCGTCGGCTTGATGCCCTACAATCTAAGTCAGGCCCTGTACGACATGGGGGTCGAGTATTTCGACTCCCAGAATTACAATCACAGTTCCGTCCATCTGGCACACGCACTACAATTGCAAAAGCTGTCCCTGCTGGGCGGCTATCTGTTTTACGGATTTCGCGAAATACCCGCAGACTGGGCAGCAGGGTTCGGCCCCACAGACACCTCTGTTCTGGTTGTGCGCGATCTGCGCGACATCGGTATTTCGCAATACTATGCTGCTGCCGGTCACGCGACAGACAACAAGGTTTTGGCGAACCACATTACGGCGCTGCGCGCTTCAATCGCTGATGCCGCGCTTGAAGAGTTCGTTTTGCGACGTGACACTCTGCATTTCCTCAACCGGATTGGCGGCTGCTACCAACCGATGGTCCAATCGGGCATGCCGGTCATCCAGTATGAGGATATGTATGTGGATGGAGCGCTCAGCCTGCGCCGTATGTGCGAGCATATCACCACCCCGCTGGCACCCCATGTTCCCGATGACTGGTCCTTTGAGGATTTTCTAAGCAGAACCGAACGGGCGGTTGCCGCAAGCGGCCGTCTTAAGAACCACAAGACCGGCGGTACAATCCGCAACTACGAAAAACTGCCTGCGGATGTGCTGGAAGCCTATACAGACAAGCTGCGTCCGAACCTTGAGCTTCTGGGCTATGCCTAGGTAGCCACCTTGAGTGCTTCGGGCAACATCCCCGAAGACAGTGCGGCTGGCTGCCTGTCAATCAACAGATGCATGATCCGCCCACAACGTGGGCCGTCATCCGGTGTTCCCTTGCGCAAGGCGATATCGGGGCGCTGGCGTGGTTGATGGATAGTCATACGGTCAGCAGTCACCGCATCGAAGACTGTGCCGCCCAACCGTTCATAGTAGCAATAGGTATCATATGCCATGATCTGCTGCTGTGCCTCGTCCGGCAGCACCAGATTCAGATAACCCGATTGCGGCGCCATCAGATAGGTGATGCCACCGACCCAGACCTGTTTGCCAAATGAGAACTCCTGTGTTGTCCCTTCGGGGATTTCAACGCCTGTCACACTATAGCAGCGGGCATCGTGGAGGTAACCGGATTGCCCATGCCCCTGCGCAGCATCACCTGCCGACACCGCTTGAAAGAGGTCAGCAAACGAAGCTGCCAAATCGGCCCGACCACGCGCCATGTTGCCCCGCGCCAGAGCGGCTGCAACGAGATCGGCATAAAGAGCCGCACCAGCCTTGGTCGGGTGTACAACATCGCGCAGGTTCTGCTCGGCGAAATCCTGCTTGCCGGTCTTTTGCGGCACATCAACCCGCAGAATGCCGAAATAGGAAGCGATTGCTGCATGGGACCGTGACATCCAGTCATCCGCATAGTCGACATCTGCCCGCGGTAGATCCAGCAAAACCGGCACACGGCCGGACTGCAACACTTTGGCAACCATGGAAACAACCGACAGGACATGGTCATCACGGTTTTTATCGTTGAAGCGCCTCGCATCGCTGGTGGCAAGCTCCAGCACAACCAGATCACTATCGCCCATCATCTGTTCATCCAAAAGATAGCGCATCAACATAGGGGTGACCCCCCCGATGGCCGCCCGCGAGGTTTTAGCCAACCCCAACGAGGGTGCATGCCGGGTTTCAAAGCTTTCGGAATATGCGATCGGGTCATTGGTGACGCTGAACCCGATAAACCGGATGTGACATCCCGCAATAGGTTTTTCAGCTGCAGGCTTGGGCGCTGCAGTTGTACGGCTGACTGCCGGTATATTCTGCACTGCTCCGCGCGGTTGCAATACCGCTGTTCTGCCCTGTGTCGGTGTCGCGTCGGGGTTGGCGGTTTTCTGTACGACCTCGGTTGCAATATGCGACAACCCGAACCCCAGCCGGTCAAAGCTGTCGAATACTTTTGGCGTAGCGGCAGGACGGCTTTTAGCTTTGCTAACCAGATCAGCATAAAGCGTCTCGTAGCTATGGGCCTGTGTCATGAAAGACAGGGTGTCCTCGGCAAGGGCGCGGCAGTTGGCGCTTAGGTCCGGGCCGGTGAGCAGCTCTGTGATCCCTGCGGCCAATCCAGCCACGTCTCCGGGGGTGCTGGTGTGCCCCGTCTTGCCGTTGAGGGCCAGGTCGCCGATCGCTCCGGTCCGGAACCCTGCCACAGGCACCCCGCAGGAAATGGCTTCGGCGGTCGTATTTGAAAACGTCTCTTCGAGCGACGGCACCACGATCACGTCGGCACAGCTGTAGGCCATTGCCAGCTCATCGTTGTCGGCAATATATCCCAGCGCTTTTTTATCGTGCCCGATGCCGTCAATGGCTGGCGTATGGTTGCCCACCAGCATGACAAAAGGATCAAAGCCCATCGCACCGGCATCCAGCAGCTTCAGCGCTGACTGGAATTCGTGATAGCCTTTGACGTCACTTGAGAAGCTGGGCACGTAGCCGATGATCTTACGGTCCAGCGGCAGTCCGAATTTACGCCGCATTTCACGTTTGTCATAGGCCCGGAAGACATCCGTCTCGATCGAGTTCGGGATTGTCTCGATCCGGCAGTCGCGAAACCCGGGCGCGCGCTCAAGGATCTCGCGGGTGTGTCTGGACAGGGTGACCAGCGTCAGATTTTCGAAATTGTAGTTCGCGCGTTTGGCGGCCAGAACTTCGGCAGGAAATCCGGTTTCGGCGCTGGGGATCTGCGGGCAGTTCTCACAGCTTTGCTGCCACTTGTCGCAGCCATGGAAGAAATGGCAACCACCCGTGATCGGCATCATGTCGCGGATTGTCATCACCACGGGCTTGTCCGACCACGTCAGACTGGCGATGTTTTCCACCGACAAAAAGCGCGCGTGAAAGTGCAGGTTGACCACATCGTAAGGGGCCACCATGCGCAGCAGGTCGTGGGACTGGATGTGGGTCTGGTTGACCGTAAAGATCGTGTTGCCGGGTTTCGGCGCCGGCTGCAACGTGCGCCAACGGGCACCATCAGTGCTGGGGTGCATAACAAATTTCACACCCGGCTCATTCTGGTGATGCAGGATGGTTGTGAACATCGTGGACTTCACCTGCGGCTGTGCCATCAGCCCACGGTGCAAGCGGTACGCAGCATAGCCCGCCCCCTGCTGGGTCGAGGACGACAGCAACGCCACCTTGATCTCGCGCGGTTGTGCTTGCGGATCGGTGACCTTGTTGATCACCGTATTCAGGGCAGCAATCTGGTTTTCTGCCGAGAAGACCGCCAAGCGGTCGTTGGCATAGTCGATGTTGTCCGCAAAGGCCGTGCCCTCGTGCCACATCTGCTGTAATTCATTGGTCAGTGCAGAGCTGTCGTTATGGGGCACAATTCTGGCAAAGCGCCCTCCTTCCCCCAACACTTCCGGCAGGCCGCCTGCATCCGAAGATATTACAGGCAGGCCTGCAGCGATTGCTTCCAATACCGCAACGCCAAAGGTCTCAGATTTACGGGTAACATCAGAAGTGTAGGTTGAGGCATGTAAATAGAGATCGAAACCGGCAAAATAATCTGGTCTCTCGCTGAAATCGACAAAGGGCACAAAATTAATGTTCTCTTCGATTGCAAGCGACTTGGCCTGTTCCTGAAGGTTTGCAAGCTCTTCATCGCCGTTAGCATAGACAATAGTTAAGGTCACATCAGTGGTGCAGGCCTTGCAGAACCGTGCTAGCGCCTCCAGCATCACACGGTGCCCCTTCCATGCAATCAACCGCCCCACAGTCAAAAGACGCAAAGAGCGGGAGCGATCGTAGAAGTTCTCGGTCTTGCGATGCTCGAAAAACCGGGGATTGACCGTATTGTGTAGCAGGTTGATGCGGTCCTGCGGAATCCCTGCCTCAACCATCAAGCCCTGCAAATAGGTCGATACGGCTGTAAATGCCGTATTGGGCCGCGCGCAAAACGTCCCGATCAGATGATTGCGATACGTTGGTTGCGTCTTCATCACAAAAACATCAATGCCATGGCACATGCTGATGGTTGGCAATCCGAACGCCAGATCTCCGATGCGCTGGAACAGCCGATGTTCATTGATCGCAAAATGCGCGACCAGCACATCAATACGGAAATGCGCCAGAACGAATTTGAAGATTTGCTCGATCACCTCTGGCCGGTAATGGGGCCAGTCGATTGTGATCGTCCGCTCGAAAGGGCGCTCGTCCAAAAGCTGCCGCGTCTGGCACAGCATCACATTTGTATGTGGTGATCCGGTTTCAAGCCGCCCCAGCAAATCATAGATGAATGTCTCGGAGGGGGCGGAAAAGACGGTTGCGTAATGCAGGATCCGTTTGCCACCGGGGCCGCAGGCGGGCACCGGCATCGCTTCGATCTCGCCCAGTACATCCGACAGCAGGCCAAAGTTTGTCTCCAGCCGGATGGCAGAGATTGGCACCCCCAAAGCTTCGGCAATCCGTACAAAAACGACAAACAGCTTGTCCGTCTCGCTGCGGTCCAGCACAAAAGCGCCACGGTCCCGAAAGCAATGCTCGACGTAGGCTGCCAGCGCGCTGCGAAACAGCGGCTGGTCGGGATAGCGCTCTATGGTGGCCTCGACTGTCTGTAGCTTGTCGGTACGGAACCGCAGCAGATAAAGGTCTTCGGCTTCGTGTTGAGTGAGAAACGGGAAATCGACACGGTAACAATCGCCGTTCTCGCGGATAATCAACTCACGGCGCGCAAGATCACCCCCCGAAGACAACCCGCCGTGGGAAAAGTGAAATCCTGCAAAGTCGGATTTGTGGAAGGCGCAACCTTCACGGTAGGCTTTGCGGATCCAGACCATATCACTGAGAATGCGCAGGCCTTCATCGTAAGGGCCGATGCGGTCATAACATGTGGCATGGACCAGAAAGCTGCAATGGTTGACGTTGAGATTGCCCAAATAGATGCCGTCTGACAGCGGGCGTGCCGTGACACGGGTGCCTTCGTCGTAGAAATCCGAATAAACGATATCGGGCTGCGCGGCGGCCTGTGCTGCAGCAACCGATCTGGCCACAAACTCCGGGTCGTGCCAGTCATCCGAATTCAGCAGGCCGACATATTCGCCGCGCGCCAGACTGATCCCTTTGTTCATCGCGGAATAAATGCCCTGATCCGGCTCCGAAATATAGTAATCGATGAAATCATCGTTGGCCTTGATCACGTCCAGTGTGGCCTGCGGGCTACCGCCGTCCACGATGATATATTCGACATTCGCATAGGTCTGCGCGCGGATTGAATCGATACACCGCTGGAACGTAGTGTGATTGTCATAAACGGCGGTCACGATGGTAACCAACGGCTGGGCCTCGGTACCCGAGGGCAGCACCCCGCGCAGACGGCGTCCGCCTTCAGCGCGCCGCTTTTGGGTCAGATCTGGGTAGTGGTCATAGCGACCGACAACGCGCGTTAGCCCGTCGATATCCGCCAGACAGTCGCGCAGCCATCCGGCCTCTGGATTGAGTGCGACAGCCCGTTCATAGGCCCGTCGCGCTCTGTCCGTATCGCCCTGATCCCGGGCAAGCTCACCCAACCGCGCATGATAGAGATAGAAGTCAGGATCGCGTGTGATCGCCGCTTCCAGCAGGGTGCGGGCAGCCTCGACATCGTTGTGTGCGATATGTTCATCAACAGCCGCGAGGTCGGTGCTCATACGAATAGGGTCCTTTAGAGAAAGTTCGACACTCAGCTACGGGCGTAGACATCTTCGTAACGGATGATGTCATCCTCACCCAGATACGATCCGGTCTGTACCTCGATCAGAACCATGGGCACCTTGCCGGGGTTTTCCATCCGGTGCACAGCACCAAGCGGAATATAGACCGACTGGTTTTCGCTGATCAGACGCACGTCATCATCGACGGTTACCTTTGCAGTTCCCTCGACCACGATCCAGTGCTCGGACCGGTGGTGATGGCTTTGCAGGCTCAGCGCCGCACCGGGATGTACCACGATGCGTTTGACCTGAAACCGGCCCCCGACGACCAGGCTTTCATACCAGCCCCAAGGGCGGTAATCACGCGGCAACTGGACCGCTTGCGTGGCACCGCGCGCCTTGAGAGCCGAGACCGCATCCTTGACCCGTTGGGCCTGTGACATATGCGCGACCAGCACGGCATCCCCCATCGCAATGACAGCAATGTCCTTGAGACCGATGCCCACGACCTCAAGTCCTTCGGTCTCCGAGCGCAGCAAGGTGTTTTCACAGTCAATTGCCGTGGCTTGTTCAGAGCAGACATTTCCTTCGGCGTCCGGGCCGCTCTCGCGCCAGACCGCGTCCCAGCCTCCCAGATCCGACCAGCCCGCCCCATAAGGCATTACGGCAAGATTGTCGGCCTTTTCCATGATCGCATAGTCTATCGAGATATCCTTGATCTCGGACCAGGGACCGGAGGCAAGGCGGGTAAAGCCAAGATCGGTCTGGGCGTCCTGCACAGAGGCACGCACCTGTGCGGCCAGCTCGGGGGCATGGGTCTCGTATGCGGCACGGATTGCGGCGGCTGTGAACAGGAAGATACCCGCATTCCACAGGAAGTTCCCTTTGGCGATCATCGCAGCGGCGGTATCGGCGTCTGGTTTTTCAACGAAGCCTGCCAGCTTCTGGGGGCTGTTCGCACGGGCATCGGCGCCAGCGTCGAGTTCAAGGTAGCCATAGCCGGTTTCAGCACGGTCAGGCTGGATGCCGAAGGTGATCAGCTCGCCTGCTAGTGCACGCGGCGCAGCCGCCTCGACCGCTGCGCAGAACGCTGCTGTGTCGGGGATCACATGGTCGGACGGAGCCACCAGCATCACGGCATCCGGATCGCGCTTCTCAAGCCAGAGAGCGGCGGCCAATACGGCAGGCGCTGTGTTGCGCCCTTCGGGTTCGATCAGGATACCAGCGGGGGCCTGCTCGATTGCGGCTAGTTGTTCGGTCACGATGAAACGGAAAGGATCCCCTGTCAGGATCACGGGTGCTGCAAACTGCGGCCCCGACAAACGCAGGGCAGAGGCCTGAAACAGGCTCTCCGTTCCCATCAGTTTCGCAAATTGTTTCGGATAGGATTTGCGCGACAGAGGCCAAAGACGTGTTCCGGAACCGCCGCATAGAAGAATTGGATGAATCATGAAAAAATGCCCTGCCTGCAAAAGTTGATGAAACCGGACAACCCGATACTCGCCTTGGCTTAGACCCTACATTTGCATAAGAGCCACAACAAGGTTTCCCCACGAGTTCTGGTGTGCGTCCGGTTATTTTATTTGGCGCGAAGTGCTGCCGGATCCTGATCAAGGAACCACGCATAAGTGCTGCGGATGCCGTCCTGAAGCCCGATACCGGCCTGCCAGCCCATATCCGCCAGACGTGATACATCCATCAGCTTGCGCATGGTGCCATCGGGTTTGCTGGCGTCTTGTGTGATCTGCCCTGTAAATCCGGTCACTTCGGCCACCGTCTCGGCCAGTTCGCGGATCGACACATCACTGCCGGAACCTACGTTGATATGGCTCAGCATCGGTTCAGTGTGTGCCGCATAAACGTCGCGTGGCAGGTCCAGCACATGCAAGGACGCCTCGGCCATGTCATCGACATGCAAGAACTCGCGGCGCGGTTTACCCGATCCCCAGATTACCACCTCGGATGCACCGCTTTGTGCTGCTTCGTGAAAGCGGCGGATCAATGCGGGCAGCACATGGGAGTTTTCAGGGTGGAAATTGTCGCCCGGCCCGTAAAGGTTGGTGGGCATGACACTGCGGTAGTCCACGCCATGTTGGCGGTTATAGCTTTCGCACAGCTTGATGCCCGCAATCTTGGCAATCGCGTAGGGCTCGTTGGTGGGCTCCAGCACGCCGGTCAAAAGTGCGTCTTCGCGCATCGGCTGTGGCGCCTCGCGCGGATAGATGCACGATGATCCCAGCTGCAAAAGCCGCGTCACGCCGGCGGCAAAAGCCTGATGGATGACATTGCATTCAATCATCAGGTTTTCGTAGATAAAATCCGCCGGGTATGTGTTGTTGGCATGAATGCCACCAACCTTCGCCGCAGCCAAAATCACCACATCGGGCTTTTCAGCAGCCATGAAATCACGGACCGCGACCTGATCGGTCAGATCAAGCTCGGTGCTGGTGCGGGTGACCAGCTCGATCGCTTCTCCCGCTTCACGGCGCGCATTGAGCCTGCGCGTAATCGCGCCGCCCACCATACCGCGGTGACCTGCAATATAGACTTTCATGGATGTCTCCCGATGTTAGTGAAGTTCAGACCGAATAGCCAAAGTTGCGCATAGCGGGCGCCAGAACTTCGTTCATCTGTTCGATCGTCTCGGGCTTGAGCTTGCGGCGGTGATCGCCGGGGCTAACCTGACGCTTGTGCTTGGAGACATCTTCAGCGGAAACTGAGAAATCCAGATCCCCTGCAAGGATCCGCTCCAGTTTGGGCGTCATCGGCTGGTCAAAGAAGTTAAGAACCTTTTCAGCCCATGCCGGGGTATTTTCGACCATCTCTTCATAGGTCAGCAGCTGTACCTCGGGGTGGGTGTTGACCACTGCTTCCAGCTTTTCCATCCGCTTCAGATAGTTTTTGGATTCTTTGATAGCCCAAGTGTCGATATCAAGCGCCTGAAGTTTTGCGCGGCGTTCTTCAAAGGCTGCCAGCTTTGTAGGATCGCTTGGCGGCACGTGGCTTTTGGTGAATGAAAAGTACATCGAAGTGATACAATCGCGGGGATCACGGACCTGAACCAATACGCGCAGCTTTGGCAGGATTTCCAGATCGTGACAATCAGGGTGGCGCGCCATGCCGAAATAGACGCCTTCTGTCTTCATCTGCGATTGGTATTCGCGATAATACTCGGGCTCAGACAGCGGTGTATCCGACACCCGCCGTGAGATCAGGTCAAGCTCGTAGCCCCGCTCTCTCGCAATTTTGGTAAAGATTTGGTCAGCGATTGAGCTGCCTGCTTTGTGCATAGAAAGAGCGATCGTACTTTTCACATTATATCTCCGATGAAATGCGGTGTGTTCTGCATGATGTGATCAGGCAACGGATCACGATGTTTCAAGGCTGATTGGCACGTCCAGACCATGCTCTTTAAGCAGGGCGTGGCGCCGCGCTGTGCGCAAGTCTCCGGCCACCATCTCGGCGCACATTTCCTGCGCCGTGATTTCTGGTACCCAGCCCAGCTCGGCCTTGGCTTTGGCCGGCGAACCCAGCAAAGTTTCGACTTCGGCAGGGCGGAAATACTGCGGGTCAACACGCATGACGATATCACCCGGTTTCAGCGCAGGCGCGTTATCGCCTTCGATCTTGTCTACAATAGCTGTCTCGTCCACGCCGCTGCCCTCAAAGCGCAACGTGATGCCCAGCTCGGTCGCGGACCATGTGATGAACTCGCGCACAGAATACTGCACGCCCGTTGCGATAACGAAATCATCCGGCTCGTCCTGCTGCAGCATCATCCACTGCATGCGCACGTAATCCTTGGCATGACCCCAGTCGCGCAGCGCATCGATATTGCCCATATAGAGACATTCTTCGAGACCTTGTGCTATATTTGCCAGACCGCGTGTGATCTTGCGGGTCACAAAGGTTTCGCCGCGGCGCGGGCTCTCGTGGTTGAAGAGGATGCCGTTGCAAGCATACATGCCGTAGGCTTCGCGGTAGTTGACCGTGATCCAGTAGGCATACATCTTGGCAACCGCATAAGGGCTGCGCGGGTGGAACGGCGTGGTCTCGGTCTGCGGGATTTCCTGCACCAGACCATACAGCTCGGAGGTGGATGCCTGATAGAACCGCGTCGTTTTCTCAAGTCCCAGAAAGCGAATCGCCTCAAGCAAACGCAGGGTGCCAATAGCATCCACGTCGGCGGTATATTCGGGCGCCTCGAAGCTCACGGCAACATGGCTCTGCGCGCCAAGGTTATAGACTTCATCTGGCTGCACTTCGGACAGAATACGGGTGAGGTTGGAGCTGTCGGTTAGATCACCGTAATGCAGCTTCAGCTTAGGGTTGGGTTGGTGCGGATCCTGATAAATATGGTCAATACGCTGGGTGTTGAACAGCGATGCCCGACGCTTGATCCCGTGGACTTCATAGCCCTTCTCCAGCAGAAACTCAGCCAGATAAGAACCGTCTTGTCCGGTTACCCCGGTGATCAAGGCCTTTTTAGTCATATTTCGATCCATTTTATAACGTCAGGTGGTGGGCTGATTTCTGTGCGCGCCCGTGTGTGGGCGCCCCAAATATCCTGCGCCTTGCGCATAACAGAGCTGTTCTGTACCCACAAGATACCGGCCTGATAGTGCCAGCGCTTTGTCTCGGCTCTTGTCATACTTTGCAGCACAGGCCTAGATTACCCAGTTCTTGTTCCGGTCCTAGAAGGTAATATCCAGTGCAGAAAACCCCAAAAGCCGACGAAGGACTCGGCCATCTGATTGAAGCGCTGGAGCACGACAGGACCACAGGTGATTTTGTTGCCACATTGCAGCACGGTCTGCACGGGCTGGCCCGCGACAGCGCAGCGGGAACCGATCTGGAACGGCTGCTAAATCTGCTGATCGTCGGCGTGTGCCAGGACCGCCTGACGCACAGGATCAAAAGCCAGAAAGCCTATTTTATCAGCCAGCGGTTGCGCGAACAGATGGCGCTGGAGCGGCAGACAGGCCGTCTGAAGACCTCCGCCTTGCGCGCGCTAAGATCCGTCGTCCGGCGGATCCGCGGAAAATCGCCAGGCACCCCTGTGGTGACCCGTGCGCGATTGCCGTTCACCCTCGCGGCCCTGCGCCGCAGCACCAGCCCGTTTTTCTCCGAAGAACTCCCCTCTTGCGTCCGCGATGAGGCTTTGCGGCTGATGCACGCAACCCGTCCGCGTATCAGTGTTGTCATTCCCAGCTGGAACCGCGCCCATGTGCTGGCCGACGCGGTCACCTCTGCGCTGCTGCAATCGCTGGCGGCGCTGGAGGTGATCGTGGTGGATGATGGCAGTACCGATGGCACTGCCGATCTGATCGAGGCGCGGTTCGCGGAGGCCTGTGCCGCGGGCACTCTGCGCGTTCTGCGCTGTGCGCATGGCGGCGTGTCAGCGGCGCGCAATGCCGGACTGGAGGCCGCGCACGGTGACATCATCGCCTATCTGGACAGTGACAACAGCTGGGAATCCGATCACCTTCTTTATGCCTGCGCCGCACTCTTGTCTGTGCCGGGTGCGACCTGTGCCTATACGGCCCTGTGCCGTCACAACATCAGCGACGGCTGGAGCGACATCCTGTTCCACAGCTATGACAGGACAAAACTGGAGCAGGAGAATTTCATCGACCTCAACAGTTTCATCCATCACCGCAGCCTTTTCGAAACACACAGCGGGTTTGATACGGCCCTGTCGCGACTGGTCGATTGGGATTTGATCCTGCGCTACACAGCCAACAGGCCGCCTGCCGCACTGGCGGTCGTCACCGGACATTATGTGCTGGAGCGCGACCTGCTGCGCAACATCACCGCCACTCAGGCCCCTGAGCCGAATGTTGCACGCATCAAGGCAAAGCAGCGCGCCGCAAAGGAAATATCGTGACCGGTACGCCCGCACCCGAACTGGCACATCTGAACCGTCTTCTCATTGCCCGTCTCGAGGCGCTACGCGTCGAGCTTGCGGCGCGCGATGCCGAAATCGAGCGGCTCAGCCGGATGCTTCTGGCACAAGACATGCCCACGAATGCCCCGCCTGCCTCACGCGGCCTGTCGGCCCGCCTTGGTCTGCGCCGGTGACGCTTGCCTCACCGGCGCCTGCCGATCTGGAGCAGTTGCATGCCAGCGCGCTTTTCGACGCTGGTTGGTATCTGGAGCGCTACGCGGATGTGTCACATCTCGGACTGGCACCGCTTGCTCATTTCGAACGGTTGGGTCTGGCGCTGGGGCGCGATCCGGGGCCAGGCTTTTGCAGCCGATCCTATCTGGCAGACAACCCCGATGTGGCAGCAGCGGGAATACCAGCCCTACTACACTATCTGCGCAGCGGGCGTAGCGAAGGCCGCCTGCCCCATCCGCCCGCCCAGCCAACCCTGAGTGCCTGCATTCAGGGACGTGTCGGGCATCTGCGCAGCCTGCTGGAAACAGGCGGATTGACCGAAGCCCCCCTTGCCGCCCTGCACCACATCGCCCGCGACAGCCCCGACCTGCACGAAGCAACACAGGCGCGCGAGGCGCTCGCGCTGTGGGGCCTGCACACCGGTGATGCTGACAGCGCCGCCCATCTGCTTGCCGGTTTGGGCCCTGCCTATGCGCCCCTGCGCCTGATCGCGCAGACATCTCAGAACCAGACTGAAAACATTCTCTATCAAAGCGATTCAGATAATTCTGACCTGCACCTTGCCGCAACCCGCATGGCGCCGGATCCTGACGCAACACTGGCCTGCCTCAACCGTGCCTTTGCACTGTCAGACCTGACCGTGGCAACGCTAACCACAGGAGAGGGTCCGGCCTTCGACCGGCTGCAGGCGGACGCCCCCCCTGACCGGGACGCACTGGCCCCCGATGCCCCGTTGGTGAGCGTGCTGATGGCCGCCCATAATGCGGCGGATGTCATCGGCACGGCGATCCAATCTGTGCTTAGGCAAAGCTGGCGCGCGTTGGAACTGATCGTGGTCGATGACGCGAGCACCGATGACACAGCCGGTATCGTTGCCGCGGCCGCCACCCGCGATCCACGCGTCCGGCTGATCCGGCTGGCACACAACCGCGGCGCATACGGTGCGCGCAATGCGGCACTGGCAGAGGCACGCGGACACTATATTACCCTGCATGATGCCGATGACTGGTCCCACCCCGAGCGGTTGACCCGGCATGCGCATTTTCTGGCCAGCCACCCCGGCCATATCGGGTGCCTGAGCACGCAAGCGCGCTGCACAGAGGATCTGAGGATCAGCCGCTGGACCGGCACCGGTGCGATGGCCTTTGAAAACCTGACCTCGCTGATGCTGCCGCGTGAAATATTCGACACTGTTATTGGTGTTTGGGACGATGTTCGCGTTTCGGCAGACAGTGAATTGCTGCGCCGCGTGCGGCGGTTGTTCGGCGCTGGATCTGTGCCGCTGTTACCGCAGGGGCCGCTTGCCTTGCAGCGGGACAGCACAGGCAATGCAACGGGCGATAGTGCCACCGGCATGGGGTGGTTCTATTACGGCGCGCGGCAGGAATACCATGAGGCGCAGCGCCACCACCACGAAACAGCCCCCGCTTTGCGCTACGCCGCGCACACTCGCCCCTTTCCGGTGCCGCAAATTCTGACGTCCGGCCCCGACAGGCTGGCCTGTCAGACCTTTGACTGCATCTATGCGGGGGTTCTGTCGGTGCAGGACACATCGCTTGAGGTGCTATTGGACTGGCTGTCCGAGGACCACAAAGCCGGTCGCAGCGCCGCCTTGGTGCCTCTCTATTGTATGGATCAACCCGTGGGCGGAGGGCTTGCGATCCATCCTCTTTTACGTCGGCAGATCGACGGGGACAGGATTAGCGTATTGTGTTTCGGCGAAACCGCCCGCTGCACCACGTTCAGGATGCTGCCTGGGCAGAGCCCCGTCGCCCCCCATCGTTATCTGCCGCAGGTGCAGGAGGGCGAGACGCTGGTGCTCTCCTCTGCAGCACAGGGTTAACATCACCTGAACAGCGCGGCCGCATTCTTCAGCCAACCGCAATAGATTTATTCGGACACTCCGGGGGAATTCATCTGCCCCAGGAGGCCCCAATGCCCGACAGCTCCCCCCGCCTTTCGCTGCCCTATATCCAGCCCACGCAGGCGCAAAAGCACGTCACCCACAACGAAGCACTTCGGCTGCTGGACCTTCTGGTGCAGCTGCGCATTACCGAATTTGATGCCGTGTCCCCGCCTGAATTTCCGCAAGACGGCTCAGTCTATGCCCTTGGCGTCGGGGCCAATGGTGACTGGACCGGCCAGGACGGCCGCCTTGCCCGCTATTCGGACAACGCATGGCATTTTATAGATACGCCAGAGGGCGGGTTGACCACGGATGCAGAGAAGGCAGACCTTTACGTCCATCACAACGGCGCATGGCGCCGCCTGATGGAAAGCCTCGAGTCTCTGGGCGTTGGCACTGCCGCAGATGCGGTGAACCGTCTGGCTGTTGCGAGCGAGGCCACGTTGCTGACCCATGCAGGGGCAGGACACCAGCTCAAGATCAACAAGGCCGCTGCAGGCGACACGGCAAGCCTACTTTATCAGACCGGATTTTCAGGGCGCGCCGAAATGGGGCTGGCGGGCGATGATGGTTTCTCAATCAAGGTAAGCCCGGATGGGGCTGCATGGACCACGGCCTTGCAACTGGATCCCCTCACCGGCCATGCCAGCGGTAGCGCGATACAGACCAGCGCAAGCGACACAACACCCGGACAGCTGATGCGTACCGACTACGGCTATGGCCGCGGCAATGCTTTGGGGCCTGTCGGCCAGACTGCGGGCGTCCCCACCGGAGCGTTGGTCGAACGGGGCAGCAATGCCAACGGGTCCTACACAAAATACGCGGATGGCACGCTGCTGTGCTGGCAGTCCCTGGGCACCCAACTCGACACCACCCTTGTGATGGGCTCCCTGTTTTCCTCGGATAACGAGGTCTGGATATTCCCCGCCCCCTTCGCAAACGACAACATCTTCATGGGAGCTTCTAGCGATGTGGTCACCCGGTGGTGCAGCGCGCGTGTCGTCAATAACGAAAGAGGTATCTACCGCCAGTTCGGTTCAAGTGCCTCAAGCGCCTTGTCCAACACCCGCCTCTATGCTTCGGGGCGCTGGTTTTAAAGTGCAGCACCAATAGGTTAGGTCCGCGCAGCGACCCATCCCAGAAACGCCCTGTCGGGATTGCCAAGTCGCGGCCGTCCGGTATCAGCCCACCAGCTGCGCCACTGCGCCTCGAGCGCATAGACATCCTCGCCCGGGACCAGCGCCCGGGCGGCATCGAGTGTATCGGGGGAAAGGACAGGCCCCGTGCCCCCCACAATAACCGGATCGGCGCGGACAAATACCATCACATCACCGGGGTCTTCGTACATCTCGTAGTCGGGCAGATTGCCGTCGACAATCATCCGGCGCAAAGCCGCGCGGAACACCCGCACAGGAGAGGCGCTGCCGGATTTTTTGTGCAGGGTCGCTACGCTGATCCTCCATTCCGGTTGGCGCCCGCAATGTTTGCGCGCCAGTTCGTAGATGCGCCGCTCAAGCGGTTTGCGCAGACGGAAGTAATCGCGGCTAAGTGTCAGAACCGATTTTGACAGGACAGCATGGTAAAGCCATTCCGAGATGGTCACCATCACACTCACCATGCGCCCGCCCCGGGCACGGCGGACAATTTCCCAACTCTCGATAAGCCCGAAACCGGAGGTGATCTCGACCCCGCCCGCGGTCAGATTGGTCGTGATGCGCGTTCCCGCCAGCCGCTCGAAAGCTTCGCGCAGACGCGCATAGGAATCCCCAGACGTCTCACGATTGGTCGCCACTAGCAGATCATGGGCACGCAGGTGCAGAACACGGCTGATCGCGCGGCCCTGGTTCACGGCCGCCATCAACTGGCTGATACAGTAGATGATGATATCCTTGTCGTGGATCGTAGCCCGCCCCCGAACCGACGGCGTAATCTCGAGCGTGGTACCGTTGTGTTCATAAGACAGGATGCGCCGATCAGGTCGGGTAGACAGCGAGAAGATCGGATGCTCCATCGAGCCCAGATCATCCTTCAAGCTGGCGTCAAAAACGTCGCATACCAGAAAGTCGGCCGTTGGATGCCGGTCGGGCAACAGCCCTCGGTCGTGAGTCATCGATTGCGTCATGCGCCTGTTCCTGCCTGCCCGTTTGCGGCTGCCATGCCGCCCTGCCCCGCCGCATTTGTAAGATCATGCGATTCTGTTTTCGGGGTTTCAGTAACACCCACCCTAAAGTTATCCACAGGTTCCGTCCAGAAGCCGTGCAGCCGCAAACGTGGGATCAGAGTCACTCTGGCGTGGGATCAGAGTCACCCTATCGGGGTTTCAGAGTCGGAACCCCTGAAAAAGGCATCTCCAAGCAATTGTTCTTTAATCTTTTTCCTGAAATCAGCAGCCCTGTAACCTATAAATAACAAAAATAACTTGGCATTGTCTTCTCCAACAGAGAGATTTGCACCTGTATCACCCCCTGAATTGCTTAGAAAAAGGGGCTTTTGCTCGCATTGTTCTGGTTTCACTTCCATGTTCTGGTTTTTATGATACACTTGAATAAACCGCGCACATCATCTTTGGGCGGATCATAAAAATAAGCGAGCAACTTGATGAAACCGGATACTGGCGGGGCCTTGCCGCCCTATTTCAACATTGATCCCGATACGGCCCTTGCCCAGCTGGGGGCGCCCTCCAGCACCGACAGCTTGCGCAAGATCGCGCAAGCCTGTGATGCGGGCCGGACCGACCTTGCCGGTCGCGGACTGCAAGAGAACGGGCAGCGATCTTTGCGCTTGTTCTCAACCTGGGAAATCACCCGCTATCTGATCCCTGTAGCCACCGGTCACTTTCGCCGCGTACTTAAAGCGCATCCCGATCTGCCCCAGGGCCAGTCCGATACACCGGGCGGGGCCAAGTGGTTCACCCTCGACGAGGTGCTGCGCTTGCGGGCACACTTCGGGCAGGAGGGCTCCAAGGCCAAGGAATATCTGCCCTACCGTCCCGAAGGGCAGCCCGCCAAGATGGTGGCAGTAGCCAACTTCAAAGGCGGTGTTGGCAAGACTTCTACGGCTGCGCATCTGGCAATGTCAGCGGCACTGGATGGCTACAAAGTGCTAGTGATCGATCTTGACAGCCAAGGCTCCATGACATCGATCTTTGGCGGCAAAGTAGACGACGAATGGCAGACGGTCTTCCCGCTGCTGGCGCGGCACTACGCACAGTATCTGCGCAGCGACAACCAGCGCCGGATGGATCGTGGCGAAGCACCGCAACCGCTGGATGACACGTTGTCGGATGCGTTGGATATCTCGGCCGACAGCCTGATACAATCCACCCACTGGCCCAACATTGACCTGATCGGTGCACAGTTGAACCTTTACTGGGCAGAGTTCCAGATCCCTGTCTGGCGCATGCAGGCCCGCGGCTGGAAGCTGTGGGATGCGCTGTCAGATACACTGGCGGCGGACGGGGTGCTGGACCGCTATGATGTGGTTTTCATCGATACCCCTCCTGCTCTGGGCTATCTCACGATCAACGGTCTGGCTGCGGCGGATATCCTGCTGGTGCCGGTGGGTGCTTCGTTCTTGGAGTTCGATTCCACAGGCCGCTTCTTTGACATGCTGCATGCCACCTTCGGATCGATCGAAGAGGCCGAGAACATGGCTGCGCGGGCCTTGGGGCGCGCGGGAACCCACTTTGAATGGGATGCGGTGCGCGCGGTGGTCACGCGTTATGACGGCACCCAGCAAGCAGAGCTTGCAGCCTTGATGCAGGCCTATTTGGGTCCGGTTCTCAGCCCGCACAGGCAGGATTTCACGGCGCTGATCGGGCAGACGGGGGAGCAGGTGCAAGGCATCTATGAAGCCGACTACCGCGACTTCAACCGCGAGACCTATGTCCGCGGGCGCGAAACATTCGACGCCACCTATGCGGCCTTCAAGCAACTGCTGATCGGCAGCTGGCGGCGTGACGAACTGGCGGAGAAACAGGCCTCTTCACAGGTGGCAGAATGAGGCCCCTACCCTGCCCGCAAATGTTTCGCGTGCGAAACATTTGCGGTGAATGCACCGCGCGCAGCGGTTATGGATCGGTCACCTCTCTGCATCACGCTGCGGCAGTGACCCCTTCGCGCACAGGAGAAAAAAAATGGCAAAACGCAAACGTCTGACGCTGGCAGACCCTGCCCATCTGCACCAGCCCGCCTCTACCGGCGTTGGTGGTTTTTCGTTCGGGGCCGCAGCCCCTATCGCAGGGGTTGTCGGGGATGCGGCAGCCAGTGCTGCCTTTGACGAGATGAGCGAAACCCTCACGCGGGCACGCGAAGACGGGCGTATGGTGCTGTCACTGCCGCTTGGCGAGATCGCGCTGGATCATCTGGTCCGCGACCGTGTCGCCATGACCGAGCCGGAGCTTGATGCCCTGATGCAAAGCATCAAGGCGCGCGGCCAGCAAACCCCGATCGAGGTGATGGATCTCGGGGATGGGCGCTACGGGCTTATTTCGGGCTGGCGGCGCTGTCAGGCGCTGAAGCGTCTGGCGCAAGAGGCCGGCGAGGAGCGTTTCGGATCTGTGCTCGCGCTTTTGCGCAGGCCGGATCAGGCAACAGATGCCTATCTTGCCATGGTCGAGGAAAACGAGATCCGCGTCGGTCTGAGTTTTTATGAACGCGCCCGCATCGTTGCTAAATCGGTCGAGCAAGGGGTGTTCGATACCGAAAAAACCGCGCTTCAGGCTTTGTTTTCCACGGCGTCACGGTCCAAACGGTCCAAGATCGGTAGCTTCATCCGTATTGTTCACGCCCTTGACGGGGTGTTGCGATATCCCGAAGCGCTGAGCGAACGGACGGGCCTTGCGCTGGTCAAGGCGCTGGACGAGGGGTGGCTGGACCCTGCGGCAGTACAGGCGGCCCTGCGCGGTGTTGACGCGACAGATGTCGACGCCGAGCAGGCCGTCCTTGCCGCGGCGCTTTTGCGTAAGTCCAAGGCAGACAAAATCCTACAAAAGGTCTCTAATCAAAAATTAGAGACTGATAAATCCGAAGATTTGACTGCCGAAGGGGGGCGTGAACTGGCACCGGGTGTCTGGCTGCATAGCCATCCCAACGGATCGCTCGTTCTGCAAGGGGCCGGCCTGACGCCGGAGTTTCGCAGCGCCCTTCGGGTCTGGCTGACGTCGCAGAACTGATCTGCCCTATGGCGGATAGTTTCAACTAAATTGGCGAAAAGCGTCATACTGAAACCATATTCCACACCGGTAGCGAACACGCTGCCCACCCATCTTCTGCCCCGTACAGGGACTCATGGGGTGAGGTGCGGGTATGCCAGTGTTAAGACATGTCGGAACATGGTTCAGTGGAAGCTTTGATGCGGCTTCCTCCGCAATATCGATACGTCAGATTCAAACACCCAGTGGCGGGTTCTTTGAAATTGACGATTTTGTCCATCTGTCGACGCAACGCATGGCCGTGCAGGGCGATGCCGCGCCGGCAACTGTGTCAACGGTGCAGGATGTTCCAAGTGCGCGCTTGCATTTAGCCGTTGAGGGGCGGGCAGGGAGCCTGCCTGCCAATGCTCTTACCAATGCAGTGGCAACGCGCGATGCCGGTGATACATCCGGCCACCTGTCCAGTATGGGACTGGGCGGCTTTGTCGGCAGGGCGGTGAATGTGCTTGCTGCAGAAGTCGGCGGACAGGATATCCTCTATGTCGCGCGCCCGGATGGCGTTGGCGTCACCCGCTTGCGGGTAGACGACGGGCAGCTTTTCGGGGATCGGACGTTTGGCACCCAAGATAGTCTCTACACAAGCGGTATTTCCGACATGGCGCTGGTCGAGACCGCGTCCGCCAGCTTTCTTTTTCTGGGGTCGGCCCTGGATTGCGGGATTACGCAGTTCGAGATCGGTGCGCATGGGGGGCTGGACGACGCGCGGGTTCTTGGCAGAGAGCAGAGCTTGCCGGTCCAGACAGTGACTGCGCTGGAGGCCGTAGAGATTGCAGGACAGGATTACCTTATCGTGGCCGCTTCGGGTAGTTCCAGCCTGTCAGTGTTGTCGGTCTCATCCGGCGTTGTTCTGGGGGTTGCGGACCACCTGATCGACGGCCGTGAAACGCGGTTTCAGGGGGTGTCACAGCTGGAAAAAGTCACTGTTGCAGGGCATGTGTTTGTGTTGGCCTCGGGGATGGACAATGGCATCAGCCTGTTCCGCCTGACCGCAGAAGGGCATCTGGTGCATCAGGGCAGTTTTGCCGACACCATGGCAGCGGGCCTTCAGGGCGTGTCTGCGATCGGGGCGATGGCAGGACAAGGCGGCATTGATGTGCTTGTGACATCCGCCAACGAGGCGGGGCTGACCCGGATGCATATTGCGTTTGCGGAACCGGGCATTGTCGCTGCTCGCGAGACGGGCAGTGTATCGGGGAGTACGGGGGACGACGTGCTTTCGCTGCGCGACGGAAACGGTGATCTATCGGCTGGTGACGGTGATGACATTATCAGCGACGGTGCGGGGCGAAACCGGATGTATGGCGGTGCAGGTGCGGATGTTTTTGTGCTGATGGCGGACGGCCAGCGTGATGTGATCGAGGATCTGGAGATCGGGCAGGACACCATCGACCTTTCGGCGTGGGGTATGCTGTACAACCTCAACCAGATTGACATCCAGAGTACCAGTCGCGGTGCGGTGCTGCGGTATGGGGCAGAAGAACTTGAGCTAGTAAATCAGGCGGGAACATCCCTTGGGGCTGCTGATCTGGCTGGGGTTCTGCTGGAATTCCTGTCTCATATGTCAGTAACGCTGGGCCCCTTGAGGGTGACCGAAGTGCAACCCGTTGATCCGTCCACCCCGCTGCAGTTTAACATACAGTCGGTAAAATCCAACGTGCATACGGGGAAAGATCTGCCGCCTCCGCTGTCTGATCCTACGCCTTCGCCTGATCCGGTTCCGACCCCTGCTCCTACGCCGGCCCCGCGCCTTGCACCGGCTCCCGCCCTGCACGGCGTGAAGCTGCAGGGGCGTGCCGGAGATGACCTTCTTGAGGGGGGCGCGTGGGACGATGAGATTCAGGGATATGGGGGCGATGACACGCTGTTTGGTGGCGGCGGCGATGACAACCTCAAGGGGCAGGACGGACATGACTGGCTGTGGGGCGGCGCCGGCAACGACAAGCTGCCCGGTGAGAGCGGCAATGACCGGATTTTTGGCGAAGACGGCAATGACCGGTTGGGCGGAGGCTATGGGAATGACCGCCTGGAGGGCGGGAACGGCAAGGACCGGGGCGGCGGTGGACCTGGTAATGACACCATCCTTGGCGGCGATGGGGACGACGTGTTCAGCGGAGGACCCGGAGATGACTATCTGGATGGCGGTGCGGGCAATGACATGCTGGCGGGCAGCTATACCCATGACACGGTCATCGGGGGCACAGGCAACGATACGATGGGTGGCGGCGAAGGCAATGATTGGATGGATGCCGGCAGTGGTGACGACGTGATCGGTGCAGGCAATCACAATGACACGGTTCGGGGAGGAGCGGGCAATGACTTTCTGGGCGGCGGCGATGGCAATGACCTGATCTATGGCGATGCGGGTCAGGACACGATCAATCCGGGCTATGGAAGCGATACGCTCTACGGCGGCGGCGGCCGCGACACCTTTGTCTTCAACACCCTTTCAGCGGGCGGCACCGCAGTGATCCAGGATTTCGAGGACGGCGTGGATCGGTTGCGCGTTATCGGTATGGGGCGTGGGTCAGACCCGATGAGTTTGCTCGATATCAGCACAGGCAGTCTGGACGGAAAGCGCGGTGCGATTGTGGAATACGGGGCGCATACTATTCTTCTGGTTGATATCGATCCCGATGATCTGAGCAGCTCAGACTTTCTGTTTGTCTGAATTTCCACCCCGGTTTGGCCCGCGCAGGCTTGTGATCCGAAGCCGGCATTTCTAATATGCCGCTGGTCGGGCGCCGGGAAACCGGCAGGCCCGTTTTTGGCTTGCATTGTGCGTGTCATAAACCGGACTTCGCGAGTGGGCATATCATGAGTAAAACGCTTTATCTGCACATCGGGATGCCCAAATGTGCATCCACGACCATTCAGAATGTGCTGCAAACGCATGCTGATGAGTTCGCAGCGCACGGAAAATTCTACGGCAGACCTGCCAATGACAAAACCAAAGAGCAGCAGGGAAATGCAACGCGTCTGGCGGACGACTTCCGCAATGGAAAAACGGATCGGGTGGATGACACACTCGAGTTTTTTCTGGAGCGCGATACCGATGTGATTCTTAGCAGCGAAGTGCTTGTCGGGCTGGGAAACTCGGTGCATGCGGAAGCACTGGTCATGCGTGCTGCTGAAAAAGGCTTTGATACTCAAATTATTTGCTATGTGCGCCGCCAGGACCAGTGGATCGAATCCGACTACAAGCAGCATGTCAAAGGCATCTCGGATTGGTGTGAGGGAATCGAGGCGCTGATTGCGCGGCGGGCCAAAACCCATGTATTAGACTATCACTGGCTGCTGGAAAGATGGGCACGCAGTGTGAGCCGCGACAATATCACGGTTGTACCGCTCCGGCACGGGCAGGGGGATCTGTATGCGCTGGAGCGTTTTTTGGCTTTTCTAGGCATGGATCCGGTTCTTGCGGCCGGCCTCGCCGAGGATCGCAAGAACATCAGCCCACCGGTGGGTCTGATAGAGCCTATGCGGTTCTTCAAGGCCACTCTTTTGGCTCAAGGATTGCGTCCGTCGCAAGCATTGGCGCATTTAACCCGGTTTAGACAAGAGCTCGAAGGACGTGTACCGCTGCCAACGCGGCGGTTCTTGCAGTCTTTGGAACAGCGCCGCGCCCTGCTTGAGGCTTATTCCGCCTCAAACAAACGTTTGGCCGATGATTATCTGGGGGGAGAGCCGGTCTTTGATAGCCATTTGGAAGACGACCCTGCCTCAGCGGTGCCACTAGCCGAAGAAGCCGCTCGGCTCCTTGCGGAGTATATCGTCTCTGACAAAGGAAAAACGGACCTTTTCAAGGACCGTCTCCGGGCCAAGATCCGGCGCAGCCTGCGCTTTGGCAGGGCTGGTTGATCGGCGCCTTTGATTAGGCGTCGTTCATGATGTCGCGGTGATAGCGGCGCAGCAGCAGCAGGCCGGCCGCAAAGGTTACCAGCGCGATCGAAAAGACATACAGTGGCGAGACATAATTGGCGTCATAGGAGGTGTAGATGCCGTGACGCAACTGTCCGACGATATGGACCAACGGGTTCCACCACAGCCAATCCCGATAGGGCTGCGGAATGGTGTCGAAGAGAAAAAAGATACACGAGATGATGAACAGAGGCCTGTTCATGATCGCCCAGGTCCGCTCCCATACGGGGTAGACCGACAGCAGGTAACAGTTCAGCGTTCCAATCCCGAGCCCGAGCGAGAAAGTCATCGCCAGCGCCAGCATGACGGCGGGGATATCGACAATTACGTTCAGACCAAAAACCACAACAATTCCGGTCAGGACGATGGCTATGATCATAATCTGGGTAAGCACGTTCATGATGAATCGTGCGATCAGCGCATCCATGAAAGTGACGCCGGGGTAGAACAGCAAGTTCTTGGAGAAGCGCAGCGCCACAGAGACTTTTTGCTGTACGTCATTATAGGCTACAAAAGGCAGCATGCCCGAGGCAAAAAACAGCGGAAAATTGGTCCCGATCGAGGGATCTCGGAAGGCATACGAGAATATAAGGCTCAGAAGTGCAATGCCTGCCACGGGCTCCAGAATGGCCCATACATAGCCCAAAGCCGACCGCCCGTAGGTGGTCGACATTTCACGCAACAGCAGCGCCGTCACGGTCCGGATTGTGCTGGACCGGCGCGGGCGGCCGACAAGGTCTGGTTGTGGTGTTGATTGTGTCATCTTGCGCTATGGCGTACCATCGCCGTGTTTGTTAGGAAACCGTAATCTCGGAATACCGGGGGGCCAGTAGAAAAGAGTTTAGCGTGAACGATGTTTCCCAGAAACCTGCTGCTGCGGCGCAGGCACAGGCAAAGCAGAAACCGTTGCGTGGGCCTGCCGGCCCCGCGCGTATGCGCATGCGGCACAAACTGTTATTCGCAAGCTTTTTTGCCTGTGTGCTGGCACCGCTGATAGTGGCGGGTTTCTACCTGTACACGATTGCCGAAGACCAATACGCTAGCCATTTGGGCTTTTCTGTCCGCACCGAAGAAGTCGGATCAGCCATCGAACTGCTGGGCGGTATTACGGAGCTTTCGGGCTCCAGTTCGTCGGATACAGACATCCTGTACGAGTTCATTCAGAGCCAACGTATGGTCCGGTTGATGAATGATAGGCTCGATCTGGTCAAAATTTACCACAAAGAGAGTGACCCGGTTTTCGGTCTTGGCGACGACACGCGGATCGAGGCGTTGGCGAAATACTGGAACCGGATGGTCAAAGTTTTCTATGACAGCGCCAGCGGGTTGATCGAGGTTCGGGTTCTCAGCTTTGACCCCGAGGATTCCCGTGCCATCGCGATTGCGCTGTTTGAAGAAAGCAGCCGGATGATCAACGATCTGTCCGCAATTGCGCGGGCCGATGCCATGGGCTACGCGGACGAAGAGCTGATCCGCTCCGTTGAGCGGCTCAAGGAAGTGCGGCAGGCGCGGACGGCATTTCGCAACCGTACCCAGATCGTTGACCCTGCCATCGATATTCAGGGCAGGATGGTTTTGCTCAACTCGCTTCAGGCGCAATGGGCCGAAGCCAGTATCGCGCTGCAAGAGCTGTTGGTGCAGGACATCAGCAGGGAAGATTCTCGCATCGTGACCGCGCGCCGCCGGATCGATGCGATCAATACGTTGATGGAGCAGGAACGCAGCAAGATCGGCACCAGCACCCAAACGGTAGACGGAACCGAAGAGGCATATTCGGATCTGCTTGCGGAGTACGAAGTCTTGCAGGTCGAGCTTGAGTTTGCTGAGAAAAGCTATTTGTCCTCGCAGGCCGCGCGGGACGTGTCGTTTGCCGAGGCGCAACGCAAGTCGCGCTATTTGGCCATGCATGTAGAGCCTGAACTGGCTGAAACGGCAGAATACCCGCGTCGCGGAATCCTTATGGGTTTATTGGCGGTCCTGGCGTTCATCTCGTGGTCGATTTTGGCGATGATTTATTATTCGCTGCGCGACCGACGCTGAACAGCACCAACCGGACAAGGGCAGGCGATGATCGAACTCCGAAACGTGTGTAAGACATTTGTGCTCAAGGGGCGCAGGCAGGTCGTTGCCGATAACATCAATGCAATTTTTCCCGACCGCCGTGCCGTGGCCATTCTGGGGCGCAACGGGGCCGGGAAAACCAGCCTGCTAAAAATGTTGGCAGGCACCATGGACCCCGATAGTGGCGAGATCCTGTCGACTGGGCATATCTCGTGGCCGGTGGGCTTTGCGGGCAGCTTTCACCCCGAACTCAGCGGGCTTCAGAACACGCGGTTCATTGCGCGGGTGTACGGTGTGGACACGGACGAGCTGGCGGATTTTGTTGCTGACTTCGCCGAGCTGGGCCAGCATTTCAAAATGCCTCTGCGGACCTATTCATCGGGTATGAAATCACGTCTGGCCTTCGGCGTGTCCATGGGGATCAAGTTTGATACCTACTTGGTGGATGAGGTGACGGCGGTTGGCGATGCGACGTTCAAAAGAAAAAGCGAAGCCCTCTTTGCCAAACGGATGAGCGAAAGCGGAGCCGTTATGGTGACCCACACAATGGGGCAGGTGCGACGCTTGTGTGATTATGTCGGCGTGCTGCACGAAGGCCAGTTGCACTTCTTCGATGATATCGAGGAAGGCATATCGTTTCACGAGGAAATGATGGAAAAAGGTCGCCCCTAGGGCGTGCGGTAATCCGGGTGCCGATTGTCGAAGAAGAATAGCTTCATAAGCTCGGCATTTTGGCTGGTAAACTGGCTTTCCAGCCAGGCGGTGCGCTCGGGGGTCCGGCCTGCGTCGGGGTCGCTAACGTGGTGAAACGCCTTGATGAACATGTCGCGGATCAGTTTGTCCGGCACCGCGCTGTTGCGCATGGCAGCAGCGATCCTGTCACAATCCTGCATACGCAATGACTGGTTGCTCAAGGTTTTGTCGACAGTCCAGTCGAGCTGTTCGCACACAAGGGTGCCGAACAGGCGATTCATGACCGGCCGGATGCCGCGATGTCCGCTGAGGATCAGGGGGCAATCGGGAAAAAGCGTCTGCCAGTTGCACAGATAGTTGGCGGGCTTCAGGGTTGTGATGCGCCGCTGCGCAAAGGCTTCGAAGTCGCGCCCGCCGTAGGGGGCACGTTCGGCCAGAAAGGTATCGAAGTACTGTTTCATGAACTGTGAAAAATCACCGTAAATGAACTCGCTGAAGGGGCGCAGGAAGGCGATGACCTGTACAACGATTCCTTCTTCGCGCGTCAGTACCGCCAGCGCTTCGCCGCGTTTGGTCATGGAGTAGAGGTCTTCATGGCTCAACACGACCGTGTGTATGCCGCCGCTGAAATACTCTGCCAGCGTTTCGCGATCTATGTTGGTGAGGTGCGCGGCATTGCCGGGATGCCCGCCACCGTCATGCGGATAGCGGATGCCCCTGCGGGCAAGCGCGTCACGATTTTGCAGCATCACTTGCTGCAAATAGGTCGAGCCGCATTTCGGCGAGCCGATATGGAGGATAATCCGCCGTTTCATGAAGAGCTATTTGTGCGGGGCAGGGAGGTTTCGAGTGTGTCGGCAAGACGGTCCAGCATGCTGTGCTGGTCAAGTCCCAGTTGCCCCAGATCAATCTGGCGGTCTGCATCCGCGACAGGCCCGGCGGTCCAGGCTGTGTGCAGCGCCCCGACCAGCGCAGGCACATGTGCGGGCACCGACGTGATGGCAGCGCTGAGCGTGGACAGATTTTTGGGACCGAACCCGTTTGTAACCACACGAACACCCGAGGCCGCCATTTCGATTGGCGGGTGGCTGGGGTGGGGTGAGTACATCAACGACAGACCCACATCGACGCTGAGCAGATAGGCCGGATAATCTTCCCACGGGAGCTTGCCCAGACTGGCCAGCTTCAGGCCGTTTGGCAGATCCACGGGCGCATGTACCAGGCCGATCGAGACGATCTCGACGTCATCCGGGCCCAGCCCTTCGGCGCTAATAAACCCGGCCAGTGCCTCGATCGCCATCTCATACATATTGCGGGCCACTTCCGGCCGCCCGTAAAGCGCCAGTCGTCGCGGTTTCCCTTGCGCACGCGCCGGACGCGCGCCCTTGGTATAGTGTGCGATGTCGATGGATGGATGGAAGGCCAGCGCATCCGGTGTGGCAAAGTCAAATTCCTGTGCCGCGAAATAGTCGCGCAGCAGGGTGGTGTTGAAAACAGGGACGAAATCAAAGCCGTAGCTGGCAATGGCATCGGCAAATTCCGACCCCCAAGGGTAGAAGTTAGGCTCGAAATCTTGAATCAGATAAAAGAATTTGCCCTGCTTCAATTGGTGGGTCTCGATCAGCGTCTGCGCCACATGCGCGGACCACCATGCGGTCGCAAGATATACATCGCCGCGATGGGCGGGCAGGGTAGGGGTTTTTACACCGCAATGCAGCGAAACCCGTGCCGCAGCACCGCTTTCCGCAGCCTCCCGCGAGAGACGTCGAAGGACGAAGCTGCGTGACGCCGCAGGCGAGGAAACCGGCAGATCGGTCGCGACAAAGCGGACCCGAAAGCCGCGTGCGGCAAGCCCCAGACCAATGTCGAACGCAGTGACAACGCCGGCAAAAATTTCGGACGGGTTGAGCGTGGGCACCAGAATGGTCAGCGCCGCTTCATCCTCGGTGAACGCTGGCGTCCAACGGGGCATCTTGCGGGCATCGGCCAGTGTGGCAAAGCTTTGTGGTTTTTCGGGACGTTCGTCGTCCAGCAAAGCGGGGGTAGGCTTGACCCCGGGAGACAGGGAATAAAGCTTTGTGTCAAAGCGCACGCGAGCGTCGTGCCAGCCGTCGCCAAGCGCCATCCGCAAGCTCCAGACTGTGCGTCCCATACTGACGACACCAAACCCCAGCGCAATGCGTGCCAGCCCGAGATGTCCCGTGATGGCCAGTTTGACGGTGTCCAGAAAATGTCGACCAGTGCCGCCCAGCGATTTCAGGTAGGGGGCCAGTGATTTGAGAGAGGGCGCAGGACCTGACAGGCGTCCGTCGATGGAGGCATCCTTCAGGCGCTCACGCAGGAAGCGTGCCAGATACCGCGCCAGACCATAGCCTGCGGCCTCACGGCGCAACCACATGGCATCCGGCCGCCGCAATTTGCGGATCTTGCGGGATGTTCGGTCGACGGCCCCCATGACGTTGCTCTCGTGCTGACGGTAATCCACAAGCGGGGCGTCGATGAAGGCGACCCCGCCCGTTGCTGACGCAATCAGGCCCAGCCAGAGGTCATGGTAGAAGTGTACGCCGCTTTGTGCCGGAAACGGCAGGGCGATGCGCGCCACTTGCGGCCGCATTAACAAGGTCATTCCGGTGATGTTGTTGCGGTAAAGCAGACCGCGTAGGCCCGGGTGCTTATGGCGCTTCTCGAATGCGAACATGGATTTTTGCAGCACCGTGATGCCATCCGCCGCCACCAGCCTTGCGTCCGAGTGCACCATTTGCGCACCCGAGCGTTCAAGTTCGGCACAGCCCTGCATTAGTTTCTCGGGGTGCCAGATGTCGTCCTGATCACACAGGGCAATCAACGGCTCGTCCTCTGTGTCGGCAAGCGACATGGTTTCGATCTGGAGCAGCGCCTCGGCGAGGCCGGCTTCGAAGGCCCTTACGGCATCCATTTCCTGATCCGTATCTACCCGGATCAGATCAAGCTCAAGCGCGTCCGCGATCTCGTCGACCAGTGGGCCGGAAACGGCATCCGCGATGACGGCAATGATACGGATTTTGCACCCGGTTTGCGCAGCAAGCGACTGCAACTGTGCCTTCAGGTGTGCTGGATTTGGACGGAAGACCGCAAGTGCAATTAGAATGTGTGGTGACATGAGGTACCTGTGTGGTGCCGACTGCGTTTAACGGCCCTTTGGTTCAAGTACAAGCTGACACCAGAGCCCTTCGGGCCACCGGATCGCATCAGGAAGGATTGCAAAGTTGCACGGACCAGTCTGGTATGATCTAGCAAACGCAAAGCAGTGCTGGACGGTTTTGTCAGGCCTCCCGGGCGGGGATGCCTCAAGCAAGGGGGCGCTGTCGGAAATCTGCAAGGAGCAATCTGATGGGCGACGATCTCGTGTACGCTATTTTCAAGGAAATCGCTATTCTGGAGGGGAAGCGTACCCCGGATGGGAAGTGGACCATTGATGACGCGCAGGAAATCCCCAAACTTCTGACGCGTGCTTTTGCTGTGGTCCGTCGCGCGTCCAACCCCCGTACCGACTGAAGGCGCCGGGGCATCTCCGAACCTGTGGAGCGACGTTATGAAGGTAGCGTCTGACTGACCACAACCGGGTGTATTCGTTTTTCATAAAGAAGGCGGTTTCTCAGGGCGTGCGCTGTGCCAATGGCGTATGATATCCTGCTGACGCCGCCAGACTTATGACCGTTCTGTCGGGCGCCTATTAACAGGTGCGGCAGGCGCGGGCTGTATTAGGGCCGCGTAAGACATACCATATTAGGTATCACAAATCTGGTGTTTCTGACGGGTTTTCCGGTGGGCGTCCGAGCGATTGGGCTTGCCTGCCCGCATTTACTGTCAGGTTTAATTTTCGTGAGGTGGGTTGATTTACTATTAATTCAAATAAAACATATATTTAGGGACTATTTGTCAGCCGTTAATATTAATTAATTTTGCGTTTCCAAAATATTAACAATGAGTTAACGTAATTTTAACGAGGCGGTTTTTTTGGGGAGTTCTTCGCTAGTCTAATTGAAAAATTTTGGTCTTTAGCCCTAATTTACTTCCATCAGCAGGTCTAATTGCCAAAGCAAGATTCGTGCCTAATTTTTTTTTGTGTTTTTTTCGGTAAATGGGCAGCGTCCGTAATTCAATTATAGCGAGAAGTATATTCAAATAACCTCCGGTTGCATTTACCTTCTGGAGTACACTTAAATGGCTAATTTCAATCTGATATCAGGCACGGATATTTTTGCGGGTATTGAAGGCGAAACAAATCAGTTTTTCAGCCTCTCCGCGGACCTGACATCAGCGGATATTATTACAGGCTCTTCTGTTGTGGGGCTGCGCGACCGGCTGATCTTTACGGACGCGGGCACTATTGTGGCCTCCAGCTTCGACAATGTATCGCACATAGAATTCCTCACATTTTACGAATCCATCACCGTCACTTTGACGGAAAACCTGATTGCGGCCTCCGATGAGGGCGTCTTCACGATCAACGCCAGCGGCGGCGATGACTACATCGACGCCAGTGCGGTTACCGCCGTGGGCAAGACCCTGCGAATTGATCTGGGTCTGGGCGATGATACCTACATCGGTGGCGCCGCAGACGAGCGTTTCAGTATCACTGCGGGCAGCCTGACGTCCGGCGATGTTATCTCGGCAGGGGCCGGTTATGACGCTCTGGCTTTTGCTGCTGGCGTCGGGGTTTTTGCTGCAGATATGGCAAACGTCAGCGGCATTGATTTGATCCAACTGACCGGCAACAACAGCATTAGCTTGGTCGACGGTGTGGCTCAGGATGGTACCCTGATCGTCCAGTCGGTTTCTGGCAATGGGAACGTTGTCGACGCAAGCGGTCTGACGACTGACGCTGTGCGCTTCCTTGCGGGCGTTGGGGCCGAAACCCTGCGCGGCGGCGGCGGTGATGACACTTTCATGGTGAATATTGCGGCGGGCCAGCTTGAAAGCGGCGACGTATTCGAGGGTAACGGCGGCCAGGACTCCATGCGGTTCAGCACGGGCGGGTCTATTCTGGCGGGTGATCTTGTTGGCGTTTCCGGGATCGAGACGTTTGTTGCCGGCAGTGCAGCCATCAACATGCAGCTTATCGACAGTCTGGCAGTAGATGGATCAATCCGTTTTAACTCCACGGTAGGGGATCACGTCATTGACGGGTCCGCACTGTCAACGGCGCGGGTCATCGCCAGCTTCAACAATGGCGATGTTACCTTCACCGGAGGTCAAGGCAGAGACGCCGTGCGCATGCGGGGCGACCAGCTGACTGGCGCCGATACGCTGGACGGCGGCGCAGGCGATGACCGTTTGCGCATTGTTCAGGGCGGTACGGTTACCGAGGCTGACCTTGCAAACACAACCGGATTTGAACGCATTGACCTGATCTCGGCCACTAATTTTACGCTCAATGACGGGGTTGCGTCGGGGGCCAGCCTGACTGTCGATCTGTCTAACGGGGCAGATACCTTTGACGGTAGTGCGGAAACCTCGGCTTCGCTCAATTTCCTGGACATCGGGAATCGTGATTATGTCATCGGCGGTGCTGCCGATGATACGTTTGTGGTGGATACAGACGGTTTTGCGTCGGTTGCAGGGGGCGGGGGGCTGCTCAATGTAATGGAGTTGGGCAAGGGGCTGGCAGCGCTGGATCTAACCAACGCCGCCCTAAGTTCTAAAATTACCGACATTCAGGTCATTGATCTGGTCTCAAGCAACGGATCGGCCAAAACCCTGACCATTGATGCTGCGGCCATCGCTGCCATAAGCGGTGCGGGCAAAGCTCTGTATGTGACAGGTGCATCTAACGACAATGTGGTCATGCAGGGCCAGTGGACGGACGCTGGGTTGTTCTATGACCCTGCAATATCCTCGGTTCCATTCAACACCTATGTTGGGGCCAATGGTGAAATCCTGCGCGTGCATTTCGGCATGACGGTAACGGCTGAATTGTCTTCCGCCCCGACCGATCTGGATCTGTCGGCAGTCACCGTGGCTGAAAATGATCCTGGCGCCCTGATCGGTGCGTTTACTGTCACCGATTCGAACGCTGGGGACAGCTTTAGCTTCACGGTCAACGACAGCCGGTTCGAGGTTGACGGTTCCGGCCAGCTGAAGCTGACGACGGGCACCACACTGGACTTCGAAGCGGAGCCAACCGTGAACGTCATTGTCACCGCCACAGACGCGGGCGGCCTGACCTACAACGAGACCTTCACGATCACCGTAACCGACGAGAACGAAGCGCCTGCCGTTGCGCTGGCGAACACAGTGACCAGCGTTGCCGAGAACACCGCCGTGGGCGGCGGGCTGCTGGTTGCGGACATCGCGGTGATGGATGATGCGCTTGGCACCAATGTGCTGGACCTGACGGGCACGGATGCGGCCAGCTTCGAGATCCGCGGCACGCAGCTGTACTTCATCGGCGCGTCCCCCGACTTTGAAACGCTGAGCAGCTATGACGTGGAAGTGCGCGTGAACGACGGGGTGAATCCGTCTGCAACGGCGCCGCTGACACTTGCGGTGACGGACGTGAACGAAGCGCCTGCGGTTGCGCTGGCGCCTACGTTTGCGGTGGGGAACACAGTGGCCAACGTTGTTGCCGAGAACACCGCCGTGGGCGGCGGGCTGCTGGTTGCGCGCATCGTGGTGATGGATGATGCGCTTGGCACCAATGTGCTGGACCTGACGGGCACGGATGCGGCCAGCTTCGAGATCCGCGGCACGCAGCTGTACTTCATCGGCGCGTCCCCCGACTTTGAAACGCTGAGCAGCTATGACGTGGAAGTGCGCGTGAACGACGGGGTGAATCCGTCTGCAACGGCGCTGCTGACACTTGCGGTGACGGACGTGAACGAAGCGCCGACAGACATCACACTTTCTGCGGCATCGGTTGCGGAGAACGCGGATGGCGCGGTGATCGGCACGCTGGCGGGCGTAGACCCTGACGCTGGGGACAGCTTTAGCTTCACGGTCAACGACAGCCGGTTCGAGGTTGATGGTTCTGGCCAGCTGAAGCTGACGACGGGCAGCACGCTGGACTTCGAAGCGGAGCCAACCGTGGACGTCATTGTCACCGCCACAGACGCGGGCGGCCTGACCTACAACGAGACCTTCACGATCACCGTAACCGACGAGAACGAAGCGCCTGCCGTTGCGCTGGCGAACACAGTGACCAGCGTTGCCGAGAACACCGCCGTGGGCGGCGGGCTGCTGGTTGCGGACATCGCGGTGATGGATGATGCGCTTGGCACCAATGTGCTGGACCTGACGGGCACGGATGCGGCCAGCTTCGAGATCCGCGGCACGCAGCTGTACTTCATCGGCGCGTCCCCCGACTTTGAAACGCTGAGCAGCTATGACGTGGAAGTGCGCGTGAACGACGGGGTGAATCCGTCTGCAACGGCGCCGCTGACACTTGCGGTGACGGACGTGAACGAAGCGCCTGCGGTTGCGCTGGCGCCTACGTTTGCGGTGGGGAACACAGTGGCCAACGTTGTTGCCGAGAACACCGCCGTGGGCGGCGGGCTGCTGGTTGCGCGCATCGTGGTGATGGATGATGCGCTTGGCACCAATGTGCTGGACCTGACGGGCACGGATGCGGCCAGCTTCGAGATCCGCGGCACGCAGCTGTACTTCATCGGCGCGTCCCCCGACTTTGAAACGCTGAGCAGCTATGACGTGGAAGTGCGCGTGAACGACGGGGTGAATCCGTCTGCAACGGCGCTGCTGACACTTGCGGTGACGGACGTGAACGAAGCGCCGACAGACATCACACTTTCTGCGGCATCGGTTGCGGAGAACGCGGATGGCGCGGTGATCGGCACGCTGGCGGGCGTAGACCCTGACGCTGGGGACAGCTTTAGCTTCACGGTCAACGACAGCCGGTTCGAGGTTGATGGTTCTGGCCAGCTGAAGCTGACGACGGGCAGCACGCTGGACTTCGAAGCGGAGCCAACCGTGGACGTCATTGTCACCGCCACAGACGCGGGCGGCCTGACCTACAACGAGACCTTCACGATCACCGTAACCGACGAGAACGAAGCCCCTGTGGCAGTGGCCGACGCGGCAACGGCCATCGAAGCGGTTGTTGTTACGGCCACTGGTAACGTGCTGACCAATGACAGCGATGTGGATTTCGGTCAGATGCTTGCCGTAACCGAAGTAAACGGCACGGCGCCGGTAACCGGAACGATCACAGTGATCGGCACGTATGGCACACTGACGCTGGATGCGGCGACAGGTGGTTATACCTATGCGCTTGGCGCGAACGATGCCCTGTTCGATGGGCAGATTGTCACCGAAACCTTCAACTACACGGTCACCGATGATGGGTCCGGCCCGCTGACCGCGTCTGCGGCGCTGACGGTGACGATCACCGGTACCAATGATGTGCCAGTGGCTGTGGCCGATACGGCGTCTGTGACCGAGGACACGCAGGTCACGGCCGTCGGCAACGTGATTTCTGCCGCCTCTGGCAGCAACACGCCCGGTGCAGGCGATGCCGCAGACACCGATGTGGACGCAGGTGCAGTGCTGAGTGTGACAGCAGTGAACAACATGGCCGCTTTGGTCGGCACAGCGATCCAGGGTGAATTCGGTAGTCTGACGCTCGATGCGGATGGCGATTATACTTACAGCCTCGGAGTGACACCCAAGGTGGATGCCCTGAAGGCCGGAGATGTCCGGACCGAAACCTTCAGCTATACCATCACCGACGATAAAGGGGCTACGTCGACAACGAGCCTGACCGTCACGGTCAATGGCACGAACGACACGCCAACGCTGGCGATCACACCGGCCACCGGCACACAGACATCTGGTGAAACCCTGATCGTGGCAACGGCTGCCGACATCGTTGATCCCGAGCTGCAAATCGCCAGCCTCTCGTTTGATCTTGCGGCGGTTTCCGGAGTTCTCGACGCGGCAGATGCGCTGGTTCTGGATGCGGGCTTTATGAGCACGCTGCAACTTCTCGGCTTCAACGTTACGGGTGACGGCAATACCTCGAGCTTTGTGATCTCGGCGCCGCTGGGTGATCCGATTTCGCCTTCGCTGGCGGAAACCATCCTCGAGAATGTGAAATACGCGGCGGGTGATACCAGCTTTGGCTTTAACGCCGAAGACCGCACGGTTTCAGTGACTGTGACAGACGGCAATGCCGCAACGTCCCTTGCGGCAGTTGTAACGATCGACATGGCGGCAGACGTGTCGGACACAGGCGGAACTAACGTGTTTGTTGGCGCCAATCTGGCGGATAACATTCTGGGTCTGACGGGGAATGACACCATCACGGGCAATGGCGGCGATGACACCATTGATGGCGGTGACGGTGTGGATACGGCGGTCTATTCAGGTGATCGGGCAGATTATACGGTTGGCGCGGTATCAGATCTGCTCACCGGATTTGTCGGGAGCTTTTCGAGTGTTGCCGATGATGCTCCAGCTGTCGGTTTTCCGGTGGATGAGGGCACCGATACGCTTGTCAGCATCGAGGTCGTCAAGTTTGACGATACTGAGCTCCGCCTTGACCATGCGGTGCAGCTGTTCAGTCGCGGTGAGCTGGTGGCGACCTACAGCCTGATCCAGGACGCGATTGATGCAGGGGTGGACGGCGACACCATTCTGGTCAACGGCGTCGGCGGGCCCGGTGTGACGGCCTATACAGGAAACGAGGCGCTGGACATCGACAAAGGTGTCACGATCCGCGGCCTTGGCAGTGTGACAGTCCAGTCTGTCGTCGTCAGTGATGGTGGTGCGGGTCAGGTTGTGGACGTTGACAACATTGATGTCGCGGCCGGCAGCAGCGCAAGCAGCGCGATCCAGATCGATGATACAGCGACCTATGCCTCCGTTACCTTCCAGAACGGCGATGTGAGCGGCGGCACGCAACACGGGCTTTTGGTCGGAACGGGTAACAGCACTGTGCTGGCATCCAACACGGCCAGCAACGTCTCAGAGATTGCAATCATCAACGCCGCGTTCAGCGGTAACGGAACATCACCGTCCTATGGATCGGGCGGGCTGACGTTCTTTGGTTTCAACAACGACATCACTCTGACTGACGTGAGCGTCATGGGCGGTATGTCGACGCACAACGGGATCCAACTGCGTGGTCTTGATGCCATCGCGGCTTCGGGGAACATCGCTCTGTCCGGAGTGAGCGTTAACGGTGCCTTCGTTAACACGGGCGTGGCGATCTATAATTTTGCCAACCTCGACGGGTTGTCCTTTGACGGAAGCGGCGCGGCAGGGTCGCTGGATATCGACGTGACAGCGGCCTTTGCCGGTCTGAACATCGACGGTATCGGAGGAGATCTGGACCTTGCAGCAGTGACCGGTCTTTCGGTTGCCAACGGTGCGTCGCTGGACATCTCGATCGGTGCTTTGACTGGATCGGGCGGCAATGCCTTTACCGGAAATGACAGAAATGTTGCGCTGAACGGGCGTGACGGCGACGACGTGCTGACGGGTGGCACAGGCGTTGATGTCGTTCTGGGCGGCGCGGGTGCGGATACCATCGCTACCGGTGCGGGCACCGACGCGATCATTCAGGTCAGTGGTGAAGGCACCGGTGACATGATCGACGGTGGCGCGGATACGGACTCTGTCTTGCTGATTGATGCCGCGGCTGCGGATGACACTGTTGGTGTGGTCTATGATGGTACGGCCATCACATCTCTGGGTGGTGCAACCCTGACCGGGGTCGAAGCGGTAACAGCTCATGCGGACACGACCCTTGTGTCGGGCGGCTTTGGCGCTCTGGCAGGTGATGCCGGATCCGATACGCTGGACTACACCGGCACCACGGTGGGCGTGTCTGTTGATCTGGCGGCGGGGACCGCGACTGGGTTTGTCGCGAACCTTCTGGCGGTAGGAGCGCCGGCAACGGCGATTTCCGGCTTTGAGAACGTCACGGGTGGATCGGGTGACGACGTGCTGAATGGCGATGCGTCGGCCAATATCATCGACGGTGGTGTGGGCGCCGATACCACCACGTTCAGCGCCACGCTTGAGGCCTTTGATGCTTCCGGCAAGGCGTCTGCGGTGACCCTGACAGCGACAGGCTGGCAGGTGAATGCGGGAGGCGCAAACGTCGACACGCTGGCGAACATGGAGATCGTCGAACACGGCGGCGGGTCCATCCTGCTGGTGGGCAACGGCGGGTATGCCACTGTGCAGGCCGCTGTGGACGCGGCGGCAGACGGAGATACCATCCTGATCGCAAACGGTAGCTATGCCGAAGACGTGGTACTGGATGTTGCCGTTGATCTGATCGGTGCCAGCGGCACGCTGGCGGATGTCACGCTGGGATCAATCCGTCTGGATGCCGCCATCTCGGCGGCTGCCGAAGAGATCACCATTGCCAACCTGACCCTTGACGGGTCGCTGTCTGCGGCCAGCAGGGGCATCGTTTATGACGGCAGCTATGATGGCACGGATGCCGCACTTGCGGGTCTGACATTCTCTAACCTTGATATCTCGGGCTATGGTCAGGGCGCTGTTCTGGTCAATGGCGGCGGTGTGACCCTTGATGTTGCACTTACCGATGTGACCGTAAGCGATGCAGGCGACAACGGTGCCGCGAGCGGTACAAGCGGTATCACCCTGTTTGAATTCCGCGGCGACGCCGACTTCACGCGGGTTTCTGTGGCGGGGAATGGAACAGGTGTGGCCGCCGATGTGGATCACGGCATCCAAATCGCGGGCTTCCGTCAGAGCGATTATGCGATCGAGGGCGCCATCGGCGATGTGACCTTCACCGATGTTAGCGTGACTGGCACCGTCGAGAAAACCCTTGTCTATGTTCAGGGCTACAACGACTTTGCGGGCCTCGACTTTACCGGTGGTCTTGAGCTGAACGGTACTGCCACCTGGACCGGGCTTTATATCGAGCCACGGTCGACCGTCGGCAGCTATGCCATTGCAGCGGCACCGACACAGATTGACCTGACAGGTGTGGACGTGACTGGCGGTACCTACGGCAGCAACCCGTTTTTTGCGACCACGGGCGGCTCGGGTACTGTCGTGTTCGGCACCGGCTTTGATGGCTTGATCACCGGATCCGGTAGCGATCCGGCCTTTGTCAGCGATGTGCTGGTGGGCATGGCGGCCAATGAAACTATTAGTGGTGGCGCAGGGGATGACCTGATCATCGGCGGTGGCGGCAATGACAGCATCCTTGGCGGCGACGGCAACGATAGCATCCTTGCGGCGGCGAATGATGGTGCGGATGTCATTGATGGCGGTGCAGGCGATGACACGTTGCTCATCGCTCCAGCAGCAGCCGAGACCTTCACCGTAGCCCAGAACGTAGGCAACGGGGTAGATATCACGGTAGGCACGCTCAGCAGGGCCACGGGCATCGAAACGCTGGACATCAACGTCAGCAACGGCGCAAACACGGTCATCCTGACCGGCGATCTAGCGGCAGAGGGGATGACCGATGTGACCGTCTCCGGTGATGGTACATCCACGGTTGGCGTGCAAGACGATGCAGTCGATGCCTCCGGCCTGACGTCCGGCGCGGGTACCACTGTCTCGTTTGATGGCGGTGGCGGCGACGATGTGTTCAAGGTCAATGACGGTGCGACATCCAACGTGTTCACCGCAGGTGAGGATGCAGGCGACACTGATACCGATACGCTTGACTATTCGGCGTTCACCAGTGGCGTGACCGTTGATCTGGACGACAGTGGCGCAGTCACAGGCCAGTCGGCGACAGGGTTCGCCAGCGTCTCGGGCGTTGAAGACGTTGTTGGCAGTGCGCAGGCAGACGTGATCAGCGGTGACGGTGATGACAACCTGATCACCACGGGCGGCGGTTCCGACACCGTCTCTGGCGGTGCAGGTGACGATACCGTGGTTGTGGCAGCAGGCACTTATGTCTTCACATCCAACGCGGATGGCAGCGTCACCGTCGACAACGGTTCCGATGAGGTCGAGATCGCAGCAGATGTCGAAACTCTGACGATCGGGGCGACCAGCTTTGATCTGACCAACGATGTGCGTGTGATTGATGCGGGCGGCGCGTTGGTGGCCACCTATGCCACCATTCAGGGTGCGGTCGACGATGCTGCGACGCTGGACGGCATGACGGTGCAGCTTCTGGGCTCGGCGAATGCTGTCGACTTTGATGAAAGTGTCAGTGTAGACAAGGCACTGTCCTTTGTCGGTGTCGATATCGGAAACGGCTTGCCTGTTGTGACCTCCACGTCTGGGGATGCCTTCCAGCTTGTGGGCAGCATTGACGGCGGCACGGGCAACATCTCGTTCTCGAACCTAACAATTGACGGGGCGGCAAACGGCATCATGGCGGCCGCCAGCCTCCAGATGGGCGCGCTCAGCCTCAAGGACGTCTCGATCCTGAACTCCGGATCTTATGGCGTTCGTGTCGATCTGCCGGCCGATGATGCAATCGTGAGCCTGTCGGTCACAGGTGTCGGGACATTCAGCGGCAGCGGGGTCAATGCGATCCGCGTGGACGATGCGGTAACAACCACCACGATTGCGGGGGATGATGCGACCAATCGCCTGATCTTTGCGGATAATGGCGCGGGCACGTCCGGCGGTGACGGCGACATCAGCTTCTTCCAGTTCACCAACGATGCATCGCTGTCTTTCCTGACCCTCACCGGCGACGGTGTAGGAACAAACGGCGTAACGGCAGCGGGAAGCCAGACCGGCATCCAGTTCCGGGGTGACGCGGGCTCTCTCGGGACAGTTTCGATCAATGACGTCATTCTGAACGGCAGCTATTCACGTCAACCTGTAGCCGTCTTCAACTATGATGAGATCGACGGGCTGAGCGTTGATGGTCTAACCATCAACGCCGATAGCACATGGTTCGGTACAGCCATCAACATCGACGGTGTTGGCGGCAATGTCGACCTGACCAACACCGTGGCGGCCAACGGGGCGACCTTTGTCAATCTGACGGGGCCAAATCTAGTGACCAACAGTGATGTATTTGCCGTGCAGGGCGATACAACTGGTGCCCAGATCCTTGAGGGCGGCGCTGATAATGACTTTGTCCGCTCGAACGGTGGTGCAGATGTCCTGATCGGCAACGGTGGTAACGACAGCCTGATCGACAGCGGAAGTGCGGGCGAGAATTCGACCTTCGATGGCGGCGCGGGCGACGACTACACCTTCGGCGGCACCGAAACCGATACAGGTGCTACAGTGGGCGAGGGCGATACAGCGCTCTACACCTCGACGCTGAGTGCTGCCAATATTACCGCAGGCAACTTCATGACGCCGACAGGCACCAGCTTTGACGGCTGGCAGGTGAATGCCACAGCAGGCGGCGAAGGTACGGACCTTCTGGATGATATCGAGATCGTGCAAGCGGTCGGTGGACGGTTCCTGCTGGTTGGCAACGGTGGGTTCACCACAATTCAGGACGCGGTGGACGAAGCGCAAGCCGGCGACACCATCCTGATTGCGTCGGGTACCTATGCAGCGGATGTGACAGTGGACAAGGCCGTGACCATTCTGGGTCTTGCCAATGGCACAGACGGTACCTTGCATACGCAGGGTAACGGCTCGATTGTGAACGGCACCATGACCGTAACGGCGGCAGCGGGTGCAGTGATCATCGATGGTCTTGAATTCCTGAACGGGACTGACGAAAACACTACGTTCAACGGGCTTGTTTTGTCCGGCGCGGCGGACATCACCGTGTCCAACAACCTGTTCTATGCCAGCAATGCAGTAGGGAACGGGCTTAACCCCAATCAGGATCGTGCTCTGTATGTTAATACAGCCGCGACAGGTGATATCGACATCACTGGCAACCTGATCACGGGGGCGTCGGTCGGAAAGTACAGTACCGCAGCCTGGCACAGGGCTATCTGGTCCGATGGCGCAGCAGCAACGCTGGATATCACCGAGAATACCATCAACAGTGCCCGCACGGCGATGAATCTGGACAGCTTTGACAATGCCACCAGCACCATCAGCAACAACGAGATCCAGAATGTAGGGTCCGGTATTGCTGTGGGTGTGGGCAGTGACAGCACCCTCACTAGCATCACCGACAACGTCTTCACCGATGTTGATACGGACTTCAATCTGGGCAACCTGAACACCTCGGTTGTGTTTGATGCGGGTACAACCGGCAACACGGCAGGGGCCAGCGCAACAGATAGCTTTGATGTGAATGGCACGATGGTTATTCTGGGCGGTAGCGTCGGGGATGATCTGGACGGTACCGACGGGGCCGATATTATTCTTGGCAATCTCGGCGATGACACGATCGATGGCGATGCAGGCAGCGATTGGCTTCAGGGTGGCGGCGGTGCCGATGTTCTGAGCGGCGGGATCGGTGCCGATGCGATTGATGGCGGTACCGAAAATGATCAACTCAACGGTGATGCGGGCGATGACTACCTAAGGGGTGGTACGGGCGCGGATACCATCGATAGCGGTGCCGGTTCGGACACTGTCTATGGCACCGACGGTGCAGGTGACGAAGCCAACACCGCGATCGACACTGCCACTTATGCGGCAGGGGCGGGCGTGACCTGGAACGACACAACCGGAAACTGGGAAGTGACCGAAGGCGGCGACACCGACATCCTTTACGGGATCGAGACAGTCACCATCGCCGGTCAGACCTATCAACTGGTTGATGACGATGCGACCCAGGGTGGCTTTAGCTCTGTCAGCGAAGCACAGGCTGCGGCGGTGGATGGTGATATCATCCTTGTTGCAGGCGGCTCCTATGCCGGTGCCACAATCACCAAGGCTGTCACGGTCATGGGGATGGGCGAGGGCAGCACCGCTGCGGACACGGTGTTCACCAGCGGCTTCTCTCTGGCGCTTGATGGCGACAAAGCCGCGGGCACCGTCGGGTTCGAGAACCTTGCGATCACAGCGGCAAGCGGAGTGGGCATCAACGCCGATGCAGCGAATAAGGCGATCCTCGGTACGCTGAATATCGAAGATGCCCGGATCGAGGGCGGCAACTCTCACGGTCTGCTGGTATCGGGCCGCAAGGCCAGCGCCTTCTATGACCAGGCGGGTGTGCAGAATGTGATCGTCACCGACAGTGCCTTTGTCGACAACGCGCAGGTGAACCAGAACGTTGCAAGCCTGTTCCTGTATGAGTTCGACGGCAATGCGACGATCACCGATGTGACTGTCTCTAACGCTGTTACGGGCGCAAACAGCGCCGCCTATCTGGTGCAGATGGCAGGCTTTGACGGCCCGCGGTATGACCAGAAGGCACCGGCATCGGGTTATGTCGGGGGGTCTTATGACGTCCTGACGGCGATGGGTGCGGTGGTGATTGACGGACTGGATGTGACCGGTGAAAGCCGCAAGGTCAGCTTCTATGTTCAGGGCTATACCGACATGACCGGTCTTACGATCACAGGCTCCACTGTCGATACGGTCTCGGGTTGGGGCAAGCCGGTCATCATCGATCCGATGGCCGACCAACTGCCATCCGGTACGCCCAATGATGCGGGCAATGGCGGTTCGTTCTTCAATGAAACCGGTGCCAACGGCTCCTACGATCTGAGCGGCCTGACGGTCACGCAGACCGGCATTCAGTTCAACGAGGTGCAGGGCACGACCCAGAACGACACCATCACCAGCAGCAACGCCAATGATGAAATCGTAGGTTTTGCCGGCAACGATGTCCTGAACGGGGGAGGGGGTGCGGATACCTTCATCTTCGATACGGATGACGGTACGAACACGGTTGATGGCGGCGCCGGAGACGACACTGTTAGGGCAACCGCGACGGATGAGGCGCTCTCGGGCTTCAACGTTTCGGAGACATCGTTCACCGAATATACGGCGAGTGGCTATACCGTGAACCATTCCAATGTTGAAACCATCGAATTGGTCGGGTCCGGTTCAAACAACAGCTTCTCCTTCCTGGAGAAATCGCTGGATGCTGTTCCACTTTATGATGTGGATGGCTACACTGGCACGGACACTCTGAACTTCCTCAACTACACCGACAATGCCACTGCGGCGGCAGTCACGGTATCCTTGATTGGCGGTACATTCTCGCAGACGGGGGCCACACCGGTTCACAGCGTCACCAACGTAGAAAACGTCAATGGCAGTGGCGCCAGCGACTTCATCATCGGTGATAACCTGACCAACCAGCTTGTCGGTTCCGGTGGCAACGACACCATCAACGGTCTTGGCGGTAACGACACGATCGTGGGCGGTAGCGGCAATGACGAACTGTTCGGCGGCGACGGTCAGGATCTTATGGTTGGTGGCGCTGGAGCGGATCTACTGAACGGGGGCACTGGTCCGGACCAATTCCGGTACGATCACCTGAGCGAGGGCACCAGCGATGGTCTATATGACCTGATCCTGTCCTTCAGCACCGCCGAGAATGACGAGATCGTCATCTCGCGTATCGGTAGCGGGTTCGAGGGGCTGTCGGGTGGTGCCAGTGGCTATCTCGACTCCGATAACTTCGTGAACTCCGGCGTGGCGGCGGCCACGGGCCAGTACTTTGGCGGAAACCCGGGCCTCTCGACCTTTGTTCTGGACGATAGTGGTTCCAACGGCCTGCGCGCCTTGTGGTATGACGATGACGGTGACGGCTTTGCGGTGAAGATGGTTGAGTTCAACACGGCCTCCAACCTGTCTGCCTTTGACGAAGATAGCATCTTCCTCGATGGCACCTTCCTTTTCTGAGGCTGACACGCGTCACAAGACAAGCCGGCGGCATCCCTTGCGGTGCCGCCGGTTCTGTCGCAAACTTTTCTGCTTTCGGAACGCCCGTCGATGTTGCAGAGCTCGTTTGAAGAAATGACGGGGCGAGTTTGACGGAATGGCGATTGATTTCAAAGGCGTGGACTATCCGAAAGCTGTGGCCTTGCACGCGGTGTTTTTCTACGTTCATTAAGCCGTGTCCTACCGAGACCTTGAAGAGATCATGGCTGAGCAGTGCGTCATTGTTGATCACGCGACGCTGAACAGCTGGGTGGTTAAATTTTCACATTTGATCGCCGCAAACGCTCAAGCCCGGAAGCGGGCTACGGCGAATTCGTGGCGGATGGACAAAACTTACATTGTCAACGCCGGACTAAAACTGCACCAATCGCCGGAGAGAAAGTGCGCCACTT
>NZ_JBALVJ010000120.1:0-7069 GCF_036961165.1 Sulfitobacter sp. | reverse complement strand
TGCCACGTTGCGGCAGACACCCGCACCACAGTGCGAGATTTTTGGTTTATCGTTCCCGGAAGTCGAAAGACACGGGCAGCGTCTTTGCAGGCCGGATCAGCGCCGAACCGTAAAGCGAACTTGATCGCAGCTCTCATCGCGCCGTCCCAGCGCTTCAACGCTTTTGGGGGCAGTGGTTTAATGAGCCAGATGACCGCGAGGCCTCTTCCCGTGTGCAAGAAGACAGACGGCAGAGGAATTGCCGCCGCGGTCAGCGCCTCTTCGAACGCTTTCTGCACTTCAGAGGCAGGTTTACCCCGCCACTCCAGCCTATTGGGATAATCGAGATCCAGATAGACCGCGTTTAGCTGGGCAAGGTTAGTGTTGCGTCGCCGTTTCCAAAACCGGTTCAGCGACACGTAGCTCGTCCCATCCAACCAAGCAGGCAAAACCTCGCAGAAACCCTCGGTCGTCTCACATCTCGAAGTAGGAACGCCATTGTTAATCATCAGAAGGCTGGGGTTTCCGAGCATGTCGCTCGGATGCATACGCATCAAGTTGTCTTCAGGCGAGATCTCAGCTGAAGGATGAACAGGCGTTGTGAAGTCGGTTGAGGGGCTGTGTTTCATTCACAGCAAATACGTCCCGCTCCAGAATTGCTGAAAAAATCGGTGAAAGATTTTTCCAGAGTGGAAGGAGTTCGCAAAACTGATCCGCGTTTCAAAACCCACCGGAGGATGCAACGCCTCCTGACAGGATTATTCTGCCCGAATCGGCGACGGAAGCTGCAGCGAGCTACCGCTTTTTTCCCCTAATATCGGTCGACATGAACGGCCCAAACCAGACCTTCACTAATGCCATTGACGCTGCGGCGCAGCTTCACTGAAGCGGTCGTTCAGGCATCGCGCAGCATTTTGACAGGACCGATGACGGCTATGCGGGACAAAGCCGTCGTTGGCCGCTTGGTACGAGCAGCTTATCGAATCGCCAACTTTGCGCTACATTAAGTCCAATAATTCAGGGGGGAATTATCAATGGACTACTTTGACGTTGACGTTTACTCGCGCAAAATCACGACCAAGTCAGCCGACGCCCAACTCTGGTTCGACCGCGGTCTGGTGTGGACGTATTCATACAACCATGAGCAGGCGATCGAGTGCTTTCAGAAGGCGCTGGAGCACGATCCTGAATGTGCAATGGCTCATTGGGGCGTCGCATATGCCGTCGGGCCAAACTATAATTTCGAATGGTGGATGATGGATCCGGATACCAAGTCGAATGCACTGGCAACGGCATATGACTCCACGCAAGTGGCACTTGCTCTGGTCGAAAAGATCACCCCTCCCGAACGCGCACTCATCCAAGCCCTTCCGGCCCGCTATCCGCAGCGTGAGACGATCGATGAGCAAAAGCCGTGGAACGATGGCTTTGCTGCCGCGATGGAGAAGGCGTATGGCGCGCACCCGAATGACATCGAGGTTGCCACTGTCTATGTCGAGTCGATCCTGAACCAGACACCATGGAAAATGTGGGACATCTGGAAAAACACGGTTGCCGACGGGGCTGGCACGGTCGAGGCGCAGAAGGTACTGGAGAAATTCGTGGACACCCCCGAAGGCCGAGCCCATCCCGGCATCCTTCACCTGTATGTCCACCTGATGGAAATGTCACCAACACCTGAGAAAGCGTTGATGGCGGGCGACTGCCTGCGCGAACTGGTGCCCGATGCCGGTCATTTGATCCACATGCCAACACATATCGACATCCAGTGCGGCGAATACCGTGACACCCTGTACTGGAACCAGAAAGGCATTGAGGCCGATCTAAAGATCGCCGAACGCCAGGGGCGCATGAACTTCTACACCGCCTACCGCGTGCACAATTACCATTTCGCCATTTATGGCGCGATGTTCCTCGGCCAGTACGAACCGGCGATGGACGCTGCGGAAGAGATGATCCGCGAAATACCAGTGGATCTACTGAAAATGGCGAGCCCGCCGATGGCGGATTTTCTGGAGAGCTATATCTCCATGAAGACCCATGTTCAGATCCGTTTTGGTAAATGGCGCAACATCGTTTCCGAACCGCTGCCTGAAGATCAGAATCTCTACTGCCACACCACCGCCTCTCTGCACTACGCCAAAGCCGTTGCGCATGCCGCACTGGGCGAGGTGTCAAGCTCCGAAGCCGAACGGGTCAAGTTCATGGAAGCACGTGCGAAAGTGCCTGAGAGCCGCTACCTTCACAACAACCGCTGTATCGACCTTTTGGATGTGGCGGAGCAGATGCTGGATGGTGAGCTTGAGTACCGGAAAGGCAACTACGACGCTGCTTTCGCTCATCTCCGAAAAGCGAACAAGCTGGAAGACACCCTGGCCTATGACGAACCGTGGGGTTGGATTCAGCCCGTGCGCCATGCTCTCGGTGCTCTGACACTTGAGCAGGGCCGCGTTGAGGAAGCCGAGCAGGCTTACCGCGAAGACCTTGGCCTCGCTGGTCAGCTGCCGCGCGCCTGCATTCATCCTGACAATATCTGGAGCCTGAAGGGCCTTGACGACTGTCTACGCCGCCGCGGCGTTGGGGACAGCGCGGAGGCAAAGCTCATCCGCCAGCGTCTTGAGATTGCAGCAGCCAGGTCAGACCTGCCTGTCGGTGCTTCCTGCCATTGCGCCCAAGCGGCTATGGAGGCGGTGGCGGCGGAATAGACACCGGACGTTCAGAGATCCGTCGCAAATCGGTCGAGCCCCTCACGCCAGGCGTTTGGGGGCCGACCATTACGACAGTTTCCTCAGTCACAGACCAACAATTCCATGTCCACTTCGGGCTCTGAGCCGACTTTCGGCGGTGCGGCATTATCCTGCGTGCCTCGTCTGTCTGATGAACAAGAACGGCCCCGACCGGACCTTCAGTCGATGGCCCAATGCTGAGATGCAGCCGAGCGAAGCGGCCATTCGTGCATCGCGCAGCATTTTGTCGGCTTGATCGTCGACTTGCAGGCTTTCGCAGCGCCTGCTCCAATGGCCGCTCGCGTGCAGATAAGTCTCTGGTGCCAGATGGTTTTTCTGTCACATAAACGTCTGTTGCGCGGCACTGATCAGGCGGGCGTTTTCAAGTGCGATCACACTTTGTGCGGCGAATGTCTGCGCAAGTCGTGTGGTATCATCAGAAAATGGGCGGACTGTTTGTCGGTAAATGGTAAACGCACCAACCAATCTATCCGCGGCCAACATGGGGATCGCGACGAAAGACCGGGCCCCGCCCAAATCAGCCGTCGCATAGCGCAAAGGATCGTCCGTGCGGTAAATATCTTCGGACTTAACATCGATGATATTGATCACATCACGCTTTTCATCCATCCGTCCCAATCCAGTCGCGGGGCTTACAGAAAATTCTCTCTGATCATCCAGCCAGTCTTTGAAAGGCTGTGCAATCCCGAGTGTGTGGCTCGCACAGAACCGGCTATTTCCTCGGTATTCAAAGAGAATTCCAAATTCGGCATCGCAGAGCTCAAGCGCATAGGTAAGTATGAACGGGATAACCGCGTTGATATCTCCCTGCGCTTCGCTGATGATCCGCAAGACCTCACTGAGTGCCTTTTCGCGGTTGATCGCCTCTTCCAGACTGAGCGCCAGTTCTGAAATGACAGAGGTCAATTCGGTTTGGCTGCGAGGTTGCGGTGCGTCGCCCCGTAGCCGTGTTAAAAGTTCGAGCTTTGAGGACACTTCAAGCTTTCGGTAGATCGTCGCCAGATGCGTGCGCACCGTAGACGGCGCAATGTGCAGGTCATTGGCGATCCTTTGATAGGTCGCACCGCCGGCGTAAGATTGGGCGATTTCCAATTCTCGTGCGCTAAGATCAATGTGCGGTATCACCAGAAATGCTCCGTTGAAATTCGTTAGATTTGATTGTGGATACAGCAGGACAAACAAGCAATCCTGCAACTGCTGTAGCTCAAATACTGCATGCGCAACGGTCAAATTACAGCATTTGCACGATACCATACATTGCCGATTCATGGATAGTCTGACCCCAATGAAATCAACACGGAGAATATTCTGATGTCACTTTATCAAACTGCACATGCCTTTTTTGAAGCCTGCGAAACCGGCCAGGGATGGAACGCTTGCGAGGCCTTTTGCCACGCGGATGCATCATTTGCATGCCAAGCGGATGCTTTAGCCGAGACGACGACTTTGGCGGCTTATGCCGACTGGATGAAAGGGCTTTTGACCCCGGTTCCCGATGGGCGTTATGTGATGAAAGCATTTACGGTCGACGAGGCGCGAAACGCAGTCGTAGCAGCGGCAGAGTTTCACGGAACCCAAACCGGTGAAGGCGGGCCAGTCGCGCCAACTGGTAAAACTGTCGTTTCCGACTACGCTTATGTCATGGAGTTCGATGGCGAAAAAATCCGCCACATGACCAAGATCTGGAACGATGTGCAGGCCCTGCGCGGGCTTGGCTGGGCCTGATGCGCTGGCGCATCCTTGCGCTGTTGTTTCTGGCCCGTATTGGGACCGGCTTGCAGTTCCAGACACTTGGCTCTGTGGGCGACGATCTGATCGTCGCCTTCGGGCTCGATTACGGGACCATCGGCCTTCTCATCGGCCTGTTCATGGCACCGGGTCTTTTTCTGGCCCTGCCTGCGGGATTTCTGGGAGGGTATACCTCTGACCGGATGCTTGCTGTCGCAGGCCTTCTGGCTTTGGCCGTCGGCGGTTTTGTCTCGGGGTTTGCGACCGAAAGCTGGTTTGTCGGTCTGGGCCGGGTGTTGGCCGGTGCGGGCTTTCTTCTGATCAACCTATATTTCACCAAGATGGTCGCCGACTGGTTCGTGGGCCGCGAAATCGCGACCGCCATGAGCGTTCTTTTGACCAGTTGGCCAATCGGGATTGCCATGGGCCAGATTGGCCATGCCTGGCTGGCCCAGAGTTTCGGGTGGACTGCTCCTTTCCTCGCGGCGTCCACCTATTGCCTTTCGGCAGCGGTGTGCGTGTTCTTGTTCTACCGCGCGCCGGGCGATAAAAAGGCGGCAGCATCGGCCAGATCCATAGCGTTGTCGGGCAAGGAATTGCGGCTGATCTTCTGCGCCGGATGTGCATGGGGCGTCTATAACGCAGGCTATGTTGTTTATCTGTCCTTTGGCCCCAAGATTCTGGAAGCGCAGGGATACACAATACTTGCTGCGGCCGGGACGATCAGCGTCGCCAGCTGGTTGATGATCGTGTCCTTCGCGCTTTGCGGGTATATCGCGGATCACTTCGGGCACCGGAACACAATCCTTGCCATCTGCATGACGTCTGCGGTCCTTTCGCTTTTCCTGCTTGGCGTGCCGGGCGCAGGTATTGCGTCAAGCGTGCTGTTTGGCCTTGTCGGTTTCGCACCGGCAGGTGTGATCATGGCTCTTGCCGGAGAAGCGATGCGGCCCGAGCAACGCGCCTTTGGAATGGGTGTCTTTTTCACCGTCTATTTCGCGATCATGATGGCCGCGCCGCCGATTGCGGGAGCCGTTCTGGACGCGACAGGTAATATCTTCGCGCCAATCTACTTTGGCATGGTCAATTTCGCAGCCGTCATCCCCGCCGCCTTCGCCTTTCGGTGGTTGAAATCGTCTGACGTATCACCACCAATAAAGGAGGCATAAACATGAATGTCCGCAAAATCGTCCTTAACAAGGAAACCGTCACATCAGACGAAATGGGCAGGACTTGCGCGCCGATCACACGGGTTGCTGCGATGGCGGTGGTGAAGAACCCATTCGCCGGGATCGATCAGGACGACCTATCACGCCTGTTCGAAATGGGGGCACAGCTTGGCAAAACCCTGACACCTCAGATCGTGGCGCTCCTGGACGGCCCGCCAACCTGCTATGGCAAGGCCGCCTTGGTCGGAAGTGCTGGCGCAATGGAGCACGGAGGGGCAATGCTTCATCCTAAACTCGGAAAACCCGTTCGGGCCGCTGTGGGCGGTGGCGAATCCCTCATGCCGTCAAACGTCAAGGTTGCGGGCATGGCAACGGCAATTGATCTGCCCTTGGGACACAAGGACAACGCATGGTCCTTTGACCACATCGACACGATGACCCTCTGGCTGCCGGATGCACCCCGGGCGGATGAGATCGTTTTGTGTATCGCGGTGTCTGACGGCGCCAGGCCCAATCCAAGGGTCGGCAAAGGACCCGCGACCACAGGATGACCAACCTGACCGATTTCAGTCGGTCAGGCGTATTTGTGCCTTTACACATGGGGTAGCCCCCTTGAAATTATCCATATTGAACAAAGAGGTTTCTACCAATGCATTCTACCGAAAAAACTGTCCGCCAATTCCACGAGTCCTGGGATATGCGCGACCCAGAGCGAGGCGCGGCCGTCATCGCAGACGACTGCCATTTTGAGGACGTGGCGCGCGGCGAAAGCCAGATTGGCCCGGACGGCTACAGAATGGATTATGAACGCTGGCGCGCGGCTTTTCCGGATGGCGAGGTGAAGGTGGTCAACGTAATTGTGGACGGTGACAGGGCCGTTGTCGAATTTATCAATCGCGGCACGCATACAGGGCCGCTGGTGTCTTCCCTTGGCACATTCGCACCGAGCGGCAAGTGGCAAGAGACGCGCTATTGCAGTGTAATGCGCGTGAAGGACGGCAAAGTCGTCGAAGGGCGCGATTACTACGATGCCGCGACGGTCGCGCGTCAACTGGGGCTGGTGAGCTGATTTTGAGGCCTTCCGATTTTGATACAAACGGATAATGATTGTATTCGATAGAGGCGCGGCACGTGGATCTGACTACGATTTACGAAGAGCTTGACGGCACCAGTTTAGTTGATTGGTGCTGAAAAGCGATGTCACGGCTCTTGAGTTGGTGAATGCAATGATCCGCCCGACCCAACAGGTGAACTGCAATCAAAACGACGTCATTACCCAAATGTTCGATCATGCCCGCACGGCTGCCAAAAGCGCGCCGCTAAACCGCTCTGAATGTCCGCTTTTGTATTAGTAGTCCCATGATACCGCACGTGCAGCGAATGCACACTTTCCGCCCTTCGTGAAGGCTGCCGCTTCCGGCCCATTGCTGCCGTTCACGTCCACCT
>NZ_JBALVJ010000119.1:0-7088 GCF_036961165.1 Sulfitobacter sp. | reverse complement strand
GTTGGATACATCTTAGCACGCTGTCCAATTTTGCCGGACCACTTCAAAAATGCTCGACGCTTGGGGGCAGTGTCAGATCACATCGAGACCAATTCAACTTATGTTGCATGTCCAAACAACTAAGATCATGCAAAAACGGCGGGTCCGTTGCAGAACCCGCCGTCCGTCATATCACAGTTCGAAGGTAGAGGTCTTAGCTGGATTTCTTGGAAGCTGAACCGGCCTTGTCAGCTGTGGCTTTGTCTGTGGCATCTTTAGCGGCCGATGTAATCTTGTCGGTTGCCTCTTTGGCGTTCGCCGCGACCTTATCGCTCATTTCTTCACTGGCCGATGTAATCTTGTCTGTGACCTCTTTGGCGTTCGCCGCGACCTTCTCACTCATTTCTTCACCGGCCTCGGAGGCCAGCTCTTTCGTTTCGGTCCCAGCTTTCTGGGTCACTTCGCCGACATCCTGAGCGGTGTGAGTCATAAGATCCATCTGCTTTTGCGCAAATTTGCTATAGACCTTGGCATAATCAGCAGGATTTTCAAGGACCTGCGTGGCCTCGCCAAGGTTAGAAAGTGCTTCTTTCGCGGTATTGCTCACGATCTCAACCGACCGGGTTCCGGCCTCGATGAAAATCGCAGTCATCCGCTGGTTCATGCTGGCCATCGACTTGATCAGGTCTTGGCCGCCCTTGGGGTTGAGCAGGCTCTGGATGTCGAACATGGCGGTTTTTGTGTTCTGCGTGGTCATGTTAAATCTCCTTCTGGAGGACTGGGTGGGTTGTTGCTGTAGGTTCAAATGTAATGCTGCAGCGCAGCATTGCAACCACTGCGCCGCAGCAAGTCAATAAATATTTATCGAACAGGGAGGTCAATTAGCAGCGACATGACAAAAGCGACGGACTGCCTTCAACGCCAATCCACAGTTACCGTGTTGATGTTCGCGCCCTCATTGAAATTGAACCAATACAATGCAATGCACTATAAATTGTCGGCATTACGGACCGACACGGTTTGTGGACACCCCCAACTATAATGGCAGCGACGTCCGCGTTGCGTGAATTCATCCGTCTCCCAATTTTGGGGGTGCGACGAAAGTCTCCTATGGTGGGCCGCACTGCGGCATCGCAATCCTATGCTGAAGGTCGCCAATGGGCCGTTCGCGTGCGTGATTATTAAAGTGCAGAAAACGGCGCTTGGCTGCGTCGGGCAGTATATTCTGCAGTGAGTTTCAAAGTCTGGTCTTTGTCGATTCGCCCAATAGATCACTCGCGGCGTCAACCGAGAACAAGTTCACGGTCCGCAGTTCAAACCGGATCGTTGAACTTTAGATGTTTGTCGTTTGGGATCAAGACAATGCCGGGCAGGCACATCCATTCGGCGTTTCTTCTTCCGAGTATACAGGGGTTCACGTCCATGATAGCCGCCACAGCGCTGCTATCCGTTTGTGCCGCATACCTGCCTCCTAAGAACTGGGTTTCAGCAGTCTCCGAGGGGCCAAAGCTTCAGAACTGCGATCATTCGGACTACGTTGGATCAGGAAGCGCGGGAAGCTGACGCAGATACAGGATGATTGCATCCAGATCTTCGGGCTTCAGCCGTGCGTAGTGGTGGTATCCCATTGGCGGCATCATCTGTGATCCATCAGGACGCAAGCCTGCTGTGATCATTTGCTTGAGCGCATCATCGGTCCAACTGGCAATCCCGTCTTCCTCATGAGGCGTCAAGTTCGCGGAGATGGACGTGCCCCAGGGGCCATCAAACTTAAAGCCGCCAGCGCCCGGCTGGTTGATCCAATCTGGCCCCCCTTCCTGGCCCATCGGGCTGTGACATTCTATACAATGCGCGACTGGACCGGCCAGATATTCACCGTATTCTACGGTAATGCCCTCTTCGGGGTGGGGGACAGACCCTACTGGGGGGCCATAGGCTGGCGGCAGCGGAATTTTATAGGTGCTTGCGCCTGGATCGTTCTCTACCGTTGGCACCGTTTGGAGATATTTGACCATCGAAAAGACGTCATCATCCGAAAGTCGACTATAGAGCGCGATGGGCATAGGCGGGCCGATGACGCGCGTGTCGTGTGGGGTGACCCCCTCCCGAATTGCCCGTGCGAATTCTTCATCGGTCCAATCTGATACACGTCCTCTCGGGGTGATGTTCGGTGCAATCGCTGTGAAGTGCGGGTTCTCTTCCACAAGGCGGCCCGCAAGGTTCATGCGTTCAGCGGGCCCGTTGGGTCCCATGGGCGTATGACAGTTGCCGCAGCCTGCCGGACCTTCAACGAGGTATTCGCCTCGCTCCACAGTCGGGTCAGCAAGCGCGGCGCTACCGCTTACAAGTGCAACGGATAGAAATTTCCCTAAAGTCATAATTCAATCCCTCCCTGATCATCAAAGGATTGCACATTTTAGTGAGTCGCCGAAGTGCTTTGCGTTTACGAATGCCGGATCTGCATTGTGCGACGCGTGAAAGATGCTGCGCAGCGTAACTGGCCTTTTAATGCGGACAGAGGCAAATTGGTGATTTCGGTTGCTCCCCGGAGCGGACCTTCGGTCTTTCATGTATCAACGTCCGCAAAGGGCCGTTTGCACTTAACTTATCTCTTTAAAGGAATGACATTTGAATCACCTTTGACGAAGGCGACTGGGCCTTCTTTCTCAATGGTTACCTGTACTTCCTCAAATGCGACCTGATCATCGTCGAAAAGATCATCCCAAACGATGGATGTTCCATCTTCGGTCACAACTTCCAAGGACCATCCATCTCCGCCTTCCAGCTTGCAGATGTCGACCTTGAAAGGAACTCCTTCCACGACGATGCGCCCCGATGCGCTTGAAATGATCAGATTAGGTTCAAGTTCCATCAGTAGACCTCTTAGAGTTTCGTCCTGCAGCTTAAGCCGCCCGAACGTCGTTGCCAACGTCTGCAATGCGAAAGCTGCATCGCAGCACGGGGAGGGCTTGCGAACGGCAGGTCTGGGCCGTTCTTGTCGATCGACATAAGGGGCGGGAAGGAGCCATTCGCTGCACGTGCGCGGTAAGATTGGGCCAAAGGCGACAGCCGACATTCAAACGGTAACGAATTGGAGTTCCATTCTGCGGTGCGGAAGGCAGCTCCGAGCCCGTTTTGCCGATTTTCTGCAATGCCGCGCAGCACCGACAAAAAGAAATCGACAAATCGCAGGGAAAGATGCCTCGACCTACATAACCTACCCTCCCAAAATTGCATGGTATCTCCTTGTTGAACCGCTTAAGCTTATACACCTCTGCCAATGAGCCGTTTCAAAAACCAAGGAGATTTCAATGAAATTCGCCGCCACAATTTCCACACTCGCACTGATTACAGTCGCAAACGCAGCATTCGCCAATTGTGAAGAAGTCCGCTTTTCCGATGTTGGTTGGACTGACATAACAGCGACCACTGCCGCCACATCCTTTGTCCTTGAGGCACTTGGCTATGAACCATCAACCGATATTCTGTCCGTGCCTGTGACCTATGCATCGATGGCGGAGGGTAACATCGACGTCTTCCTCGGCAATTGGATGCCCACAATGGAAGGCGATATCGCCACCTACCGCGAAGCGGGCACTGTCGACACCGTGCGCATAAATCTGACCGGCGCCAAATACACACTCGCGACCAATGCTGCTGGTGTTGCTGCGGGGATCACTGATTTTGCCTCTATCGCGACAGCCGCTGAAGCACTTGACGGTAAGATATACGGAATCGAAGCGGGCAATGACGGCAACCGTTTGATCCAAGACATGATCGACGGCGGCGTGTTCGGCCTGTCCGATTTCAAAGTCGTTGAATCCTCCGAGCAGGGCATGCTGGCCCAAGTTGAGCGTGCCGTTGACCGCTCCGAGCCTGTCGTGTTTCTTGGCTGGGAGCCGCATCCCATGAACGCCAACTTTGATCTGACCTATTTGCCCGGTGGTGATGACTTCTTTGGCCCAGATCTGGGCGGCGCCACAGTTGCGACAAACACGCGTGCCGGCTATGTCGCCGAGTGCCCCAATGTGGGCAAGCTGCTGACGAACCTCGAGTTTACCCTCGCCATGGAGAACGAGATCATGGGCGCAATCCTGAATGACGGTGTTGATCCAGAGGATGCGGCCAAGGCATGGCTTACAGGCAACACCGACATTTGGACGGCGTGGCTTGACGGTGTGACGACGCTGGACGGTGGCGACGCTGCTGGTGCCGTTACAGCCGCACTGGCCAACTAAAAATAATAAGAGGGGGTCCAGAGGTGCCCCCTTTTCTCTACCGTAAGGGGCGCGCATGGACTGGTTAGAAACATATAAAATCCCGATGGATGATATGTCAGAGGCCATCGTGGATTGGCTTAAAACACATGCGCGGCCGTTCTTTGATACCCTGTCGGACGGTTTGGAATGGATGATCGACGGTATCGTCTGGGCCTTGCAAACCCCGCCCACCCTGCTCATCGTCGTGCTGTTCGTTGCTTTGACATGGGTGTTACAGCGTTCTTGGAAAGTGTGCCTTCTGGTCACGCTCTGCCTGCTGTTCATCATCAATCAGGGATATTGGGAGGAAACAACCGATAGCCTTGCGCTCGTACTGTCGTCTTGTGTGGTGTGCATGGGGCTGGGTGTGCCCATCGGCATATTCCTCGCGCACCGTCCCCGCGCCTATCAGTTCATCAGCCCCGTTCTGGACCTGATGCAGACCCTTCCCACTTTCGTCTACCTGATCCCCGCGATCGTGTTTTTCGGCCTCGGCATGGTGCCGGGCCTATTTGCAACAGTGATCTTCGTGATCCCCGCCCCGATCCGGCTGACATACCTTGGCGTTTCCAAGACCCCAACGGAATTGACCGAAGCCGCAGTGGCATTTGGCGCGACCCCCACCCAACTGCTCTGGAAAGTCGAATTGCCCTATGCGGTGCCCCAGATCATGGCTGGCCTGAACCAAGTCATCATGCTGTCCCTATCGATGGTTGTGATCGCCGCCTATGTCGGCGCTGACGGACTTGGCAAACCTGTGGTGCAGGCGCTTGGGCGCAATGATCCGGGTTTGGGGTTTGAATCAGGCTTTGTCATCGTCGCTGTTGCGATCATGCTGGACCGTATGCTGCGGGTGAAGCGATCATGAACGCTGTAGAATTTGATAACGTCAGCATCGTCTTTGGTGATAAACCAGCCAGTGCATTGCCCTTGATGGATGCAGGGCAGCAACGGGCTGAGATCAGCGCCGCCTGCAACCAAATTCTTGGTGTGCACAACTGCTCGCTCACTGTGGAAGATGGCGAAATTCTTGTGCTGATGGGCCTCTCCGGCTCTGGCAAATCGACATTGCTGCGCGCAGTGAACGGCCTGAACCCCGTGGTGCGCGGCAACGTGCGCGTCAAGACGGGCGACACGATGACAAGCGTATCTGGCGCCGACCGCAAGGCTCTGCGCGATCTAAGGCTGCGCACTGTGGCGATGGTCTTTCAGCAATTCGGCCTGCTGCCGTGGCGCAATGTGCGCGACAACGTCGGGCTTGGGCTCGAGCTGGACGGGCAATCCGCCGCCACGCGCCGCGCACGAGTGGATGAAGAGCTGGAAGGCGTCGGCCTTCTGGACCGCGCCGACGCTTTGGTCGGAGAGCTGTCTGGCGGGATGCAGCAAAGGGTCGGACTTGCGCGTGCCTTTGCCACAGATGCGCCGATCTTGTTGATGGATGAGCCGTTCTCGGCCCTCGACCCGCTTATCCGGTCGAGGTTGCAAGACGACCTGCTGGACATGCAAGCCAAACGTGGACGCACGATCATCTTCGTCTCTCATGATCTGGACGAAGCGTTCAAGCTGGGCAACCGCATCGCTATCATGGAAGGTGGGCGGATTGTGCAATGTGGCACGCCCCAAGACATCTATTCCAATCCCGCCAACGATTATGTTGGCGATTTCGTAGCCCACATGAACCCCCTCAGCGTGCTGTGCGCGCGCGATGTGATGGAGCCCGTGACCGGCGCACCCTCAACCACCGTTGCCGCTGAGACGAGCATCCGCGTTGTGATGGGCCAGCTTGGTGAAGACGAGACGCTCATTGGCGTCATCGAGGGCGGAAAAATGATCGGGCAGATTTCAAAATACCGCATTCTCGCAAAGCTAAGCAACCTCCGCAGCTAAGCCACCCATGACCCTCGTCACACCATATCAACTGAAACGAAAGCTCCCATTCGTTTGACGAGGTCATGGACTGCTTTGTCCGCTGACCGACGCTTAACTCAATAAAATGCTGCACGATGAATGAATGGCCGCAATGACGGGCCGCACCGCAGCATCTTGAAGTCATGGCCAAGGTCCGCAAAGGGCCGTTCGTGATTATTGGCCAGACTTTGGTGCGGCATGTTGAAAAGCCAAGAATGCGTCTCATGACCAGTTTGGTTCGCCAGTTGAGTGGTCTGGATTGATTGCAACGCTACTAAAAGCAAATCGGACGTCTGTGATCCTGCTGCAACGGTTGTTTCGCCACTCAGAACGGCTTCCGATAAGCTTCCGGATTTTTTCGGCAAATTTTACTAAATTCAAAAATCACGTAAAATATTGAATTTAAACCAAAAATGGTGCCCCCACACGGCGAGAGGTGAAGATTTACTGCTCCACAACCTACTGAAATATATAGATTAATCAATATATTATTTCGCCCTGTGAACCCTCTTGTGTTACCTCTTGTGGTTAGTTTGTCCTGCGATTGGATTGATGGGTTTTACAGCAATAAAGGTCTAGGTTTTTGGAAGATTTGATGCGTCCCGTAGGCGCTGGTTTGGCGTAAAATCCCTTCGTCTCCGCCACCATACTAGATACACCGTAAGGCGTTGAATTTATTGACGTTAGTGAGGTGGTGAAGTTTGCTTACCACACACGTTGACCACACATCTTACTGATATAATGCTGGAAGTTATCAGTTCCCATGTCGGGCAAAGTGACATGGCTGCCAATCTGAGTAGGACAAATAGAAGCTCTCAATGGCTGGGCCAGATTAATCAGATGTTAGGAACGGCCCAGAGCTGCCATTGGCGGTCTTTGTAGCGAATGGCAGCTTTGAGCCCGTTGTGACGGATGCTGCGCTGCGCATGAATGGCTGCTTTC
>NZ_JBALVJ010000118.1:0-7108 GCF_036961165.1 Sulfitobacter sp. | reverse complement strand
CTCCCGCAGAGCGTTTCAATGCATGTGTTGCGTCGATCAGTTGAGACCGCCGGACAAAACCGACCTTCGATTTTCCACCTTTGCTCCCGCAGCAATAATTTGCATTTGCGGCGAGTTCCACGCTGTACCGCAGCCCAAGTCACGGAAGCGGCCATTCCCGAACGGATTTTGCGGCCTCAACCAAACCGCAGCACTCCACAGCTCGCGAACTCAGCAACACGCAGGTGCCCCACCCCATAACGTTCACTGGAAGTTGTGGCCTGCCCAGTGGTCATAGAGCTCGAGTAGAGCACTCAAAACGAACACCGAACCAATGACCTGAGCATTCCAAACAGCCATTGAGCTTTCGCTGAGGCCGAGCACCTGTGCTGCGGCAATCATTGACGATCCCAACGTCAGACCGACCAATGCTTGTATCAGGTCTTGACTGGGGCGGTTCAAACACCCCACCCAAAGCGCCATCAGACCACTGAGCATCAAGACCCCTGTCTCATCTATCCTTGCATTCATCAGCAATGCTTGACCGCCAAGGAGCAGAAAAGGTGAGACAATCAACCAGAGGCCTAGAGAAGCGTAGAGCCATCTGAACTTGTCATGCATCTGCATCGAATGATCTCCACCTTCTGCTGTTACACGTCCGTTTCGATGTCTGGGAGCATCTCGGTCTCGACCGCGATCATCATCTCTTCATCGTCCACGAAGCCATCGGCGTCGGTGTCGATTTCGAGAAACAGGTTTTCGGTGAGTTCCGGGAAGACAATTTGAAGTTCAGCGAGGGATGCTTTTCCGTCCCCGTCAGTATCGATTTCGGTGCTCATGGCATAAGCCGAAAAAGCTACGAAGGTCGCGAGAAGAGCGCCAAATGCAACTCTACTCATTTTTCTCTCCATCAGAGATATGGCAATCCACATTGTTTCGCCTACTGATGAAATGGTCCCACGCTTTGTAGAAAACAAGATGGTCAGCTAATAAAAAAGATTTTTGAAATCAGTATTTTGGGACTTTTTGCACACGAAGCTATCAATCTCTTCTTCAGAGCTGAACTTTCGTGAAGAAATCGAACCGGTATCAATCAACAAGACCGCGCCCGGCGACCATTAGTCCACCGGGCGCAATATGTTCAAGCTTCTGAGACTTATTCAGTCACAGGCGCAGTCTGTTCGATCGCCGGGACCACCTCGCCGGTGTTCCCGGTGCCGGACCAATCGAAGCCGAAGCCAAGAGCGGCAATCACCACGATTGCAGCCGCTGCGCCTCCGCCCCAAACCCACCAGTTGATCGGTTTGGGCGCATGCATATTCACCGCCATTTCTCTAATCCTTTGATTGAGCTCGAGGAAAACTGACCGAGTGGATTACTCGGCCGGTTCCTCGATCAGGCCAGCTTCGAGAGCGGCTGTGAGTTCCGCTTCGTCCACGAGTGTGTCGCCACTTGTGTTGACCGCAGCGAATGCCTCTTCGGTAAGGTCGGGGTACAACACCGACATTTCGGTGAAGGAAATGAGGCTGTCACCATCGGTATCGACGTCCGAAACCGTTAGAGCGAAAGCCGGGGCCGCGATGAGAGCGGCCATCAAAGTACCTACTGCTACACGACGCATATTCGTATTCTCCTGTTGAATGGATCGAGAGAATAATTCCCTCGAACAAGACTGAAATCAGTATTCCCCGACATGCATTCAAGGGCTCAAAGGGGCACCTGCAAAAATAACTTTTGGCATTGGCGTCCCTTCGGCTGAAGTCCGCCCAATGTCCGTATTTTCCCTTGGATGACGGCCGCTGCGGGCGCATAGGCGAATGAAATGCTTAACCTGACTGGTGGTGATGAAGCGGTTGACAGGTCGACCTTCGCTGCCCTTTTGACACCGACGTCTATATCGGTTGCGGTGTTGCGCGCCCCGCCTACGTAAGCCTATGGGATTGATGATTATAAGCCTGCTTGACGCGCGCGGATGAGCCGTCGATTTTCACCCGATGCATCATATACCAAACATAGAATTTATGGGTGCTGGCCCTAGAAAAAACTCAACATCGCGAAAGCGCCTGCTGAGAAGATCGCAACGACAATTGCCGTTGAAACGAGACATGCGACCAAGCCGCTTGCGAGCCACAAGCCATCACGTTGACCAAGACCGAGTGCCATTGTGATGACCGATACTGCCGGCAGGGAGTTGGCAAACGGAATGGGCAAGAACATAAATATGGCCATCACGAGACTTGTGAGTCCCACGATCCGTTCTGCAACGACCCGCGAAAACGGCCAATAGCGCGGCCTCGCCAGGCGTTCCACCCATTCAATCCAAGGCACGGCGCGGGAAAACACGCGGCTGAACACGCCGTGCTCAATCGAACGTTCATTCAGCACTTTTGGCAGCCAGACCACTGGGCGTCCAATCACAAGTTGAAACGCGATGAACAGGAGCGGCAATCCCGTGATCACTGATGATCCTGGCACGAAAAAGAATACGTTTGGCAGGGCGAGCAAGATCATAAGGGGCACAAAGCTGCGGTCCCCTAGAGCTGTGATCATATCGCCAAGGGAAATGCGTTCGGCCGGGCTTTGATCGAATTCCCGTAGGACCTCTGACAACGTCTTGACGGCTGCGGCATTACCAAGTGGCAGTCCGGAGGACAAAGTATTCATTCGGTTTTTATCTGAGCAATCGGCACCCAACCTTGGAATGCGCGCGGAACCGCCAAAGACAACATGATCATTGCGATGATAAGGATGGTGTCCAGAACGAGCGCGAATACGCCTTCCCAACTCCAGTCAGGCTTTCCCAGAAAATCAATGAGCAGATAGTCCAAGCTGCCTAAACTCCAAAAAAGGCTTGTCAGCGGTTACGTTCTATTTTTGTCCAAGCCAAGTTGCGACACCGCAAGTACGGAGACACGCTAATTTTCAGGATATGGGCTGTCATAGACGGTCAAGCAATGCTGTGCGGTAAAATGAATTTCTTCGCACTTCTCTTGACGAACTGTGCGCGTCACAGGCAAAGGCAAAACGCGCGGGAGTAGGCTGTAAATCGCTGATTGAGGCCTCAAAAATACCCATTCCATGGGACCTACTCGGCTTAACTAACCGGTGTCACCAGAAGCTTGTCGATGCGTCGCCCATCCAGATCGACGACCTCGATCGACCAGTTTCGAATATCAAGTCGATCCGCAACGTCCGGGAGCCTTCCGACTTTATCCAGAACATATCCAGCCGCCGTCTCGTAGTCGCGTTCATCGTCCAGGTCCAGCGATAGTAATGCTGCGAATTCGTCAACCGGCTTCCAGCCTGCGACAAGGTATGATCCGTCAGAACGGGTTACAAGCTTGGGTTCATCCGTCTCTGTGTCCGGGAAATCGCCGGTGATCGCCTCCAAAACGTCCATCGGCGTGACGTTGCCTTCGAAATGGCCATATTCGTCATAGACCAGAACCATATGCGCGGGTGCCGTGCGAAGTCGGTCGATGACCTCTAGGGCGCTCTGCCCCCCTTGCACCACAGGTGCTTCGCGCAGCAGGGCCCGCAGATTGAAGGTTTCGTTCTTTAAAGCGGGGGCCAGAATGTCACGCGTCATCAGCACACCGATGATGTTATCTGCACCGCCTTCGCGAACTGGCAATCTGGACCGGCGCAGGTTCTGAAGCTGTTCAAGCAGTTTTTCCTTGTCGGCAGACGCGTCTAATGTCTCAACCTCGTGACGCAGTGTCATCAGTCCACGTGCAGTGCGGTCGGCCACGCGCATGACGCCCGCGATCATCCCGCTTTCAACGCAGTGAATTGCTCCGGAATTTTCAGCCTCCGCGATGATGAGACGCACGTCCTCATCGCTCACCTTATGGAGCTGCGGGTGAGACTGACCAAGCAGACGCAGGACCAGTTTGCCCGATTGATCAAGCACCCAGATCAGCGGCGCGGCAAAACGCGCTATGAGCGCCATCATCGGTGCCATACGGGCCGCAACCTTTTCGGGGGAGCGCAAGGCGATCTGTTTTGGAACGAGCTCGCCGACAATCAACGACAGATAGGTGATCGCGACAACGACGGAACCAACTCCCAAAGGGTGTGCAATATTCGACGTTTGGCCGGCGTCGATCAATGCAGAGGACAACCGCGCGCCCAGTGTTGCTCCGGAAAAAGCCCCTGCCAGCACGCCCACCAGCGTTATTCCGATCTGCACACTCGACAGAAAACGACCGGGATCGTTGGCAAGTGTTAGCGCGACCGCCGCACCTCGGCTGCCCTTGTCGACCATCAGTTTTAATCGTGCTGAGCGTGCCGAAACAATGGCAAGTTCAGACATCGCCAGAACGCCATTTATGAGCGTCAGCAGAACGGCAATTGTTATTTCTAAGACCATTTTCTCCAACTTTTACCGAACAGTGCCGGAATCCATTTCACAGGTTATGTGTTAAATACCACGATGCGGGACCATCAAGCAGCGCGTTAATTGCGAAAGAGCCGAAATGCGCTGCCGATGACATCCCAAAGGTCCAACAGCCGAGCGTAGTAGTGTTCGCGTACGGCGAAGGGCTTGTCGCCGGGACCGCAAAGCTCCACCTCAAGCGTGTCGATCAGGCGCATTAGACGATGGTGGTGAATGCCAAGACGGCTCTGGACTGGATCGGCCAGCACACCTGCAAACGCGGCAAAGACCGACCCGATCATGATAAGGATCGCCACACTTGCCGCGACAAGCAGGGGTGATGCGCCTGTGGGGAATATGCCGTACCATAGGCCTCCGATGGCCTGTCCCAAGGGAAACTCCGCAACCGCCGTGGTCCGTGCCACGGCGTCCGCAACGCCGGGTGCCATCGAGATCATGCCGGGGGTCAGAGCCTGGAACAATAGCGCGCCCACGGCCAGCGTGATAAGGCCCGTGGTCATCTCTGACACCGCCGACCTTGTCCCCGCATAGTCACCAAGCGCATCTGCAATCCTCTGACCTAGAACCTGCGCCTCTGCCGCGTCTGCGCGTCTGCGGATCAGTTCGCGAAACTGGGGGGCCGCAAGAACGGCGCGGGACAGCGCACCCGGATCACGAGCCGCTGCTCCCTGCGGCAGAGACAGATCCAGAAGGTCAGTCGCAATCAGAGCTTCTACCCGACGCGAGACCGCTGAGGGCAGCAGAATGCGCCGTCCTGCAAGCCAGTTGGCGATTGCAGGCAACCTGATCCGCCGACACAGAAACGAGGCGATCCGGGTCAGGACAAGGACCGGAGACAGCACCACATTGATCGGCGCGCGCAGGACATCCCAACCAAACGCGGCGCTGTGTAAATGCAAGGTCCCGGGCCAAGTAAATTGGTCATCAATAAACCGGTCGACGCTGGCCCGTCGGTCCGCAAAGTATGCATGGCTGTTCTTCATGCCGGTGGCGCGGCTTTTTGACGTGGCGTTTGATGATGAGATCATGGCGATGATTCACGATCCCTTTCGTTTCTGTGCTGACGCGTTCTTCATTTTTGCAGGAACGGTAACTTTTTCCCACATTGAGATACTGGACTAAAGATCATGTCGCCACAGCATTCCTTCAAGAGTCGCTGCGTAGAATATTTGTGCGGCTTCTCCATCCCAAAATTTTCTTTACGCGGCCCTTGCAAGCGCTGTACCGCATCCACAATTTTGCGTGATGGGCAGATCACTTGCCCCTTGGGAACAACGACTTGGACTATCTTTACCTGCTTATCGGTCTGATCGGTCTGATCGGTCTGTTCTTTGGCGGCGAGGCGCTTGTGCGGGGCAGCGTTGGCATCGCCCGGCGCATGGCTATCCCACCACTGCTGATCGGCCTGACCGTGGTGGGCTTCGGCACATCTACGCCTGAGCTTCTGGTTTCAGTCGACGCAGCCTGGCGCGGCGTTCCCGATATCGCATTGGGCAACATCATTGGGTCCAACATCGCCAACATCCTGCTGATCGTCGGCCTTTCGGCGCTGGTCTGGCCGATCAAGGTCATGGGTGCCACGCTGCGGCGCGACACGGCCGTTATGATGTCAGCGGCACTTTTGCTGGTCCCGATTTTCGCCTTTGGCCAGATGACGCGCCTGTCCGGGCTGGTTCTGTTCGGCGGCTTGGTGGGCTATCTTATCTGGGCCTACCTGAAGCCGGGTGAGGCAGAAGCCGAGGACGAAAGCCAGAAACCTCCGGCCTCGACGCTTGTGTCGGTGCTATGGGTCCTCGGTGGGCTTGTCGCATTGATGGTCGGCGCGCGGTTTCTGGTCGATGGCGCGGTTTCGATCGCACGCGGATACGGCATATCGGAAGCGTTCATCGGCCTGACCATCGTTGCAGTTGGCACGTCTCTGCCGGAACTGGCCACATCCCTGATCGCGGCCTTCCGCCGCCAGTCCGAAATCGCCATCGGCAATATCATCGGATCGAACATCTTTAACGTTCTGGGCATTCTCGGGGTCACCGCGCTGATCGCGCCGATCCCGGTCTCGTCGCGGTTCCTGACCTTCGACCTTCCGGTGATGATTGCCGTGTCGCTGGTGCTGACCGGGCTTCTGCTCACCCGTCCGGTGATCGGACGCGGCGTCGGGGTCGTGATGCTGGCGGGTTACGTAGGCTATGTCTGGGCAGCGCAGGGATGACAAAGGGGCGTGGCCAAGCCGCAAGTGGGATGGCCGCGATTGTGTCGCGGCTTTTCCTTGTGCTGGCGATTGCGCTTTTTGGGGCGCATCATGTTGTGGCGGAAAGATCTGTTACCCACGATGGCCCTGCTGCGGCAGCTGAGACCGCATCCGCACCGGTCATCCTGACGGCGCAAAGCCAACTCATCCGCGCGCCATTGCCCGAGGGCGACACACCGCTGGCCACCGCGACAAGATCAAAAATTGCTACGCCACGACAAACGCTGGCGCGTGTTTCGTGGGAACCTGTGGCATCTGTTTCTTCCCCTGCAATCAATATCCTTCCGCCCGTCCGGGGGCCGCCCGCGGTCTGACATTTCGACGTCAGACCAAATACTCAGGCACCAAAGGATACTGAAAATGCGCAGACCAGCATGGGTCATAATGGCCTATGCCGTCCTTCTGCTTCTGGCAGTTGTGACGGCCCTCCCGAACTTTCTTTCCAAAGACATACGCGACAGGCTGCCGCCTTGGGCAACCAG
>NZ_JBALVJ010000117.1:0-7145 GCF_036961165.1 Sulfitobacter sp. | reverse complement strand
AGATGCATCTTAGCCAAGCCGCAAAACTGTCCTAAAAAGCAGGACCACTTCAGCTCGCCAGTATCAAGAACGCGTTCGCGCACCTGCATTCATGCCACTCATAAACGCTGCCATAAGCCCTTCGAAGGTGGCCTCTGGTGCAGGCGTAACAGGCGCGGGCTGGGGAACAGGTTTCTTACGGCGCATTGACACAGAGGCAAGACCGATAAGGCCAACCCCAGTATAAACCGCGCCAAGAATTACGGCTGCGTTTAGCGGTGTTGTAACTGTCAGCAGGAATAACCATCCCGCCAAGGTCCAGAAAACCAATCCAACAGTCAAAGCAACACACGCAAACAGCCCTATTGCGGCTGTTTGCGCTGTTTGCTCCACCTGCACGCGTGCTTTTGCTACTAGGTGGGAGAGCATCTTAGCGGCGTGCCGTGATCATGCCGACCAAGAAGCCCAAGCCAGCTGCAATGCCGAGCGATGTTGCTGGCTGCTTCTGGACAAAGTCTTCGGCCTGAAGCTGTGCTTCGAGAATTTTGTCGCGGCCAGCGTTTTGTAGGTTTTCGGCCGTCTTGGCTTCGGTCGTTTTTGCGGCGCCAAGGTCGGCCATTGTTTGTGTCAGGTTAGCCAGATCGCTTTTCAAAGTTGCGATCTGGGCGGACAGGTCTTCCATTCATACGTCATTGCCGGTCAGGGATAGGTTCGCTTTAGCCATGGTGAATTTCCTAAGTTGCACTTCGTTTCGCTGGGTTAACGCGCAGCGCACACCAATGTTCCAAAAAAAGCCCCGCCGACGATGCAGCGGGGCTTTGGACCTGAGTGGAGAGGTTCAGGCGTGAAGTGTCTCTGTTGAAGAGAAGAACATTGCCTGGCTCACGGCCGAGATAACCTGATCTTCGGTGTACGGCTTGGAGATTAGGAAGGCAGGCTCAGGCTTGTCACCAGTAAGCAGACGCTCTGGGAACGCTGTGATGAAGATCACAGGGCGCTGGCCCAGTTCGGCCAAAAGATCATTCACCGCGTCAATTCCGGAAGAGTTATCGGCCAGCTGGATGTCCGCTAGGATCAGGTCAGGCACATCGGCGCGACCCAGCGCAACAGCTTCGTCGCGGGTGCGGGCAACGCCGGTAACACGGTGGCCCATCTCGGCAACGATGCTTTCGATATCCATTGCGATGATCGCTTCATCCTCAATGATCATGACAGAGCCCGTCACGCTGTCTGCCATCTCATGGCGGGCAATTGCGACCAGTTCTTCTGCTTCGCTTGCTTCTACGGCGATGATCGTGCCGATGCTCTCGTAGTTAAAGCCTTCGATCGTGTAGAGCAGCAGCGCTTCGCGGCTGTTGTTCGTCAGCTTTGCCAAGTGGCGCTGCGCCTTTGCACGCGCACCGGATTCGCCTTCCTCTACTGGCGCACCAGCGCTGGCCCAAATACCGTAAAGAACACGGAACAAACCTGTCTTTACATCTGTTCCATCTAGAACAGAGCGATCTGTCAGGATTGCCTCAAGCGAAGCTGCAGCAAAGTTGTCCCCGCTGGTCTGGCTACCGGTAAGAGCGCGCGCGTAACGCCGTAGATAGGGTATAAACATTCCAAGCTGATCGCTAACGCTTTGGGCCGGTGTTGCATCCATCATTCGTGCAGTCCTTTTTTTTATCTTTTCGGGAACAAAACGCACTTAAGACGCGTTTGGTTCCCGAAGATGAAGCGGATTTTGAACTTTTTTGTGTGATAGAGGTAGAATGTCAGGACAGGGACAAAGCAAGCAACAGCACGGGGTGATCGACGAAAACCTGCGCCGTGTTTATCAGGAAGCTGTTGATGAAGGGGTCCCTGATCGCTTCAAATCACTTTTGGAACAACTGAAAAAGCAAGACGACGATGAGGATAAAAGCCAATGAGCGGCGCGGATCCTCGTGACGAGCTGGTAGAACATCTGCCGGCCATGCGTGCGTTTGCGATCTCGCTGACGCGCAACGGCTCCGTAGCGGACGATATGGTTCAGGATACTTTGGTTAAGGCCTGGACGAATATCGAAAAGTTTCAGGCGGGCACGAATATGCGCGCCTGGTTGTTCACAATTCTGCGCAACACCTATTATTCGTCCCGCCGCAAGGCAAAGCGCGAAGTTTCTGACGTGGACGGCATTTTCACCGAAAGCCTGGCAGAAAAGCCGGCCCATGACGGTCACCTGCAAATGAACGATTTCAGGGTCGCCTTGGGTAAGCTCAAGGTAGAGCAGCGCGAAGCGTTGTTGCTGATCGGCGCTTCGGGATTCTCTTATGAAGAAGCCGCTGAGATGTGCGGTGTGGCTGTTGGCACGATCAAAAGCCGGACAAACCGCGCGCGTGCGCAACTGGCTGAGTTGATGGGGCTGAATGAGGACGAAGCGATGGAGATGACGGACGATGCGACGATGTCTGTGCTCTCGGCTTCGAAAGTCGCAAGTTTCTAGACCATGACCTCTGGCTTTTTTCGCAATAGCTTCTTTGGTGGTCTCGCCTTTCGGGTTCTGCTGTTTTTGTCGCTGGCTTTGCTGCCTATTGGTTTGATCGCCGTTCAACAGACGCGTCAAATCGCGGAGCAAAGCCAGCGAACAGCAGAGCTGTCACTGCTTGCGGTGACCGACCAAGCGGCGGCTGTTGAGAGAACAACCTTGCAAGAGGCGCTGGGCGCTGGCCGCGCGTTGGCGGCAATCGTGGCGCTTGCGCGCGATGATCCGGCGCGGTGTTCGGCATTCCTGAAAAGCTACAAGGAAGGAGCCGAGATATATCGCCTCGTGGGGTACGTAAGGTCAGACGGTGTGATGAACTGTTCATCCACCGGAGAGCAGTACGAGCTAAGCTCAAGCGCGATTTTTCAGGCGGCGATGGAACGCAAGTCTGTTACGGTTTCCTCTGTCGCACGTGGTGCAGTGTCGGGCGCTGCGGTTGTCATCGTTACCGTGCCTCTGATCGAAAATGGCGATATGACGGGCTTTGTCTTTATTTCGATAGGCCAAGACGTTCTTAGAAATAGCAAACCTGAAACTCTGGATGCCACACCCAAAGCATTGCTCATTTTCAACAATGTTGGAGAACTGATTGCGACTGAGCAGGATGGGGACGTGGCGCGCGAAGAATTGCCCGCAGTCTATGACCTTGAGCAATTTGCGGGCACTGGGCGGCAGGTTTTCACCGCTCAAAGTGCAGGCGGGGACCAGCGTGTCTATGCCTTGATCCCGATGTTCCAAGACACCGTTTACGCGATGAGCGTTTGGCCCGTCGACACGCCGCTGCTTCAGACAGATTTTTCGGGCCGCGTATCTTCACTTCTGCCGATTGTGATGTGGATCGCCAGCCTTGTTGTGGCATTCTGGGCGCTGAACCGCCTGGCCATCACCCACATTAGTAAACTGGGTCGCCAGATGCGCCATTTCGCGTTGAACCGAACTCTGCCGCGTGTGCCCTTAGGCGATCGCGTGCCCAGGGAGATCGAAGCCATGGAGGAATCATTCCTTGGGATGGCTAATTCGATTTTGCAGGATGAGGCACGTCTGGAGGACAGCTTGCGCGAGAAGAATATTCTTCTCAAAGAGGTCCATCACCGCGTGAAGAATAACCTCCAGCTGATTTCCTCTATCATGAACATGCAAATCCGGCAGGCGCCGACCGATGCAAACCGCCGTGTCCTGCAACGCTTGCAAGACCGTATCCTGAGCCTCGCGACGGTTCATAAGAGTATGTATCAGGATAATGAAATGGCCCGCGTAAACGCGGGGGTTTTGCTGCGAGAGATCGTTGCGCAGAACCTTGCAGTCGGTATGGCGCCTAATGCAGGCATCAAGCTGGTCGAAGAATATGATGACATCATGATCGGTCCTGATGATGCTGCACCTATCACGCTTTTGGTGTCCGAAGCTGTAACAAACGCCCTGAAATATGTCGCGCGCGATACGAATGGGCAAAAGCAGATCCGCGTGAGCCTCAAATATGTCGGAGAAGAGCGTGCTAATTTGGCTGTCGAGAATACAGCTGGAGGTAAGGAAACCGAAGGCGGTACCGGTCTTGGATCAAAGCTGATCCAGGCATTTGCGCGGCAGCTGAACGGTAATCTGGAGATCCATGAAGAAGAGCACCGGTATATCCTGGAATTGGATTTCCCTGTGCCGCTGACGGATAAGATGGCCTACGATTACTAGGGGTATGCAGCTGGAAATTTCTTTAAGATATTGTAAGTAATTATTTAACTTAAGAATTTTTCTCAGCGTGCGGCAGGGTGCAGCAGAATGTCGCAGGGTCTAGCGGCATGAATCTCGAATTACTCGGGAACGATGCCGTGGCGTGACTGTTCTCTCATTGAACGCTTAGGAAAGGGAGGCGAAAATGACGACTGAGATGTTTCTCGGCGGCCTCATGATCCTGACGATGGTTGCTGGAATAGTGATTGCGATGACGTCTACACGCAATTCCGACAGCGGCCGCTTTGACGAGGATAGAACCCCTCGCAAGGACCGCGACAGCCGTGGGCCAAAGGCCCGAGGTTAGGGATTGTCAGACAAGAGGTTCAAAGACAGAAGGCTTCCCCGCTGTCTAGGCCTCAGAATACCGGCGGGGTCAGGGCGCTTACAATTTTGCATGGTTCGGTTCCGATATTGCGGAACCGGTGAGGCAAGCGGCTGTCAAAAATATAGCCGTCGCCGCTGTTTAGCACTCCCACGATGTCACCAACGGTCAATTGGATCTGCCCGTGCGTGATAATTCCCGCCTCTTCGCCTTCATGGGCCAGAAATTCAGGGCCGGTATCGGCGCCGGGGGGGTAGGTCTCATGTAGGACCTGAAGCGTGTGTTTGCGGGCGTTGCCCAATTGCCGCAGCGACACTTGGCCCGGACCCACCGGCGCAACCTGTGTCAGTTCGCCTGCGCGAAAGAATATCTTTGGCGTGTCCGGCTCTTCGATTGAACCGAAGAATTCGGCCATCGAGATGGGAATGGCATCCAGCAAGCTTTTAAGTGATGCCACAGAGGGAGAGGTTTTATCTTTTTCGATCAATGAGATCGTCCCGTTTGTCAGACCTGCACGGGTGGCAAGCTCCCGTTGGGACAGACCGCGCTGTATGCGGATTTCTTTTAGTCTTTGGCCGATGTCCAAGGGAGAACGTCCTGATAAAGTCGATGTGATCCGTGTAGGCGGGGATTTGCCCGAAATTGCGCACCCATTGGCGAAAAGTACAAGTGCCTGAACTATCCCGATTGACAATTAAATTAAACAGGGCAAAAGAATTTATTAAACGCGGGTCTGCCGCGTCTGGTTTTCACTCATATAGGATTATGTCCATGGCCAGCACTGCAAAACGTGGCTCTAACAAGAGCGTAAAGAAGAAGCCCCAGATCGCTATCGTCGAAGCTGCGGTGCCTGTGACTTATACCAACGCTGAACTGGTGGCGCGCCGTGAAGCGGCTGTGCCGCGTGGCGTGGCTTCTGCCGCGCCGGTTTATGCGTCCTATGCAGAGAACTCAGAGCTTTGGGATGTAGAGGGTAAGCGCTACATCGATTTCGTCGGTGGTATTGGTGTGCTTAACACAGGCCACCGTCACCCCGGTGTGATCGCTGCCGCTAAAGCGCAAGAAGACCTGTACACGCACACGTCCTTTCAGGTTGTGCCCTACGCGCCTTACGTCGAGCTGGCAGAGAAGTTGAACGCGCTGGCCCCCGGTGATGCACCCAAGAAAACACTTCTGGTCACCACTGGTGCCGAAGCAGTTGAGAACGCGGTGAAAATCGCGCGTGCCGCGACAGGCCGCCCCGGTGTGATCGCCTTTACTGGCGCTTATCACGGACGCACGCTGCTGACGCTGGGTATGACCGGCAAAGTGTCTCCTTACAAAAAGAGCGTCGGGCCGTTCCCTGCCGATGTTTTCCGCGCACCTTTCCCGAATGTGCGGGATGGCATCACCGTCAAGGATGCGCTGACAGGCCTTCAGAACCTCTTCCTGACAGATGCTGATCCGTCCCGCATTGCGGCGATCATTATCGAGCCTGTTCTGGGCGAAGGTGGCTATACGCCAGTGCCGTTCGAGATGCTAACTGCCCTGCGTGAAATCTGTGACAAGCATGGCATCATGCTCATTGCAGACGAAGTGCAGGCAGGCTTTGGCCGGACCGGCAAATGGTTCGCGATTGAGCATTCCGGTGTTGTGCCAGACATGATCACTGTGGCGAAATCAATGGCGGGCGGTTATCCTCTCGCCGGTGTCATCGGTCGTGCCGATGTCATGGACGCGATGGACCCAGGCGGTTTGGGCGGCACGTATGGCGGCAACCCTGTTGCCTGTGCGGCCGCTTTGGCAGCGATCACTGCGATTGAGGATGAGGACCTTTTGGCCAAGTCCATTGCGATGGGTGACAAGCTCAAAGCCCGCTTTGCAGAGATCGGCGCACGTTCTGCACCCTACCGGATGTGGGACATTCGCGGTCTTGGCGCGATGGTCGCGGTTGAATTCGTGACCGATTTTGAAAGCATCGCGCCGGATGGGCCACTGACCAAGCGCGTGATTGCACATGCTCTGGAACGCGGCTTGTTGCTGTTGAGCTGTGGCATGCATGGCAACGCCATCCGTGTGATGGTGCCGCTGACAGCTCCCGAAGAGATCGTGGACGAAGGTCTGGCGATCTTTGAAGAAGCACTGGTTGCTGCTGTCGCAGAGAGCGCGCAGTAAGCATCTGCTTTATCGTGCAGATTTTGGCGCGCGGAGGGAAACCTCCGCGCGTTTTTTCTTTTCGCGGGAGCCTGATATTGGATAAGCGTAGCGCGGGGAGATCGCTTCATGCGTGTGTTATTGCTTTCGATTATGACGTTTCTGGCCTGCGCTGCGCAGGCTGAAGAAGCCGTGCGGCTTGGCATCTTCGGTGTTGTCGACAGCGTAGCGCCGCTGACAGTAGCCGGACGTGAAATTTCAGCACCTAAGGATCTACCGGTGATCAGTCCGCAGGGATCAGGGCAAGAAATCGCGGTGGGTGATACCTTGGCGATTGTGGTGCGGCCAGAGGGCGGGAAGCTTGTTGCGACGCGGATATTGGAGGTTTTTCCCATTGTGGGGCCGCTGCGCGATGTCACGCCGGCTGAAGTGGTCCTGCTTTTTAGGACAGTTTTGCGGCTTGGCTAAGATGCATCT
>NZ_JBALVJ010000015.1:0-74391 GCF_036961165.1 Sulfitobacter sp. | reverse complement strand
AAACCTCAACCGAAGGGCCCCTTTTTTCGCCGCGACTTGGCCCATTATTGCTCTGTGATTTACAAAAGGACTCGCGCAAAATATATCATGAAGTAACCAAGCCTATCTGGTGTCGTTTGTAGCGTACCGAGTCTGCAAATTAACTGGGGCGAAACTATGTTGCATGGGATTGCTTGCCCATTCCGGTAGAGCATTCGTGGAAACCCCCGATTTACCAGTCTGATCGTGGCCAAGCCATCGGCTCCAGCAAACAAGCCATTCGAGCATTGTTCAACATCTCAAAAGCATACGCTGATATGAGAGAAACGAACGGCAGGTATGTCCCGCATAACAGACCAACAAATTTGCAGACGTATCTAGAATTTTCATAAATTCTGACCTGAGCTCCAAGCCTTCTCCGGCTTTGCGCGGAGTCCTTGGGATTAAATTTTTGGCGTTAGTCAGCTATCTTATCCATCGCCTTTCCATGCAGAAATTCCATAGGGGTCAGGTTGCCCAAGGCTGAATGTGGCCGACACCAGTTGTAGTCCTCATGCCAGTCTTCAAGCGGTTTGCGAGCATCGCGCAATTTACCAAATAGCGTTTCATTAAGGCATTCATTCTCTGCCCGGCAGTGCATGTTTATATGCACGAGAGTAGCGCAGCTTGCCGTTGAAGCTTTCGATGAAGCCGTTCTGCTGGGCTTGCCAAGCGCGATGTAGTGCCAATCGATGCCCGTATTCTGAAACCATTTGAGGATTGCCATGCTGGTGATCTCGGTGCAGTTGTCCGACACAATCGTCTTTGGCATGCTGCGTTCGGCGATGATTTGATCCAGTTCTCGTGCGACGCGCTAGCCAGACAGCGACGTATCAGGGACCAGGGCCGGGTCCTCTCGGCTGAAGTCATCGACAACTGCCTGAATGCGAAAACGGCGGCCATAGAGTAAGTGCATCCGGCACGAAATCCAAGGCCCATCGCTGGTTAGGGCCATCAGGTAACACTATTGGCTTCCTCGTGCCCAAAGCGCGCTTCCCGCCACTCCTGCGACGCACCTGTAGCTTCTCTTCAGGGTAGATGCGCCTCACCTTCTTCAAAGCCCTCACGCGCAACCAACACGTGAATGCGCCAATATCCAAATCTACGGTGCGCTACCAATTGCATCCCGCAGATCAACATCATCGAGGGGTAGTGATTGGTAGCGCACCGTAGATCTATCGATCTGCAAAATATCACACGCCCCCTCTCTGCAGATTGCTTTGCTATCGCCTGCGGGGCAATGGTCGCTGGTTGATTTGATGAACCTCCATCAAACGCACCACAGCTATCCGCTTCCCAAAAGGCGTCACCATTATTTTGAGTTGATGTCTCGCAGCATGGCATTGTCCAACATCTGTTCAGCCAGCGGCTTCTTCAGTTTGATAATCTCGTCCTCAAGCGCCCGCAGCCGCTTCGCATCCGAGCGCTCCACTCTCAGGGGCATCGCTATGCGATGCCCTGCCGTGCAGTGCAGTGCATGCCACCGTATTTAGATTGTATTTTTAGACCGTTGCCAAACTGATCCCGTGCCGCCGACATACATCTGCGGTCTTCTCACCAGCTTCCTGCTCTTTGATCATCGCGATGATCTGTTCGTCCGTAAATCGTACCTTCATTTGTCCGGCCTTTTGTTGGGCGGACTCTACATAAAAATGAAGGATTTTTAGGGGCTCATGTCACCTCCAACGTATGTGAGATGTGGTCTTCTCCGCCCCATGAAAAAACCGCGCTCTGCAAAGAAGCGCGGTTTAATCTTGTCTGACTGTCGAGGCGTCGCTTAGCGGCGCAGGCCCAGACGCTTGATCAGGTCTTGGTAACGTGCATCGTCTTTGGACTTAACGTAGTCTAAAAGTTTACGGCGCGTTGCGACCATTTTCAGCAAACCACGGCGGCCATGGTTGTCTTTTTTATGCGTTTTGAAATGGTCTGTCAGCGTTGCGATGCGCGAGCTGAGAACAGCAACTTGCACTTCTGGGGAACCGGTATCGCCTTCTTTGGCGCCGAATTCTCTCATGATGCGAGCTTTTTCTTCTTTCGTAATCGACATCGGGGTCTCCTTGTCAAAAGGTTAAAAGGGATGGCGCAGGCCGGGATGTCGTCCAGCTCAGGCCCATGGAGGAATCGCAGGAGCGTGCCTGCGATGGGGGCGTATAGGCGTGTTTTGCGCTGTTGGCAAAGGCTTATTGTGTCTGCGCGACTGAAAGCCGTGGTGTTAGCCCGCAGCGAGGCCAATTTGCGTCGCTGTGCTGAGCGGTATCAGGGCGATGTCACTAGTGAGAAGGTCGGTGCCGTTGACAGTGGCAATCACCGCGCCGTCCATTAGAACAAGGGTTTGATCAGACATTTCCGGATCGGCTGTTAGGGTTACACTCGGTTCAACGCTGTTTGACGCACTGTCATCCCAAACCAGCACGATGCTGTCGTCTTCGGCGGTGTAATCCAAAATGTGCGCGGCCTCACCGTCAGTGATCCATCCGCCCAGCACGATTTCATCAGCGCCTTCACCGCCTGTGACAATGTCTCCGGCACCGACAAGTATGCTGTCATCACCGCCGCCGCCGTTCAAAAAGTCACTGGCATTGTCGTCATGGCTGAAGCCATCATTCATAATCCCGCTGAGCATATCGTTGCCCCAACCACCAAAGAGGGCATCCGCACCGTTGCCGCCAATCAGCGTGTCATCGTCCAGACCGCCCATCAGCGTGTCATCACCGTTATTGCCATTGAGCGCATCATTTCCGGCAGAGCCTTGCAGCGCGTCATCGCCGTCATCGCCGAAGAGTGTATCATTGGCGTTGTGCCCGAACAGTTCATCATCTTCGCTGCCGCCATGCATCACATCGTCGCCGTCGTGACCGTGCAGAGTATCGTTGCCTGCTTCTCCGCTCAGCGGATCGTCGCCCGCTTCGCCGCGCAGTTCATCGTTGCCGGTTCCGCCGTTAAGCTCGTCCGCGCCGTCCATACCGCGCATCCGGTCGTTTCTGTCGGTACCCGCAATATGGTCTTCGTCATCCGTCCCATCGGTGAGCGTGACCTGATCAGCGGCCGAAAGAACGAGAGGTGGCAAGAGGGCAGCATCATCGCCGCTGCGCGGGTCATAATCCGCTTCAAAAGGATCCTCAGTTATGAATGCTTCGGTTGAATCGTCGCTAATGTTTGCAGAAAATGCATCGGGAGATGTGGTGTTCTCAAACGATTCCGTCAATTCGTCTTCGTCGGTATCGTACGGGTCTACGTAGGCGACCGCACCAACCGCCATAACGCCCATCAATCCTGCCAACCAAAGCATAGTAATATTTCCATAAATATGTGGGGCCGCCCCAGCGCAATATAAGCACAGGTTTGGTATGAGTCGTCAAAAGAGTAAGGGGGAAATGGTTAACTCCACGTGTCATTAGGCGGAGTCAGTCGCTGCTTATCCAAACCTGAGGCACGGCGCTGTAGGGAAGGTAAAGCGGGTGTCGGGGATGGCCCGCCTTGGTCAAACCAAGATGAAACAGTTTGTGACCTAGCGTGCGCAGGTGGCTCTCTACGATCGGCCCTTGATTTCTGTGTTCCGCGTGGACGCCCCAAGCAGCAATCACAGTGTCCGCCCATTTTGCAGCCTCGTCCAGCGCGGGCGCATTGTCGGGGCCTTCCGGGTCGGCTGCTGCACGCATTTCACGCGGGTCGGTGGCGCGTAGGGCAAAGATATTCACTGCGCAAAATCCCCCAAACCCCAAAGTGCGCGCGCGTTGTTCGCAGCGGTGAATGGTAGGATCGTTCTGCACCTCGGTCGCGGTGGAGGGATTGAGCATGATGAAGGTCACGCGCGGGCCCGCCTCGTCCCAAATGCGCGTCAGGCTGTAGCGGTAGCGTTCACAGTCAGAATAAACGGCGGTAGAGGGCGCGTCTCCTTTGATATGGGTGCGGGTAATCATTCGCCGGTGTTGAAGACGCGCGACGGATGCAATTCTCCTGACTTGAATGTGCCTACTGCCACAGCGTGCCCGTTGTAGGACGCCCAGCATTCATCGCCATATTCAACGTCCTTGGCGAAGACCATGCCTGGGTTGCCGTTGCGTAGTTTGACTGCGCCTTCACCGCTGGCTGTAACTTCAGGCAATTCCTGCAGGCCCATCTCAAGCGGGCCGAGGAAGGCGTCGAGGTCGGGAGATTTGGCAAGCTCTTCAATCTGCGCAAGCGTCACGGCGTTTTCGACATCAAACGGACCGGACCATGTGCGGCGCAATTCGCGGACGTGGCCTTTGCATCCCAGAACGTTACCTAGATCCCGCGCGATCGAGCGGACATAGCCGCCCTTGCCGCACACCATCTCAAGCGTGGCATGGTCGGGATCGGGCCGGTCTAGCATGATCAGGCTTTCCACAAACAGCGGGCGCGCAGGGATCTCCATTTTTTCGCCATCACGGGCGCGCTTGTACGCGCGCTCTCCGTCGATCTTAACGGCTGAAAACTGCGGCGGCACTTGTTCGATGTCACCGACAAAGCGGTGCAATGCCTCTTTGATCGCCGCATCATCGGGACGCAGATCAGAGGTGGCGATGACCTCGCCCTCGGCATCATCGGTATTGGTCGAAATTCCCAGACGCACGGTAAACACATAGGCCTTCATGGCATCGGTAATAAATGGCACGGTTTTTGTCGCTTCGCCCAACGCTATAGCCAGAACGCCGGTGGCATCAGGGTCCAGCGTGCCTGCGTGCCCCGCCTTGCGCGCGCCAAATGCCCAGCGCACCTTGTTCACGACCGCCGTCGACGTGGGGCCAGCGGGTTTGTCGATCACAACCCAGCCGGAGATATCGCGCCCTTTGCGTTTGCGTGCCATGTGCTGTCCTTGATAAATGTTGTTGCGCGCCCTTTTGCAGATTGTGGGCGCAGGTGCAACGGGGTGGACCTATTCGTCGCTGTCCAAGATGGGCGGAGTGTTGGCCAGAGGAGAGGCTTCCTCAGTTTCTAGCGGAGGCAGGCTTTGCCCCTCGACCACACCGATAATCGGACCAAGCGCGCCAAAGCCGATGTCATTGCGCCCCAGTTCAGGCGCACGCAACCGTGAGACATTACCATCGAAATACAGCGCAATATTTAGCCCTAGATGCTCTAGAAAGAAGCTGCCGAAAGCGTGAAAAGTGACAGCTGAGTTCGAGATCACGAAAACGGCCCGCTGGCCATCGTCACTGGTGCCAACGCCGTTTCGAATAAATCGGGAGGTTGAGTTGCGCAAAAAGCGTGGATGCAAGGCGCCGTCGATCACAAGCATCGGTCCTGACTGTGTGGCGCTCACACACTCGGGTGCTTCTTCTACGTAGCGCAACGTCTCGATCACGTCAGCGCGGCGGTCGCGCAGGCACAAGACGCCGTTGGGTAGCAGTCCGAAATTGCCCGGCCCTGCGTTGGTAATGACGCGCTGATAGGTTTCTCCGTCTTCGATGTACAAGCCAACCGGCGCGCGGTCATCATGGTACATACCGGCATTCGCCGCAAAACCAAGCGCGAATCCCTGCGCCTCAAGCGCAGCGTTCAGAGTGCCGAAGTATCCATAAGGCCGCTCGCTTTCAGGCTCGTACAGAAACAGCCTCAGCATGTCGCGGTTCAGGTCGACTTCGCAGATTGCGTACTCGGTGCCTTTGTACGTCTCTTCGCTGCAGTCAGCGGCCAGCGCAGGGTGCGCAAGCGCAAGCATCCCCGCAACTAGTGCCGCGCGGAAGATCACTCTTCGGGTGCCCCGTCGTCAGGCGCATCTGCATCGCGGCGCACGACATCTTGGGCCAGCATCCTGCGTGTCTCATCCATCTGGTCAAATGTACGGTCCAGCTGGAACCGCAGCTCGGGCGAGAATTTGAGCGTCAGCTTTTTGGCCACCAGCTTGCGCAGCTCGTGCTTGTTGCGGCCCAAAAGGTTGAGCACGTCCTCTTGCCCGATGCCGCCCAAGGGCAGCACGTAAGCGGTCGCGACCTTCAGGTCGTTGGATGTACGCACTTCGCCCACGGTGATGGACATGCGGTTGAGATCGGGATCGTGCACATCGCCCCGCGCCAGAACATCGCTGAGTGCGCGGCGAATGGTTTCGCCGACGCGCAGTTGTCGCTGGGTGGGGCCTGCGCCCTCGTAAGATTTGTTCTTTGCCATATTCTCCCTCTACGAGGTCTTAACTTCTTTGCCAAGCGGATGCGCGCAGGCTAAACCGCTCTGGATCGGATCAAAGGGGACAAAAGCATGGCACAGACAACAGGTATCACCATTACAGGCGCCTCGGGACGGATGGGGCAGATGCTGGTGCGCGAGGTTGCAGCGCGGGCAGACACACGCCTGTGTGGCGCGGTTGAGCGTTCAGGCCATGACTGGATCGGGAGGGATCTGGGCGAGGCCATGGGTGGCACACCGAACGGGGTTATAGTGACCGATGACGCGGATGCCGCGATAGCAGATGCGAACGCCGTGATTGATTTTACCGCCCCTCAGGCCACGCTGGCGTTTGCTAGGGCGGCAGCCAAGGCGGGCGTCGTCCATGTCATCGGCACAACTGGCATGAGCGCTGAGGAAATTGCACAGCTTGCCGAACCCGCAAAGGGCGCCGTGATCGTACGTGCGGGCAACATGAGCCTTGGCGTGAACCTGCTCACCCTTTTGACGCGCAAGGTGGCCGCCGCGCTGGACGAAGATTTCGACATCGAGATAATCGAATCACACCACAACCAGAAGGTCGACGCGCCTTCGGGTACCGCGCTGATGCTAGGCGAAGCTGCGGCAGAGGGCCGCGGTGTGAATCTTGCTGATGTAAGCGATTCGGGCAGGGACGGCATAACCGGCGCCCGCAAACGCGGCGACATCGGCTTTTCCGCGATTCGCGGCGGTGACATTGTTGGAGAACATGACGTGATGTTTGCCGGCGCAGGCGAGCGGATCGTCTTGCGTCACATTGCCTTTGACCGTTCGCTGTTTGCGCGTGGCGCACTCAAGGCAGCGGTCTGGGGGCAGGGCCGCGCGCCGGGCGAGTATGATATGCTGGACGTGCTCGGGCTAAATGACTGATCCGTTCGTAGGGCAAACATTTATTAGTAAAATGAAACCAAATCGGTTTCGTTTACGTATCTGTCGCAAAGGACCTCGAAGGAGAGACCTATGCGACAGAGATTTTTTGCTTTCGTAGCACTCGCGCTGGCCTGCGCGACTCCGGCCGCCGCCGAGTTCTCAAAGGTGGAAAGCGCTGCGGAGTTCAAACAACTCGTGAGTGGAAAAACACTGACCCGTCCGTTGGTTAAGCTCACACTCAACCCCAATGGCACGATATCAGGAAAAGGGGCAGCCTGGCCTGTAACAGGCCGCTGGAGCTGGAAAAACGGGTTCTTCTGCCGCAGCCTCGAATGGGGCGGGGATGATCTGGGGTACAATTGCCAAGAGGTGAAAACCTCTTCCGACCGGATCAGATTTACATCGGATCAAGGCGCCGGAGACAGTGCAGAATTCTCTCTACGCTGAGCGAAAATGGACCTTCGGGTTGTTTTGGACCCAGAGCTTTTTGGAAGCTCTGGGTCCGTTTTTAGGGGTGCTTTCAGAAATCGACAGCGATTCCCTTTTTCTCCCAATCACCGAACCGGACAGGCTCGGGCCCGTTACGACCACCTAACTCAGGCGGCAACTCCAGTTCTTTCGCAGCGGCGCGGCGTTCTTCGGCCTCGGCCAGTGCGCGTCTTGCGGCAGGTGGAAGATCAGGTTCAGGCTCCGGCGTTGGAGGAATTGGGGCATCGGGAATGGGTGGTTCTTTCGGCGTGGGCGGTTTTACCATCGGACGTTCCTTTCTCAACTCTCTCTTGATATACGGCGCGCCTTGCCCCAGACAACCGCCAGACCGCGAAGAGAAAGAGCAAATCATGTCAGACACCGGCGTATCGGCGCGGAAATCCGCCGTTTTCCTTCTCGACCAGATTTTGGGCGAGGGCAAACTGATGTCCGAGCTTCTTGGCGCAGGCGTGCTGGACAGGCTGCCCGCGGATGATCGCGCGCGGGCACAGCGCCTTGCGCAAGACACCCTGCGCGGTCTGGAGCGTGCGGACCGCATCTTGCAAAAGCACCTCAACAAGTACCCGCCGCTGACAGTGCGCAATGCTCTGCGTATCGGCACTGTTGAGCTTTGCACGGGCGGCGCGGCGCACGGTGTGGTCAATGCGATGGTGTCCGTGGTCGCTGGTGACAGGCACTTGAGCCACCTTAAGGGGCTGACAAACGCTGTTTTGCGCAAAGTTGCCGCAGAAGGCCCTGACGCGTGGAGCGCCCGTCGCGCGCCGCGTATGCCCAAATGGCTGCGCGGCCCGCTGGTCGAAGCTTGGGGCGCAGATGCCATCGCCGCGATCGAGACTGCCCACTTTCAAGGCGCGCCGCTTGATCTGACGGCAAAGGGCGACGCCGCTGAACTGGCTACACGACTGGACGGCACGCTGTTGCCCACTGGCTCCGTGCGTCTTTATGGCGGCGGACAGGTCTCTGCGATGGAAGGTTTCGCCGAAGGGGACTGGTGGGTGCAGGACGCCGCCGCTGCCTTGCCGGCATTGATCCTGAATGCACAACCCGGCGAAGTGGTTGCTGATCTCTGCGCAGCACCAGGCGGCAAAACCATGCAGCTTGCTACCACAGGTGCCGAAGTGCGTGCGGTGGATGACAACCATTCCCGCATGCAGCGTGTGAAAGAGAACCTTACCCGCACCGGCCTGACTGCCCGCACCTTCATCAAGGATGTCCGCCAGTTTCAGGGAGAGTTCGATGCGATCCTGCTGGACGCACCCTGTTCGGCAACAGGCACAATCCGCCGCCACCCTGACCTGCCCCACGCCAAGGACGGGTCGGACTTTGGCGCGCTCATCGCGTTGCAGGAAGAGATGTTGGACCACGCATGGTCAATCCTCAAGCCTGGCGGGCGGTTGATCTTTTGTACCTGTAGCTTGCTTCCCGATGAGGGCGAGGTCCAGATCGACGAAGCGCTTGAGCGTCATGGCGATATGACCGTGGACCGTGCCGCGCTGGACCAGCCGGGCGTTGATCCTGCGTGGATTTCATCGGAAGGCGGTTTGCGCTTGCGTCCTGATTTCTGGGCCGAACAGGGCGGGATGGACGGCTTTTATATCGCCTGCCTGCGCAAAGCCGCCTAAAGCAGCGCCTCTACAGGCGGGTTTTGTACCGCTATGTAAGCGCTTTGCGGGATGGCAACCAATCCGTTCAGATCAAGCATGCTCCGATCCTCAGCAGAGAGGTCGGCGATAGCCCCGCTTACCGCCCCGAATACCGTGTTCGCATCGTGCTGCGGCCCAGTGATATACGGCAGGCCAGGTGTCGGAGTGGTGTATTCCAGAACGCGCAGCTGTGTTGGCCAAGGCTCATAGCGCTGGATCAGCCGCCAAGTCTGCGCATCAATGGACGCGATATCGGCGGTACCATGGGCGACCATTCGGGCCGAATTCACATGGCCACCACTCTGAACACGATCGGTAAACCAGAAACCGGCGGCCTTTGTGTGGGCATAAATCGCTGCGAAACCGGATTGGGAATCGGCCATGTTGAACGCCAAGCGTGCGGTAGCATAGGCTTCGATATCCACGCGCGGATCATCCGCCGGGACCACAATCGCCGAGCGGTAGTAGCCTGGAAGCAGACCATCCAGCGAATAATCTGGTGTACCGACCAGCTGCACTGACCTGTGCAGCTTTGTCCGGTAAGGCATTCCGCAAGTCTGACTGAGCACCAGCGCCGGATCCTCCCAAACGTCGAACTCCGCTGCGCCTTGTGCCAGCGTTTCAGGCGCCTCGATGCCCTCTGCGGCCAGACGGGCGCGGATGAAATGCCAATAAGTGGTCAGTGCAGCGTCAAGTTCGGGCCGTGCATACATCATCAGAGAGGCGATCATGATGTTGCCTCCCCAAGCGCTACGAAACTTGTAAGGGCCGTAGCGTTTTTATCGCACCGCTCGATGGGGTGGCCAAGAGATATACAGGGCTCATTCATGCGTCACGGCCTTTGAGAAAAACTATACTTTCTTTTGGAGGCTAGTCGTTTCCGATCAAGAGAAGAAGATCAGTTTAGTCGGGACCGTACAGGTAGCAAAGACAACTGCTCAACAGCGTCTGGCAAGGAATGCGCGAAGACCTGCCGGAAAAACGGTGACTTGACCCGCTGCCCGCGCTAGACTTCGCCAAACGCCCAGAGAGCGTATAGGCAGAGCACATGATCCAATTTCCACGATTGAGCGCATATCGCACGCGCGTCTTGAACCAGTTGCACGCCCGTTTTGCGACCCGTGCGCGGGGGCAGGCCCGTGGATTTGTCTCTTCACCAGAGCCGCGCACCATCGGGTCATTCGCGCGAGGTCGGCAGTTGGCGGCGGGGAATTTCCTTTTTGCTGGCAGCTTGATCACGGCGCCGGATCAGACACCGTGGGAAGTCGAAGCACCCGACACGGCATTTGCTCAGGCCTTGCACGGTTTCGCGTGGCTGGACGATCTGGCCGCAGTCGGTGATAGCGCTTCGCGCCGCGCTGCACAGCGCTGGTTGTGGCAATGGATTGAGCTGTATGGCAACGGGCGTGGTCCGGGTTGGACGCCGGGCCTGACGGGCCGCCGATTGATCCGCTGGATCAACCACGCGCTCTTTATGTTGCACGGCAGCGGTGAAAACGCCCCTGATAGCGAGGTATTCTACCGCTTGCTCATGCAGCAGACGCGCTTTTTGTCCAAGCGTTGGCATGCCGCAGCGCCGGGGTTGGCGCGCTTCGAGGCGCTCACCGGCCTGATTTATGCGGGGCTGTCGCTCGAAGGGCTTGAGGCGCTGGCTGACCCGGCGATCAAGGCGCTGGCGAAAGAATGTGCCGCACAGATTGACGCGCAGGGCGGTCTGCCGACCCGTAACCCCGAAGAATTGCTGGATGTATTCACTTTGCTCACGTGGGCAGCGGCGGCGCTGTCGGATGCAGGGCGCGGTACACCACAGCCGCATCTTGCTGCGATTGACCGCATCGCGCCTACCCTGCGCACTTTGCGCCATGCGGATGGCGGGTTGGCGCGGTTCCACGGCGGTGGGCGCGGAGCCGAGGGCTGGCTTGACCACGCGCTGGCCGCGTCCGGTGTGCGCAGCATGCAATCTGAGGGGCTGTCGATGGGGTATGCGCGCCTGTCAGCTGGTCGCACCAGTATGATCATCGACGCCAGCCCGCCGCCCGGCGGGGCCGCTTCGGCCAATGCGCATGCGTCGACACTCGCGTTTGAGCTGACCTCAGGGAGGCGTCCGCTGATTGTGAATTGCGGCTCTGGCGCCTCATTTGGGTTGGATTGGCGACGGGCAGGGCGGGCGACGCCATCGCACTCCACACTGGTTTTGGGCGGCTATTCCAGCGCGCGTCTGGATATCGCTGACCGCCGTACGGGGATTGAAGCGCTGATTGATGGACCGACTCGCGTTCCGGTCGAGATCACGCCGGTGAGTGACGGCATGAAGTTCGAGGGCGGGCATGACGGCTACGCCCTGACCCACGGTTTGACCCATGCGCGTACGCTTGAATTGACCAGCGATGGCCGTGCGGTGGCAGGCGAAGACATGTTGCTGGCGCTCGAAGAAACGGAAAAACGCCGGTTTGACCGTGCGCTTGACCGAACAAAACTCAAGGGTATCGGATTTGAGGTCCGCTTCCATCTGCACCCAGAGGTCGACGCGACACTTGATCTAGGCGGAGCGGCTGTGTCGATGGCGCTAAAGTCAGGCGAGATATGGGTTTTCCGGCATGATGGTACGACCGAATTGAAGCTGGAACCGGGCGCATACCTTGAGGCAACACGCCTAAAACCACGTGCTGCACAGCAAATTGTTCTGACCGGACGTGCGATAAATCCAGCGACAAGGGTCCGCTGGTCCTTGTCCAAAGCCCAGGAAACTGCGATTGGCGTGCGTGATTTGGAACGGGATGACCCGTATCTTGACGCTGACTGACCAAAGGAGCCCTGCCATGGCCGATCTGTACACCGTAAAACGTGCCCTTCTCTCTGTGTCCGACAAGACCGGACTGATTGATTTTGGACGTGCCCTTGCCGCACGCGGGGTCGAGCTGTTGTCGACTGGCGGCACGGCAAAGGCACTGCGTCAGGCGGGGCTGGATGTGCTGGATGTCTCCGAGGTCACAGGCTTTCCTGAAATGATGGATGGCCGCGTCAAGACGCTGCATCCGGTCGTGCACGGTGGTTTGCTGGCACTGCGCGATGACGCTGGGCATATTGCCTCGATGGAAGAGCACGGGATTGGCGCAATCGATCTGGTAGTTGTGAACCTTTACCCGTTTGAAGAAACCGTAGCGAAAGGCGCCGAATACGGCGAAGTGATCGAGAATATCGATATCGGCGGACCTGCAATGATCCGTTCCGCTGCCAAGAACCACGGTTTTGTCAGCGTGATTGTGGATGTCGAAGACTACGATACCTACATCGCCGAGCTTCAGGCGAATGACGGCCAGACCACTTATGCCCTGCGTCAGCGTCTTGCCCAGACGGCCTATGCCCGTACTGCCGCCTATGACACAGCTGTAAGCACTTGGATGGCTGATGCAGTTGGTGGCACTCCGCGCCGTCGCACCTTTGGCGGCACGCTGACTCAAACCCTGCGCTATGGCGAAAATCCACACCAGCAGGCGGCTTTTTACAGCGATGGCAACAGCCGCGCAGGCGTGGCCACAGCCAAACAGCATCAGGGCAAAGAGCTGTCCTATAACAACATCAACGACACTGACGCGGCGTTTGAGTTGGTATCTGAGTTTGCACCAGAGAACGGCCCAGCCGTTGCGATCATCAAGCACGCGAACCCCTGCGGCGTGGCCACCGGCAAAACAATGGCCGAGGCATATGCCCGCGCGTTTGACTGTGACCGCACATCGGCCTTTGGTGGTATTATTGCGCTGAACCAGACACTGGACGCCGCAACAGCCGAAGCCATCACCGGCATCTTTACCGAGGTGGTGATTGCGCCTGACGCGGACGAAGACGCAATCAAGATTTTCGCCGCCAAGAAGAACTTGCGCTTGCTGACAACCGGCGGCCTTGCGGATCCAACAGCCGCACGCCTTGCACCGCGTCAGGTTTCGGGCGGCTGGTTGGTACAGGACCGCGATGTGGGCCGGATCAGCCCTGATGACCTCAAAGTTGTAACCAAACGCCAACCAACCGAGCAGGAAATGAGCGATATGCTTTTTGCCTGGACTGTTGCGAAGCACGTCAAATCCAACGCGATCATCTACGTCAAAGATGGCGCGACCGTCGGTGTCGGCGCGGGCCAGATGAGCCGTGTGGACAGCACGCGCATCGCGGCGCGCAAAGCGCAAGATATGGCCGAGGCCATGAGACTGCCTGCGCCCCTGACCCAAGGGTCTGTTGTGGCATCTGATGCGTTCTTCCCGTTTGCTGACGGGTTGATCACAGCGGCCGAGGCAGGTGCTACAGCGCTGATCCAGCCCGGCGGCTCCATGCGCGACGAGGAGGTCATTGCAGCGGCGGACGAAGCTGGTCTTGCGATGATCTTTACCGGCATGCGCCACTTCCGGCACTAAGACAGGAGCCGAACCCGATGCGGATAATTTTTTGGGCAAGCTTTGCTGCTTTTGCGATCGACCAGATCAGCAAATATGTGGTGATCCACATGATGGAGCTTGCCCGCATCCGTAGCATTGACGTGCTGCCGCCCCTGATGAACTTTCGCTACGGAGAGAACCGAGGCATCAATTTCGGTCTCTTCGGGGGCGGTTCGGAGGCGAGCCGCTGGATTCTTATCGTTCTTGCTGCGGTAATTTGTATCGCGGTTCTGGTTTGGGCGCGTAAAAATGCGCATTCGCAAATCTCCCGGATCAGCGCGGGCTTGTTGGTTGGCGGTGCGTTGGCCAACGTTCTGGATCGGCTGATATACGGCTATGTCCTTGATTTTTTGAATATGTCCTGCTGCGGGATCAATAATCCATTCGTGTTCAACATCGCCGATGTGTTCATTTTTGCAGGGGCGCTGGGCCTGATCTTCTTCACCGATGACAACAGCACTGGCTCTGGGTCTGGCAGCAAGATCAAGCCGCGCAAACGTGCAGGCAAAAAAGCTGGGTGACATTGCCGCCCTGCCTGCGATATTGAAGGGCAATGGCGGTCTGGAGGCCTTTGATGCGTATATTTGCTTTGTTGTTCGTAATGCCCGTGTTGGTCGCGGGATGTGCCAACGTGGGCTTGCGCGATTTGCGCAGTAATTCCAAGGGCCCGGACGAGTTTGGCATCCAGCCGGTTGCCTCCCTGCAGTCGCCGGCTAGCTTCTCTGAACTGCCCGCTCCGACACCCGGAGGTGCCAACCGCGCTGACCGTTCTGCGCTTGCTGAAGGCGCGGAAGCCTTCGGTGGCCGTCTCGGCGATCCAAACGCGGCGGTACCCGCCAGTGATGGCGCGTTGGTCCGGCATGCAAGCCGCCTTGGCGTCACCCAGAACATTCGCGAAACCCTTGCTGAATCGGACGCGAAATTCCGCAGTCGCAAGGTGCGTTTTACACAATTCCGGATCGTGCCGGTGGATCGCTACAATCAGGCATACCGCAAGGAAGCGCTCAACCCGCGGGCAGAGCAGAACCGCTGGCGCAATGCTGGCGCGCGTACGCCTTCTGCACCTCCTGCGGACTGAAACCACATTACATATCTGTGATAAACCGTCGTTGCAGCTTGAACCTGCGCGTCGGCAGAGTACCTATGTCTTAGCGCCCCATGGTTGACTGAAAAGGACTATCTTGATGTTGCGATACGCCCGATCCCTTCTGCTTTCTGCGGTCCTGCTTCCCGCCGCCGCACTGGCGGAAAGCAGCGGCAAGGTCACTGATTTCGTGCTGGATAACGGCATGCAGGTTGTTGTCATCGAAGATCACCGCGCCTCCGTGGTCCAGCACATGCTGTGGTATCGCGCTGGCTCAGCGGATGAGCCAACGGGCTCTTCTGGTGTGGCGCATTTTCTTGAGCATTTGTTGTTCAAAGCAACGGACAAGCTTGAAGCCGGAGAGATGTCTGCCACCGTCGCTGCAAACGGCGGCCGCGACAACGCTTTCACCAGCTATGATTACACGGCCTATTTCCAGCGCATCGCGGCCGACCGGCTTGAGCTGATGATGACCATGGAAGCGGACCGGATGAAGAACATCCGCCTGACGCCAGAAAATATCGCGACAGAGCGCAAGGTGATCATCGAAGAGCGTAACCAGCGCACCGAAAACAACCCCCAAGCGCTGTTCGGCGAACAAGTCAGCGCCGCGCAGTATCTCAACCATCGCTATGGTACGCCGGTTATCGGCTGGATGCATGAGATGGAAGAGTTGGACCTCGACGATGCGCTGAGTTTTTATGAGCTCTACTATTCGCCAAACAACGCCATTCTGATCGTCTCGGGGGATGTGACACCTGACAACGTGCGTACCTTGGCCGAGAAACACTACGCTGCGATTCCAGCGAACCCTGACCTGCCAGAGCGTCTGCGCACCGAAGAGCCGCTCCAGAATGCGGAGCGCCGTGTGATTTTCCGTGATGCGCGTGTGGCGCAGCCCTATATTTCGCGCAGTTACCTCGTGCCAGAGCGTGACAGCGGTGCGCAGGATACTGCGGCTGCTTTGACCATCCTCGCCGAAATTCTGGGGGGTGGCACCACGTCCTATCTGGCCGAGAAACTGCAATTTGATACCCAGACCGCCACCTATTCCGCCGCTTGGTATTCTGGTGTGTCACTCGACGACACAACCTTCCGGATGGTTATTGTCCCTTCTGATGGCATGAGCCTTGAGGAGGGTGAGGCCGCGATGGACAAAGCGCTTGCCGAGTTTATGAAAGCAGGTGTGGATCCAAAACAACTGGACCGGATTAAACTGCAAATTCGCGCTGCTGAAATCTATGCGCAGGACAATGTCGATGGCATTGCCAATCGCTATGGATCGGCACTGACCTCTGGCCTGGCAATCGAAGACGTTCAGGCGTGGCCCTCCATTCTGGATGCCATTACCGCTGAAGATATCATGGAAGCCGCAAAGCTACTGCGCCGCGAGGCCTCTGTCACGGGCTGGTTGATGCGCGATGAAGGAGACACTCGATGATCCGTTTTGCCACTGCCCTGTTTCTCGGGGCCGCAGCGGCACTGCCCGCGCGCGCCGAGGTCGACATTCAGACAGTCACATCCCGCGGCGGGGTTGAGGCATGGCTGGTCGAGGAACACTCGCTGCCGTTCGTCGCGATTGAAATCGCATTTCTGGGCGGCACCTCTCTAGATGTTGAGGACAAACGTGGTGCCGTCAACCTGATGGCTGCCTTGCTTGAGGAAGGCTCCGGCGATCTGGATGCGCGTGGATTTGCCCGCGCGACCGAGACTCTGGCGACCTCCTTTGGCTTTAGCGCCGGATCGGAAGAGCTGTCGATTTCGACGCGCTTTCTGACAGAGAACTTCGACGCTTCAGTGGCACTGCTGCGCGATGCCATTCAGAAGCCACGCTTTGACCAAGCGGATATCGAACGGGTTCGCGCCCAAGTGATATCGGGACTATCTTTCGAGGCCAAAGATCCGAACGAGATCTCAAGCAAGGCCTTTGCGACGATGGCTTACGGCAATCACCCCTACGGCACGGTCGAATCCGGCACGCCAGAGAGCGTCGCAGCCCTGACGCGGGATGATCTGCTCGAAGCACACCGCAATGTGCTGGTGCGTGACCGTGTGTTGGTAGGGGCCGTTGGTGATATCACGCCTGAGCAATTGGGTGCGCTGCTGGACGTTGTATTGGGGGACCTGCCCCAGAATGGTCCGATCATGCCCCCTCATGTTGAGCCGGTCATCAAAGGCGGCACCACGGTTGTTGAATTTGATACACCGCAGTCCGTTGTCTTGTTCGGTCAGCGCGGGATTGCTGTGAACGATGACGACTATTTTGCTGCTGTCCTGCTGAACCAGGTGCTAGGGGGCGGATCGTTTGAAAGCCGTCTGATGCAGGAGGTGCGCGAAAAGCGCGGCCTGACCTATGGCGTCTATTCCTACCTCTATTCCCGCGATCTGGCGAACGCCTTCATGGGGTCTGTCAGTTCGGCCAATGACCGCGTTGCCGAAGCGATCTCGGTCATTCGCGACGAATGGCGCCGTGCGGCCGAGGAGGGCGTCACAGAGGATGAGCTGCGGGACGCGAAAACCTTCCTGACGGGCGCCTATCCCCTGCGCTTTGACGGGAACAGCACCATTGCCGGAATCCTTGTAGGGATGCAGACGATTGGACTTGAGCCTGAATACGTCAACACGCGCAATGAACGTGTGGAGCGGGTGACGCTAGACGACGTAAAGCGCGTGGCGTCAGAGTTGATGGACCCAGACGCACTGCATTTTGTTGTTGTGGGTAAGCCTGAAGGCCTACTGTCAGAGTGATGCACTAACCCTCTGCCCCCGATTGGAGGCAGAGGGTAGATTATGGGCGGACGATCACTCGCCATATGGAACCCAGATATTCTTGATCTCGGTGGCATGCATGAGGAAGGTTTTTGCGTCGACCTTGTCCCAGTCCTGCGCCAACCCGTTTTGAACCCATGTACGTTTGAGATTGCTGGCTGATCCCTGCTCGATCACCTGATCAAGGGCTGGATCGCCAAAGCTCCAGACCGCGTCGATATCCATGTGACGGGCCATCGTTTCAGCCACATCTTCTTGGGGACCGGTCAGGATATTCACCACGCCAGCAGGCACATCGGATGTATCAAGAACCTGATAGAAGTCAGTCGCGGCCAGCGGGAACGGCTCGGACGCGCTTAGGATCACGCGGTTGCCCATCGCGATGGCTGGGGCCATGACCGCCACCAAGCCCAGCAGCGGCGATTGCGCGGGGCACAGGGCACAGATCACGCCAACAGGTTCTTTCATGGCAAGGGCAATCCCGCGGATCGGAACGCCGTGGGCTTGGCCATCATATTTGTCCGCCCAAGCTGCGTAGGTGAATAGGGATTGCACGGCCGCATCGACCTCTTTCGCGCCAGACTTTCCACCCTGCATCGCTTCTAGACGCTGCGCGAACTCGGTGCCGCGGGCGGCCAGGTTTTCGGCGATGTAGTACAGGATTTGCGCGCGGAGGTGGCCGGTGGTCTTGGCCCAACCTTTTGCTGCCTGAGCAGCCTCAGCCGCGTTGCGCACGTCCTTACGGCTTGCTTGCGGGACGTGGCCCAACAGCGCACCGCCTTTGGCCCAAACGGGTATGGAGTAACCGCTGTCAGGGCGCGCCTGCTTGCCACCGATATAGAGCTTCGCCGTCCGGTCGATCCCGTCCAGCGGTGCGCCGGAGCCGTTCATCGCTTCGACTGCTTTCACCGGTTTTCTCTTGGCTTTGGATTTGGTGTAGGAGCTCAGACCTTCCCAGCCGCCTTCACGGCCAAAGCCGCTTTCACGCACACCACCGAAACCGGCGGCCGCGTCCATCATGTTGGTGCCGTTGATCCAGACAATACCGGCAACCAGCTTTGGCGCAATGTCGAGCGCGAGATTGATGTTCTCAGTCCAAACAGTCGCGGCAAGGCCGTAGCGGGTGTTGTTGGCAATGCTCACAGCCTCTTCCGGTGTGCGGAAGGTCGTTGAGACCAACACCGGCCCAAAGATTTCTTCCTGCATGAGCGTATCGGCAGGATGCAAACCCGTTATCAAGGTCGGGGGGTAAAAGCTGCCCTGCGCCGGGATTTCACAAGCCGCGACATGAGTTGTACCCGCCGTATTGGCCGCAACCATGCTTTTGATGGCTTCCAGCTGTTTGGGGTCCACAATAGCACCGATATCCACGCTTTTATCCAGTGGAGAGCCTATGCGCAGTTTGTCCATACGCGCGCGCAGCTTGGCGTGGAACAAATCCGCGACAGGTTCTTGCACCAAAAGGCGCGAGCCCGCGCAGCAGACCTGACCCTGATTGAACCAGATCGCGTCCACCAGTCCTTCGACAGCGGAATCCAGATCTGCATCGTCGAATACGATGTAGGGCGACTTGCCCCCCAGTTCGAGCGTCAGCGCCTTGCCTGATCCGGCAGTCGCTTCGCGGATGTGGCGGCCAACGGCGGTGGAGCCGGTGAAGGCGATCTTATCGACGTCTGCGTTCACGATCATCTCGCCCACATCACCGTCACCTGTGACGATATTCACTACACCCTTAGGCACACCGGCCTGCATGCAGATATCTGCAAACAGCAGCGCGGTAAGGGAGGTATATTCGGCAGGCTTCAGCACAACAGTGTTGCCCATGGCTAGCGCAGGCGCGACTTTCCATGCCAGCATCAGCAGCGGGAAGTTCCACGGGATGATCTGTCCGCAAACGCCAAGAGCTTCGGCATCGGTTAGCTCACTTTCCATCAGCTGGGCCATGCCTGCGTGATAGTAAAAGTGCCGCTGCGCGAGCGGGATATCGATATCGCGGGCTTCGCGGATGGGTTTGCCGTTGTCGAGCGTTTCCAGCACGGCAAACAGGCGGCTGTGCTTTTGCTGCAGCCGTGCCAGTGCGTATAGAACTTTCGCCCGCGCAGGGCCGCCAGAGGCTTCCCATTTCGGTTGGGCGCGGCGGGCTGCTTTTACAGCGGCGTCCACGTCCGATTGGGTGCCTTGGGTCACATGGGCCAATACATCGCCGGTCGCGGGGTTGCGGCTTTCGAATACGTCGCTAGGGGCGGTCATTTCCCCATCGATGAAATGGCCAAAGCGGCCGCCCTGATCCACGATCCACGCCAGTGCTTCGGCGGCGGATTCAGGGGCGGTGCCATAGTCCATGGTCTGGAATACTTCGGATACAGTCATGTCAGTCGCCCTTCGGGTCAGGAGGTAGGATGGCGGTAGGTGGCGGAATAGCTTCCGCTCACGTGATGCTCCAACTGCCGCTCGATGTCGTTCAGCAGTGAGGAGGCGCCAAAACGGAACAGATCAGGCTGGAGCCAGCGATCCCCCAGCTCTTCTTTCATCAGCGCCAAATAGGTGATGGCGTCTTTGGCTTTGGAAATGCCACCAGCGGGCTTATAGCCTACGCGGTAGCCGGTACGCTCATAATAGTCGCGAATGGCGCGGATCATCACGAGCGAGACGGGCAGTGTGGCGTTCACGCTTTCCTTGCCGGTCGATGTTTTGATGAAATCGGCGCCTGCCATCATGCAAACCAGCGATGCACGGGCAACATTGCGCAGGGTTCCCAGCTCTCCGGTTGCAAGGATCGCTTTGACGTGCGCGTCGCCGCAGGCCGCGCGAAAGGCGCGCATTTCGTCATAGAGAGCTTGCCAATTGCCTTCCAGCACATGGCGGCGGGAAATCACGATATCGATCTCAGCGGCACCAGCGGCCACGCTCTGCTCAATCTCTGCGATGCGCAGGGGCAGTGGGGACAGGCCGGCCGGAAAGCCGGTGGAGACTGCCGCCACAGGAATGCCACTGCCTTGCAGCGCATCGACAGCGGGACCGATCATCTCGTGGTACACGCAGACCGCGCCAACCGTGACCGGCGGCATTCCCAGCGCATTAAGCACTGACGCAGCAATAGGTTGCCGCGCTTTGGCGCAAAGCCGTCCGACCCGCCGCGCGGTATCGTCCCCGGAAAGGGTGGTCAGATCAATGCAGGTCACAGCCTTAAGTAGCCAAGCGGCCTGATGCGCCTTTTTGACCGATCGTCTGGCCGGCAAAGAGGCCGCACGCCGCTCAATCGCCGACGTGTTGGCTTGCACGCTCAACACCCAGTTGAGGTCAAGCGGCATGCCCGCGTTGCGCGGCTCTGTGACTTGGGGCAGAAGGGCTGCATTTGTACTAGTGGCAGTAAGTGTATCTATCGACATCGGTAGGCACCTTTTGGAGGAATGCCGCACAAACTCGCACGTCAGAGGGAAGCATTGCAAGGCGTGCCGCTACAGGAGCAGCAAGGTCAGCTGCCGCGATACGTCGAATATCCGAAAGACGAAAGCAAAAGTGGGACATGGTAATGCGCATCCACATCCGAGATGTCGAACCGGATAGGAATCACATCCAGAAACCGAGGCGTTTCGGGCGGCATGCCAACATCATCCAGATAGGCTCCGGCTTCAAAAACCAGCTCATAAGTGCCGGTGCGAAATTCTTCGACGGGCAGAATTGGCGAATCTGTGCGCCCGTCGGCATTTGTAAGCATTTGTGCGCATTGGGTGCGGGCCTCGCCCTCAAGCCTGAAGAGTGTGATTTGCAGATTGGCAGCAGGACGCCCGAGGCCTGTGTCGAGGACGTGAGTGGTGAGATAGCCGTTGGACATGCGCGCGCTCCAGTTCAGTCGGGGAAGAGTGTACCGCAGCATGATGATGCCTTAACCACCGTGCCGCGCATTAGAAATGAAGGGATTTACGGCAAACGTCACCCTGATTCGGTGAAATGACAGGTAATTCGTCAATTTTTGCGAAATGATTCGTTTTTGCTTTGACGGATGATTCTCTCTTGGCCTATATCTTTAGCGATACGCTTCGAAACACCATTTTTGCGGGAATAAAACCTATATCTGGTGTTCAGGGGCATGGGGGACGGCATGAGTAAACGAGCAGCAATTTTTGCGGCTGGACTAGCAGTCTATGTCACAGCGGCGCAGGCAGAAGACCATTCAGTAAGTGCAAAAGCCGAATTTATGTTCGACGGGGCGAAAGTCGCAATTGCGCCTATGGCGTTAGAAGCATCGCGACATGCGGCCCTGTTTGCAGCGCTCGACCCATCCTGTGACCCGTATTGCATTGCGCCCGAAGTCGCCGCCCCGGGGGTTGATACCCTGATCGAACCCGATGTTCTGGCTTTTCTCGAAAACGGTGTCGGGACCAACGCAGGTTTGCTTGTCGATGCCCGCATGCCGCATGACCGTGATCTGGGGTTCATCCCCGGATCAGTCAGCCTTCCGGTAGATACAGTCAGCTCTCAGAGCGAGTTTCGTAACGATATCCTCAAGGCTCTTGGTGCGCGTGCGTTTGAGGATGTGTTTAATTTCGCCGACGCGCAGTCTCTTGTCGTTTACGACAACGGGCCAACGCAAAATGACGCGGGCAGATTGATCGGTTATTTGCTGGACGCGGGATACCCGTCCGAAAAGATACGTTACTATCGTGGCGGCATGCAGGTGTGGTCCGTTCTTGGCCTGACGGTTCAGGAATGATGACGTGAAAGCCGCCAAACCAAAAATTTCATTTGATGCGACACCCCAGCTATCTTCGGTAGATAAGCCATTTGATCGGGAGGCGTGGGAAAAGCAGCTCACTGAACCAAAAGCAACTAAAGCGCCCCCGCGCCGTGTGGTTGTTGAGCGGATCCCCAAAGCACCCAAGTTTGAGGCAACAGGCCTCATGGCTGGGCCCCGCCCTGTGTTCTTGCAGCGCAATGCCACGCCACTCGCTATCTCCTCGGCTGTAGCGCTGACCTTCCTTCTAGGGCTGGCTTCGGCGATTTTCTGGATCAATGGCGATACGTCTGCTGCGTCTGAAAGCAAAGCAAGTCTGCTGATGTCCGGCAAACTGTTGACCGGATCAGAGCCGATAGCTGAGGATGCCACCCGCGCTGCGTCTTCGGATCTAACGGATGTAAGTGCGACGTTTGTCTCCGGCGTGTCACTTGCCCCTGCCCCGAAGGACCTTTCGGCGGTCGTGCTGGCAGGCCTTCAACCGACAAACGACTTTGAGCCCGAACCGTTGTCATCGCGTCCCTCGACTGAGGGTCAGAGCGCGAACAAGCTGCGGATGCTGAAAGAAGGCGTTCTGGCAGGCGACTATAAGGTCCAGATCTATTCCTTGGAAGGGCACGACCGCGTCAGGCTTCGTTTTGCCGACACCGTTGCGACAAACGAGGATGTAACCGGTCTTTTGATCGAAGACTTGGTGCAGAATCAGCCCGATCTGGCAAAAGCACTGCGCACGCCAAGTGGGGCTATCGACGAAGACACACTGATGTTCAGCCTAGTTCATTCTGCTCTGTTGAACGACCAAAACGTTGAAGCAACCTCCGCCGCGCGGGAGATGTCCCGCAAGGTTTTCACTGTCTCTCCGGCGCGCAGCGACAATCTGGGCAGTGTACGTCTTTATACGGTCAAGCCGGGTGACAGCCTCGCTTACATCTCACTCCAATTTTACGGGTTGCCTGATGCGTACAGCCGCATCATAGAGGCAAATCGTGACACCCTACAATCGCCCGACATGATCCAGCTAGGCCAGCGGTTAATAATACCCAGCTGATAATAAACAATAAAAAAAGTCTCAGTGACATTCGGGCGAGCAGCAGGCCGGACAGCAATGTCCGGCCTGCTTGTATTGTGCCGCGGCTTTGGAAATTGCGGGGGGCTGCGGTTTTGTGCATGGTGTCCGTGATACCCTATCACAGGACTTTCTATGATCCGTTATCCCAGAGATTTCACCGGTTATGGCGGCACCCCGCCCGACCCAAAGTGGCCAAACGGCGCGCGGATCGCAGTGCAATTCGTGCTTAACTACGAAGAGGGCGGTGAGAACTGCCTGCTGCACGGCGACGCCGCCTCCGAAGCCTTCCTGTCCGAGATCGTTGGCGCGGCACCTTGGCCGGGGCAGCGGCACTGGAACATGGAAAGCATCTATGACTACGGCGCGCGTGCAGGGTTCTGGCGGTTGCACCGCTTGTTCACGCAGGCGCAAGTACCGGTCACGGTCTACGGCGTCGCCAGCGCGTTGGCCCGCGCGCCAGAGCAGGTAGAGGCGATGCAGGCCGCAGGCTGGGAGATTGCAAGCCACGGTCTGAAATGGATCGACTACCGCGACCACTCCGAAGAGGCCGAGATGGCGGATATGGTCGAAGCGATCCGCTTGCATACCGAAGTGACAGGAGAGGCGCCACGCGGCTGGTATTGCGGCAGAACCAGCATTAACACTGTGCGTCTTGCAGCGCAGACAGGCGCGTTCGATTATATCTCGGACACCTATGACGATGATCTGCCGTATTGGTCCGACATTGCAGGCACGGATCAGTTAATCATCCCCTACACGCTTGATTGCAACGACATGCGCTTTGCCACGCCGCAGGGGTTTAATTCGGGCGATCAGTTCTACACCTACCTATGCGACACATTCGATGCGCTCTATGCTGAAGGGGCAGCAGGCGCGGCCAAGATGATGTCGGTGGGTCTGCATTGCCGGTTGATTGGTCGACCCGGCCGCGTTCAGGCATTGGCGCGCTTCCTTGAATACATCAAAGGTTTCGACGGGGTCTGGACCCCGCGCCGGATTGAAATCGCCGATCACTGGCGCGCCACACATCCCGCACCGTCAGTACGTCTGCGCCCCAGCCGTATGCAACGCGAAGAATTTGTCGAGCGTTTCGGCGACATTTTCGAGCATTCGGCGTGGATCGCCGAGCGCGCTTTCGACCTAGAGCTTGGGCCTGCCCATGACAGCGCGGCTGGTCTGCACAACGCACTGGCGCGGATGTTCCGCTCTGCCAGCCATGCTGAGCGGCTGGGCGTGCTGACAGCGCACCCTGATCTGGCTGGCAAGCTTGCTGCTGCACAGCGCCTGACGGCAGAAAGCACGGCTGAGCAGGTCAGTGCCGGCCTCGATGCGCTCACCGATGCAGAGCGCGCGCGGTTTACCGAGTTGAACACCGCCTATGTGGCCAAGCATGGCTTCCCCTTCATCATCGCGGTGAAGGACCACACGAAAGACGGTATCCTGAGCGCCTTTGAGACACGGATCTCCAACGACACAGAAACCGAACTTGCCACCGCCTGCCGTCAGGTGGAGCGGATCGCCCGTATTAGATTGGACCAGATACTATGAGCTATGCCTTCCCTCCCGGCGGTCTGCCGGATCAGTCGATCTCACCCGAAAGCACGGCTGTTTTTACCGAAAGCTATGCCGTCCTGCCCGCGTTGACCCAGCGCGATATTGTGACCAGCTATCTGCCCGGGTGGACCGGTATGCGTATGTGGGTGCTGGCCCGCCCGATGTCGGGCTTTGCCGAGACATTCAGCCAGTACGCGGTAGAATTGCAGCCTGCCGGTGGATCGGACACGCCCGAGGTGGACGACGAAGCGCAATCGGTGGTCTTCGTGGCCAGCGGCCAGATCACGCTCAACATTGATGGCGCGCGGCACGTGCTGGAGGCAGGCGGATATGCCTATATCCCGCCGGATGCGATGTGGACGGTCTGGAATGATAGTGATGCTGTGGCGCAGTTCCATTGGGTTCGCAAACGTTACGTGGGCGCCGATGGTGTCGACCTGCCCGAGGCTTTCGTGACGTCGGATCAGACGGTCGCGCCAACTGTGATGCCCGATTGCGACGGCGTTTGGGCAACCACCCGCTTTGTTGAGCCGGACGATCTGCGTCATGACATGCACGTCAATATTGTGACCTTCCAACCCGGCGGACGCATCCCTTTTGCCGAAACCCACGTGATGGAGCACGGCCTGTATGTGTTGGAAGGGACTGCGGACTACCTGCTGAACAAGGATTGGGTGCCTGTCGTGGCGGGTGATTTCATGTGGCTTCGCGCCTTCTGTCCGCAGGCATGTATCGCAACTGGCGAAACGCCGTTCCGCTATCTGCTCTATAAAGACGTGAACCGTCACATGCCTTTATGAGTGCTGAAATTCGCATCGAACCGCTAACGAAAGAGGCATTCGCGTCCTTTGGTGACATCCTGGATGCCAGCGGTGATCCCGACAAAATGATCAATGCGGGTATGTGTGGTCGGTTTCATGACCGCGCAGGGCTGACCTTTGCCGAAGGGGGCCGCGCGGGCATCAGCATATTCAACGCTGAACCGCGCAGTCTGCCCCACACCCTAGACCTGCTGGAACGCCATCCCTTGGGGTCACAGGCGTTTTTGCCCATGACCGAGCATCCTTTTCTGGTGGTCGTCGCGCCGGATGAGGCGGGCCAACCAGGCCTGCCGCGCGCCTTTATGACCGCGCCGCATCAGGGCGTGAATTTTTACGCAGGCACGTGGCACGGCGTTCTGACGCCGCTGCATGCGCCCGGGCTTTTCGCGGTGGTGGACCGGATCGGCGAAGGCGAAAATCTTGACGAATGGCATTTAGATGCGCCCTATATAATTACGAAATAGAACAAGATCCGGCCAAAAAGGCGGGGCGCATTTCAACAAGGGACAAAAACTATGACGATGCATTCAATCGGGACGCCTGAACAGCTGCGCGATCCGAACTTTACACCGCCGCTGTCGCGCGCGATCCCGCTGGGCATCCAGCACGTGCTGGCGATGTTCGTATCAAACGTAACACCTGCCATCATTGTTGCTGGCGCCGCCGGTTTCGGATTTGGCTCCGGCTCCCCCGATTTTCCTGAACTGCTTTACCTGATCCAGATGTCGATGCTGTTTGCCGGCGTGGCCACGTTGTTGCAGACAATCACCATCGGTCCGGTGGGCGCTGGGCTGCCAATTGTACAGGGCACGTCTTTTGCGTTTATCCCGATCATGATCCCGCTGGTTGCGGGTAAAGGTGTGGACGGTTTGGCCGCTCTGTTTGGCGGTATCGTTGTTGGTGGGATATTCCATGCTGTTCTGGGTCTGTTCATCGGTAAAATCCGCTTTGCCCTGCCACCGCTTGTGACCGGTCTGGTCGTAACCATGATCGGTTTGGCTCTGGTCAAGGTCGGCATTCAGTATGCGGCGGGCGGTGTGCCTGCGATCGGTACGCCAGAGTATGGCAGCCTGTTGAACTGGTCTGCTGCATTGGTGGTCATCTTCGTCACGTTGGGGCTGAAATTCTTCACCAAAGGCATGCTGTCGATTTCGGCAGTGCTGATCGGGTTGGTCGTTGGCTATTTCTATGCTGTTGCCATGGGCATGTTGTCCTTTGGCGGAGACCGTGGCGTGATCGCCAGCTGGAACAACGCTGCATGGATCGCTTTGCCAAACCCTTTCAAATACGGGTTCGAGTTTTCCGCGGCTGCCGTGATTGGCTTCTGCCTTATGGCCTTCATCTCGGCGATTGAAACCGTCGGTGACGTGAGCGGGATCACCAAAGGTGGAGCAGGCCGTGAGGTGACCGACAAGGAAATCGCGGGCGCAACCTACGCAGACGGTTTGGGCACGGCGATTGCTGGTGTGTTTGGCGGACTGCCGAACACTTCGTTCAGCCAGAACGTTGGCCTGATCGCGATGACCGGCGTCATGAGCCGCCATGTAGTGACCTGCGGTGCGATTTTCCTGATCATCTGCGGATTGGTCCCGAAGGTAGGCAGCGTGATCCGCACTGTCCCGATCGAAGTGCTGGGCGGCGGTGTGATCGTCATGTTCGGTATGGTGGTGGCTGCGGGTATCTCAATGTTGTCCGATGTTGATTGGAACCGCCGCAATATGGTGATCTTTGCCATCTCGCTTTCTATCGGTTTGGGCCTGCAGCTTGAGCCGGGTGCTGTGCAGCACCTGCCAGATACACTGCGCATCTTGATGACATCGGGCCTGCTGCCCGCTGCACTGATCGCGATTGTCCTCAACCTTGTGCTGCCCCAAGAGCTGGCTGACGAGTCAACCGAGGAAGTCTCGGGTGGGATGTCAGGCAAGTCAAAAGGCAGCCTGCCGAGCTAATCAAAGAAGTACAGAGGGCGGCCTGACGGGTTGCCCTCTGATCCATGGCATTTTATGCCAATCAATAAATGGCTCCGGCAACCAACAGCCCGAAAGAATGAATATGTACGATCTTGCTGCCCTGTCTGCCTGGCTCGAATTCGCGGTGCGCTGGGTCCATGTAATCACTGCGGTTGCGTGGATCGGAAGCTCGTTCTACTTCATCGCTCTTGACCTTGGCTTGCACCGTGACCGCAATCTGGACACAGGCGCGGATGGTGAGGAATGGCAGGTCCACGGCGGTGGGTTTTATCATGTGCAAAAGTATCTCGTTGCTCCTGCGCAAATGCCCGACGACCTTGTCTGGTTCAAATGGGAGAGCTACTCTACCTGGCTGTCAGGCTTTGCCCTGCTGATCCTCGTCTACTATCTGGGCGCTGAGTTCTATCTGGTTGATCCGTCTGTGGCGGATCTGAGCGTCTGGCAAGCGGTTCTGATCTCGCTCGCCTCGCTTGGTTTTGGCTGGGTCGCGTATGACCTGATCTGCAAAAGCCGTTTTGGCGATGACAATACGCGCCTGATGGTCTTGCTGTATGTGATCCTTGTGGCGATGGCCTATTTCTACACTTCCGTATTTTCTGGCCGCGCGGCGCTGCTGCACCTCGGTGCGTTTACAGCGACGATTATGAGCGCGAACGTCTTTTTCACCATCATGCCGAACCAGCGCATCGTTGTTGCAGACCTCAAGGCAGGGCGTACGCCGGATGCCAAATACGGTAAGATCGCAAAGCAGCGCAGCACACATAACAACTATCTCACCCTGCCGGTGATCTTCCTGATGCTTAGCAATCACTACCCGCTGGCATTTGCGTCCGAGATGAACTGGCTCATTGCCGCGCTGGTGTTCTTGATGGGGGTGACTATCCGCCACTATTTCAACAGTCTCCATGCGCGGCAGGGCAGCAAGCATTGGACGTGGCTGGCAACAGCACTGATTTTCCTCTCGATCATCTGGCTCTCCACTGCGCCCATGTTCAGTGCGTCAGAGCCGCAAGAAGCCCAAGGACCGGCGTTGCAATTCGCGCAGGCCGAAGGTTTTAGCGACGTTCAAGACATCGTCATGGGACGCTGCTCGATGTGCCACGCGGCAGAGCCTGCTTGGGACGGTCAGCACTGGCCCCCAAAGGGGATACGCCTTGAGACCGAGCATCAGATCGCCCTTGCCGCCAAGCAGATATACCTACAGGCGGGGCTAACCCACGCAATGCCCCCTGCCAACCTAAGCTATATGGAGCTGGAAGAGCGCGCGCAGATCGTTGCATGGTACCGCGCAGCAACTGGCGGCTAGACCATCAAATTAGCAGGGGATAACCCTGCGGCGCGGCTTTTAGAATCGCGCCATGTCATGCTAGGTATTGCGGCATGGCCCAAGTATACCCCAATATGAGCGCTTCTCAGCCGATTATCCGTCAGCTAGACGAGACCGCAATCAACCGCATCGCTGCAGGCGAAGTGGTCGAACGACCAGCATCTGCGGTTAAGGAACTGGTGGAAAATGCCATCGACGCGGGCGCGCGCCGGATCACGGTCGAATATGCTGATGGGGGGAAAACCATGATCCGCGTGACCGATGATGGTTGCGGCATAGCGGGTGATGACCTGCCGCTGGCGCTGTCGCGTCATGCCACGTCCAAGATTGACGGCAGTGATTTGCTCAACATCCATTCTTTCGGCTTCCGCGGTGAGGCGCTTCCGTCTTTGGGTGCTGTCGGTCGACTGACCATCACAAGCCGCGCTACTGGTCACGACGGCGCAGAGATCAGCGTGACAGGCGGCAAGCATGAAGCCGTGCGGCCTGCGGGACTGAGTGCGGGCACGGTCGTGACTCTGCGCGATCTGTTCTATGCCACGCCCGCGCGGCTGAAGTTTCTACGGACTGATCGCGCCGAAGCGCAAGCGATTGGCGACGTGATTAAACGGCTCGCCATGGCCGAGCCATTCGTTCGTTTCGTGCTGCGCGATGTGTCCGGCGACGGTCAAGGCCGCGATGTGTTTTGCGCCGAGGCAGAGCAGGGTGATTTGTTCGACGCGCTGCATGGGCGGTTGCGCCAGGTTCTGGGCCGTGAGTTTGCTGAAAATGCACTGCCCATTGATGCCGAACGGGAGGGTTTTCACCTTACCGGTTTTGCGGCGCTGCCGACCTATTCGCGCGGTTCGAATGTGGCGCAATATTTGTTTGTAAATGGGCGTCCTGTGAAGGACAAAATGTTGGTCGGCGCCCTGCGCGGTGCTTATTTCGATTTCCTGAGCCGTGACCGGCATCCGGCTGTGGCCTTGTTCGTGGATTGTGATCCAAACCTTGTGGATGTGAATGTGCATCCTGCAAAATCAGAGGTGCGGTTTCGCGATCCTGGTATTGTTCGCGGGCTCATTGTTTCGGCGCTACGCCATGCGTTGGCGAACGCAGGTCACCGTGCATCCAGCACTGTAGCCGATGCAACGTTGGGGGCGATGCGACCAGAGCAATCCGGAGAGGCTCGCATCTACCAGATGGACCGCCCCTCAACCGGAGCGAGGCATTCAGCTTATCAGGCGCAAGCCCCCGAGGGTTTTGCTGAGACCAAAGGTATGTGGGGCCGTGTCGAAGCCCCACCCGAGCAGACCCCGCAGGGGAGCGAAGAGCCTGTGGATTTCCCCCTTGGTACCGCGCGGGGCCAAGTGCATGAGAACTATATCATCGCCCAAACCACTACAGGCATGGTCATAGTGGACCAGCACGCAGCGCACGAACGGCTTGTCTATGAAAAGCTGAAAAACCAGATGGCCGCGAACGGCGTGCCAGCGCAGGCCTTGTTGATCCCTGAGATCATCGCGCTCTCCACCTCGGACCGCGCTGCAATTCTGGACGTGGCAGAAGAGCTTGCGCAATTCGGTCTGGGGATTGAACCCTTCGGCGGCGACGCCATCGCCGTGCGCGAAACCCCTGCCATTCTGGGAGAGGTGAACGTGGAGGCGATGATCCGTGATATTCTGGACGAACTGGAGGGCGAGGGCGAAAGCCTGTTGGTGCAGGCCCGCATTGAGGCGATCCTCAGTCGCGTTGCCTGCCACGGGTCCATCCGCTCGGGTCGTTGGATGCGCGCCGAAGAGATGAACGCGTTGCTGCGCGAGATGGAGGCGACGCCGCATTCCGGACAGTGCAACCATGGGCGTCCAACGTATGTTGAGCTAAAGCTTAGCGATATCGAGCGGTTGTTCGGGCGGACATGATCCAGATTGGCGAAGCGCAGTTTGACCTAAGCGATCCAGTCACTCTGGCGGTGTTTGTCTGCTGCGGCGTCCTCGGGCTGATCCTTGTTCTGCTTGTGTTCATGCTATTCCGCCCAACGCGCATACCAGCCCCGTTGGCGCGCCAGCTTCAAGCGCTGGGTAGCGGACAGGAACAGCTGCGCGGCAACTTGCAAACAGTGTCGGATACGCAGGCCAACGCGCAAACCCAATTGATCCAAAGCCTTGAGACAAGGCTGGCAACGGTGCAGCTACAGATGCAGCAACAGCTTTCGCAGATGCAGGAACGCACCAACCAAAGCTTGCACGGCAGCGCGCAGCGCACGACCACCAGCCTTACCCAACTTCAAGAGCGGTTGCGCGCCATCGACAAGGCGCAAGACAACATCACGAAGCTCTCCGGCGACGTGCTTTCTTTGCAGGATATCCTGAGCAACAAGCAAACGCGCGGTGCCTTCGGTGAAATCCAGCTTAATGACATCGTGTCCAAGGCACTGCCGTCCGACAGCTATGACATGCAGAAAACCCTCAGCAATGGCCGCCGCGCGGACTGTTTGATCCATCTTCCCAACCCACCCGGTCCTATCGCGATCGACGCGAAATTCCCGCTGGAGGCATATGAAGCCCTGCACCGCGCAAAGACCGATTGGGAGCTGAAATCAGCCGTCGCCAACATGCGCACTTCGGTGCGCAAACACATCCGCGACATTAGTGAGAAGTACATCCTTGATGGCGAAACCGCCGATGGCGCGTTGATGTTCCTCCCGTCCGAGGCGGTCTATGCAGAGCTGCATGCGAACTTCCCCGAACTGGTGCGCGAGGGTTTTGAGGCCCATGTCTGGATTGTCTCCCCTACCACCTGCATGGCAACGCTGCACACCATGCGCGCCATTCTCAAGGATGCGCGGATGCGCGAACAAGCGGGCGAAATTCGCAAGACCCTGCGCCTGCTTCACCGCGATGTAGAGCTGGTCGTGTCGCGTGTCGGCAAGCTGGATACGCACTTCCGTCAAGCACGTGAAGACCTTGAAGGGATCGGCACCGCCGCCGAGCGGGCGGGAAAACGCGCCGCCAAGCTGGATAACTTTGATTTCGAAGAGATTGAGACTGAGCCGCCCGCACCCATCTTGCCTGTGAAAGGAACTTCAAACTCATGACCGCTCCAACTCCTGACATCAGCGCCGTGTCTCTTGAGGCGATCCGCGCGACGACTGCCTCCTTGTCCGCCGACATCAGGCGCACACCTTGCCTCACGCTCGACACTGGTCTGATGACCCGAATTTTGGGCGGAGGCGCGGCGATTCTTAAGTTAGAGTGTTTCCAGCACACTGGTACATTCAAAGCACGCGGCGCCTTGTCTGTTGCACGCAGTCTTGATGTGGATCAGCGCGGGCGTGGGATCACCGCCGCCAGTGCAGGTAACCACGCAATTGCCGCTGCGTGGGCGGCACGGCAAATTGGCGCTTCGGCCAGGGTTGTGATCCAGTCCAATGCCAACCCGTTTCGCGTCGCGCTGGCAGAGGCAGAGGGGGCTGATGTGATCATGAAAGCCCCCGGAGCGGAGACCTTTGCTGAGGCAGAGCGTCTGGTTCGGGAGGAAGGGCGTACGTTCATCCATCCCTTCGAAGGGCCTCTGACCTCACTTGGTACCGCAGGTGTCGGACTGGAACTGATGGAGGACGCGCCCGATCTGGATGCGGTGGTGGTGTCCATCGGTGGCGGCGGGTTGATCAGCGGCATCGCCGCCGCAGTCAAGCAGATCAACCCTGCCTGCAAGGTCTACGGCGTAGAGCCTGAGGGTGCGGCCAGCATGTACGCGTCCATCGCCAGCGGAGCGCCGGTCCATCTCGATCATGTAAATACCATCGCAGACAGCCTTGGCGCACCGATGGCGTTGCCCTTTGGCCATGCGCTGTGCACTGCTTATCTTGATGAAGTGGTGCTACTGGATGACGATAGCATTTGCGCCGGTATGGTGGCGTTCCAGCAAGAGGCAAAACTGGCGGTAGAGCCTGCGGCGGGTGCTGCCCTTGCTGCTGTGTTGGGGCCGCTGCGCAAACGATTGCAGGGTAAGCGTGTTGGTGTCATCGTTTGCGGGGCAAATATCGATGCGAACAGCTACCTCCGCTTGATGGCGCAGGGGCAAAACCGGTTTGACGCGCTCACGGCAGGCTAGGCGGCCTCAGATCCGTATGAATTTCTGCCAGATGCGCGGCAGAAAGCCTGAGAACCGCAGCGGCGCATCTGTCACCGCAAGGCAGATGCAATCCTCGTGAATGTCGGCCACCGGAATGTGCTGAACATCGCTGTCCGCAATTTCTAAATCACCACGGGAAAAGTACGCATCATCGTCCTGAAAGGCACCTTTCAAAACCAAGGTCATCTCCGTGCCGTTATGACCGTGGTCCGGCATAGCCGCCCCAGCTGGAATCGACAAAAGTCGCGCAGTCGCTCCCTTAGATGTCCGCAGGATCGCCTGTTTGACCCCCATCCCAACGGGCCGCCAGCGGACGCTTTCCAAATCACCCCCGATATAGCTGTGCAGCGGCGCGGGAATATCACCTGTTCCCACATGTCGAGCAGGTGCGTCAAATTCATCATCCAAAAACGCCAACGTTTGATCGAGCAAGCCTTTCGTCAGCGGCGTTGCTTCATCATCCAGCAACGCACCGCCCACGGCATCATAAGCCTGAGCTGAAGCACGGCAGGTATCGCAAAGCGATAAATGTGTAGCCACGATGAGGTTGAAGGCTTCTTTCAGGGTTCCCGCCGCGTAGGCCATCAGGGTTGCGTCATCAAGGTGGTGCTTGATTGGCGCGGCGGTCACGAGGGGTGTGTTTGTATCGATCATATCAACTACTTCATTGCATGGCGCAGGCGGTCAAGCGCGAGACGAATTCGGGATTTAATGGTGCCAAGAGGCAGCCCGGTGACCTTGGCGATTTCAGCTTGTGTCAGATCGCCAAAATAAGCTTGTTCAATCAGCTTGCGCTGGTTTTGTGGCAGACCGGCAATCGCTTTCACCAGCCGCGTGCTTTCTTGTTGAAGCTCTATCACCTGGGATTGGTCGGGTTCCGGTTCAGGGCCCCAAGGAAGGTCTTCGGGTTCGGGGCGCCGATCACGGCGTAGCATATCGATGCGGCGGTTTCGGGCGATTGTGAACACCCACGTGGAAACTGACGCGCGGGTTGAGTCGAACTGGTCCGCTTTGCGCCACAAGGTCGTCATTACGTCCTGTGCACATTCCTCTGCCGTCGTGCCATCGGCGCCTGATTTGATGAGGTAACCTTTGATGCGCGGTGCGAAATGCTCAAACAAGGCAGAAAACGCCTGCTTGTCACGATTGTCGCGCACGCGCAGCATCTCGTTGATCCAGAGAGGTTGAGCTGATGTCGGCTTGTCTTTGTTCACGCGTCGGCGCCCTGAATTGTTCACTGGCCCTGCCAAAGCTGTCGGTGCCGATAGGCTCGAGCTTTGGGGCGTTCTGCGCGAAGATGTCTGACTACAAGCTAACATGTAAGTGTTACGGAGCAAGGAGGTAGTTGGATCAAAAAAAATGAATTCCGAAACTCATTTACATCCAAAACCGTATCTGACCCGTACATCTACTGAACGACAGGCAAACAGGATACTACTTCCAGATGACATTTGATGCGCCACAGGATTCTTATCAGACATTTTCTCCCAAGGCCCGTCGTATTGCTGTGGTTGGCGGTGGTATATCCGGTATGGGCGCTGCACATATGCTGTCACCCGATCATCAGGTTACTTTGTTTGAAAGTGGAGCACGACTGGGTGGCCATGCGCGCACTGTTATTGCGGGCAAGAATGGCGATCAGCCTGTCGATACAGGGTTCATTGTCTTTAACTACGCCAACTACCCACATCTGGCTGCGCTGTTCAAAGAGTTGGACGTGCCGGTCGTACCCTCCAACATGAGCTTTGGCGCTTCTTTTGACGGTGGTCGTCTGGAGTATGCGCTGACCAGCCTGAACGCGATCTTTGCGCAGCGCAGCAACCTTGTTAACTCAAGGTTCCTCGGGATGCTGCGCGACTTGGTGAAGTTCAACAAAAATGCGTTGACGTTGGCGGAGGATAAATCGCTTAATCTGCGTGATTTCTTGGCAAAACTCGGGACCGGAGACTACTTCCGCGATCACTATCTGTTGCCGTTCTCCGGTGCGATTTGGTCAACTCCGGTGGAGAAGGTCATGGATTTCCCTGCCCACGCCCTCATAAGCTTTTTTGAAAACCACGCCCTGCTGGGGTATTCCGGCCAGCACCAATGGTACACGGTTCAAGGCGGCTCGATCTCTTACGTGAACCGTGTCGAAGCCGCGTTGAAACGAAACGGTGTTGATGTTCGGCTGAGCGCGGGTGTTCAAGGTGTGCGGCGTACAGTGCTGGGCGTTGAGGTGAAGACCTACGGCGGTGAGTGGGAGGTTTTTGACGAGGTGGTAATGGCCACGCACTCCGACGACAGCCTTGCGATGCTGACCGACGCCACTGCAGTTGAACAAGCAGCGCTGGGTGCAATTATCTACCAGCCCAATGACGTTGTCTTGCATGCCGACACCTCGATCATGCCGAAGCGTCGCGCCACATGGGCGTCATGGGTTTATACCGAAGACGCGCGTACGAAGTCGGACCGCATTGATCTTACCTATTGGATGAACTCGCTCCAGCCTATCCCAGAAAGCGATCCGCATTTCGTCACGCTCAACACTAAGCGTACTATTCGTGAAGAGCTGATCTATGATCAGGTCACCCTACGCCATCCGGTCTATGATCTGGCGGCGTTGGATGCACAGGGAGCGATGCGGCAAATGAACGGACAAAACCGGACGTGGTTCTGCGGCGCATGGATGCGCAACGGATTTCACGAAGACGGGCTGACAAGCGCCGTAGATGTAGTCACCGCCATCAAAAGCGTGGCACCAAAAGCGATGGCAGCCGAGTGAGCACAGGTGTCGATCATATCGTTGGCCAAACCTATCATGGCCGTAAGGGCAAGGTAGAGAACGCCTTTCGTTATTCCATCGACTATCTCTTGTTGGATGCGGAGGCTGAGGTCAGCTGTCCAAGTCTGTTTACACGCAATTCACGCGGTCTGACCTCGCTGCACGACAGTGATCATGGCGGCGCACCGGGGCAGGGACGCGGGGCAGCTTGGGTGCGCGATGTGCTGGAGCAGTACCAGATCAATGGTATCACCCGTATCGAGCTTTTGGCGCAGCCCCGTGTGCTTGGCCATGTCTTCAATCCGGTCAGCTTCTGGCTGTGTCGCCGAGAAGACGATGCGCTCGTCGCGGTGATCTCGGAGGTGACCAATACCTACGGTGATCGCCATAGCTATTTATGTCACCACCCTGACCTGCGTGAAATCTCCCGTAGTGACAAGTTGCATGCCACCAAGATTTTGTATGTCTCTCCGTTCCAGCCTGTCGGAGGTGACTATACTTTCCGCTTCGATATCACCTACACGCGCATCGGAATTTGGATAGACTATGGCCGCGTCACCGGAGGGCTGATTGCAACGCTCACTGGCAAGCGTGCGCCGCTCAGCAACGCGGGCATCGTGCGCAGTCTATTGCGTCGCCCCTTTGGCGCGCGGCGGGTGTTGGCGCTGATCCACTGGCAGGCTCTTAAACTCTGGTTGAAGGGAGCTACATTTCGGGGAAGGCCGGAGGCACCAAAAGACGAAGTCTCTAACGGATGAGCACTGCCGCCTCAGAACGATTGCCGTCTTATGCGCTTTTCGCAGCCCTTCTGGCTTGCGCTGGGCTGCCCATTTATATCCACGCGCCAAAATTCTACGTGGATGAATACGGCGTGTCACTTACGGCGCTAGGGGCTGTGCTATTTGGGCTGCGCTTGCTGGATGTGGTTCAAGATCCGCTATTGGGCAGATTGTCAGAGCGGCTACGCGATCGGCGAGGCCTTGCTATCGGTCTGGGCTGTGCGGTGATCGCGGTGGCCATGCTGGGTCTTTTTGCGGTGCCGCCAATGACAAGACCGTTGGTTTGGTTCGGCATCATGTTGACCCTCGTTTTTTCGGCCTTCAGCTTTTTGACGATCTGCTTTTACGCTCAGGGCGTAGCAAAAGCGGACAGGTTGGAAGGGCAGGGTCACCTGCGCCTTGCCCGCTGGCGCGAGACGGGCGCGCTGCTGGGGGTCTGTGTGGCCTCGGTTGCGCCGGTAGCACTTGGTATGGTGACGGGCGCGCCGTTCACCGGTTTTGCCATAGGCTTTGCTGTGCTGGCGGTTGCCGCAGCTATTGCGATGCGCGGTGAGTGGGTGTCAGTGGATGTGCCGCCTGGCACGGGCTTTGGCACGGTCTTGCGTGATCCGTTGGCGAGACGGTTGTTGTTCATCGCGCTGCTGAATGCGGCCCCTGTGGCGGTCAGCTCTACCCTGTTTCTGTTCTACGTCGAGAGCGCGCTGGGCGCGCCGGGTTATGAGGGGCCACTACTGCTGTTGTTCTTTTTGTCAGCGGCAGCGGCGGCTCCTGTTTGGGGTATGCTGGCAGAGCGTTTTGACACCAAACCGGTGCTGCTGGCTGCAATGATACTGGCCATTATTGCTTTTGGCGGCGCGCTATTCTTGGGAGTAGGGGACCAGTGGTGGTTCGCGCTCGTTTGTGTGGCTTCAGGTGCTGCGATGGGGGCCGACCTAACACTTTTACCCGCGCTTTTCGCTGCGCGCATGGGAAAAATTGCGCCATCCGCAGCGGAAGGTTTCGGTTTGTGGTCCTTTGTTTCGAAGTTTACCTTGGCAGTGTCCGCTGCCATCCTATTTCCTTCATTAGAAGGGGCGGGGTACGTGAGCGGGGCACAAGCTCCACCGCCCGAAAAAGCCTTGGACCTGTTGCGGTTGCTGTACGCAGGCGTGCCATCTGTGCTGAAATTTGCCGCCATCTTTATGCTATGGCGTACAACGCTGGATAGGACGCCTCATGAATGAAGCCGGATTTTTCTTTTTGCTGGGCGCTGCGGTTGTTTTGCTTTTGAAGGTGCTGCGCAGCCGGGTGGCGGATTTTCCTGGTCAAAAAGCGGATGACTATGCAGATGACTTCCCGCGTTTCGATATGCGCGAGCATCTGAATGGACAGATGTTGTGTGATGGCGTGATCTTTGGTCCACTGGGTCGCGTGACAAGTACCTTCGAGGCGGATTTTGACATCGTGTGGGAGGGTAATCGGTGCACGATGAAAGAACGGTTTCAGTACAATGACGGATCGACCCAGGGCCGCGAATGGCGGCTTGAACTTGATGATGACGGCGGGTTCAAGGCCTACGCCGATGATGTGTCGGGCATGGCCTCCGGAGAGATTGCAGGGCCTGCTGTCTTGTTTAGCTACAAGATCACGCTGCCCCCGGAATCCGGTAGCCACACGCTGAAAGCGTTTGACTGCATGTATCTCACGAAAAACGGCACCATCGTGAACCGGAGCCAATTCCGCAAGTTTGGTTTCCGCGTTGCGGAACTGGTGGCGACTATAAAGAAAAAGGAAGCAGCATGACGCAATGGCAGGGAAAACGATATTGGCTGGTGGGCGCAAGTGATGGATTGGGCGCTGCTTTGGCACAACGCCTGAGCAGCGCTGGCGCAGAGGTCATTCTCTCTGCTCGCTCCGAGGATAAGCTTGCTGCGCTGGCGGATAGGTTGCCCGGCAAAGCGCGGGTGGTGACGCTGGATGTTTCGAGCGAAGACAGTGTGGCCAAAGCGGCCGAAGAAGTGGGGGCAGTAGACGGCGTGGTCTATTTGGCAGGTGTCTATTGGCCCTTCGGTGCCAAGGAGTGGAACGCCGAACAAGGTGTTGCGATGGCGGACGTCAACTTTACCGGTCTGATGCGGGTGATGGGAAAGATCGTTCCGGATATGGTTGGACGCGATGACGGGCATATTGTCATCACTTCCAGCCTGACAGGGTTCCGCGGCTTGCCCGGCTCCATCGGATACACAGCGTCTAAGGCTGCAACGATGTCATTGGCTGAATGTATGTATGCGGACCTGCGGAAAACCGGTGTTAAGGTTCAGGTTGTCAATCCGGGCTTCATCAAGACTCAACTCACCGACAAGAACGATTTCAAGATGCCCTTCATGATGTCGCCTGAAGACGCGGCCCGCGAAGTGTTCGAGCATATGAACTCTGACAAGTTCAAGAAAAGCTTTCCGTTTGCGTTCTCATTGGTGTTTCGTGCCAGCCAGTTTCTGCCGGACTGGCTCTATTTCCGTATCTTCAGCTAGGCTGTGCGCCATTGCTGTGACCGCCACGTGCCGCCCCTCGGGGCGGCATTACATTTTTCTGGCTGCGTGCGTGTCCACGTGTGTTGTCCGCAATGAGGCTCTAAGCGCTTAGCGGGCGTCAGATCATGCCTTTGGTGCGGAGCGTTCTGATGCTGTCGCGGCTATCCGTTCGTGCCATGAAGGCGGTGATTTTTGGAAAGTCAGAGACAGATACGCCGTCTCCTGCAAGCCAGTTGCAGACCACAAACAGGTAGGCATCTGCGATCGTGAAATCAGCACCGCAAACATAGTCGCCGCGCAGGCATTCCGCCTCTACGTAAGCGGCACAGGCGGTCATGGTTTCGGTAGCCTTTGCCGCCATGTCTGCGTGGCTTTCGGGTTTGTCGGCCCAGCGGTTGCCGCGCATCTTGTGGGCGTGCGCCACGTGCATGGTTGAAGCCAGATAGTACATGACGCTGTGCATGTGCGCGGCTGTCTCTGGTGACGCGGGGATCAGTTTGGCCTCTGGAGCCAATGCAGCGATATAATCAAGAAGCGCGCCAGTTTCTGTCAGAATCGCGCCGTCATCCAGCACAAGTGCGGGCACACGGCCTTTAGGGTTAATGGAAAGGTACTCAGGCTTGGTCTGGTCGGCGCTGGCAAAGTCGATCTTGGTCAAGCGATGCTCGAGCCCCGCTTCGAGCAGCGCAATGGCCGGTGCAATGGAGATCGTGCCGTTTGTGTAATAGAGATTCATCAGGTGGCCCTTTCAGATATTGGTTTTCGACAGGCTGCGGTCTGGCGTGTCGAGGTGTGGGGTGGCGTTGAACAACACCGGTGACAGGTGTCCCCCGATGGGGTGAAATTGGTGTAGCGACGTGTGAAAGATCGCTATCGCCATGCGGGCAGTCGCTGCCACGCCAAGCTCCATTTGCTGCGCCAAAGCGTTCGCAATCAACCCGCCAGAGGTAACGACCAGCGCTGGACCAGTGCCTGCCGCGATATCGGCCAGCGCATCGCGAATGCGGCTCTGGAAGTAGGCATAGGTTTCGGGCGCGCCTTCCAGCTTTTCGTCTTTCCAGTGCTGGAACACGGTGGGCAGGTGGCTGATGAAGTCTGCCTGCTCTTTCGGGAAGGGGATATTGTGTTGCTCGGTTAGCAGGTGAGCCAGCGTAAAATACTCAAGCTCGTTCAAACGTTCGTCACGTGTGGGAGTGAGGTTTGTGCCCAGCCCGTCTGCTGTCTCTATATGGCGGCGCAGGGTGCCGGTGAATAGACGTGTGTGGTGGGCGCGCGTGTCGCGCAGGTGTGCGCCCAGCCATTGCGCCTGCTGGTGGCCCAGATCGCTCAGCCGGTCATAGCTGGCCTCGTCTGTTGCGGTGGAATTGGCCTGACCGTGGCGGATAAGGGTGAGTGTCGACATGCATGCTCCTGCTCTTTGCGGTCTTGATACGGGAGGCGGATAGGCAGGGAAAGGGGCCTATAGGAAACCTGAAGCGCCTCGTATGGCGGAAATGCGAGGCGCGGTGTCGGGAACGACCTTCCGACAATGGGTCTGCACGTTTAGAACCGTGGAAAGCGCTTTGGAGGGAAATCGTTATGACGGATAAGGTCAAATTTACGCTTGATGGTGAGACCGTCGAGGCGGAAGCCGGATTGACGATTTGGGAAGTGGCCAATGGCCGCGGTCTGAAAATTCCCCATCTGTGCCATAAACCGGCCCCAGGCTACCGTCCGGACGGCAATTGTCGTGCTTGCATGGTAGAGATCGAGGGCGAGCGTACGCTTGCGGCTTCGTGCATCCGCGAACCTTCCGAAGGCATGGTCGTCACCACCAACAACGCTCGCGCGGAAAACGCCCGCAAGATGGTGGTTGAGCTGCTGATGACCGACCACCCAGAGCATGATGTAGCCCATGACAAGTCCAGCCACATGTGGGACATGGCGGCGCTCAATGGCGTCGAAGAAAGCCGCTTTCCCAAGCTTGAAGCAGGCCGCATCCCGCTGCTTGATGACAGCCACGTGGCAATGCGGGTGAACCTTGATGCTTGCATCTCGTGCGGATTGTGTGTGCGTGCCTGCCGCGAAGTGCAGGTGAATGACGTGATTGGCATGTCCGGTCGTGGCCACGACAGCTATCCCACTTTCGACATGGCCGATCCCATGGGCGATTCGACCTGCGTGGCGTGCGGCGAATGCGTGCAGGCCTGCCCGACAGGTGCCTTGATGCCTGCGAGTGTGGTTGACGCGGATCAGGTGGGCGACAGCGCAGACTTTGACCGCGAAGTCGAAAGCATCTGCCCCTTCTGTGGTGTTGGGTGCCAAATCTCGCTCAAGGTCAAAGACGGCAAGGTCAAATATGTCGACGGCATCAATGGCCCTGCGAACGAAGGGCGGCTGTGTGTCAAAGGGCGCTTTGGCTTTGACTATATCCACCACCCCCACCGTCTGACCAAACCGCTGATCCGGCGTGACCATGCACCGGCTAAGGGTCTGAACGTAGACCCCGGAAACTATCTGGAGTTCTTCCGCGAGGCGACTTGGGATGAAGCGCTGGATGTGGCGGCGAATGGCCTGAAAGACATCGGCGGTACAGGCGTAGCCGGTTTCGGCTCTGCCAAATGCACCAATGAGGAAGCTTACCTGTTCCAAAAGATCATCCGTCAGGGGTTTGGTCACAACAACGTCGATCACTGCACGCGGCTATGCCACGCGTCTTCGGTTTCGGCCTTGCTGGAAAATGTGGGCTCCGGTGCTGTGTCCGCGACCTTCAACGAGATCAAGAACGCAGATGTCGCCATCGTAATCGGGGCCAACCCGATTGAGAACCATCCCGTTGCGGCAACCTATTTCAAACAGTTCACCAAGCGGGGTGGCAAGCTTATCGTGATGGACCCACGCGGTCAGGCGCTAAAACGGTTTGCCTATCAGATGTGTCAGTTCCGGCCCGGTACAGATGTATCCATGCTCAATGCCATCATGAACGTGATCGTCGAAGAAGAGCTGTACGACCGTCAGTATATCCAAGCCTACACCGAGAACTGGGAGGCCGAGAAAGCACACCTCAAGGATTTCACGCCCGAAAAGATGTCCAAGATTTGTGGCATCTCTGCCGAGGTGATCCGTGATGTGGCGCGCACCTTTGCTGGGGCGAAAGCTGCGATGATCTTTTGGGGCATGGGTGTCAGCCAGCACATCCACGGCACGGATAATGCGCGTTGCCTGATCAGCCTTGCGTTGATGACGGGACATGTGGGTCGTCCCGGCGCTGGCCTCCACCCACTGCGTGGTCAAAACAACGTGCAAGGGGCCTCTGATGCGGGAATGATCCCGATGTTTCTGCCGGATTATCAGTCGGTCACCGATGAGGGCGTGCGCTCTGCCTTCACAGAGGTCTGGGAGAGCGGTGATTTCAGTGCCGAAAAGGGCCTGACCGTGACCGAAATTCTGGACGCAGTGCATGATGGCGACATCAAGGGGATGTACATTCTGGGCGAAAACCCTGCCATGTCCGACCCCGATGTCGAACACGCACGCGATGCGCTCGCGAAGTTGGAGCATCTGGTGGTGCAGGATATCTTCATCACCGAAACTGCAAACTTTGCCGATGTGATCCTGCCAGCCAGCGCGTTTGCCGAAAAGTCCGGAACCGTGACCAACACCAACCGTCAGGTCCAGATGGGCCGTGTCGCGGTCCTGCCCCCCGGCGACGCTCGCGAGGATTGGTGGATTGAAGTTGAGCTGGCCAAACGTTTGGGCCTGAACTGGAACTACGATTCTCCGGCAGACGTCTTTGCAGAGATGAAGCTGAACATGGGGTCGCTGAACAACATCACATGGGACCGACTGGAGGTGCAGAACGCAGTGACCTACCCGTCTCTCAGCCCTGAAGATCCCGGTCAGGCGATTGTGTTCACAGATGGCTTCCCCCGTTCCGGTGGTCGCGCGCGGTTTACCCCTGCCAGCATCATCGCGCCCGATGATACTCCCGATGCTGATTACCCGATGATCCTGACCACGGGCCGCCAGCTTGAGCATTGGCACACAGGTTCCATGACGCGGCGTTCCAGCGTGCTTGACGGGTTGGAGCCTGAGGCGAACTGTTCGTTGCACCCCTCCACACTGCGCAAACTTGGCGTGGAGCCAGGTGAGTTGGTGCGCCTGTCTACCAAGCGTGGCAGTATCGAGATCATGGCGCGTATGGACCGCGCGGTCTCACCCGACATGGTATTTTTGCCCTTTGCTTATGTTGAGGCGGCCGCGAATATTCTTACAAATCCGGCAGTGGACCCTTACGGTAAAATTCCCGAGTTCAAATTCTCGGCTGTGAAGGTTGAAGCCGTGAAGGCGTCTGTCGCGGCAGAGTAATAAAGGAAGTGCGATGCAGGTAGATGGACAGCGGTTTCTGGCAGACCTGCACAAGCTGCGGTCATTCGGGGCAAGCGGTGTAGGTAAAGGTGTTGTGCGTCCTGCCTATTCTGAGGCCGATAGCGCCGCGCGGGTATGGCTGGCTGCGCGGATGGTCGAGGCCGGTCTGCGGGTCGAGACTGATGCAATGGGAAACCTGTTCGGTTTGGCCGAAGGGCCATCGCTGCTGCTTGGCTCTCACAGTGATAGCCAGCCCGAGGGCGGCTGGCTGGACGGCGCGCTGGGCGTTATTGCAGCGCTAGAGGTTGCGCGCAGCGCTGATGTGCCGGTCTCGGTCGTTTCTTTTCAGGATGAAGAGGGCCGATTTGGCGTGACCACAGGTAGTGCGGTTTGGTCAGGTCAGTTAGACTTGGCAGAGGCTGATCTGCTGCTGGATGATAGTGGTATCCCGTTGGGTCAGGCAAGGCAGGTAGTCAATGATACTGGCAACGTGGACCCCGCGCAGTTCACTGGTTTCATCGAGATGCACATTGAGCAGGGTCCGGTGCTGGATACGACCGCTGAGCAGATCGGCGTGGTATCTGACATCGTCGGTATCCGCGACATGAAGATCACGTTTCAAGGCCAGCAGAACCATGCAGGCACCACGCCCATGCACCTACGGCGCGATGCGTTTCAGGCCGTGTCAGACTTCAATCACGCGCTGACCGAGCGGTTCGCGAATGTGGTGACCCCCGCGACTGTTTGGACGATTGGTCACCTAAGCTTGCATCCTAATGCCTCCTCCATCGTTCCGGGAAAAGCTGTGTTTTCGATGCAGTGGCGTGATGGCGATGCTGATCGTTTGGGGCGGATGGAGCAGATCATCCTCACTCTGGCGCAAGAGGTCGCGCAGGCACGGGGGATGGAAGTTTCCTTTGGCACCATGTTGGGACTAGAGCCTGTTAAGATGGATGCACGGTTACGTCAGGCGTTGGAGAGCAGTGCTGAAACGCTTGCTCATGGCGGCTGGCGGGTGATGCCGTCGGGCGCGCTGCATGACGCGACAAATGTCTCGCAGTTGATGCCTGTGGCGATGTTGTTCGTGCCCTCCATCGGAGGGATCAGCCATGCTTTTCAGGAAGACACCGCCGAGGCCGATCTGGTGCTGGGGCTGGAGGTTCTGGCGGGTGCGGTAGCGGCGTTGCACCGCTAGCCGAAGTGGCTCAGACCCAAGCCACCTCACCCAAAAAGATATACCCTGCGCCATAGATCGTTTTGATCAACTGCGGATTTTTCGGGTCTTCGCGTAGCTTCGTGCGCAGCCGCGATATGCGAACATCCATTGCGCGGTCAAAGCTTTCTGATGCGGCCCCGCCAAGGCTTTCTTGCATTTGTGCACGGCTGATCAGGCGCTTGGGAGCATCAAGGAAAAGCCGCAGCACCTCGCCTTCTGCATGGCTGAATGGCGTTTCGGTCCCTTCGGCATCTTCCAGAACGTAGCGGTCAAAATGCGCGGTCCATCCGTTGAAGGCGGCGGTATTACTGGCCCGTGTGGGTGTGCGTGCGCCGCGCAGGCGGGCACGGATGCGGGCGACGACTTCGGCAGGATCAAAGGGTTTGCTGATATAGTCGTCGGCCCCAAGCTCTAGCCCGGTCACACGGTCCTGAACCTGCGCGCGCCCCGATATGATGATCACCACAGCGCCTTGTTCCAGCGCCAGACGGTGCACCAGTGTCAACCCGTCTGTATCCGGCAAGGACAGGTCCACAAGGCAGACATCGGGTGTGCGTTTGGCCAGCGCTGCCTCAAACGCAGACGCGCGGCCAAAGCTCTGTGTTTCAAAGCCCGCCTCTTGCAGTACGTCTGACAAAAGCGTGCGGATCTCGGGCTCGTCATCAAGAATGCTGACCAGTGGTTTTGTCATTTGGTGACTGCCTTTGCTGGAGTTATGAGGGTTGAGAGGTCTTCGGTGGTGAAAGGTTTGCGCAGCACGGGGGCGTATTTTTGTGCTTCCAGAAACAGCGGCGCATCCGGTGGCAGTGAGGTCATCAGCACTAGCGGCGGGCTGGCTGGCCCAAGGCGGCGCGCCAGATCAGTGCCGGTGCTGTCACCTACTAGTTGCAAATCGCTGAGGATCAACGCGATATCGGGCAAATCGGCAAGCAACGCGGTCGCCTCATCCGCCGAGGCGGCCTCGATCACCGAATGGCCAAGCTCCATCAGCATGTCGCGCATCAGTGCGCGCAGATCGTTTTGATCCTCGACCAGCAGCGCCAGACCAGTGGTTGCGGGGACAGCCGCACGGTAGGGCAGGCGTAAAGTCACCTGCGCGCCGGTTTCTGTATTTGCAAGGCGCAGGTCGCCGCCGGCGAGTTTTGTCATGTCGTAGACCATAGGCAGGCCAAGGCCGGAGCCTTCAGCCCCTTTCGTCGTAAAGAACGGATCAAGTCCGCGACTGAGCGCGGCAGTAGAAAAGCCGGGACCGGTATCGCTGATCTGAAACTCGATCCAGATGTCATGAACGCGGCGGACTGTGATGTTGATTGCGCCTTGAGTACCCATTGCATCGCGGGCGTTTAGTACAAGGTTCAGCAGGCTGTCTTGTAACATACCGCGGTCCAGAAGAACGTGACCTATGTCGGGTATCCGCTGAGAAAGGGTCATCCCCTTTGGCAATGTGGGTTCGGCTAGCGTCACAAGGTCTTGCACCAGATCTCGCAGGTCGGTGGCTGTGGGGCGCAGGCTGCGCGGTCCCGAGATTTGCGCGATAGACGTTAGCAGCGCACCGCCGCGCCGTACGGCTGCCAGCGTGCCCTCAATCAGGGGGGCGGCATCGGCAGGTAGGGCGGGCAGGCGACCCAACCGAGATTGCAAACCAAGAATGATGGTCAATAGGTTAGAAAAGTCATGTGCCAACCCCGAGGTGATCTGTGCGGCCAGCGCACGGCGACGGGTCTGTTGCAGGGCGGCGCGGGTCTGAGTTTCTTCGGTCACGTCCATCGACAGGATATAGACACCGCCCGCACGGTCCGGCGTAAAAGCTGTTCTGATGCGCCGTGCACTGGTCTCGTCGGTGAACTCTTGCACGGCGGGCGCGCCTTCATAGGCTGTTGTGAGGGCGCCAAGTATCTTGTCATGGTTGTCCGCGCCCAACACATCGCGGATTGGCTGGCCCAGAATATTCGAAGGACGGTGCGGGATGATCGTGCTGAGACGCTGATTCGAATAGGTATAAAGGCCGGAAGCGTCCACATGGGCGATATGGGCCGGCATCATCTCGGTGGTTAGGCGCGCGCGGGCTTCGGATGCGGTGAGTTGCCGTTTGGTTTCTTCCAGCGCTGTGATCATCGCAGCGCGTTCGCGGTTGGTCTGGGCCAACTGTTCGGCATGGGCTAGAAGCTGATCACTCAACGCGTCCGATCGCGCGCGCAACAACGCTTCTTGGGCCTTCGTGTCTGAGATGTCGGTATAGACTGTGACCCAGCCTCCTTCCGGCAAGGGCGATCCCTCGACCGAGATCGTACGGCCGTTGGCCCGTGTTCGTTCCATATAGTGCGGCTCAAACGCGCGAGCCTGCTGGGTGCGCTCCTCCACGAAGCTGTCGACGTCTTCGATCTCACCATATTCGCCAGTACGCGCGAGATGGGTGATGGTATCGACAAAGTCCGCGCCGGGGGTGACCAGCGCGTTGGGCAGGTCGAACATGGTCTGGAACGGCGCATTGCAAACCACGAGGCGCAGTTCGCGGTCATAGATCGTCAGGGCCTGCCCGATAAGGTTCAGGCCTGCCATAGTCATGGATTTTGTTTGATCGTTGCTCAGCGCCATAGCGCACAGTTTGCACCCGCGTGGCAGGGTGTCAAAGGATGAGTGGCGCCTGTTACAATTCGTAAGAATTGTGAAAACATCACGAAAAAGTTGACGCGGATACTAAGCCTGCCATTCTAAGCACTACACTGAATCGCGCAAACGCGATCGGCCTGTCAAAAAGGCAGGATAGGGAGGATACACTTTGGCTTTGATACAATGTCCTGCGGGGCAACCTGCGTCTGTACCTGCGCTTTTGCATCGCAATGCAAAGCAGTTCGCCGACGCTCCTGCCTACCGCGAGAAGGAATACGGGATCTGGCAGAGCTGGACCTGGAGCCAGACGCGCGACGAAGTCGAAGCGCTTGCGCTTGGATTTTTGGAATTGGGCCTGAACGAGGGTGACTTCGTCTCCATCATCGGGCGCAACCGTCCTTACCTTTATTGGGCGATGATGGCAGCCGAGATGTGCGGCGCTGTGCCTGTGCCACTCTATCAAGACGCCAACGCCGAAGAGATGGCCTATGTGATGAGCCATTGCGGTGCGCGCTTTGCCGTGGTGGGCGATCAGGAGCAGGTCGACAAAATCACGGATGTCAAAGACCAGCTGCCTGAGTTCGAGCGGATGATTTACCTCGATCCGCGTGGCTTGCGTAAATATGACCATGAGCATCTGGACCAGTATCAGGCGGTGCAGGAAATGGGCCGCGCGAACCGCGAGAAGCACATCAAGGAATTGGAAGCGCGTCAGGCCAAGCTGAATTATGACAGCACGGGCGTGATGCTCTATACTTCCGGCACGACCGGCAAGCCCAAGGGGGTGGTGCTGAGCAACCGCAATGTTATCGAGACGGCCAAATCTTCGTCCGAGTTCGACAACTTGCGTCAGTCCGATGACATTCTGGCTTATCTGCCTATGGCATGGGTTGGGGATTTCATTTTCTCGGTGGGGCAGGCGCTTTGGACCGGATTTTGCACGAACTGTCCCGAAAGTGCGGACACGATGCATGTGGACCTGCGCGAGATCGGGCCGACATACTATTTCGCGCCGCCACGGGTGTTCGAGACGCAGCTCACCAATGTGATGATCCGCATGGAAGACGCCAGCCGCTTCAAGAAAAAGCTGTTCGACTACTACATGGCGCATGCGCGCGAAGTCGGGCCAGCGATTCTGGACGGCAAGGATGTGAGCTTTGGCGATAAGCTGAAATACAAGCTGGGTGAACTGCTCATCTACGGGCCGCTGAAAAACACGCTGGGCTTTAGCCGCGTACGTGTTGGCTATACTGCGGGCGAGGCGATCGGGCCGGAAATTTTCGACTTTTACCGCTCACTCGGCATCAACCTCAAGCAGTTGTACGGCCAGACCGAAGCGACAGTTTTCATCACTGCGCAGCCGGATGGTGAAGTGCGTAGTGACACGGTCGGTGTGACTTGCCCCGGTGTGGAGCTGAAGATTGCCGACAACGGCGAGGTTTTCTACCGCTCACCCGGTGTGTTTGTTGAGTACTACAAGAACCCCGAAAGCACGGCAGACACCAAGGATGCCGAGGGCTGGGTTGCCACGGGTGACGCCGGATTTATCGAGCCGGATACAGGCCATCTGCGGATCATCGACCGCGCGAAGGATGTGGGTAAGATGGAAAGCGGGGCGCTATTTGCGCCGAAATACGTGGAGAACAAGCTCAAGTTTTTCCCGAACATTCTGGAGACGGTTGTTTTTGGAAACGGGAAAGAGCAGTGCACAGCGTTCATCAACATCGACCTAACGGCGGTGGGCAACTGGGCCGAGCGGAATAACATCGGCTATGCCTCCTATCAAGAACTGGCGCGTCACCCGCAGGTGATGCAGCAGATTCAGGAACACGTTGAGGCTGTGAACGCGTCGGTGGCTGAAGACGAGATGCTATCGGGCTGTCAGGTGCACCGCTTTGTTGTGCTGCACAAAGAGCTGGATGCAGATGACGGAGAACTGACGCGCACGCGCAAAGTGCGCCGCCGGATTATCGAAGAGAAATACCACGACATCATCACCGCGCTTTACGATGGTTCCGAACAGATCAGCACTGAGACGGAAGTGACCTATGAAGACGGGCGCAAGGGCAGCATTAAAGCAACGCTGGAAGTGCGCTCTGCCAAGATATTTGCGGACAACCGCAAGATGGCGGCGGAATGAGGATGGGACGACGCGCGTCTGCGACGACGCCCCGACCACCCTCCTGTTCGGGAATGAAAATGACAGATAGAAATAAGCAGGGGGGCATCGCGTGAAGGATAACGCCGAGAGTTATGTGACCGCGGACGGGCGCACGATTGGTCCTGTGGTTATGGAGATGAAAAACATCACTCTGCGCTTTGGTGGCGTGGAAGCGATCAAAGATATCTCTTTCGATATTCGTGAGGGCGAAATTCGCGCGATCATCGGGCCGAACGGGGCGGGTAAGTCATCCATGCTCAACGTGATCTCCGGATTCTATGTGCCGCAGGACGGCGAAGTCTGGTATCAAGGTTCGCGTCGCCCGCCTATGAAGCCGTTTCAGGTGGCCGAGCAGGGCATTGCGCGGACGTTCCAGAATATCGCCTTGTTCGAGGGGATGTCTGTGTTGGACAACGTAATGACTGGACGTTTGACACATATGAAGTCCGGCCTGTTGTCCCAGATGCTTTGGAAGGGTTCTGCGGAGCGTGAAGAAGTCGAGAACCGCGAAGTAGCCGAGAAAATCATCGATTTCCTGGAAATTCAGGCCATTCGCAAAACCCCCGTTTCGCGTCTGCCTTACGGTTTGAAAAAACGTGTCGAGCTGGCCCGCGCCCTTGCGGCTGAGCCTTCGATCCTGCTGCTCGATGAGCCGATGGCGGGTATGAACGTTGAGGAGAAAGAGGACATGAGCCGCTTTATCCTTGATGTGAACGATGAATTTGGCACCACGATTGCACTTATTGAGCATGACATGGGTGTTGTGATGGACCTGAGCGACCGTGTGGTTGTGATGGATTACGGCAAGAAGATCGGTGATGGCACGCCGCACGACGTGCGCAACAATCAGGCAGTGATTGATGCGTATCTGGGTGTGGCACATGATTGATCTCGGAGGAGCTGTGTGATGAACGAACAACTTGCTTTTACAATCGAGGTCTTTGCCAACGGTCTGATGGCGGGGGTGCTTTATGCGCTCGTGGCGCTTGGCTTTGTGCTGATCTATAAGGCGTCCGGCATTTTCAACTATGCCCAAGGGGTCATGGCGCTGTTTGCTGCAATGACGCTGGTCGGCATCCAGAACGGACAGGTACCGTTTTCACACCTGATCAACGCGATATTTGGCACGGATGTGCACAAGTTTGGATGGCATGTGCATTCCTTCCTTGCGATCATTCTGACGGTGTTTGTGATGATCGCACTGGCCTGGGCCGTGCAGCGGTTTGTGTTCCGCCATCTGGTGGGCCAAGAGCCTATCATCCTGTTTATGGCCACTATCGGCCTTGCCTACTTCCTTGAAGGTGTGGCGGATTTGATGTGGGGGTCCGAGCTTAAGGCGTTGGACGTCTGTGCCGCGGAGGGCGCGTGTTTGCCGCAGGGCATGAACATGTGGCTGGAAGGCACGACGTACGAAGCGTTCGGTTATGGCTTTTTCATCGATAACCTCGATATCGTAGCCAGCATCATTGCGGCGATCCTTGTGATCGGGTTGGTGATGTTTGCGCAGTATACCAAGCAGGGCCGCGCAATGCGGGCCGTGGCGGATGACCATCAAGCGGCATTGTCGGTTGGTGTATCGCTCAACTTTATCTGGATTTTGGTCTGGTCGTTGGCGGGGTTTGTTGCCTTGGTCGCGGGGATCATGTGGGGCGCGAAATCCGGGGTTCAGTTCTCGCTGTCGCTAATCGCTTTGAAAGCGCTTCCGGTCCTGATGCTAGGCGGGTTCACCTCTATTCCGGGTGCCATCGTGGGTGGCTTGATCATCGGTGTGGGTGAAAAGCTGTTTGAATTCCTGATTGGGGCGCCCTTCCTTGGCGGTGCGACCGAGAACTGGTTTGCCTACATGCTGGCGCTGCTATTCCTGGTATTCCGTCCGCAAGGCCTGTTCGGGGAGAAGATCATTGAGCGTGTTTGATACTGACATGTTGAACCGGACCCCGGTGGTTTTCGGCAAGCTAAATAAAGAAGGACGCGCATAATGTTCTACCGTGAAGCAGGCGATTTCAGTACGACCTACGCCGAGGACCAGCAGACGTTCCCGATCAAGTTTGATCGCTACCGCTATTATTTGGTGCTGTTCATTGCGATCTTCGTAGTGCCGTTTGTGCTCAATGACTATTGGGTCAACTCGCTCATGATGCCGTTCCTGATCTATTCGATCGCGGCGTTGGGCCTGAATATCCTTGTGGGATACTGCGGACAGGTAAGCCTTGGGACCGGTGGTTTCATGGCTGTGGGCGCGTATTCTTGCTATAAATTCATGACGGGCGTGGACATTTGGTGGGGTGGTGAATTGCTGTTCCGCTTGCCGGAGTTCAACATCTTCTTCTCGGTCATCATGGGCGGGATTATGACGGCCTTTGTGGGTGTTTTGTTCGGCCTGCCGAGCTTGCGGATCAAAGGGTTCTACCTCGCCGTGGCGACGCTGGCGGCGCAGTTTTTCCTTGTGTGGTTGTTTAACCGCGTTTCATGGTTCTACAATTACTCAGCGTCCGGTCAGATCAGCGCACCAGAGCGCGACTTGTTCGGCATTTTGATCACTGGCCCGTCAACAACACCTTGGGCAGTCTATCTGTTCTGTCTGTTCTTCACCATCATCAGCGCAGTCATCGCCCGCAACCTGACGCGCGGCTCTTCTGGGCGCAAATGGATGGCGATCCGTGACATGGACATCGCGGCCGAAATCATAGGGGTGAACCCGCTGCGCGCCAAACTGACAGCGTTCATGGTATCTAGCTTCTTTATCGGCATCTCCGGTGCGCTTTTCTTCTCCGTCTATCTTGGCGCTGTGGAAGTGGGTGAAGTGTTCGGCATCCAGAAATCGTTCCTCGTGTTGTTCATGATCATCATCGGCGGTCTGGGCAGTATCTTTGGATCGTTCGCGGGGGCTGCTTTCCTTGTTCTGCTGCCGGTCGCGCTTAAGGTCGTCGGCGTGGACTGGCTGGGCTGGCCAACGGATATCGTGGCGCATTTGCAGCTGGTGATTGTTGGCCTGTTGATTATCGTATTCCTGATCGCGGAGCCGCACGGCATCAACCAGCTGTGGCGCGTCGCGAAAGAGAAACTGAGATTGTGGCCCTTCCCGCACTAATGCGGACGGGCTGCGAATAACGAAGGCGGGACAACCCGCCCATGAAACCAATCGGATAAAATCCAAGGGAGGAAACACCGATGAAATATAAACTAGGTACAATTGCCGTAGCATCCATGATGGCAGCAAGCCCCGTTTTGGCGGATCTTGTGTTCCCATCGATGAGCTATCGCACTGGCCCCTATGCAGCGGGCGGTATCCCGTTTGCTGACGGTTATGCGGATTACTTCACGATGCTGAACGCACGTGATGGCGGTATCGGCGGCGTGATGACCACCGTGCCAGAGTGTGAGACCGGCTATAACACCGAAAAAGGTGTGGAATGCTACGAGTCGCTCAAAGGCGGCGGCGGTCTGGTATACCAGCCATTGTCCACAGGTATCACCTACCAGCTGATCCCGAAAACCACTGCTGATGACATTCCAATGCACACAATGGGCTATGGCCGTACGTCTGCAAAGAATGGCGAAGTGTTCACCCACACGTTCAACTATCCTGCGAACTACTGGGATGGTGCCTCCGGTGCGATCAACTACCTGCTGTCCGAGAACGGTGGCGATCTGAAGGGCAAGAAAATCGCGCTCGTCTATCACAACTCTGCCTACGGCAAAGAGCCGATCCGCACGCTGACGGAACTGTCCGCCAAGCACGGGTTCGAGTTCAAAGAAGTGCCAGTTGACCACCCCGGTCAGGAGCAGAAATCCCAGTGGCTGCAAATCCGCCGCGATAAGCCTGACTATGTGATCATGTACGGCTGGGGCGTAATGAACCAGGTTGCGGTTCAGGAAGCTGCGAACATCCGTTTCCCGATGGAAAACTTCATCGGCATCTGGTGGTCCGGTTCCGAGAATGACGTAATGGCAGCAGGCGAAGCAGCCAACGGCTATAAGGCGTTGACGTTCCACGGTGTGGGTAGCGACTTCCCTGTGTTCGACGACATCCAGAAGCACGTTGTGGATGCGGGAAATGCGGCGGGTGCCGGTGACCAGATCGGTACTGTTCTGTATAACCGTGGCCTCTATGCTGCGATGCTGGCTGCCGAAGCTGCTAAAACAGCTCAGGAAATCCACGGTGTAGCCCAGATCAACGCATCCCAGATGCGTGACGGTATGGAAGCACTTGAGATGACCGAAGAGAAGATGGCTGCACTTGGCCTTCCAAACTTTGGTCCTGCGTTCAAAGTGTCCTGCCAGAACCACGGTGGTGACGGCATGGTTGGTGTGACCCAGTGGGATGCATCCACCAAAACTTGGAGCCTGATTTCCGACTTTGGCGCGACAGACAAAGAGCTGATCGACGGTCTGATTGCCGAAGATTCCTCTGCCTATGCTGCGGAAAACAACATCGAAGCCGGCTGCAAGTAAGCGGCTACCCCTCTGGCCGCTGCCCCGCGTGGCGGCCAGAGGATTTCGGGATTTCAAAAAAGGGACCAAGGAACATGTTGGACGCAAAACCCGCTGAGGTGCAGGTCGAGAATCTGCTCGAAGTGAACAACATCGAAGTGATCTATAATCACGTGATCCTTGTTCTCAAGGGCGTGAGTCTGAACGTGCCAAAGGGCGGAATCACCGCTCTTCTAGGCGGCAACGGCGCTGGCAAAACGACCACGCTGAAAGCAATTTCCGGTTTGCTAGCCTCTGAGCGAGGCGAAGTGACCAAGGGCTCGATCAAGTATCGCGGAGCCACCATCCAGCATCAGGACCCCGCCGAGACGGTGAAAAAGGGTGTCGTGCAGGTGATGGAAGGCCGCCACTGTTTTGAGCATTTGACCATCGAGGAAAACCTGCTGACAGGCTCCTACACACGGACCGATGGCAAGGGTGCCATCGCTGCGGATCTTGAGATGGTCTACAACTATTTCCCGCGCTTGCGCGAGCGTCGCAAGTCTCAGGCGGGCTACACGTCGGGTGGTGAGCAACAGATGTGTGCTGTTGGCCGCGCATTGATGAGCCGCCCCGAGACGATCCTGCTGGATGAGCCGTCGATGGGGCTGGCCCCGCAGTTGGTTGAGCAGATTTTCAAAATTGTCAAAGAGATCAACGAGAAGGAAGGCGTGACTTTCTTGTTGGCCGAACAGAACACCAACGTCGCACTGCGCTTTGCGCACTACGGTTATATTCTGGAAAGTGGTCGCGTCGTGATGGACGGGCCTGCCGATGATCTGCGCGAAAATCAGGATGTGAAAGAGTTCTATCTCGGTATGTCGGACGAGGGGCGTAAATCCTTCCGTGAAGTTCGCAGCTACCGCCGCCGCAAGCGCTGGTTGTCCTGATATGGAGCCGTCTGCACACAGCGATGATCCGCATCTGGTTGACCGCGTTGGCTGGCTTCGTGCCGCCGTAATGGGGGCCAATGACGGCATTGTTTCTGTGGCTTCGCTGATTGTCGGGGTCGCTGCGGCTGATCCGTCACCGCGTGCAGTATTGATTGCAGGTGCTGCGGGTCTAGCTGCGGGTGCGATGTCTATGGCGGCAGGTGAGTACGTGAGCGTGTCGTCACAGGCTGATCTGGAGAATGCTGATATTGCCCGCGAGCGGCAGGCATTGCTTGATGATCCGGCAGGCGAAGAGGCCGAACTGGCAGAGATTTACGTCGCCCGTGGTCTGTCCGAAGCGACGGCCAGACAGGTGGCGCGAGAGTTGACCGAAAGCGATGCCTTGGGCGCACACGTGCGCGACGAGTTAGGCCTGACCGAAGAGCAGGCGGCCCAACCATTGTTGGCGGCCTTTGCCTCAGCTGTCACATTCAGTGCCTTTGCAGCAATTCCGCTCGTTGCGGCTATGCTTGCACCAGCAGCGGTGCTGATCCCAGTGGTGGTGATTGTAACACTGATCGCCCTGACCGGCCTTGGGGCCTTGGGAGCGGTAGCGGGCGGGGCATCGATTGGTCCTGCTGCGTTGCGGGTCGTTGTTTGGGGCGGGCTTGCCATGGCTGTAACCGCCGCCGTCGGGCGTCTGTTCGGCGTGGCCGTCTAAAAGAATTTCGATAGAAACGATGCGGGCCTTCGCCTGCACGCAAAAACGAGTGACTGATATGAGCTTTTTCGATGATCTGGAAATCCGTAGCGCTGACGCACGCGCCGCTGACATTGCCCGCGCGTTGCCCGAACAAATCGAACGCGCGAAGGGGTTGTCTGGGTATGCGGGGGCGTTAGACGGTGTTGATCCAGCACAGATCACCAGCATCGACGCACTTGCCGCCTTGCCGGTGCTGCGCAAATCCGAATTGGGTAAGGCGCAGGCTACATCTGCGCCCTTCGGCGGCTTCACCACGAAACCCGCTCATGGTTTCAGCCATGTGTTCCAATCTCCCGGTCCGATTTATGAGCCTTCCTCGACTGACCCTGACTGGTGGCGCATGGGGCGTTTCCTGCACGCAATGGGGATCGGTGAGGGCGACATCGTCCACAACTGCTTTGGCTACCACCTGACTCCAGCGGGTATGATTTTCGAGAGTGGTGCGCGGGCCGTTGGCGCGGCTGTGCTGCCGGCTGGTACCGGCCAGACAGAGCTTCAGGTGATCGCGGCCCGCGACCTCGGCACGACGGCCTATGCTGGCACGCCCGACTACCTCAAGATCATTCTGGAGAAAGCAGACGAGATGGGTATCACCCTTGCTATCTCTCGCGCTGCAGTTGGTGGCGGCGCGCTCTTCCCCAGCTTGCGCGCTTGGTACACTGAACGCGGCATCACCTGTTTGCAGTGCTATGCCACGGCTGATCTGGGCAATATCGCCTACGAATCCCCTGCAGCCGAAGGCATGATCGTGGACGAGAACGTGATTGTCGAAATTGTGACCCCGGGCACAGGAAGTCCCGTGGCTGAAGGCGAAGTGGGCGAAGTTATTGTGACCACGCTGAATCCCGACTACCCGTTGATCCGCTTTGCGACAGGCGATCTGAGCGCTGTGATGGCTGGGCAAAGTCCTTGTGGCCGCACCAACATGCGCATCAAGGGCTGGATGGGCCGCGCAGACCAGACCACCAAGATCAAAGGCATGTTTGTGCGCCCCGAACAGGTCGCGCAACTGGTCGCGCATCACGACGAAATCAGCCGCGCGCGCGTTGTGGCCACTCGCGAGGCGGAGCAGGATGTGATGACCGTCATGATCGAAAGTGATGCGCCCAATACAGAAGCTTACGCGCAGTCGGTGAGCGAGCTTCTGAAGCTCAAAGGGCGGATCGAAGTCGTCACTAAGGGGAGCCTCCCCAAAGACGGATTGGTCATCGAAGATCAGCGGAGCTACGATTGAGCCTGCCTTATCGGAGCATCTGGCCTTTCCGAGTAAAATAGTCGACATAGACGCATGGCCGATGCGACGACTCCTTCCAGCAAGAAAAAACGCGATGGCGTGCGCGCGCTGTCGGGCGTTGCCGTATTTGTGGCGGCCATTTGCGCTTTACCCATGCTGGCAGTGCTTTTGGCAGCGATTTCAGGCGGGACAGAGACCGTGCAGTTGCTGGCGCAGACAGTGCTGGGTGGCTATGCGCGCACCACTTTTACGTTGGTCGTACTGGTGGCATTGGGCACTTTCAGTATCGGTGTCGGTGCTGCGTGGCTGGTCACTATGACCCGTTTTCCTGGCGTACGGCTGTTCGAGATCGGGCTGGTGCTGCCGTTGGCCTTTCCGGCCTATGTGCTGGCTTATGCCTATACTCACGTGTTGGATCATCCCGGAATCGTCCAAACCACTCTTCGCGATCTGACAGGTTGGGGGCCACGTGACTATTGGTTCCCCGAGATACGCTCGCTTGGCGGAGCGGCGGCGATGCTGGTGCTGGTGCTGTATCCTTATGTCTATCTGCTGGCGCGGGCGGCGTTCCTACAACAAAGCGGAACCACGTTTCTGGCCGCGCGTGCGTTGGGTTCTTCGCCTTGGGCCGCGTTCTTTAAGGTCAGCCTTCCCCTTGCAAGGCCGGCGATTGCGGGCGGGGTGCTGCTGACGGTGATGGAGACTATCGCAGACTTCGGAACCGTTGCGTATTTCGGTGTGCAGACATTTGCCACAGGTATCTACACCAGCTGGTTTTCGCTGTTTGATCGCGTCGGTGCTGCGCAACTGGCGCTGTGCTTGCTCAGCTTTGCGCTGCTCCTGGCGATGCTGGAGCGGATGCAGCGCGGCGATGCAAAGTACCACGACCCCGCGCGCCGTGCCAAAGCTGCACCGGCGGTACAGTTGCGCGGATGGCGTGCAGGCTTAGCGATGATGCTTTGCGGGGTACCTGTTGTGTTTGGTGCGCTGCTACCCATTGCGGTGTTGTTCGTTATGGGCTTGGGATCAGAGCAGAATTTGTTCAGCGCGCGTTATTTGGGTTTCATCAAGAACTCGGCCACTTTGGCGTTGGTCGCCGCGGTGGTAACTGTGACCGCAGCGATCAGTGTCGGCTTTTTCCAGCGGATGCATGGTGGACGTTTGGCGCAAGGCGCGGCCTATGTGGCGCGGCTGGGCTATGCGGTGCCGGGCGGTGTGATTGCCGTGGGTTTGCTGGTGCCCTTTGCCGCCTTCGATAACGCGCTTGATGCGTGGATGCGCAGCACATTTGATATTTCGACGGGCTTGCTCATTACCGGTTCTATCTGGTTGCTTGTGGTGGCCTATATGGTCCGCTTCTTGGCTGCTGCATTGGGTGCCTATGAAGGCGGGCAGGCGATGGTGCATGTGAACATGGACGCGGCCTCACGATCGCTGGGGCAGGGGCCGATGGGTACGCTGCGCCGCGTGCACCTGCCGATCCTCGCACCAAGCCTTCTAACGGCTCTGTTGATCGTATTTGTCGACGTGATGAAAGAACTGCCAGCCACCCTTATCATGCGGCCGTTCAACTTTGACACGCTTGCGGTGCAAGCCTACCGGCTGGCCAGTGACGAAAGGCTCGAAGGCGCGGCAGTGCCGAGCCTTGTGATCGTGGCGATGGGGCTGTTGCCAGTGATTCTGATCTGCCGTCAGGTCGGGCGCCGCTAAGGCGTTTGGCACAGGAAGCCCGCGCGCCAGGAAAAACCGGCGCGCGAGGATGTCAGTTAGTCTTTTGCGACTTTGTCTTGGGTCTTTGTCTCGAAATCGCTGGCATCGTGACGCTCATGCAGCTGCATGGACAGATCGTCCCCAAACGCGCGATTGACCATGCGGCCCCGCGTAACAGCAGGACGTTTGTCAATCGCTTCGGCCCAGCGGAGCACGTTTTTGTAGCTGGTCACATCAAGGAACTCAGCCGCGGAATAGAGGCGGCCAAGAACCAGCTGACCATACCACGCCCAAATCGCAATATCTGCGATGGAATAGTCTCCGGCAAACCATTTGTTCTCTGCTAGATGCCGGTCCATCACGTCGAGCTGACGCTTGGTTTCCATCGAGAAGCGGTTGATCGGGTACTCGAATTTCTCAGGGGCGTAGGCGTAGAAGTGGCCAAAGCCGCCACCGAGATACGGCGCAGAGCCCATCTGCCAGAACAGCCAGCTCATCATCTCGGTCCGCTGGGCGGGGTCTTTGGGCACGAACGCGCCAAATTTTTCCGCAAGGTATAGCAGAATCGCACCGCTTTCGAACACGCGCTGCGGGGTGTCACCGGAGCGGTCCATCAGCGCAGGAATCTTTGAGTTCGGGTTGATGTCCACAAAGTCGGAGCCAAACTGCTGGCCCTCACCGATATTGATCAACCAAGCGTCATACTCGGCGCCCGTATGGCCGGCGGCCAGCAACTCTTCGAGCAGGATGGTGACTTTGACGCCATTTGGCGTTGCCAGCGAATAAAGCTGCAGCGGGTGCTTGCCGATCTCAAGGGTCTTGTCGTGGGTGGCTCCTGCGATGGGGCGGTTGATAGAAGCGAACTTCCCGCCGCTTTCGCTATCCCATGTCCAGACTTTTGGTGGGGTGTATTCGGCCATAGTTCTATCCTTTTCAATATTCTGACTGTTGCCGGCATATTGCGCAGCAGCAGAGGCAAGTACCAGTGCGGATTGCTTGATCAGCTGTGGCTGGTGCCAGATGTCAGCTGTGGTAGGCTTCATGCGTCTGCTACTTCACTTAGGAGAGATCATGGCGCAAACAATGGTTGGATGGTTCAGAATAGCTTTACTGCTGTTTGCGCTGGTGTTGCCTGCGACACTGATTGCTCAAGCGGGTCCAGAAAACACGACCCAACCCCGGCATGGCTTGATGTGGAACAAGACCGGTTTACCGGGCGTGTTTCCACTGCTCGTCAAAACCAACGTTGGTGAAAACTATGTCCTGTTGCTGTCCCGCGCAGAAACTGGAACGGACGCTTTCGCTGCGTTTATCGTTGGGGGGCGGTTCTTTAAGGTTCTAGTCCCACCTGGAACCTACCGCGTGCGGTTCGCAGCCGGAGTGCGATGGCAGGGGGAAGACGCGATGTTCGGCCGACAAGGTGAGACAAAGGTCATTGAATTGCCTGAGGCGCTTACCTTTGAGGTGCACGGGTTCGGCACCAAAGCAGGTCATAAGATTGATCTGACTGACCGTGGTTCAGGGGAAATGGCAGGGTTGCGCGTTGAGCCAGAGTTGATCTGTCAGAGAATCGCTTGGGATATCAGTCAATGCGGTACGGCTGGGGGGGCGACGTTGATCGGATGTAACGGGGATCATGCGTCTGGAGGACTGATGCCCTTTGTAGGGCGTAGGTTCAAACTGCGCACTGTTGTCTGTTGAGCAAACAACAAAAAGGCCGCTCCGGCGGGAGCAGCCTTTTTAAGTCACCAAGAAGAGGCGGTTCAACCCTGACGGGCTTTAAAGCGCTTCTGGGTTTTATTGATCACGTAAACGCGGCCTTTGCGACGCACAACACGGCAGTCGCGGTGCCGGTTTTTAAGCGAGCGGAGCGAATTTCGAACTTTCATCAGTTCCATCCTTCCAGTTATGTGGCGCGGGCCAGCGCCGGGTTACGGGCAGCACGTTCGCGAGGCGAACATGCCAGTGAATACATGGTGGGCGATACTGGGATCGAACCAGTGACCCCTTCGATGTCAACGAAGTGCTCTACCGCTGAGCTAATCACCCACTATATGAACGCGATTCCCTAGCCCCAAACGAAATTGGGGCGCGAATACACCGCGCCGTCCGCGTGCTATAAAAGGAGTCGCAACTGTGATCAAGGGCTTTTGGCTTTGTTATAATCTGCGCTATGTCTTTTATTTGAAAGGATACGCATATGCCCGCTTCTGCTTTTGATGTTTTGCTGCCTGCCAGGCCCACGTCATGTGTTGTATTTGCCTCACCTCACTCGGGTCGGGACTATAGCTGGTCGTTCCTGCGCAAGACGGTTTTGAACGAACATGCGATCCGCTCCTCCGAAGATGCCTTCGTAGATACGCTGTTTGAATGTGCGCCGGAATACGGCGCGGCCTTTATTAAGGCTGGGGCGCCACGGGCCTACGTGGACCTCAACCGCGCACGGGACGAGCTTGATCCCGCATTGATCGAAGGGGTGCGGCGTGTCGGGCACAATCCGCGTGTATCATCCGGTTTGGGGGTCATTCCGCGTGTGGTGGCCAACGGGCGCGCCATTTATCGCGGCAAAATGACTATGGAAGAGGCGCAAGAGCGGATTCAATGCTATTGGGAACCCTATCACAATCGCCTGCAGGCACTGCTAGACACAGCTCACACGCGCCATGGGCAGACGGTTCTGATTGATTGCCACTCTATGCCGCATGAAGCGATGGACGGAGTGGCGCGTTCAGGAATGCGCCGACCTGACGTTGTGCTGGGCGACCGCTTTGGCGCGGCCGCAAGCGGCGATGTGGTGGATCGGATCGAGGCTGCCTTTTCCGAGGCGGGCTTTGTCCTGACTCGCAACGCGCCATTTGCGGGCGCTTACATTACGCAGGCTTACGGGCGACCCGCCAAGGGGCAACACGCTGTTCAGGTCGAAATTGACCGGTCTTTGTACATGAATGAGCAGTTGATCCGTCCCAATGGCGATTTTGAGTCGGTTCAGGCTGCTTTGCGCGGTGTGATTCGGCAGGTCGCAGCCATAGGGGAAGGCCGCATTCCGCTGGCAGCAGAGTAATACGCTAGCGCAGTGTGCGGCCCTTAACGATCGCGCGCGCGCCAAAACGGTCGCGGATCGCGTCTGCTGCGCGCTCGGCCTTTGATCGACGGCCCGCGTCAGGATCAAGCAGATCCTCTAGTTTATCAGCGCCCGCTGCATCGCTCAGGTCGGATAGTCCGCATCCTAGCAACCTGTATGGGCCATTTTCTTTCACTTGATCAAATAGCCCGCGTGCGGTGCGGTAAATCCGGTCGGCAAGCTGGGTGGGATCACTGAGGGCCACGCGCCGTGACAGCAGCGTATGATCCGCGCGCTTGAGCTTGAGCGTCACCACTCGGCCGGCCAAATTCTTCGCCTTGGCGCGGCATGCTACCTTCTCGGCCATCCGCCAGATGTGCCCGTCCAACAAATCCGCGTCAGAGGTGTCTACGTTGAACGTCGTCTCATTGGAGATGGATTTCATCGGGGCATGGGATGAGATGCGGCGCCTATCCTGCCCGCGTGCCAGATGGTACAAACGTTCTCCCATGCCGCCGAAACGCGCAACCAGATCGGCCTGCTCCCAGCGCAACAGGTCGGTGAACGTGCGGATGCCGGCCTTGTCTAGCGATGCCTGCGCTGCTGCCCCTACCCCCCAGATCATGCGCACAGGTTTATCGCGTAGAAACTCTTGGGTCTCGGCCTTGCCAATCACGGAGAAGCCGTGCGGTTTGTCGAGATCGGATGCGACTTTGGCCAGAAACTTGTTATGGCTCAACCCGATCGAGCCGGTGAGGCCTAGTTCGGTTTTCATGCGGCGCACGAGGTGGGCGAGCATCACAGCAGGCGGTGCGCCGTGCAGACGGGCGGTGCCGCTCATATCCAGAAACGCCTCATCCAGCGACAACGGTTCGATTGCTGGGGTGAGTTCCACCATCATGGCGCGGATCGCGTGGGAGGCCTTGACATATTCCTCCATGCGCGGACGGATCACCACAGCATCGGGGCACAGTTTGAGCGCCTGAAACATTGGCATGGCGGACCGAACACCGCGGATGCGTGCGACGTAGCAGGCCGTCGAGACAACGCCGCGCTGTCCGCCACCGATGATGACAGGTTTACCTTCAAGCGACGGATCATCGCGCTTTTCAACGGACGCGTAGAAAGCATCGCAATCCATATGCGCAACGCTCAAATCCCACAGTTCAGGGTGCCGCGTCACCCGCGGACTGGCGCAGGACGGACACCGGCGGGCATCGTCAAATTGGGTCAGGCAATCGCGGCATAGGGCTGGCATGGCGGGGATTGTGATCTATCAAGGGATGATTAACTATAAACCTCCCAACCGGAGAGAGCCATGCAATTCGACATAGAGCCATATACGGGGGCGACGTTTGCGGGGGCCAAACTAGCGCTTTATCTTGGGGATGAATTGGCGGTGATCTTGCGCGATGCGGCGCCTGGCCTGATCTATGCGGATCATTGGGATTTGCCCGGTGGTGGTCGCGAGGGTGCAGAGACGCCCATGGAGTGCGCTTTGCGTGAATGCCGCGAGGAATTGGGGCTGCACGTTCCGGAGCAAGCAGTCTGTTGGGGGCGTTCCTTTGCCGAAGGACCTTTGGTCAAATGGTTTTTTGTGGGGCATTTGCCGCAGTCGGCCCGGTCAGATGTGATATTTGGAGATGAGGGCCAGCAGTGGCGCATGATGCGTGAAGACGCATTTATCGCACATCCCAAAGCAGTCCCGTCGTTTCAGGAGCGGCTTGCCATGTGGGTCGCGACACGCGCCGCGACCCTTGAAATTAAATAATTTTATCCGAAAAACCCCCCCGCTTATAATAGCGGGGGGAAGGTGACGAACATCAGGAAGATCGAGTTCGTCGGGGAGTATCACCATCCAACGCATATCATGAAAAGCTTGCTTCACCTAGTTGGGCAAATGTCGACGCTGCGTCAAATGAAACCCTGTGTTCGATTTAGCACACGTTCAGGTTGACGCTGTGACACCTGCCATCTCGGCGAGAACCGCCCGAGCGGCCTCGGCGGGGTCGGCGGCACGGTGGATTGGACGACCAATGACCACGTGGTTTGCCCCGTTGCGGATCGCTTCGGCAGGGGTCGCGACGCGTTTTTGATCTCCCAGATCGGCTCCGATAGGGCGGACGCCGGGGGTCACGATGAGCTTGCCGACTGCCTCTGGTAGCGCGCGGATCATTGCGGCCTCTTGCGGCGAGGCAATGACGCCGTCGGCCCCTGCCTCAAACGCATTGATGGCGCGCGCGACCACCAGTTCGGGCAGATCGCCGGCGCGGATCAAGCCTGCGTCAAGGTCCGCACGGTCCAGCGAGGTCAGGATCGTCACGCCGAGGATTTTCAGGTTGCTACCGGCTGCGCCTTCTTTGGCGGCGCGCACGACGTGCGGATCGCCGTGAACAGTCAGGAAATCGAGATCGAATTGCGCGAGCCCACGTACAGCAGCTTCGACTGTAGCGCCGATGTCGAACAGCTTCATATCGAGAAAGATGCGCTTGCCCTGCTCTTGCTTTAGCTCATTAGCCAAGGCCAGCCCGCCACCAGTCAGCATACCCAACCCAATCTTGTAAAAGCTCACCAAATCTCCAAGCTTGGCCGCAAGTTCGAGGCCGGCAACGGCATTGGGAACATCAAGGGCAACAATCAGGCGGTCATCGGCAGGGGAATTGGTCATCGGGCAAGCTCCATCAGGCAGGGGTGTGACAAACGTCTTGGGGCATAGGCGATGGTGCGCACGGTGTATATGAAAAAAGACCCGGTCGCCGAGGGAGGGCAGACCGGGTCACAGTGTCAGAGACAGTGCAGGCAGGCTAACGTCTCTGGCTTTGCGTGGCCGCAATGTGCGTTGGGGACAATCAACACATACGCCCTACGCCTCCGCAAATAGGGTGGGTGGTGGCGCTCAGGCCGCGTGGTTCATAGGTCCGAAGCCGAGCTGGGCGAGCCACACACGTGGATCAAAGCGCTGGCGACCGGCGCGTGTGCTGGCGACATGGCGGCGCATCTGGGAATACATACCCTTGCCTGTCTTGTGGCGGCGCAGGGCCTGCTTTTCCAAGCCACGGGACGCTTGTTCAAAACTCATGGTAATAGGCGCCTCAATGGCGCAGGGATATTTCGCGGTTTCGGTGTCGGACATCACAGTCACCAATGCCTCAAAGCACTGAGTGCCAGCGTTATAAACCACATCGGTGATCTGTACTTTGGTCTGTTCCATTTTCTCAACCTCTTCTGCTACCGTATGTTCGGAGCTTCTGTGCTTATTTGGACACTTCCGATGAAAATTAAACTGTTCAGATTGAAAAAAGTTTCCCCCTCTTTTCAGAAAAATTCCGAATCAAACGAATCCGCATTAATTCCAGGTGGTTAGCATCGGTCATTTTCCGCCGATCTTCGTGATATATGGCTATGTTTTGTGTCAGAGCGGTGAGGAAGGTACGCTTCGTGCCTGAAAAATGCAGGGTGGATGATCTTGATCAAAGAAGGTCTGCATCCCAAATGAGTAATGTGAGGTCCACACCAGATGTATGCCGCCAAGCGGGTGCATCTCCAAGTGGGCGCTTTTAAAAGGAGAATGCCATGGACTTGAATAAGTTCACGGAGCGGTCGCGCGGGTTCGTGCAGGCTGCCCAGACAATTGCAACGCGGGAAAGCCACCAGCGGTTGGCCCCCGAGCATTTGCTAAAAGCACTTATGGACGACGAAGAGGGGCTCGCAAGCAACCTCATCAACGCGTCTGGCGGGGACGCTGCTGCGGTCAAACAAGCCGTGGATATTGCGTTGGGCAAGATGCCCAAGGTCAGCGGTGATGCGGCCCAAACCTATCTGGATGGCGCAACGAATCGCGTTTTGGCAGAGGCCGAAGCGCTGGCAAGGAAGGCGGGCGACAGCTTTGTTCCGGTCGAGCGTGTTTTGATGGCGCTGTGTATGGTGAAATCCGAAGCCAAGACAGCGTTGGAAGCCGGTAAGGTTTCGGCTCAAGGCCTGAACACCGCGATCAATGATCTGCGCAAGGGGCGCACGGCTGACAGCGCCAGCGCCGAAGACGGTTATGACGCGCTGAAGAAATATGCCCAGGATCTGACCGCACGCGCCGAAGAGGGCAAGATTGACCCGATCATTGGTCGTGACGAGGAAATCCGCCGCACGATGCAGGTGCTCAGCCGCCGGACCAAGAATAACCCGGTCCTGATCGGGGAACCGGGCGTGGGTAAAACCGCGATTGCCGAGGGCCTTGCCCTGCGCATCATCAACGGTGATGTGCCCGAAAGCCTGCGCAACAAAAAGCTGTTGGCGCTGGATATGGGTGCGCTGATCGCCGGTGCAAAATATCGCGGTGAATTTGAGGAACGCCTGAAGGCGGTTCTGACCGAGGTGACAGAGGCCGCGGGCCAGGTGATCTTGTTCATCGATGAGATGCATACGCTGGTGGGTGCGGGTGCAGGCGACGGCGCAATGGACGCGGCTAACCTGATCAAACCTGCACTGGCACGCGGTGAGCTGCACTGTATCGGTGCAACGACGCTGGACGAATACCGCAAGTACGTCGAGAAAGACGCAGCCCTTGCGCGGCGCTTCCAGCCTGTGATGGTGCTGGAGCCCACAGTTGAAGACACCATCAGTATTCTGCGCGGTATTAAAGAAAAGTACGAACTGCACCACGGTGTGCGGATTGCGGATAGCGCGCTGGTCGCGGCGGCGACGCTGAGCCACCGCTATATCACTGATCGTTTCCTGCCCGACAAGGCTATCGACTTGATGGACGAAGCGGCAAGCCGTCTGCGCATGGAAGTGGATAGCAAGCCAGAAGAGCTGGACGCACTGGATCGCCAGATCTTGCAGTTACAGATTGAGGAAGAAGCGCTGAAGGCCGAGGACGATCAAGCTAGCAAGGACCGTCTGGAAACGCTTCAGAAAGATCTGGCAGCGCTGAAAGAACGCAGCGATGCAATGACGGCCGCTTGGCAGGCAGAGCGTGACAAACTGGCTGGTGCCCGCGACATCAAGGAAAAGCTGGACCGTGCGCGTGCCGAGCTGGATATCGCCAAGCGTGATGGTAACCTCGCAAAAGCGGGTGAGCTTTCCTATGGCGTGATCCCGGAGTTGGAGCGTGAACTGGTTGAAGCCGAAAGCCGCGAAGAAGGCATGATGGTGGAAGAGGCTGTGCGCCCTGACCAGATCGCAAGCGTGGTTGAGCGCTGGACCGGCATTCCCGCAGGTAAGATGTTGGAAGGTGAGCGCGAAAAGCTGCTGCAGATGGAAGATCAGCTGCACGGTCGCGTCATTGGCCAGGATGCTGCCGTAAAGGCGGTTGCCAATGCAGTGCGCCGTTCGCGCGCGGGTCTGAACGACGAAGACCGTCCGCTGGGCAGCTTCCTGTTTCTTGGGCCAACTGGTGTTGGTAAGACTGAGCTGACCAAGGCCGTGGCTGAGTTCATGTTCGATGACGATAGCGCGATGGTGCGGATCGACATGTCCGAGTTCATGGAGAAACATGCTGTGTCCCGCCTGATCGGTGCCCCTCCGGGTTATGTCGGGTATGATGAAGGTGGTGTGCTGACCGAGGCTGTTCGCCGTCGCCCCTATCAGGTGGTGCTATTCGACGAGGTCGAAAAGGCGCATCCGGACGTGTTCAACGTGTTGCTGCAGGTGCTCGATGATGGTGTGCTGACCGATGGTCAAGGCCGGACGGTGGACTTCAAACAGACACTGATCATCCTGACGTCGAACCTTGGTGCGCAATCACTCAGCATGGCGCCCGAAGGCAGTGACATGGTTGAAGCCAAGAAAGACGTTATGGAAGCGGTGCGTGGACATTTCCGCCCCGAATTCCTGAACCGTCTGGACGAGACGATTATATTTGACCGCCTCAACCGCAAGGATATGGATGGCATCGTAACGATCCAGATGGCACGCCTTCTCAAGCGGCTTGCAGCCCGCAAGATTGAGCTTCAGCTTGACGATGCAGCGCGCAAGTGGCTTGCGGACGAGGGGTATGACCCTGTCTTCGGCGCGCGCCCGCTGAAACGGGTAATCCAGTCCTCGTTGCAGAACCCGCTGGCAGAGATGTTGCTCGCAGGTGATGTGAATGATGGGGATTTGATCCCAGTGACAGCCGGTGCGGACGGTTTGATTATCGGTGATCGGATCGCACCCAGCAACCGGCCCAAGCCGGATGATGCGACCGTCCACTAATGCAAAAAGGCCCGCAGTGATGCGGGCCTTTTCATTTTGAATGAAGCGGTTTTAGAATACGAAGTCAGCGTCGCTGATCAGCGTTGCGTCTGTGTCTAGCAAGGTGACCGATGCTGGCCCGCCTGCCGTGATGACGGTGTCTGTGCCGTTCTGGGCGATGAACAGATCGGCAGCGCTGTTGACACCGACGAATCCGGAGAAGTCGAGCAGATCGGCGCCGTCTTCGAAATCCGTGATCGTGGCGCGGTGCGAGTCGATCTCGAAGATGAAGGTATCGGCACCGACGCCGCCAGTCATCAGGTCTTTGCCGATGCCACCGTTCAGGATGTCGTTCCCGTCACCGCCATTGAGCAGGTCATTGCCATGATCGCCGGTCAGCGTATCGTCGCCCGTACCGCCATAGATACGGTCATTGTTCCGGCCGCCGTCCAGCACGTCATTACCGACATCGCCTTCGAGCAGGTCGTTGCCGTCGCCGCCCAATGCAACATCGTCACCTTCGCCGTCTGTCAGCTTGTCTCGGCCTAAACCGCCTTCAAGGTGGTCATCGCCTGCTTTGCCGTCCAACTGATCATCGCCGTCGTTGCCATACATGAAATCGACACCGGATTTGCCGTTTGTCTTGTCGTTGACCACATCTCCGTTAAAGACATTGTCCACGAGAATGAAATCGTCGTTGTCCAATTCGGCTGCCGCGCGGCCTTTGAGCGTGATCTGGTTGCCGTTACCCAGATCAATAGCGGCGTTTCCTTCTACATCTGTAACCGTCAGGTCTTCGATTGCGTTAATGCCAAGAGCTTGGATATCGATCTTGTCCTCGCCGAGGGTGAAGTCGGTGATGACATCTGCGCCGCTGGCTGCGCCGATCACGAAGACATCGTTGTCCGCTCCACCTGTCAGGGTGTCATTGCCTGCGTCACCGTTGACGGTGTCATTGCCTGCGCCGCCGTCAAACGTATCATCCCCGCCCAACAGAGAGACATTGTCATCACCTGTGGTCCCGATATAGGCATCTGCGCCTTCGGTAATTGCCGGAGGGGCGACATATTCTGTCAAGGTCAGTTCGTAAGCTTCGGATGAGCCATCGCCTTCCATGCGCTGCGAAAAGCTCGCGCGGGTAACGGCGGTGAATTCGAAAGATACGGTGTTGCCATCAATCCGAAGCTCCGACGTGATGGCCGAGCCGAAATCCTGAGCCCCGCCGGAGATAACGCCGTTGTTGATATTGAAGTTTGCAGCGACGTAGATGAACTGGTCCATCAGATACAGGCTGGTGAACCCTGCAAGGTCATCAACAGTAAAGCTGACTGTATAGGTCTCGCCGATGGTCAGCCCTTCGAGGTTGACGCCATCAACAGCATCGGTCCCCCCAAGCGTACCGTTAAATGTATCGCCCACAAGGACGCGATAGCTGCCCATACCTGCGCTGTGCGTCGCGTCGATGCCTTCGTTAAGAATAGCCATATCGTTTGCCTCAAAAAGTTTCTTAGAAATGCTTGAGGCAAGCGCCGATCACGGTCGCGGGTCTACTTAGGTCATTTGGCGGAAATATGTCTGATTTAAGTTTTATTTTCAGTAGGTTGGTGGAGTTTGCTTCGATTTTCTCCACTGCCGGTCATGATTAAGACATGACGTTGTAAGGGGCAGGTGGATTCGCTGCCTTGGCGCGTCCCTATACGAGAGCCTCTCAGGCGCGCCTAATGAGCGCCGGCGTAGCGATTTTGCAGCTGAAGTGTTTGGCAGAGAAGGGCACCTGCAGCGGTGCCCTTCACATATTCTCTTACGAGCGTAGAATTAGATCAACAGATCAAAGTCCGAATTGTCCAAGGCGGACAAAAGTGTGTTCTCGATCGTAATGCTGTCACGCAGGCTGAGGGTGATGACAACATCAGAACCAAGTTGGGCCATCGCCAGATCCAATACGTCGGTATAGCCGTAACCGGCGATGCGGATGGTATCGATGCCGTCTTCGAAATCGGTGATGATATCGGCGCGGGTGCGATCATTATCAAAGACAAAGCTGTCAGCGTCTGCACCGCCTGTAAGGATGTCGTCGCCCCAACCACCGATCAGCACGTCGGCGCCATCATCACCCAGTAGTTTGTCTTTTCCGGCGCCGCCGTTCAATGTGTCTGCCCCATCTCCGCCCCAGAGCTGGTCATTGCCGTTCTCGCCAATCAGCGTGTCCTGACCGCTGCCGCCATAGAGACGGTCATTCGCGTTACCGCCGTCCAGATAGTCGTCGCCGTCATTTCCTTCCAGCTTGTCGTTATCAGCCTCGCCGTAAATCGTATCGTTGCCGCTGTCCCCTCTGAGGTGGTCCGCACCGGATCCGCCGGTGATCAGGTCGTTGTCATCACCTCCGTGAAGCGTATCCTTTCCTGTTCCGCCATCGAGCGTGTCTGCCCCTGCGCCGCCAGTGATCCGGTCCGATCCGCCAGCCGCAAACAAGACGTCATAGCCACTGGTGCCGGTGATCGTGTCACTGCCTTCGGAGACAGTGATGACCGGAGCGGTGTCGAGGATGAAGTCGGCGTTGGTCAGCGCGCCATCCGTCAGGCTCGTCAATTCAATATAGTTGCCGTCGCCTGTGTTGATGCGGACACCTGTGCCAGCTTCCCGAATGCTCAATTGGCCAATGTCCCAGACTTTGAGCATGGTCAGATCAATCAGGTCACTGCCTTGGGTGAAGTCTGTTATAATGTCCTGCCCGTCGCCGCGGCGGAACAGGAAGGTGTCAGCGTCGGCACCACCAGTCAGCAGATCGTTGTCCGTGCCACCGTTTAGGGTGTCTTTACCTGTGCCGCCATCAAGGGTGTCGTTGCCCTTGTCGCCCAGCAGGGTGTCATTGCCCGATTCACCGCTCAGAGCGTCTTCTTGATTTTGCCCATCCAGCAGATCATCGTCAGCTCCGCCGAACATAATGTCCCGGCCATTGCCGCCTAGCAGCGTATCGTTGCCCTCGTCCCCGAAAAGCCGGTCGTTGCCACAGACGCCATCAATGAAGTCATTGCCCGTGCCGCCCGTGACAATGTCCGACCCGCCAAGTGCTGAATAGGTATCATCGCCACCGAGCAGATTAATCCGATCGGACGTCATGTTACCGGTAAGATTATCGTCGCCTTCAGTGGGGAAAGGCGAGACGACACCGGTAAGGCTGATTTCATAGACGGCTTCAGCAGAGGTTGAGGTGATGCTGAGCGAAGTCGTGCCGGTAAATGTTGCTGTAAACGTAACTTCACCGGTAAACCCATCGGGGCCGACCGAAGTCACGGGGGTGCTAACGCCATCGGCTGATATGAATATGCTTGAATCGATGCCAAAGACTTCGCCGGAAAACTGGAACGTGTAGGTCACGCCTTCAACAACATTGATTTGAATGGTGTCGGTCGTGTCTTCGGCATCGCCGCCCGAACCGTCAGTGCTGGCGTAGTTCAGACTGCCTCCGAAGGCGTCACCCAGTTCCACAGATACCGGCAGGCCGTTGTTGAAAATGTCGTCAAAAGCGCTTGATTCCGTGTAAGTCGTAGGCATGGAAATTCCCCCAGATGGTCAACATAAAGAATATGATCAAGTCGGGTGGCAGCCCGATGAGGTAAATTGCTAACAGCATTTTTGGCCGATGGCGGAAAATTGTTTGAAATGCGGCATATTTAGGGCAAACTCCCCTTTAGCGTGAAAAGAGTGTTCGCGGTCGCGATACAGTCTTAAGGGACGGCTCGCTTTGTCGCGGGCTTGGAATTGGGGACCTCAGCAGTTCGCGGGTAATTCGGCGCTGGACAGGGGCGCGGTGGTTGATCGGGGCACACAAAAATGCCCGCCGACAGTCGAGATGTCGGCGGGCATAGTCACTCAAGTTTGTGGGCTGGATTAGGAGCCGGGCATGATCACCTTGTCGATGACATGGATCACGCCGTTGGTCGCTTCGATGTCAGCCACTGTAACAGTTGCTTCGTCCACCATCACCCCGTTGTCGAGATCGATCATCACGGTGTCGCCATTCACGGTGGCCGCCTCCATGTCATCGGTCAGGTCGGTGGACATAACTTTGCCAGCAATCACATGGTACGTGAGGATCGCGGCAAGCTGTTCTTTGTTCTCTGGTTTCAGCAGATCTTCGAGTGTGCCTTCGGGCAGCGCGGCAAATGCGGCGTCTGTTGGCGCGAAGACAGTGAACGGGCCATCGCCTTTAAGCGTCTCAACCAGGCCAGCCGCTTCGGCTGCGGCAAGCAATGTGCCAAAGTCACCGGCTGCGGCTGCTGTATCGACGATGTCTTTTGCATGGCCGCCAGCAAAAGCGGATGTTGCCAGAGCGGCAGCTGCGGTCAGGGAAAGTACTGTAGTGCGGAACATAGTGGTCTCCTTGATTGGTGATCAATGCATGTAGTTGCATCAGAAGAGATACGTAGGCCACAGGCTTTGGTTCACTTAAAACGAGGATTTAAACTTCTTGACGCAGAGGGCGTTCGCACTAGTCCCTACACCCTGAGCAACACGCTGCCGAACAACCGGTTTGTGAGCGGAAATGCGCGCGTTTCACAGGGTTCAGTGCGGCATGGTATCCACTTCTCTTGACTGTCGAATAGAGGAGTGGAGTCGAAGCCTGTTGGTGCGAGAGTGGAAGCACCTCAACTAATCTATCTGACACGATCACTGACATTAGGGTGTGCAGAGTGAAATGTAGATCAAAAGGATTTGGTCATCATGCGCGGGGCAGCTACCTTTGATGTAACAACTCAGGAGAGACCCCATGGCCATGCGCTGGAAAAATACGCTTAAAGATCATCAAGTGACGGATGAGGCCGCGTTCCTGAATCGTCGGCAGCTCATGGGCGGCGCGGCCGCAGGGCTTGGCCTCGCGGGGATTGGTGCGGGGGCAGGGTTCGCGGCAGGAGAAGACCTGACGCCGAACAGCTATGAGGACATCACACAATACAATAACTATTACGAGTTCGGCACCGGCAAGGATGATCCGGCTCGTTACGCCGGAACGCTGACCACGCAACCGTGGACCGTCCAGATTGACGGACTGGTGGATCGTCCGGGCGAGTACGCCTTTGAGGACATCATAAAGGCCATGACGATTGAGGAGCGCATCTATCGCTTCCGCTGCGTTGAGGCGTGGTCAATGGTTATTCCGTGGAACGGGTTCGAACTGGCCGATCTGCTGGCTATGGCGGGAATGCAGTCCAGCGCCAAATACGTTGCCCTTGAAACTGCGCTGCGTCCGGACGAGATGCCGGGCGTCGCTTTCCCGGTCCTTGACTGGCCTTATGTGGAGGGGCTGCGGTTGGATGAGGCCATGCACCCGCTAACTATTATGGCTACGGGAATCTACGGCAAAGATATCCCCAACCAGAACGGTGCGCCACTGCGGTTGGTCGTGCCATGGAAGTACGGGTACAAATCCATCAAGTCTGTTGTGCGCATTACCCTGACAGACACCCAGCCCCCTACAAGCTGGAACAAGGCCAACGCCCGCGAATATGGTTTCTATAGTAATGTGAACCCCCAGGTGAACCATCCCCGTTGGAGCCAGGCGAGCGAGCGGGTGATCGGTGGCGGGCTGTTCTCAAAGCGTATCCCGACCCTGATGCTGAACGGCTATGAAGAAGAAGTGGCGGCTCTTTATGCCGACATGGACATGCGCGCGAATTTTTAAAGAGTATGAGGTCTGTTACCAGCCGCGGAGTTCTCAAAACTTCCGGACCGTATTTGTACAAAAACGGGGTGCTGGTTTCAGGCTGAGGACGTGGAATGACTGCTGTGATCAACTCTCTTAACACGGTCCTGCGCTGGGTGCCGATTTGGCTACTCTATATACTATGTCTGCTACCCGTGCCTTGGCTGCTCTATTTGGCGTTAACGGGTGGGCTGGGACGTGAGCCGATCAAGCCGCTCGAGCATGAGCTTGGCGAGATCGCTTTGCAGCTATTGATCGTCGGCCTGTGCATCACACCCTTACGCCAATACTTCGGACTGAACCTACTCCGGTTCCGGCGCGCCATCGGTCTGTTGGCCTTTATATATGTCACCCTGCATCTGATCGTATGGGTTGTCCTCGATATGAGCCTGCTGGGCGCGCAAATGTGGGCGGACATCTGGAAGCGTCCCTACATTACCATCGGTATGGCAGGCTTCGTTACATTGCTGCCGTTGGCGATCACATCCAACAACCTGTCCCTGCGCAAGCTGGGTGCCGCAAAGTGGCGCCAGTTACATAAGCTGACATATGTGGCTGTACTGTTGGGGGGCATCCATTACATCTGGCTGGTCAAGGGCCTCCAGTTGGAGCCACTCCTCTATATGGCAGTGATTCTGGGCCTGTTGGCACTGCGAGTCGTCAAAAGAACCCGAGCCTAGCTATTTGATTCCCCGTTTCATGTCGGATTCGCCCTGCTTCGGGCCGAAGATGGGCATATCTGTGGGTAACCCTGTGGGTAACCCTGTGGATAACTCAAGGTGGTGCAATCCAGAGCCTTCAACCTTACCTTGGGTCCGCGCAATAAACCTGCGCCGAAGGTTCCGTTCGCGCAATTATTTTTACCTAAGTCGTTGAAAAACATTAAAATCGGGTTTTTTGAAAAAAGTCGCATTTCTGTGAAAAAAGCGCTTGCGGGTTTGGTGAACAAACCCTAGAACCCCCCT
>NZ_JBALVJ010000116.1:0-7622 GCF_036961165.1 Sulfitobacter sp. | reverse complement strand
AGATGCATCTTAGCCAAGCCGCAAAACTGTCCTAAAAAGCAGGACCACTTCACTCCAGGCCGTGAATGAAAATTTCTCCAATCACGTATTGCCGAAACCTTTGGCAGTACTCCGACGCTCAAGTACTTCGAAACCCAAGTGGTCGTGCAGAACACTCGCCGATCGATCTGAACGATCAACGTCGGCCATAAACCAGTATGTTCAAAACAAAACATTTGCACGCGCGCCGTAAGCTCAAGGAAGTCCATGACCGTGATGGCTCGCCATTGCCGCCGAAGGGCTCAAGCGTATTGCGAAGTTCTACAAGATCGAAGAGGCTATCAGGGGTCAATCGGCTGAACAGCGCAAGGCCGCACGACAGGAGCAAACCAAGCCGTTGGTGGATGACTTCGAGGTCTGGCTCAAAACCCAACGATCTCGCATCTCCGCAAAATCGCGTCTTGGCGAGAAGCTCAGCTATATTGCCAAATATATGGGCGGCCTAAAGCTGTTTCTTGAAGACGGCACTGTCGAAATGGACAGCAACATCGTCGAACGCGCCATTCGCCCCATCGCCCTTAACCGCAAAAACGCGCTGTTCGCGGGCCATGACGAAGGTGGCCGAACCTGGGCCCGCATCGCCTCCCTTATTGAGACCTGCAAGCTCAACAACGTCGAGCCATATGCATAGCTCAAAGCAACGCTCGAAGCCATCGCCAAGGGCCATCCAGCCGCCCGCATCGATGAACTCATGCCATGGTACTTTGACAAACAGGCATGACACCGCTTACAGAGAACCCTGCAGTGCCGCCTACCTTTCACCCACAAAACCGAGCGCCCCGACTCAAGGGGCAGGGCAGTTCTGTGTGCATCTCAAAACACTCAAATAAAACGGAGATCCGAATGACTGATCGACCCAACCTCTTCCAGCCAGTAAAGCTTGGCGATCTGGAGCTGCCCAACCGCGTCCTTATGGCACCCCTGACCCGCAATCGGGCGCAAGACGACGGCACCCCCGTTGCGATGGCGGAAACCTATTACGGCCAGCGCGCCTCTGCGGGCCTGATCTTTACCGAGGCGACGCAAGTCTCTGCCATGGGCAAGGGCTATATAAAGACGCCCGGCATCTATGAGCAGAAGCATATCGACGGCTGGAAAAAAATTGTGGATTCCGTTCATACAAATGGAGGCCGCATTTTCATGCAGCTCTGGCATGTCGGGCGGATCAGCCACACCTCGCTGCTGCCTGATGGGCGCAACCCAGTCTCTTCGACCGACAAGGCGGCCGAAGCCATGACCTACACCCATGACGGCTTCGAAGCGACTTCGAAGCCCGATGCTCTGACCGAAGCAGGTATCCGCGAGACGGTCGCCGATTTTGTGATCGGTGCTAAGGCTGCTAAATCGGCTGGTTTTGACGGGATTGAGGTGCACGCGGCAAATGGCTACCTGCTGGAGCAGTTCCTGATGGACGGCGTTAATGACCGTACCGACGCTTATGGCGGCTCGCCGGAAAACCGCCTGCGGATCGTCAACGAGATTCTCGACGCCGTTTCCGAGATTTGGCCGACGAACCGGATCGGCATTCGCCTCTCACCGCTGGGTCAGTTCAACGACGTTACCGACAGTGATCCCGAGGCGCATTTTGGCTACTTTATCGATGAACTGGATAAGCGGGGCCTTGGCTACCTACACATGGTAGAGGAAGCCCCGGGTGCTGAGACCGACGCGGAACAGACCGCGATCATGAAGCGTCTGCGTGCGAAGTGGAGCAGCTTTTATATCGTGAACGGTGGGTATACTGGTAACAGCGCCGCCCAGGCAGTGGTCGAGGGTCACGCAGACGCCGTCGCGTTCGGGCGCGCCTTCATCGCGAATCCGGATCTGCCCAAGCGCCTGCGGCTCGACGCCACGCTGAACCAGGGCGATAGCGACACCTATTACGGCGGCACTGAAAAAGGATATATCGACTACCCATTCCTTGACGTAAGTGACCCCGAATAAGAGAAGCGACAGTTTCGCTTCACAGTCGATCATAGTGTCTGATGTATATTGCACTTAATGTTTTTGCGGGCAGGCAACCTTGCCCGCAATTCTTGATGAAAGAACTTTTCAGATTAGCGCACCTCGATCACGCTAACACTTCAACGAACATCGTCAGATTAACATTTTTGGTGATGGCGTATTATATTATTCACAGCAGCTTCACCTTTCGCTGGTTGCGCCGACATTAGTGACTGCCTCCTAGGAAGTGCTGTACACAATTCGAATAACCGGCTGTAAAGGGCGGCTGGTGTCCTTGGGACGCGCCTACGTTAAGGGCGGGAAGTGGCCATTCGCTGCAAGTGCGAAACCTGATGGTTCGATCGGCCAGAACTGACATTCAATCTGTCACAGATCGATAGTTTATGCTGCGATGCGGAAGGCAGCTCCGAGCCATTTTAGTTTGATGCGACAACCCGTGCCAATCTTAGCTTTCCAACTCTCGAATTTTCAATCGCCAATCCAAAGGGCAAAAATAACCATCAACTCAGAGCATCCAATGGACAATCAAAGCGACCACACGTTTGTAAGAACCTGAGGAACAGGTGGTCCCGGTTTTCAAAGTGCTCTTGGGATCGTAAACGCAGGTGTCTGTTCGCTCATGCTTTGGCACCTAAAACATTTCTGCGTGTTTCAATGACAACCAGCGTTTCGCTGCATATCGTTACAAATCTGCCGTCCGACATCAAATTCATATGCATCCAATCTCCCTCCTGCGTCGTATAATAAATAGTAAATTATTTTTGAGAGTGCTGTTGGCTGGTTTCCCTACTCAAACTATCCGTCTTGACCAGGCTTTCCGTCCTTGCGAGCACCTGGCAAGCAAAGACGTCATGCATGCGTTTCGGGCGTCAGAAACCAGCGCCCCATTTGGATCAGTTGATGGTGGCACGCTTTTAATTGATCAGTTGCGTGATCACCCAGAGCTTGTCGTGAATACGGCATCACAATGTGCATTCACACGGCTGATTGGTAGGATGCTGACCATTGACTGAATTGGTGCCGACACGCGCGGCCGGTCTTGCCGCGATGCAGGCGTTTACTCCAGCAATGGGTCGCTGGTACGAGAATGGACGCAATTATGATCACGGCGCGGGTCAGCACAAAGCGGTGTCGATGTTATCGCCGTACATCCGCCGCAGGCTGATCACTGAACAAGAGGCGGTCGCAGCAGCTTTGGATGCTCACAGGCCTGACGACGTGGGAAAGTTTGTCGAAGAGGTGATCTGGCGCGGCTATTACAAGGGCTGGTTAGAACGGCGTCCGCAGGTTTGGGTAAGCTATGTCCAAGGGCTGAAAACAGACCTGGATTCTCTCAAACGGGATCGTCGTTTGCGGCGTGACATCGAATTGGCAGAAACGGGTCAAACGGGGCTGGATTATTTCGATACATGGGCGCAAGAGTTGGTTGAAACGGGATATCTTCACAACCATGCACGAATGTGGTTCGCGTCGATCTGGATTTTCACGCTTGGACTTCCTTGGCGACTTGGGGCTGATTTTTTTTACCGTCATTTGCTTGATGGGGATGCCGCGTCGAACACGCTGGGGTGGCGTTGGGCGGCGGGTCTGCATACGCGTGGCAAACCCTATCCGGCACGCGCACAAAACATTGATACATTCACCAACGGCCGTTTTACGCCAAAACAGGATGAACTTTCGGAGGTTGAACAGGGTTTGGAGGCTTCTGAGCCGGATGGCCTCCCATCAGTGCAGCCGTTGCGCAAATTCCATGAGGCGCAGCCTGACCTGCCAACCGTGCTTTTGATCACAGACGAAGATTGCCAGATCGAGAACTTTGATCTTGCTGCCTTTGGTTTGTGCGGCGCGGCTACATTGTCATGCAGTCACTTGCGATCACCGCGTTGTGTGTCCGAGCGTGTTTATGCCTTTGAGGCTGGTGCATTAGCTGATGCAGCGTTGCGATTGAATTTAGATGTGACGCATCTCAAGGCGACCGAGCCGTCAGTTCTGGCTGACTGGGCGGCACAGGCTGGCGCAAAGCAGATTTTTACACCTTTTGTGACCCACGGACCTTTGCGCGACTGGTTGAATTTAGCTGAGCCTCAACTTGAGGAGCGCGGCATAACACTATGTGAACAGCGTCGCGCGTGGGATGATGCGATATGGTCGTATGCGACCGCTGGCTTTTTTAAAGTCAGAAAAAATATCCCGCAAATATTGGGTCAAACGATAGGCTTGCACCAGCGATGACGTCTATCCCGTCCCGCACGGCTGACCTCGTAAGCCGCTATATGGTCCTGACGAAAGAGGTTATGCCTCAAATGGCGCGTGACCCGGCGGTGAAATGGCCTGTACGCAACGATCATTGTTTTCAGCGTATTATTCTTGATATTGTTTGCGATGGGCCTTGGTTCGCGCACCTGTCTAGGCCAGCCTACAAAAGTCTTTCCCACGACCAAGCCGTCCGTGCGGTGCAGTTGTGCGAAGACGTCATCGCTAATCGTGTCGACCTATACGATCTCAATAGGAGATCGCTCAATTGGCGTGGAAAATAGGCGATGTAAAAGAGTGGCCTCACAGATAGCGCTTCTCTGCTGGACCAAAAGCCAAACTTACGACGCCAAACGCGACTAAGAGCGTCTTCAAACATAAAAAGAAATAAACTCCACATGACACAGGCGCCCCGCATTGTTTGGTTTAAACGAGATCTGCGGATCAATGACCACGCCCCGTTGCTTGCCGCGTCGCGGACAAACGCACCCATCATACCGCTTTACATTTTTGAGCCTGAATATTGGTATCAACCCTTCGCATCTCGTCGCCATTGGCATTTTATCCACGATTGCCTTTGTGATTTAGACAGTGGTTTGGCTGAGTTGGGTCAACACCTTGTTGTAAAGGTTGGCGGCTCTTGTGACGTGATCAAAAAACTTCATTTAGAGCACGATGTAAGCCACGTGTATGCACACGAAGAAACAGGAAACCTATGGACATATCACAGAGATATAGCCGTTCAGAAACTGTGCCAGAACCACGGCATTGCACTGCATGAAGCACCCACTAACGGGGTTGTCCGGCGGCTGCGCAGTCGAGATGACTGGTCCAAAATCCGAAACGCACGCATGGCTGAAAAGATACTGCCAAAACCAAATACGCTAAATTCATTTCCGCCGTGCAGTTCAGATACCCTACCTGATAAAAATGACCCGATCTTTGGCAATGTACCTATTGGCAAGGTGCAAAAGGGCGGGCGAAAACACGCGGTTGCTGATCTGCGCAGTTTTTTAAATCACCGATCTCGCCAATATCTGTACCATATCTCAGCACCTGATTCATCTGAGTTCCACTGCTCTCGCCTCTCCGCTCACCTTGCATGGGGCACCTTATCTGTGCGTGAGGTGGCGCAATCTATAGTCAAACGCCGTGCCCAGTTATCGCCTGAGGAAAACAAAATCTTTGGGCGCAATCTTACGGCTTTTGGCTCTCGCTTGGCATGGCGCTGTCACTTTATTCAAAAAATCGAAGATCAACCTGAAATAGAAACGCACTGCATGCACCCTGCATTCGAAGGGCTACGTGTAGGCGAACACAATGATCTACATTTTCAAGCATGGGCGAGCGGTCAAACTGGGTACCCTTTCGTTGATGCCTGTATGCGCAACCTGACTGCAGAAGGCTGGATCACCTTCCGTATGAGAGCAATGCTGGTAAGCTTCGCCAGCTATCAACTATGGCTCGATTGGCGCGTTACGGGCGAACATCTGGCACGGCTGTTCACAGATTATGAGCCCGGGATTCATTATAGCCAGCTGCAAATGCAATCAGGTGTAACAGGTATCAACACGATGCGCGTTTATAATCCGATCAAACAATCGATGGAGCATGATCCAAAAGGCACTTTCATTCGAAAGTGGGTGCCTGAGCTCAAGAGCGTTCCGGATGAGTTCATTCATGAACCCTGGAAATGGGAAAAGACACTGATCGACGATCGTGATTTTACGCTTGGGCAGGACTATCCTGCCCCACTTATTGATCAAGCTGTTTCTGCGAAGGCTGCAAAACAACAGGTCTCTGCCATACGGAAAAATCAGGACTTTGGGGTCGCGGCAAACGCCATTTTCCTCAAACTAGGAAGTCGAAAATCGGCTTCAAAACGCAAGAAGAAGATCAAATTAAATGATAATATCCAATTATCACTGTTTTAAGGTAAAACTTCAAAACCCAAGAGCAGCCATTGGGGTGCCTGCACCGAAAGTGTGCTTTATCAGCACACCACGTTTCAGCCAGAAAAGGTGCTGCATAATGCACGAAAGTCCGGTTCGACGGGCCGCACCGCAGCATCCTGAGGTGGACGTGAACGGCAGCAATGGGCCGCAAGCAGCAGCCTCGTGTTCGTTAGGCACATTCTGGCGGGCTGATTTGGTCGTTCTCAAAAACAGTTCGCCAGATGGATTTCGAAATTGGGCCAGTGCTGGGTTACCTCAGGAGGCACCCAGTATGACGGTTAGCCCTAACATATTCCAACTCTGCATGCCTCCTCGGTAATAAAAGATCTTCTCAGCAGGAAAGCCGGCTTCGATCATACGGCGCGCTGCGGTCGGTGACTGGCCGCACCAAGGGCTGTTGCAGAATAGCACCACCGCAGGAACGTCAGTCTTGCAAATCCAACCATCGAAATCGACCTTGCACCCAAACTCGTCCAGCCTGTCGGCAGCTTCGGTATAGGGTACGGAGATTGCACCCGGAATCGTGCCTTGCTCGTATTGCGGGCGTATGCGTCCGTCGACGAGCACGGCATCACTGGACTGCAGGAACTGCCGGCGTTTTCAGCGGCTTGCGGTGCAACACTCCCGGGTGGCTAGGGTGGTTGCAAAATGAGGGGCGTTACAGCACTTTTCGGTTTTTCGGCTAACGCCCCCGGTTTGCACCCCGATTTTTTATTTTTCGCGAAATGCGGGTAGTTCTCTACTCGGAGTAGACAACCACACAGAGTCAGTGACCCCTTTGCCGCGCGGCAGCGAGGAACCCCGAATTGGGTGCCCAGAAGGGCGATTTTCGTGTTGTCGAAAGCCGCAAAAAAGCCCGCAACGGGCGATACCGTGCGGGCTTTCGATCTTGTCGGAGCAGATTAGCCTCTCACGGCTTTTTTCTCCTGTTGCGCGAAGGTCTCGTGACCCTCTGGCAATTCGGTCCACGGGCCGTCTAACTCGTGGCCGACGCGGTAGTAATACGTCGTTGCGTTCATTGCGAGTGCATAGGGGTCGCAAGGCGACGGCTACAACGGCCCAAGATTTGCCGATATGACGAAGGTGACGGGCGCGGTCGATTGTGGTCATTGGGCGTTCCTTCATTGGTGTCATGTCAAAGGGCATCAGGTAGAGTCATTTCGGTTGGTAGGCAGAGACGGGTCGCTGCCGTCGCTGCACGGCTGCTTAATGAACCATAAGTGTATCGCCTTTGAGCCGGGTCATGCGACCAAGATAGTAGGTGGAAACATTCAGTTATGGGTCTTGGGCTGTAGCGGCAGGAATGCAGACATTCGCTGCACTTTGCATAGAGGTCTGCTGTGCGGGGCGATTTTAACGGGTCGACGCAACACTTTAATCTTTAGCCAAAGATGGAGTGATCAAAATGAA
>NZ_JBALVJ010000115.1:0-7814 GCF_036961165.1 Sulfitobacter sp. | reverse complement strand
CCAGATGCATCTTAGCCAAGCCGCAAAACTGTCCTAAAAAGCAGGTCCACTTCAGACCAAGGATTTACTCAAATCACGATATCCTGCTTCAAAGAACGCAGACATGATGATGGGAGGGATAATCTTAGCGTTTCCTAATGGGGTTATACCTGAGCATGAAGATGATGGTTCGCTTCGCCGCATTGCTTTGGTTCCAGATGAGAGCAGCCACATTCGTAAACTTTTAGACAATGCAGGAACCTGCCAAGATTCCTTTAACGCTGTGCTCGCCTGGGCATCAGCACATCTTATAAATAGCCGTACAATTCCTGACGAGCACGTTCAGAAATTCATCTCTGCATACCTTTTAGGTGCAGCTAAAAAGCCCAAAAAAAGCGGCCGGAAAACGAGTAGAACCAGCTATAACTCTAGATATGCATTGATTAGGTTCGCGGTTTCCACGTTAGAAAGTATGGGGTTTCCGACCTCCCGAGGCGACAATCCAGAGCATCGAAATAATGCGTGTGAGATTGTCTCAGACGCGATGGTTGCACTTAGGTTTGCCCCTAGTCCACTCAGGCAGATTGAGAAGATATTGAGGTCAGGAGGCCGGGTACGGTGCGTTCTTACTGACTCTGGTGCTTGTTCGGCTTGAAGGTTGGCGGCGTGGTTATAACTCGCCAGTAACGCTGCTGGCAGCACAAAAAGATGCACGTGCTAAATGGCCTCCCTAAACTACGCAGCGTTGACTATCTCGCCAAAGTCCTCATAGGCCTCATGCTCAAGGACAAGATCGAAGCCACCAAAACAGCGCAGGTCGCCGTATGACCCAAAATACTCAAGGATATAAACCTACAAAAAAGTAAGCGGGCGGCACGGCACAGGCGGGTGCACTATCGCACCCGGCCAGTGTATCGCTCGCCAGTCAACTTTACATGAGGACAACCAGCCAGAAACATTAGCGCGTCATGTAGGTTACGAAAGTAAACGGATGTTGCGCTATTACTCCATAGCATGTGCGGCTTGCTGGCATAGTTTCCCGTTCCCACATGACGCTGCAACCATCGCCCAGTAAGCTCATGGGTTTCCGGGCGGCTCTCTATGACAAGCCTCACAGGAAACTCCCTGTCGATAACATCGTGCCTATGTGGATGCTTGAAACTCATATGGAACATTTAGAGAACATTAGCTGCATTGAGCAACCCTGAGAATGCATTTCGCGCGCGCAATCAAGATGCAATTAACCATTGTTTGAAGTAACCTTTCACCCCTTATCTCCTAACCTAGCATTGCCCCCAACTTTTTACCTTTGAACTGCCCACGCATAAAATTGGCCCCAACGCCCGGTCCCTACAACGCATTCGTCTGACAGCACCTCTGTGACGCCTCAACGACAAGACCCACAAAACTTGCCGCCCCAATGCCGTCCGCCACAGTTCTGTGGTGGACGACATGGGGCGTCGTTTGGCGCGATCTGGATCAGATCACGAAGAAGTAGGTCTCGTCGATGGTGAGGTTGCTTTGTAGCTGGGCAAATTCGATTGCATCCACGCCCCCGATACCATCGGCATCGTAAAAAAGTCGCCCGGTGTCGGTTTTGTAAATGATCCGGTCCGCGGCGTCTTCTGCAACGCCGGTCAGATTGGCGCGGTAATCGGACGCCTGAAGGGACCCCAAAGTCAACGCCGCGAAATGCAGGTTGTTCATCTGTATCGTGTCGCCTTCGGCGGCTATGAAGTCCGTAATCTGATCGACATTACCCCCGCCAAGCGCCGAGTTGAACACGAACGTGTCGCTACCCGCACCGCCGCGCAGCACGTCGTTGCCGTCGTTGCCAGACAGCGTATCTGCGCCATCGCGGCCGATTAGGACGTTGTTATCCGCATTCCCAATCAGCACATCGGCATGGTCAGACCCCATGGCCCGCTCGAAGCCCGACAGCACATCGCCATCCGCGTCGCCGCCCGAGGCTGATTGGAACCCCAAACCGTCGACGTTCAGATTGACCGTCACGCCCGCCGAAGATCTGACGTATTGCACCATGTCGTTATCATCGCCGCCAGACAGCACATCGCCGCCCGCACCGCCGCGCAGCACATCATTACCGTCGTTGCCTGACAGCGTGTCCGCGCCATCGCGGCCGATTAGGACGTTGTTATCCGCATTCCCAATCAGCACATCGGCATGGTCAGACCCCATGGCCCGCTCGAAGCCCGACAGCACATCGCCATCCGCGTCGCCGCCCGAGGCTGATTGGAACCCCAAACCGTCGACGTTCAGATTGACCGTCACGCCCGCCGAAGATCTGACGTATTGCACCATGTCGTTATCATCGCCGCCAGACAGCACATCGCCGCCCGCACCGCCGCGCAGCACATCACCGCCTGCGCCGCCGCGCAGCACATCGTTGCCGTCGTTGCCCGACAGCGTGTCCGCGCCATCGCGGCCGATTAGGACGTTGTTATCCGCATTCCCAATCAGCACATCGGCATGGTCAGACCCCATGGCCCGCTCGAAGCCCGACAGCACATCGCCATCCGCGTCGCCGCCCGAGGCCGATTGGAACCCCAAACCGTCGACGTTCAGATTGACCGTCACGCCCGCCGAGGATCCAAGGTATTGCACCATGTCGATATCATCGCCGCCAGACAGCACATCGCCGCCCGCACCGCCGCGCAGCACATCACCGCCTGCGCCGCCGCGCAGCACATCGTTGCCGTCGTTGCCCGACAGCGTGTCCGCGCCATCGCGGCCGATTAGGACGTTGTTATCCGCATTCCCAATCAGCACATCGGCATGGTCAGACCCCATGGCCCGCTCGAAGCCCGACAGCACATCGCCATCCGCGTCGCCGCCCGAGGCCGATTGGAACCCCAAACCGTCGACGTTCAGATTGACCGTCACGCCCGCCGAGGATCCAAGGTATTGCACCATGTCGATATCATCGCCGCCAGACAGCACATCGCCGCCCGCACCGCCGCGCAGCACATCATTACCGTCATTGCCTGACAGCGTATCTGCGCCGTCGCCACCAAAGAGCTTATCGTTTCCAAGACCGCCGCGGATGTTGTCGTTTCCGCCAGCAACAGAAAAGTAGCCGTCGCCTTCGATGAAGTCGTCGCCCGCGCTCCCTAAAATCGTGTCATTGCCGTCGCCGCCGGTCAGAAAATCATCCTCGACACCGCCGATGATGATATCATCCGAACCACTGCCGCTGGCAAGCCAAGCGTCGAAGTCAGAATAATACGAACTGCGGCTCTGCCTCACTGTCGCATCTTCGAATTCGAACCACTCAACCCCGGTCACGGTATCCTGCCCGTCCGGACCGCTCACCACCACGCGCTCCAATGTCACATCGAACGTGTAGTCGGCCCGGGCGCCGGAAAAAAATGCCGTGTCGAAATTGCCGAAGGTGCTGCCCGGATTACCCTCGATCCAGTCGTCTCCGACACCGCCGATCAGATATGTCACGCCGCCGCCTGAAATCAACGTATCGTCGCCCAGCCCGCCATCCAGTATACCGCCCCCATGATACCCGAACATCAGGTCTTCGGCGACCCGTCGCGTCCCATCTGAGAACAGGATATCCCCCAGCAGCAACGTTGTGACGAATGTGGCGGTCTGAATTTGAACCATGCGGTTGTCGAAAACCAGCCGCTCCACATTAGTCAGAAAGTCCTGCCCTTCTGGTCCATTCACTTGCACCTGAAACGCGCTGCCCGCGCGAGACCAACTAACGTCATACTCAGCGCGCCGACCGGAGTAGATCGCCAGATCCCGCCCTTCACCGCCGTCCATCGTGTCGTCGCCCGCGCCGCCGATCAGCACATCATCCCCTGCGTCACCAAAGACAATATCGTTGCCGTCATTGCCTTCCAGCCGGTCACCTCCATCGCCGCCATGGATGGTGTCATCACCTTCCCTGCCGCGGATCAGGTCGGGATCGCCCTCACCCATCAGCAGATCATCGCCGTCATTGCCAATGATCAGATCGTCGCCATCCGTGCCCACCAGCGTGCCGGCATTGTCGAAACCGGGAATGCTCGGCAGGATCATCTGCTCGCCATCCGTCAGATCACGGAAGCCCGCAACAGTCTCGGTCAGCACCTCACGGTCTATGTTGAACCATTGCAACGCCTGCTCGATTGCCCAAGCCTCATTCTCGGCAAACCAGATTTCGGAGGCACTGCGCGCCTCGGGGTGGTCGCTGGTAACAGGGTTACCTTTGCCATCGTAGTATTCGCCTGTCGCGAGGTTGATGATCTGGTCGATGGACGGGATGTAATATGTGTTTACCCCCGTTTGATAGGGGCCTTCAAAATCATCCGGAGCCCCATGAGGACTGCCGTTGACCGTGTCGGGGGAAAACGCAAACGGCCCATTATAGTAGCCTTGCAAGTTTGCTTCGGCGGTATTCACCCAGTCGGCGTAGTAGAACTCCGAGAACGGCTCGCCATCGAGATAGACCTCGAAGACGTTTGCATTTGGCGTGAAATCAACCGTCAGACGCCCTTCAATATAGGTCACCACATCTTCGAGAAAGGTCATGGCGTCGTCAATCTGGTTGGCGATCTTGTCCGAGGCGATCTCGTCCCCTTCCAGTTCGCGCGCGACTTCCAGTCTGGCGTAGAGCGTGTAGCCCACAGCCCCCACCGCTGCCTTGATCGCATCAAGCGAAGTGGGCGGATCGCTTGGTTCCAGCATCTGGCGCCCCTGCGCCAGCGCATCACGGAACGCGCGGGACACATCAGCGATGATTTCTCCACGGTCGATATCTGCGTCGATCTGGTAGGAGGCCAGCAGATCCAGCGCACTTTCCGCCCGCGATTGCGCACTTGACAGAAGTTGCTGCTGCAGGCCCGAAAATTCCGACATGATCAGATTGGTTAGCTCAATTTCCAGATTGGCGATGTCTTCCCGCACCGCTTCCACTTCTCCCTGAAGCGCCACGATCCCATCCAAAACAGGGTCCTCTACGTCATTGAATGTGCCGTCGCCGCTTGCATGGGCGTAGATCTCAGAGGCGATGCTGTAAACCGAGGTGACGATGGTCAGCACGTTGCCGATGCTGCCGAAGGCGTTGTTGTTTAGGAATTTCCCAAGACTACCGACAAATGACATTATAGTCGCCCCCTACAGGTTTCAAATCTCGTATCACGGTTGGTAAAACCGGTCACTTTAACCGACATTCCCCAAGTAGAACGTCGGCCTGCCAAATCTTGTTGCGAATCTGCGCACTGGTCAAGCATTTTGGCCGCGCCGAGCCAATGCCTGATCATCTTGCGGTTGATTTGTCTGCGTTTTCTGGCTCTGATGAGTGGCTTGCCCCTTTTGTTGGTCTGATAGACGGTATTTTGAACAGACCCGTCGAGCCGCTTTCGTTCGGGTTTAGGCGTTGACATCCTCATGCGGGAACCGGTGGTGCTCGTGGTTCCAACGAAGACGATTTGTTGCATTATCGACATACACTTTGCCTGAGTTGAAAAGGTCATCTTGGCTGGCAATTGAAGTCAAAGAACCCACCGGAAAATGGGAACTCAAGAACTGGATCAAGGCAATTAGCCAAGCTGGGAACTATCCCAACTGCATAGTATCAGATGCAAGATCTGGACCTGCAAATGGCAGTCTAATCCATGCCTCCTTCTTGTACCCTGGGCCAGACATGACGCCATGGAAGGATCGAGACTCACAAAGCACTCGTTTCTACAGAGATTACGACCGCGAACCAATACGTGGAGCAGTTCTCCTTGATCAGCACTTCAAGGTGGGCACGGCAAACTGTGATAGCGAAAACGGCCGGTTCTCTTTGAAGCTTGGGACTGATCCTGTTTGGGATAGCCGATTGGGTTTCAGGGAAAAATCTGCGGGCTTGTTGGAAAAACGGCGGATTGGCTCATCGAAGCGTTTGATTGCCACGAATTAGGGAGTTTGCGTCCTCTTCCACTATGATCGGCCCAAATGTATGTACCGGCTGCTGTTCGCAAATGATTTCTGGCATGTTGTCGGAAGTCGCTCATATGTATCCGGCCTGTTGATCGACACGCGGGTCGTGGCCTTGTTGGGGTTACGCACGCGCCGTGATCTTATGACCGGACAGGTCGATTATGACCATTTGGGCCGTCAGACTCCCCCTCTCGGGCATGTAAACATGCCCTGTGCATTTGGCTGGCCAGATAAGTGATGCATGTTTACGCTTGCACCAATCTGTTGATCCAAAGAGGACGAACTGTGAAAAATCTGCGGAAGAATACTGATCAGCGAAATATACGAGACGATCTTGCTCGTGCATATGAACGCGAAGCGGCATCGCAGGAAATATTGCAAATCATTAGCCAAAGACGGGACGACGATACACCAGTGCTTGAAGCGATTGTGCGCAGTGCTGCCAGATTGACAAATGCAAAGGTCGCCGGGATTTCTTTGGCGAATGTCGCACGGACCCATCTAAGCTACGCTGCAACGTGGGGTCCGCAACACGACCTATTCCCTAATGGATTCCAGTTCGACCTGTCTGGCCCCTTACAAGTGGCGGAAACCGTTCGCGAAGCGCGCCTGATCCACACCCTTGATCTGGCCGACAGCGCACTTTACCGCGAAGGCGATCCAGTCCGGCGGAACATTGTGGATGAGGTGGGTATTCGAACCTTTCTGACCGTTCCGCTTATCCAGGATGGTATCGCATTTGGGTGCCTGAACCTGAATCGGGATGAGGTCAGACCGTTTTCCGCTAACGAGATTCAACTCGTCGAAACCTTCGCCACACAGGCGGTCATCGCCATTGAGAACGTCCGCCAATTCCGGGAGTTGCAGGTCCGACTTGAGCGCGAAGCTGCGACAAGCGAAATATTGAGTGTGATCAGCCAAAGCCGCGACGATGAGGCACGGGTCTTTGACATCATTTTGCGAAAAGCATCTTCACTTTGTAATGCTGACCAAGCTGGGCTTCAAATCGTCAACGACAACCGTTCAAAAATTTGCCTTGCCGGACATTGTGGGCATCAGCGCGCCGCGTTTGAACTTGGCCAAGAATGGCCTTTTGACTCACCACTTTCAGCAGGTGTAGCAATACGGTCAGCCAAAGTATTTCATATACCGGATTACGCAGAGACTGATCTCTATAAAAACGGCGATCCGACTGCCGTTCATACGGTTGAAACCGAAGGAGTTCGAACACGAGTGGTGGTTCCACTATTGCAAAATGGGATCGCCATTGGCACCATTTCTCTGAGCCGCCACGAGGTTCGACCCTTTGAGGCGTCTGAAATCCAACTCGTCGAAACATTCGCCGCGCAGGCGGTCATCGCCATTGAAAACGTCCGCCAGTTCAAAGCGCTGGAAGCATTCAATGCCGAATTAGGCGATCGAGTTGAAGCGCAGGTGGGCGAGATAGAGCGCATGGGGCGTCTCAAACGGTTCTTGCCCTCGGCGGTTGCTGATACAATTGTTTCATCGGGGTCCGAAGAAATGTTGAAGAGCCATCGTGCGATGCTGGGAGTGCTCTTTTGCGACATTCGAGGTTTCACAGCGTTTTGTGAGACTGCAGAACCAGAAGAAACCATCGAGGTGCTGCAAGCCTATCACGAGGAAATGGGTAGGTTGATCAAGATCTCTGGTGCAGGCGTTGATCACCGAATGGGCGACGGGATCATGGTCCTTTTCAACGATCCACTGCCCTGCGACGATCCAGCGAGCGAAGCCGTGCGATTGGCGATCGCCATGCGTGAGCGGATGGCTGAGCTTAGCAAGCAGTGGAAACGATTGGGGCACCGACTGGGCTTTGGTTGAAGTGGTCCTGCTTTTTAGGACAGTTTTGCGGCTTGGCTAAGATGCATCTG
>NZ_JBALVJ010000114.1:0-7929 GCF_036961165.1 Sulfitobacter sp. | reverse complement strand
CCACCTGGAAGTTAGAGAAAAGTAGAGCAGCGGACAACAACCCTGACAGAGGGGGTTGCCCGCTTAATGAACGACCGTCCCCGCAAGACCCTGGGATGGAACACACCTGCCGAGGCCATGGCCGAGGAACTCGCGGCCATCAAAACAACTGTCGCGCTTCAAATTTGAATCCAAGCCGTCTTTAGCAGTATCGGAGCCAAGAAAGGGCCCCAGGACCAATTCCGAACTGTATTTCCAGGCGAAGTGGAGCTCTTCCTTAGGGTGACCAAAGACAACATCGCCGGTCTGGAAAGCTCTGTTCGCAACAACTACCTGAACTTTGAACATGCCGCTGTAAGTGTGTCTTTTTATCCAAAGTCCAAGACCGATATTGTTACCGTCAATCCGGGCCTGATCGTTCTGGAGTTTAATGGAGTTACCCATTCCCCTTATCGATGGCCAAAGAATGCACCCAGTGGCCTCATACGATACAAGTATGAGCAGATGCAGCCATTCGAGCTCGAACGCGAAGGTTGGGCACGGTACGCTTCAAGACAACTCTTCTACCGCCTAAAAACAAGACAGCTCGAGAACGCCCGTGTGATCCTCAGATCCGGAGCCATAAAGGTCAACCGTCGACCTGTGCCAGCGGCTTCTTTCAGGTTCAGATATGTGACGAAAGACCTGACATATGTCAGGTACTGAACCTCACGGAGCGTCACATCGCCGCTCCATTCGACTGAGCTAGTCGACGTTCTCTTCTGAGCACGATCTGGAATTTCGCTTCAGGTGGTCCTTTGCCGCACCCGCGAAGGACGCGATCTCAATCCAACCGTTCTGCGCTCGAAGCTGCCGTTGATCTTATGGACAGGTCAAGCCCCATTCAGAGCTGTGGCTCAACCAACTCTTCTTTTCGTAGATAATGGAGTTCTTATTGTTCTGTATCATCACGTGAGAAATGGGTGGGGTCGCAGCTACAGCCTAAGGCAATCGCCTCATGGCATCTGCAAAACTACGTTGCGCCCGCCTTTGGTGTAGCGCAATTCGGAAGTGCTGATGGCCGCGACACGGCCGCCGTCGATGCGGTCTCCGACTTTGACCTTTTGGTAGCGGCCGTTTGACAGACGCACAAGCGCGCGGCGGCTGGAGGGTTTGCCGTACACACCGATCAGGTTGACTTTGCGCAGGTTGATCGCATTTTTAACGGTCGCGCTGCGCGCTACGGATGTTTTTGACGGAATCGAGGGCGCCACGGTGCGTGGTGCGACCGCTGCTGCGGCAGCAACGCGAGTTTCGGTTGCGGCAGGTGTGGCGCGCTGAGCCCGCTTGACGATACGGTCAAAGTTGCGCGGCCGTGTGTCGGGGCGCCTTGACTGGCTCGTGGCAAAGCGTGTTGCGCTTTTTAGGGGGGATACTGCTGCGACAGTTGTTGGCTGTGGCAGGGCAAGGGCTGCAGCTGCTGCGGCAGAGGCTTCAAGACGTGCTTCCTCGGCGGCTAATTTTGCTTCTTCGGCTTGCCGCGCGCGATCCTGGAGCGAACGGGGACGTAGAGACGGACGGAAACTGGCAAGCTCAATGCGGGTTACACCACCAAGTTGCGCACGCTCGGTCCGCTCTGCTAGGCCCAAGGGGCGGTTCTTGGGGCGGAATTCCAAAAGAGGGGACGCTACGGCGGCGACGGCGGCAACGACAGGCTCTGCTTCTGATCTGGATATAGCCGCCGGAGGTTTGCGTGGTGGGCTTGAGGCGATCAAGGTGTATCCGCCCGGCGCAACAACGCCCTCCGGCGTCGGTGTGATCAATCCGGCCGCGTTCATGCTTGTGCGTTGGCCAAATGGCGGTGGCGATACAAGAGCTGCTATTTGAACATCAGTATCAAACAGGGCCAGCGCGGGCAGAGCCAGGGCATCGCTTGCCGTGCTGACCGGATCAACGCTGCTGTAATAAATTGATTCAACAACAGTGTCCGGCTGGTTCAAGGGGGTCGTCGGCGCCAGTGGCCAAATCCCCGAGACGGCATAACGTGCGGCGGCTTCCTGTTCCGTGATCACGGGTCGCTGTGGTTCGGGGCGCGCATCCTGTATCGCGTCGAGGACGGCTGTGTCCTCGGCTGAGAGGACGGGGTCAAGAGCAGCAACCTGCACGTCTTCACCTGCAGGGGGGGAGCCGTTGTCCAGCCCGTCCGGTGTGCGGATGATTTCGGGATCGATTTGGTTCTCCGGTGCTGAAGCGGCGGTGCGCCGTTCATCGCTTTTGATCAAACCGGCAAGGCCGTCATCAAGGAATACCGCCGCCCAAGCCGCGACACCGGCAAGGAACACCAGCAAGATCACGGTCATGATCAGCCCCAGAAAACGCGGCTTGCCGCCAACTTGATCACTGCGCGCACCAAAAACCGTCATACGTTCGGCTTCGCTACCGGTCTGCGGCACTGCCGCGGCGGGTGCAGGCACAGGTGTCGCAGCGATCTTGCGGCGGCTCAGGAAGCTCGTCTTGGCTGGCTTTGGTTCGGGCCTGTCTGCGACGGCCGCTGGCTTGGTCAGTGAACTGCTGTCAGGTTTTGGCGTCGACACCACAATTCGCTGCGCACCACCAAGAGGCTTCGCTGCGCCCGTGCGACGGCTGGAAAATCCGGTCGCTTCACCTGCTGGGGCCTTTGGCGCAATATCGAAGGATGTCTTGCTTGGTTTGGTCGCCGGCGTAGCGACTACAGGTGCTGTCACAGCAACTTTTTCCGGATCGCTGGCTTTTGCCGGAGCAGTAATTGCGGGCGCCGCTGAGGTCGTAGCTGTTGGCGTCTCCTTCGGCACTGGATCGACAGCTGGGGCCGGGTTTTTCGGTTTTGAGGCTGCCTGAGATGGTAATGCGGGCTGGGGCGCAGACTTGACCATGGGTGCAACAACTGGCGGAGTTTCCGCTTTGAGTGCTGGTTTCGCAACCGGCTCAGCAGTTGCCGCGTCGACAAGCTTGGGCAAAGGATTAGCCGCTGGTGCCTCTGATTTCGACGCTACCACCGGCTCAGATTTCTTCACAGGTGTCGGCGCGTGCTTGGGTTCCGGCTTCAGTTCTAGCTCCGGCTGCGCCTTAGGCTCGGTTAACGCTGTTTCGGTGGCCTGCTCTGCTTTGAACTTATCGGACGCAGGTTCAGCAGGCTCTGCGGCTTCTGCTGTTAGTGTCTCAGGCTCTGATGTTGGTGCCACGGCACCTACAACGACAACAGCAATGCCATCCGGCTCGACCTCGTCGCCGGGCTCAAGAAGCGCGTCAGCGCCTTCGGTGACTCCGAAAAACGGCTCTCCGAGGTAAGGAGCGTCATCGGGGACTGCGACAAAGCTGACGGGGTGAAAGCGATGCTCGGTCGCGAAAGCTTCGGCCTCGGCCAAGGTTTCACGAGCAACGGCAGCCACATGGGTCTTTGCGCCATCCAGACTCATGTCATAGGCCAAATCGGCAACGTCGTAAGGCGTCGCGTTCTCCAGCGCCGCTTCAGTCTCTTTGCGGCGCGCGGCGTCGGACAAGCCGATAGTCTCGATCGTTAGATACTTAATCTGGCTGGACGGAATGATCAGTTTGGACCGCACGCCTCCGGGTTCAAGGCTGGCAGCTGTTTTGCGCAGCATTGCAAGCTCACCTGCAAGATCTTCAGCGGCTACAGCGACTTCGCCGACCTCACGCCAGCCGCCCGCAGCGCGGTGCAACAGCTTGATGCCTTCGAAGGACAGGGAAAGAGCAAAATTAGGCTTCATGCGCTGCCTTTACCATGGGTCTGATTAACCAACAACTTATGATCAGCACATGATACCGCAGGCGGAGGCGCAAGAAAAGGTCCGCAAGCGGATTTCAGCAGGGCAGGCGGGTATCCCCTGCGCCGGCGATCTGCGGCGCGGGGGCGTTTGGGTTTAAGCGGTCGCTTGTGTCAGCGCCTGATCCAGATCGGCGATCAGGTCATTGGCGTCTTCAGTGCCGATGGATACGCGTACAACACTTGCGCCAGCGCCTGCGGCTTCTTGCTGCTCTGGCGTCAGCTGACGGTGCGTGGTTGAGGCTGAGTGGATGATCAGCGAGCGTGTATCGCCCAAGTTTGCCACGTGGCTGAATACTTCGAGCGAGTTCACCAGCTTGACGCAGGCGTCATAGCCGCCTTTGACGGCGAAGGTGAACAGGCCACCAGCACCCTTCGGGCAGACCTTTTTGCTACGCTCATAGTAGGGCGATGATTCGAGACCGGCGTATGTGACGTAATCAATCCGGTCATCCGCTTCGAGCCATGCTGCGATCTTCTGCGCGTTGGCCACGTGGCGGTCCATACGCAGGCTCAGGGTTTCAGTGCCCATAAGCGTGTAATGTGCTGCTTGGGGGTTCATCGTCATGCCAAGATCACGCAGGCCGATGGCGATGCCGTGGAATGTATAGGCCAAATTGCCGAAGGTCTCGTGGAACTTCAGGCCGTGGTAGGCAGGCTCTGGCGCGCTGAGCGAGGGGAACTTGTCTGTTGTGGACCAATCAAAGTTGCCGCTGTCCACAACGCAGCCGCCGGTCACGGTGCCGTTGCCAGTGAGGTATTTGGTGGTGGAGTGCACAACCAGCGTCGCGCCAAGCTCAATCGGGCGGCACAGGTACGGCGTGGCCGTTGTGTTATCAATGATCAGCGGGATTTGTGCTGCATCGGTGATGTCGGCAATCGCGCGGACGTCCATTATATAGCCGCCTGGGTTGGCGATCACTTCGCCGAATACAGCGCGAGTGTTGTCATCAATCGCAGCTTTGACGGCATCAAGATCGTCAAAATCGACGAATTTACACTCCCAGCCGAAACGCTTGATGGTGTGGCTGAACTGCGTGACCGTACCGCCATAAAGACGTGTAGAGGCCACGATGTTTTTGCCCGGGCTCATCAACGGGAATAGCGCCATGATCTGGGCTGCGTGACCGGAGGAACAGCACACCGCGCCTACGCCGCCCTCAAGCGTGGCAATGCGTTCTTGCAGAACGGCCACTGTGGGGTTGGTCAGGCGTGAATAGATGAAACCGACTTCTTGCAGATTAAACAGCGCCGCTGCGTGATCCGCGTCGCGGAAGACATAGGCTGTGGTCTGGTAGATAGGGGTCTGGCGGGCGCCGGTGGCGGGATCGGGGCGCGCGCCTGCATGAATTTGCAGTGTATCAAAACCGTGTGTCATCGGTGTCTCCTTGTGGGTTTCACGCTTAGGGTTACGGGATTGCCTGTGCCCGGACAAGAGAGAGCACCTTTTTAAGGGAAACTGTTTCGTCTCAAGGGCAGGGCGCGGAACATGCGTTCGGCAGCGACAAAAGGGTGAGGTCCGATTCATACATCATGTGTATGTTGACAAAGTTGGCTTGATAACATACACAACAAGTATGTACCGAGGCAGGAGACCCCGAAAATGACCAAGATTGAAAAAATCAAAGCCGACAAAGCCACAAAGGCAGTGAAGTCCGTCAAAGCGACAAAAGCAGCCACCAAAGTGTCAGGCCGCGCGCGTCGTCTCGAGAAGATCGAGAAAGCGTCCACTGTTACCTTCACGCTTGAACTGCCAGTTCGTAAATTTATGGATGCGCAGGCCAAAGCCGCCGGCATGAATATGACCCACTACATGCAGAAACTGGTTGAAACTCATGTGATCGAAGCCGGTGCCGCCGATGAACCTCTTGCGGTTCGCCTCGCAGCCAAGCGCAAAGTGCTGGATCAGGTTGTCGCGCTTGCGACCAAACTGAATGCTGCCGACAAATTTGACGAGAATTTCATTCTGACAGTCGTCAGCGAAGCCGGCAAAGACGCTGATTTTAAAAAGCAATACGAACTGGCTCTGGGTGTTGAGGCCAGCGAAGGCGAAGCGAAAGTCAAACGCGCTCGTGTCTCGTTGAACCAGCAGATCGGCCGGATGATCAAGAAATCCGTAGGCGCGCGTTCAAAGCGTAACCCGCAGGGCCAGATTGCCCGCGGTCAGGCAATCGACACATTTGTCGCGACCTACACACTGCTTGAAAAACCAGCGGCTGCCACCGCAGCCTAACTATATACCTCCAAAAAATTATATCCTTCTCAACGAAAAAAGGCCGGCAAATGTCGGCTTTTTCTTGTTTTGGTGCTTGTTTTGGTGAAGGTCATGAGACATGGGCCTGTCGCGCTAGCGCATCCAGTAGCCGTTTGATTTGAGGTGGTTGCGGATGGCCTGTTCCTTGCGGGGCAGGTTGGCGCGGTCAAACAGTGCGCGGGCTTTGGTGCCGCGTCCCTGATAGATCATCCGTTTGATTGGATCGTATGTCTTGAGCACTTTCTTGATCTTGTTGGGGGACGTGACGTCCTCCAGTACCGCAACCGCGCGGTCGCTTTCACGCGCATAAAGCAGCGGCAAGAGCCTGTAGTGGCAGCTGATTGTGCCATCGAGAAGACCTTGGGGTAGGGCATCACGATCGCCCCCTAAGGAATGGATTACCAGCGGCAAGGCCACCTGATCCAGCCAAGGATCGAAGCTTTGAGCGCAAAGTTCAACCGGGGGGGTGTCGCGGATGGCCAGCGCATATTCCAGGAAACGTTCGCCAAACAGATGCGGGCATTTGTAATAGAAGAAGCCGGCGTTGAAGTAGAGATAGCGGCGCCAGTATTCGTCGGGTTGGCTCATATCCAGCGAGCTTTCGAAATCCAGCCCTAATTTATCATAGAGCGATTTCCACAAGCCAGTATAGCCCGGACCGTATAGCTGCGGTTGCGGCCATGTGCCCTCGCGCCGCAAAGAGGCGCTGGGGCGGTCGAAATCAAACGGGACCGACATAAGATCGCCGGTGATGAGCGTGTCGGTATCGAAAAAGGCAAACGGCTCACCTTTTGGCAGGGCGCGCAACATTTCGATCTTGTTGCCGAAGGGATAGACCTCACCAAAGTGCGTGTTCTCAAAGGGAATGATCTCTGCGCCCATCTCGGTCAGGGCGTCACGCACTGGCTGATTGCGGATAGAGGGATCTTTGCTCCAGAGCGGCCCGTTCTGCGGCTCAGCGACAAGGATGCGGCCTTTGAAATTTGGGCTCATGGCGCGTAGGGATGCGACAAAGATCAACGCTTCGTACGCGAGCCGCCCTTGTTGGCCTACGATAACCAAGTTGAAGAATTGTTTCGCCGCTGCTGTGCCTGTCATAGTCTGCCCCCGACTGCCCCGCGTTTTGCGCGATACGCTTTTTTGAGTCAGTATAGGGAGCGTGCCGCCTTTTGAAAGAATACATTTTTAGCTTATCAAAGCTTGGAGAACTGCATGTTTGACTTGATCTTCGCCTTGATGGCGTTCGCTGCTGCTGCAAACCCGCCCGCACAGGGATCAGCTGAAGCTCCGTCAACCGGTGCGGCCAGTGTTGTGATCGGCTCTGGTGTCCAAATCGGATCAAATACCGTCATCGAAGGGCTGGTGGCGGAGCCGCAAACCCCGTCAGGCAAGTTCACGACGGCGACGGAGGTGAAGCCGATCTTGACCGCGACGAAGGCAAACTGGATCGCGGTACGCGATTATGGCGGCAATGATCTTCTTTATGTAACCCATTTGTGGAGCTGGCGCTGCGGGTTGGCTGCGATATCTATTTCGGTGAATGACGGCCCGCTTGAAAACCTGCCGCTGCCTGATTGCCATACTGAATATGCGACCCCGAACGCAATATTGGAGCAGGACGGATTGCCGTATCTCACCTACCCGCAGAATAGCATTAACACCATCTCGGTACGCGTAACCTATGATGATCTGTCTCGTGACACCGCATCACTTGCACGCGGTGATGTCCTTATTCCATGAGTGAAGCGTTGATTTTTATTTCTCTTGCTGCTGAAAAACGACGGTCAACAAAGGGTAATAATTGCGCTGATTGTTGCTTTGATCGAAACGATAAAACGGATGTCAACGCCGGACTAAAACTGCACCAATCGCCGGAGAGAAAGTGCGCCACTTG
>NZ_JBALVJ010000113.1:0-7986 GCF_036961165.1 Sulfitobacter sp. | reverse complement strand
GTTCGGGTTGGATACATCTTAGCACGCTGTCCAATTTTGCCGGACCACTTCACCGAACCGACTCGTAGACCGCTTGGCTGTCGGTCGTGACGAATTCGACGTTGTTGCCCATGCTTTCAAAGATTTGCCCGACCACGTTAGACATCACGATCTGTGACGACCAATTGTGGATCGGAATGACAATCGGATCGCTGCTGTCTGCGGCGAAAGCGGAAAATGGCAGCGCAGCCAAGACGCCCATAACCAATGCTGTGGTTGTATATCTCAAAATATTTCTCCCGGTTGAATGCGGTTTTGCCACCGCTGTTTAGTTCTGGCGCTAGCCCTAAGATCATCGATAACGCCTGAGGCTTTCGTCCGCCGATGAAATTTCTTGCTCGTACCTTTGCATAGTTTTCCTGTTAATCAAGTTTTTTTCTTTTCAGGGATTATTTTGGGATGGTTTTTCTTGGGAAAAATCGCGTGCCACGTCCGATCCAACATCAAATATGTCGTAATCGAAGGTCGCAAATTACAAATTTAACTGCGAAAATACTCCAAGGAGGTCCGATCCATGCGATACTCAGGTTTCAAAGTCATAAAAGAGGCACTGACGGGCCACAAAGGCTGGACGCCTGTCTGGCGTGACCCCAAGCCCCAGCCACACTATGACATCATAATCATTGGCGGCGGCGGTCACGGACTTGCGACGGCGCATTACCTTGCGAAGGTGTATGGCGAGAAAAGCATCGCCGTCATTGAAAAAGGCTGGATCGGCGGCGGCAATGTCGGGCGCAATACGACGATCATTCGTTCCAACTATCTGCTGGACGGGAACGAACCCTTCTACGAGTTCTCGCTGAAGCTCTGGGAAGGGTTAGAGCAGGACATCAACTACAATGCCATGGTCAGCCAGCGCGGGATCATGAACCTGATTCATTCCGACGCGCAGCGCGATGCATTTGTGCGGCGCGGCAATGCAATGATCCTGAACGGAGCGGACGCCGAACTTTTGTCAGCAGAGCAGATTCGTGCCGAATACCCGTTCCTGAAATTCGATGATGTCCGTTTTCCGATCAAAGGCGGGCTTGCGCAGCGACGTGGCGGCACCGTGCGCCATGATGCGGTCGCCTGGGGCTATGCCCGTGCCGCCGACAGCCGCGGTGTTGATATCATCCAGAATTGCGAGGTTCTGGGATTCCGCATCGAAGACGGGAAATGTCTGGGGGTAGAGACGTCACAAGGGTTTATCGGTGCCAAAAAAGTTGGATGCGCTGTTGCGGGCAACTCGGGGCGTTTGATGTCCAAGGCCAACATGCGCCTACCAATAGAGAGCCATGTCCTGCAGGCGTTTGTCTCTGAAGGGCTCAAGCCGCTAATCCCCGGCGTGATCACTTTTGGGGCTGGTCATTTCTATGTCAGCCAATCCGACAAGGGCGGTCTGGTCTTTGGCGGCGATCTTGACGGGTATAATTCTTATGCGCAGCGCGGCAACCTGCCTGTGGTCGAGGACGTCTGCGAAGGTGGCATGGCGATCATGCCAATGATTGGCCGCGCGCGATTGTTGCGGATGTGGGGCGGGATCATGGATATGTCTATGGATGGCTCACCCATAATCGATGCGACCCATATCGACGGGCTCTATTTCAACGGCGGCTGGTGTTATGGCGGCTTCAAGGCGACGCCAGCGTCGGGCTATTGCTTTGCGCATTTACTGGCCAAAGGCACCCCCCACCCCGTCGCGACAGCCTACCGGTTCGACCGTTTCCGGACCGGCAATATGATCGACGAAAAAGGCATGGGCAATCAGCCCAATCTGCATTGAGGCGCAAGAGATGATTATCAACCACCCCCTTCTTGGGCCACGCGATAGCGCCGAATTTGTCTATATGGGCGATGCGGCCCTGATCGACCGTCCCGACCCGGCCTCGGATACTGCAGCGCAAGAGTTTTACGAATACGCCTACCTGCGCGACAATCCCGCCGGAAACTTGCGCGAACTTTGGTTCCACGAAGGCGGCGACCGGTCGTGGCTGGTTGTGACACGCAATACCGTAACCCACGAGATCAGCCGTGTGGAACTGGCCCGCGATGTCGCTCGCGCACAAGGACGTTCCAAATGAAGAATGGCAAAACGAACCAAAACAATCGGTTAGAGGGCGGGCAGATCGACCGCGCCACACGCTTGAAGTTCACCTTCGACAATCGGCAATATTATGGCCATCCGGGCGATACGCTCGCCTCGGCCTTGCTGGCCAATGGGGTCCGCCTGATGGGGCGGTCGTTCAAATATCACCGCCCTCGCGGGGTTTTGACCGCAGGCTCGGAAGAACCCAACGCGATTGTGGAACTACGCGGCGGTGCAAGGCAGGAACCGAACACACGCGCGACGACGGCGGAATTATACGACGGACTGCATGCGAAATCCCAGAACCGTTGGCCCAGCCTTGCGTTTGATGCGATGGCCATCAATGACCGCCTGTCAAACGTTCTAACCGCTGGATTTTACTACAAAACATTCATGTGGCCGGCAGCGTTCTGGGAAAAACTCTATGAGCCGATCATCCGAAAAGCGGCTGGTCTTGGCTCTTTGTCGATGCAGGAAGACCCGGATGACTATGACAAAGGGTTCAAGCATTGCGATCTGTTGATCATCGGTGCCGGTCCCGCCGGGCTCAGCGCTGCGCTGACGGCTGGGCGCAGCGGTGCCGAAGTCATCCTTGCCGATGAAGATTTCGTCATGGGCGGCAGGTTAAACTCCGAGACCTATCTGTTGGACGAGGCCCCTGCCCTCGATTGGGTCACGCAAACGATTGCGGAACTCTCTTCCTTGCCAAATGTGCGCCTGATGCCGCGCACGACTGTGATGGGGGCGTTTGATCACGGGATTTATGGCGCTGTCGAACGGATCAGTGACCATTTGTACAGCCCGGACCCCGGCAAACCGCGCCAAATCCTGTGGCGCATCTATGCCAAAAATACCCTGCTTTGCGCCGGTGCGACCGAGCGCCCCATAGCATTTGACAACAACGATCGGCCCGGCATCATGATGGCAGGCGCGATCCGCAGCTATGCCAACCGATATGCCGCAACACCTGCACAGCGCATTTCCGTGTTCACAAATAATGATGATGGCCACCGCACGGCCGCAGACCTTCATGCCAAGGGCATCAGAATCGCCGCAGTCGTGGATACCCGTTCCGATGCGCCCTTAAGCACTGATTACCAGGTTCTGCGCGGCGCGCAGGTGATCGACAGTAAAGGGCGGCTTGGTTTGACATTTGTGGATGTGCGCCAAGCGGACGGCAGCATGCGCACGCTGGAAGCCGGTGCGTTGGGTGTATCGGGCGGCTGGAATCCGAATGTTCATCTGACCTGCCACCAGCGCGGCCGCCCGGTCTGGAACACCGATCTTGCAGCCTTTGTCCCCGGTGGTGCATTGCCCCCCGGCATGTCCGTTGCTGGTGCTGCGCGCGGTATATTCTCGACCCACGGTGCCCTGATCTCGGGGGCACAAAGCGCCATAGACGCGCTTGAGTTGCAATCCGCAGCCCCACGCCTGCCACAGGCAGAGGACACCCCCGTCACGCAGAAAGCCTTTTGGTATGTCGAGGGATGTTCGCGCGCATGGCTGGATCAGCAAAATGATGTGACGGTCAAGGACGTTAGACTGGCCCATCAGGAAGGCTTCCGCTCGGTCGAGCACCTGAAACGCTACACCACGCTGGGCATGGCAACGGATCAGGGCAAGACCTCGAATATGGGCGGTCTCGCGATTATGGCCGAACTGGCGGGCAAGAGCATTCCCGAGGTTGGGACAACCATTTTTCGCCCGCCCTACACACCTGTTTCGATCGGCGCAATGGCTGGTCGGATCCGCGGCAAGGACTTTCACCCGACCCGCCTGACCCCCTCGCATTTCTGGGCCAAAGAACGTGGCGCGGTCTTTGTCGAAGTTGGCAATTGGCTGCGTGCGCAATGGTTTCCCCTCCCGGGCGAAACCCATTGGCGGCAATCTGTGGACCGCGAGGTTCTGGCGACACGCGCGTCGGTTGGCGTCTGTGATTGCACTACTTTGGGCAAGATTGACGTGCAAGGCACGGATGCCGCTGAGTTTCTCAACAAGATCTATTGCAACGGATTTGCCAAACTTGCGGTAGGCAAAACCCGCTATGGCCTGATGCTGCGCGAGGACGGGATCGCCATGGATGACGGCACCGCCGGGCGCTTGGCAGAGGATCATTTTGTTGTGACCACCACCACAGCCAACGCGGGCAAGGTCTATCAGCACATGGAATTTGTGCGCCAATGTCTGTGTCCGGATATGGATGTACAGTTGATCTCGACCACCGAAGCCTGGGCGCAATATGCCGTAGCGGGGCCGAATTCTCGTAAGCTGCTGCAAAAGATCGTCGACCCAGAATTCGACATCTCGAATGAGGCATTTCCCTTCATGGGCTGCGCCAATATTACCGTCTGCGGGGGCCTGCGGGCGCGCCTGTTCCGGATTTCTTTTTCCGGCGAATTGGCGTTTGAGATCGCCGTGCCCTCGCGGTACGGCGACGCATTGATGCGAAAGCTGATGAGTGCAGGTGAAGAATTCAACGTGACGCCTTACGGCACCGAAGCCCTAGGTGTGATGCGGATCGAAAAGGGCCATGCCGCAGGGAACGAGCTGAACGGAACCACGACGGCGTTGAACCTTGGGATGGGGCGAATGGTGTCCAAGGTCAAGGATTCCATCGGCTCGGTTCTGTCGGAAAGGTCGGGTCTAAATACCGCCGATGCGCTGATGCAGATCGGTTTGAAACCGCTTGATGCGTCTGCCAAGGTCACCGCAGGCGGGCACCTGATGGCAGCGAATTGCCCGGTGGATGCAGCCAATGATCAGGGGTATGTCACGTCGGCTGCGTATTCACCGACGCTCGGATCGATGATCGGGCTTGGTTTTCTGAAAGACGGCAGCAACCGGATGGGCGAAACGCTACGGCTTGTGTCTCCGCTTACCAAACTGACCGTCGAGGTCGAAGTCGTTTCCGCTCACTTTGTTGATCCAGAAGGAATCCGCGTTCGTGCATAGACTGTCCCCCATCACCGCCTTGGGCGGCGGCGCCCCGCGTATCGACACAGTGGCAAACCTAACGCTGTCCGAAAATCCAGACCTTGCATTGGCAAGCGTTGCTGCCCGCACAGATCATACATCAGCCTGTCAGGCCCATCTGAAGGCACTGCTGGGGTCTGACGCCCCTGCCCCTGGAAAAGCCTGTTTGCATGACCCCGAATTGGCATTTTGGACCGGTCCGAATCAATGGATGGTAGCTGCCCCGTTTAACAGCCACGAGGATCTGGTCGCGCGCCTGAAAGCACAATTTGGAGAGCTCGCATCGATCACCGAACAGACAGACGCATGGGCTTGTTTTGATCTGCGTGGCGACGGAATTGCCCCGGTGATGGAGTTGCTGTGCGCGATCAACATTCGCACGATGCAAACAGGCGATGCGGCCCGTACGGTGATCCATCATCTGGGATGTTTCGTGATCCGGATGACACCGGAACACGAACTGCGCATCCTTGGCCCCCGCGCTTCGGCGGGATCTTTGCACCATGCGATTCTGACGGCTATGACATCGGCACTTTAACTGGATGGCAAAGGCACATTGCCTTTGACCCGAAACTGGTTGATGCGCTCACGGTCTTCATGTGGAGAACAGCCAAAAGCTGCGCGATAATGGGTCTCGAGCGGACCAGCAGAGGCATAGCCAACTGACGCCGCAATATCTGCAATCCGGGTCTTGGAATACATCACCAATTGCCGCGCCGCCTGCATCCTAATCGCGCGGTAGTAGTGCGAAGGGCTTTGACCTGTCGCTTTCTTGAAGGCGCGTTCAATCTGGCGCGGAGACACACCTGTCTCCTTGGCCACATCCGCAACCGAAATCGGTGTTTCAAAATCCGCCGTAAAAAGTGCCACACAGCGTGCGACCAGATCTGGCAATTGGGCACCTGTGTCCGGCATCTGTGTTCTTGGAACAAGTTGCTGAACCCCCTCGCCACGCATCAGCGGATGCTGAAACCAACACGCCACTTCATGGGCGACTTCGGCTTGCAGGCTTTCCTCGATCATACGCAACGCCAGATCGAATGCGGCAGCAGCCCCCGAGGCGGTGTAGCAAGTGGCGGTGGTCACGATGACGTCGCTCATGGCTTGGACCGATGGAAACTCTGCTTTGAAAGCCGCTTCATAACACCAGTGGACCGATACGGGCTGCTCTTTGACGACACCTGAACGCATCAAAGGAAATACGCCTCCGCTGACACTTCCAAGAATGACCCCATGGCGCCCTAATGAGCGCAAAGCGCCGTTTCCGGATCGTTCGTTGATAAACTGGGCGGTTGGACTGCTTAGCACGATAAGCACGTCAAGCGGCAGATCAGAAGTGAGCGCTTGTGCGGCCTCGAACACGACAGACGCGCTCGACATCACGCGCCCCCCCTGTTCAGATAGAAGCACCCATGAAAATGCCTCGAGCCCTGCGATTTCATTTGCGGCGCGTAAAGGTTCTATCATGGAGGTCAGACAGGCCATCGGAAACCCTGGAAAAATCAGGAAACCGATGCTGATCGTTTTGTGCTCGATCATCGTTAATTTGCAGGTCGGAATTTGTCGATCATGCCCCAAGCCTCTCCTTCAGATATCAGTCTAGTATCAATGCATCTGCTGTTCTATTGTCTTCGGACACAAACATTGGATAAGTGACGCACTGATGAACATTGAAACAAATACGGCATCGGGAAAATCAGGGCTCACCCAAGACCCACACCGCGTTCGTGTCGAGGGTCGTGAAAAGGTCCTTGAGGTTGCAATAGGCCGTGAGGTGCGAACGCATCGGCGCCAACAGGAAATAACTGTGGCAGAGCTGGCCCAGATCACCGGTTTGTCGATTGGCATGCTGTCCAAGATCGAAAATGGCAATACCTCGCCTTCGCTGACAACCTTGCAGACCTTGGCTAACGCGCTGTCTGTCCCACTGACAAGTTTCTTTCGTCGCTTCGAAGAACATCGGCAGGCTGTCCACACCAAGGCCAATCAAGGCGTCGAGATGGAACGCGCAGGCACGCGCGCAAATCATCAGTACAACCTTTTGGGTCACATCGGGTCGAATGCGTCGGGTGTGATTGTTGAACCCTACCTCATTACACTATCCGACAAGTCCGATGTATTCCCGACATTCCAGCATGGCGGGATTGAAACGATCTACATGCTTGAAGGCGAAGTCGACTATCGCCACAGCGATAAGATTTACCCCCTCAAACCCGGTGATACCCTGTTCTTTGACGCTGACGCCCCACATGGCCCCGAAGTGCTGGTAAAGCTGCCCGCGCGCTATCTGTCTATCATCAGCTATCCCCAGAACAGCTAGGCGCGACTGAGCTCTCTCCTAGGTCATGCTTAACGCGGTTTGATGTCTTAGGTTTGCAGCTTTGGTTCAGTCTCCAAATCCGGCCAGATGCCCGGCGATGTAGGCAAGCCGTCGTCAAAGGCGGACAGATAGTCCAGCATCATCGGGCGGTTGTTGATGAACCCTTTGTAAGTCGCCAACTCAACTGGCAAATCGCGCACAACCCTGTGCAGGCGGCGACCCCATTTCGGAACGCACATCAGGTCCTTAAAGCTGCACAGATAGCAACGGATCGGGAACACCAACGCATTAGAGCGTGGCAGCCGGTAGAAGGTCTGCAACTCGACGCGCAAATGCTGTTTCGGGCCGATATTTTCCGGCGTGACTGTGGTCTTTTGAATACCCCATTTATGATAGTTCTCGGGGCTGGTATCGAGCAATGGGTTGACCGTCATCGTCCAGTTTAGTCGGCGCGCCGGAGCGCCTTGCTGAATATTCAGCAAGAACTTCAAAGCACGCACGAATATGCCCTTTTCATGGGCCAGAGGCACCGGCTGTTGAATGTCACTGAGAACTGACCCGGTATTTTCACCGAGATTTGACCCGC
>NZ_JBALVJ010000112.1:0-7991 GCF_036961165.1 Sulfitobacter sp. | reverse complement strand
GCGCTATGTCGCAGCCGTTTCTGCGGCCCATTATTGCTGTGCGTTTTACAAACGGGCTTTCTTCGGTAGCCACAAGCGAGCGCAGGAATCTGGACAAGAGCTTCTCTATTCTATCGGCAATCAAGACCTGCTCTTAGAAGATGCCGCAGCTGCAGCCGCTGCCAGGATCGGACATTTAGAACACGGCAAATTCCAATTTTCCGCTGACAGACTCCAGGAACTGTCCGTCAGGCTTCGAGGGTATGTTGCACTCGCGGAACGACTGGCTGGTGATCTGTCCGAAACAACTCTGCTAAGAATACACATAAACAGCCGTAAGCTAACTGCTCTGACATATGCCTATTTTGAGACATCATTTCTCCCACGTTTGATGACTCGGGTGAAAGTCGAGTTCGACACTTTTGATGTTTCCATCATCGACCATTCTGCAAACAATGACGTTCGGCTACTTTATCTAAAATCTCGCTACATGACAGATGCTGATCCTCGACGAGCGGCACAGAAAGCGTTTGATCAGGAAGTCTTGGATCTGAACACTCTTAATTTCAACAATGAAGGACCGAGTTTCCGGGAGTTTGCTCAGACCCTCCTCAAGGCTGGCGTAAAGATTCCTAGCTAGATGAAACGCAATTGGGCTTTCGTCGCGATGGTTGGTAGAATGTAGGCTTGGCCAGAAAGAGACGGGTATTAGACACGCATGTTCGCATTTTACGACCTTGAAACCACGGGGACATCACCCGCTTTCGACCAGCCCCTACAGTTTGCGGCGATCTTGACAGACAACGACCTGAACGAGGTCGAGCGCGTGGATATTCGCTGCAGACTGGCACCGCACATTCTTCCGGCACCATGGGCGCTTGCTGTGACAGGGATCTCGCCAGATCAGTTGGTGGACCCTGCCCTTCCATCATGGTTCGAGTTTTCACATCAGATAAGCGACCTGATCAAACGCTGGGCTCCAGCGACATGGGCCGGTTACAACACACTTGCATTTGACGAAGAGTTTCTCAGGCAATCGTTTTATCAAAATCTTCATCCCAATTTATATCAAACCCAGTTTGCCAACAATGACCGCCTCGATCTCATGAAGGTGATCTACGCAGTAAGGGATCGCGAGCCAGACGCCCTCAAATGGCCACTTGATGATCTTGGGCGCGAAAGCATTAAACTTGATCGCCTCGCTCCCGAAAACGGGTTTGCAAATCATGACGCCCACGATGCCCTCGGCGACGTAAAGGCGACGATCCATATCGCATCAGTTATTCGCAAGCGTGCTCCTGCCGTCTGGGATCAATGCTTGTTGAACCGCGACAAGCATGAGGTTGACCGATTGCTACAAAGCGGGCATCCAGTATGCCTGATCGAACGATTTGGCGCGGCACCACCACGATCCTATTTCGGTGTTTTCGCAGGCATAAACCCGCAGAACAGTAACTCTGTTGCATTTCTCGATCTGGACCTTTGCGATGCTTCTATCATCGATGCCGACGATCAAGATCTTGCCAAAGCGGTTGCTGCATCACCCAAGCTGATACGAACGATTGCGATAAACAAGGTCCCGAACGTCTTTCTTGTAGCCAACCCCAGCTCTGCGCATGGCTCGCTTGCCCGGCTAGTTTCTGCGCATCCTGAATTTCATCAACGTGTGGGACAAGCTTTGGCCGACCGCTATGCGGACAAAGAGCCAGCCCAACACGTCGAACAGTTGATCTATGACGGATTCTACAACGCCGGTGACAAACGGGTCCTTGAAGATTTCGAGACCGCCGATTGGCGTGACCGCGCTCAAATCGTCGCTCAACTAGACGACCTCCGCCTCAAGCAACTGGGTATGCGGCTTATCTTCTCCAACGCCCCAGAGTTCACATCTAAGAAATATCGATCAGCAGCAAGCGACGCGATCCGCGACCGCTGGCTTACCAAGGAGCCATCCACGCCATGGACGACAAAGGCTATTGTAGAAAAACAACTCCACGAGATCGTCAGTGGTGAGGAGCTAGACATGGATCAGATTTGTGCACTTCAAGATTTTTACCACGCAAGGATTTCAGAAATTGACTCATAAGCTGCGCCAACGGTGAGAGCGCGTCAGCGCAACCGCTCTTTGATCCGTTGTGTAGGTTCTAACCCACCAGAAGTACTGTAGTGAATGGGTCCAAAATACAAGAACGATAGAGCGCTCATCACCTTCGGGCTGAAGCACGACTTAAAAGTTCAAATAACAGCACACGCCTGGAATGTTGTTGAGATTTTCGTACTCGTGTACCTTAACTTAGGTCGGCATACCCCTGAAATTTCGAGGGAAAGCCGGGGCGAGCTTCTCGCCCCGGCGCACCAGTCATTCGGTGACCGGATCGTTGTCGCGGCGCGGGAAGGCGACCATTTCGACCTAGGGGAACATGCTGTGTTTGACGTTGATCGACGTGATGTTGCCGGTGTCATCGGTGTTGACGAAGAGGACGCCGCAGCGGTCCCAGAAGTTCTTGCCGTCTTTCTCTCCGGATTTGACGTTCAGTTTCAGTGTTTGAGTAGCCATTTTTTGATCCTCACTTTGAGTGTTTCGATGAACTTGCACAAAGTGGGCACAAAGGGGATGTCAGCGGGAAAATTGGCTCGCGAGGAATGCGCTAGCGCAGGGGAGTTTTCCTGTTGAAGCGGTGCTCACACCGCGTCTTGCATGGCTGCCCGCTTATGTTCAGCAATCAGCAACACTGCGCTGAGGATCCGGCTATGGCTGCACCAGACTGGCTGCCTCGCCAAACCTGAACCGAAACAGCAGAATAGTTCTTCCTTGGTTTGGTCAACTCTTCCAAACAGTATTATGCCCACATCATGAACCGGCGAAATGGTCAACGGGTCGTACTGCTTAGGACGCGTTCGCCCGACTTTGGAGATGACAGGATGTCAATGGAGGATGAACCGCCCCCAGTTTACCGGAGGCTGATTACTTCATGTTATGCGACCATATCTAATGTGCCGAACTGCGCATAGTACCTCTCTTCTGCTTCTGCTGGCGGGATGTATCCGATGGGTTCCAGCAGGCGGCGGTTGTTGAACCAGTCGACCCATTTGAGCGTTTCCCATTCGACTGAGGCCATGGTTTTCCAGGGGCCCAGTCGGTGAATGACCTCGGCTTTGTAGAGGCCGTTTATCGTTTCGGCCAAAGCGTTGTCGTAGGAATCTCCAACGCTGCCAACCGATGGTTCGATCCCCGCCTGGGCCAGTCTCTCAGTATAGCGAATGGACAAATATTGCCCACCGCGGTCGGAGTGATGAATGAGGCCACCTTTGTGAACGGGGCGGCGATCATGCAGTGCTTGCTCCAAAGCGTCGAGAACAAAATCAGTCTTGGGTGAACTCGATACACGCCATCCGACGATTTTGTCTGCAAAGGTATCAATGATAAAAGCCACATAGACGAAGCCCTGCCAAGTTGAAACGTAGGTGAAATCGCTAACCCAAAGCATGTTTGGTGCCGGGGCTCGGAACTTGCGGTTCACCTTGTCTTTCGGACATGGCTGGCTCTTGTCCGGCACGGTTGTCTTCTGCACCTTTCCGCGAATAACCCCATGAATATCAAAGCGTTTCATCAACCTGGCCACGGTGCAGCGTGCGATAGTGAACTTCTCACGTTGTAGTTGATGCCAGACCTTTCGGATGCCGTAGACTTCATTGTTTTCCTCCCAGACACGTTTGATCTCGGGGCTGAGAACTGCATCTCGTTTGGCACGATCCGACGCCAAATCAGGGTCTCTCGCAATGACGGCATGCGCTTGAAATGTTGACTGGGCAATTGGCAAAACCTTGCAAATCGGCTCGACACCCAGGTCATCTCTATGATCTTCGATGAAGGCAATCATCGTTTGAACGGGTGGGCGAGCTCCGCCTGTGCAAAATACGCTGAGGCTTTTCTCAGTATCTCATTGGCTTGGCGAAGCTCTCGGATCTCGCGCTCCATCGCTTTAATCTGGGCGCGCTCATCAGAGGTCTGACCCTCTTTGCGCCCGCTATCGATATCGGATTGTTTAACCCAACGCCGCAGCGTGTCTCTGCCACATCCGATCTTTGGCGCGATGGCCATGATCGCTGCAGATTGATTGGCATACTCGTGTTCATGTTCCAAAATCATCCGAACCGCGCGTGCGCGCACCTCGGTCGAAAACCTGTTTGCTCTGTTACTTTTTTCCATAGGCTCCATCCATACTTACTTTGGAGCCTCCGGCAAACTGGGGGCGGTTCAAACTGGGGGCGGTTCACTGTACCTGTCGCCAAACAGCACAACGGTGCAGATCCTCACCGCCCATTACCGGTATCTGCAAGAATCTAGAGTGCCGGAGGCGTTACAAATTGCAGAGGGATGCATTGACAAAGAACGAAGCAACCCGCTCGCTTGGGCAGTTCTTTCCAACATATTGGCTGTGGATCAGCAACCTGAGCAGAGCTATCACGCCGCGATGCGATCTGTCCGTCTCTCGCAACGTGGAAACTATGCATATTACTTTCAGCATTTTGCCTGCATGGCGGCTGTATCCAATGCTGATTACGAGCAAGCTGTGGCGCACGCAAACCACTCTCTAGCACTGAAACCAAATTTCGCCTCTCCTCTCCGCTACAAAGTGGTTCTTGATAAGGTTTTGGGTAACGAAATTGACCATCGCCAATCCGTAAAGAATATGCGTCGGTTAGAAGCTGATTTTACTGTCAACAAGCTCCTCGACCTGACATATCCAGTCAATACGATGCGACGGTTGCCTTTGATCGAAGCGATAGCTTAGTAGCTGCATCAAAACAACAATCAGGCTTAGAACCAATCACAGTGGCGTTTCACCTTGGACTTTTTGAACCGCCTCGCCAAACCTGAACCTAAGAAATAGGACGGTTCTTCGTTGATTAGCCAGCTTATCCAGGCGATATGATCCTCAGATAATAAAGCAGAGATATGACCTGAGGATCATATCGATTGGAATGCGTTGGCCCGACGTCGGAGACCGTTGGCAACCGCCTCGACCAACAGTTTTGGGAACCCAGTTGGCAGGTTGGCCACGGTATTTTCCAAGGCAGGTTCAAGCTGCGGCACTATTTCCGCCAGAACCTCTTCAGCCAGCTTAACACCATACCCCGCCGCCTTGGCCATCTGCAGAAAGTGGCGCGGCACCACCTCATTGATTCGATAGTGCCCGCCCACTGCCATGGCGAGGCGCATCCGATTCTGGCGGATTTGGCCATCATCCACAGCTTTTTGAGCGCTCAGAACATCATAGAGCGGAGTCATACGGAAACCCCCGGGGCGCAGTGCAATGCTAAAGTTCTTGGCATGCCCGTCTGTCGCCCCTAAGAGCCAAAACAGCACCTGCGCGCGGTAGAAGGCGCTCTGATCGGCCTCGGGGTCGTCACTGCCTGCCAGCAGGCTGATACCTTCGGTGATCCCCGGCCCGCCATCCATTTGATATTTCTGACTTGGCGGCACCGAGAGGGCCTGGCAGAAGTCTTCCTGCGGGAGGCGGATCAACCGGCCGTCGTTGGTCCAGCGTCGGTCGAACCGCGTCACCACAAGACTGCGCACATCCTCAAAGTCAACGATCTCGACCTCTGCCACATCCATGCCCATGGCGCGGCAAAAACTCATGCAGAAGAATTCGTTCTCGACGCTGTCGGACAGGTCGATGCCACCTGGCAGCACACCGAGCTGGGTCTTGAAGATATGGGTCGTGGGGGTCAAGCCCGATGGGCGGATCCATTCACCCTCATGGCGAAGCAGCGCGGTTTTCTCCTGCGCACCTGCGATGGAAATGCGAAAGTCATCATCTTCCTTCAACCCTAGAGGAGCGCTCGTCAGATTGCGCAGCATGTCCGCAATTTGTGCTTCCATAACAGGTTCACCTTCGAGTGCGCCCATCTCGGAAAAATCGCCCGAGACGAATTGCAACGCCCCTACGCAGTCGCGCCCGATCTTCTCCAACATGTGCCAGGCATCAGTGCCGCCCGCACGAACCCGCGCCGCAACGCGCTCTCGGATCGCCTGATTGTCTGGAAGGAGGTTTTCCAGATAGGCGATGACTGGCCCGCCCTGGTGTCCCTCTTCACGCAAAGGGAGCGAAAGCGAGATGGGCATGGCATGTTCCCATGCCAACCATTCTGCATCATAGGTAAAGCTAATCGCGCCAGACCCCGCGAGACGTAGGGCCCCCACCAACCGTCCATTCAAAAGCACCTGCATTGTGCCGCTACGCCCGTGCTTCGCCATCAGAAGATGTCCTCAATCTCAAGCGATCCGCCGCGCTCAACCAACCGAAACTCGAGCCCAAGCGCGGCCATAATGGCCAGCACCGTGGCCAGCTTGGTGCCCGCATCGCCATTCTCGAGCGATGAAATCGTCGCGACACGCAAATTGGTGCGCGCGCTGATATCGCTTTGGGTCCAGCCGCGCGCCTTACGGGTTCGGCGGAGTGCTTCGCCAATCTGTTCGGCTGTTCGTGCTGTGAGGTCCATGATGCGGCTCCTTTTACGGCACAGCGTAAATCAAAATAAATTACGCCGCAACGTAAATTTACATATTTTACGCTATAGCGTAATTCACAAACTGAACTCACACCGAAAGCTCCGCTGCACGCACCTGCTCTGGCGTCACCAGCTTTGAGGCGATCAGATCCTCAATCTGCCGATTGGTGATATGGCGGCACAGGGGATGGCGCTCATGGATCCAAGCGGCGAGGTTGGCGCGGCCTTTCGCTTCGGCCTCTCGCGCCTTCTCGCGGTCGGCCTGTATCTGGGCAAGTCCTTGTTCCCATCGGCGCATCTTGAACCAATTGTCCGAGAAAAAGACCTTGCTGCGCGTGTAGCCTTCGGTCTCAGCAGCATAGGCTTTGGCGGCCCTCAACAGATTATCGGGCTTAACGCCAGTCTTCACAGCCGCCGCAATATGGCGCAGGCAGGTCCGCCGGTCTCGGATCCTGTCTTCGGGATAAGCGGCTAGGACCTTCTCAAATTCAAGATTTTCAACCTCCTCCGTCACCTCGCGCCTGCGCGTAGGTGGTTTATGGAGGGTTTTAGGATGGTTTGGGGTCCACCGTAAACCCCGTACCCCGGTCACCGTGGACCCCGTACCGGGTTCAGGCTGGACGGGGTTCACAGTGACCCCCGTCTCGATATCGGGTTCCGCAGTGGGTTCCATCGCCGCCACGCATTCGAGAACAATGCGGTAAATGACAGTGTAGCCGTTCTTGCAGTGCCGCCGCCCTGTCTCGATCAAAATACCCTCCCGCAGGAAGTCGATGATCGTGCGCTTCACTGTGCTCTCACTGAGCTCTGTGTGGCGCTGGATCGTTCCTTTTGAGCACCAGATGCCCGAGCCGTCATCGCTCGCCTTGTCAGCCAGAAACATAATAATTTGCTTGCGTGCGGCACTGCCAAAGCGGCGCTCAGCGCATTCATTTGCGATACGCCAACTCATGATCGCAGCGCCAATTGGCTTGAGGTCAGACCGAAAATCGGGTAGTGATGAGGGTAGAAAAATCCTTCTATGCCGTTGAGGTGGGTGGCCGCCCCCTCAGCGGTTTTTCTTTGCCTTTTGGCCTGCGAAAAACCGTTTACGTCGCGCTCGTAACCTGTTGAAAAGTGACCGTGAACGAAACAAGTCCGTTTACAATTTCTTCCTGAGAAATCAACGAAATTTTCCGGATTGAAAATCCGTGTACAGGAGTTCGATTCTCCTACTCGCCTCCATATTTTTCAATGACATACGTGATTTCTGTTTGCCGCCTAAGTGCCAGTTTACACTGGTTTACAGAACGGTTGTGATTTTTGCTGTGGCATGGGCTCGGCCCCGCGGCCCGATGGGGTGAGCTGGACTACCTTTTTCAGGTAAAAAGAGCCATGCGACACTTCGGAAGATGCCTGTCGTGTGGGAAGAAGATTTGCTTGGCCGTTCCTGTAATATAGAGGTGGTCGCGGGAATTCGGACCAGTAGTTAAGGTGGATCAACTTGTGAAAGA
>NZ_JBALVJ010000014.1:0-75536 GCF_036961165.1 Sulfitobacter sp. | reverse complement strand
AAGCGCCACAGCAGCTTTAAACGTATCTGAAAAGTTCCGTCGCTTTGTCATTCTCATATCCATTCGTTCGGGTTGGATAGATCTTAGCACGCTGTCCAATTTTGCCGGACCACTTCACTATTTCTTTGGCCGCATCTATCAACGCTTTCGCCGCGACTTCTATGCAAAGCCGCGCCCGTCTTAACCCCACGATGATCCTGGAAGGACCCACACCATGTTTAGTTTAGCTCTTCTGTATATCGCCCTTGGTTTCGTTGCTCTGGTAGCCCTCGCAGCCATGATCCTGCGCATTGGCACCCTGCTGGGTGATTGCCCACAAAGTCGCACCACCGCCCGTGCGGGCGCTGTAACCATCGCGACCGGGTTCTGCGCAATTGGCGCTGGCGGAGTGATTTTGATCGGCGCGGCTTTGCAATTGTTTGAGCACACGCCGTTTGCCAGCTTTCTTGGCGCATTGGGCTTTGCGGCCCTCTGCCTCGGGCTTGGCTTCACCCAAGCGGTCGGGACCCTGCGTGCCTTGATGTATGATGCAAAGCGCATTGCTGCCTGAAACGACTGTCTGACGCAGAGTGGGGCCTGCATTTAGAGCGGGCCCTTTTTACGTTGGTCGCAAACTGAACACATTCCGCCCCTTTTTGCGCCATGCACCCGCGCCAAGCTACCCTAAACAAATTGGGGAAGTGTCATGACAGGACCGTTGACCGCGCTGAATCTGGCGTTCGTCCATATTTTCAGCTTCAAAGGCCGTGCCACCCGTACCGAGTTCTGGTTGGTGACGCTGTTCTTTACAGTTTTGGGTGCTGTAGCCGTCGGTGCCGATGCCATGATGATTACTGCGATCACAAGCTCTGGCGATCCGGCCGCGGTTTACGCCCTGCGTCCGTTCGATTTTTACACAACCTATTACAGCTTGATCACAGCCATTCCATTCACAACGCTATCCGTGCGGCGCTTGCACGATGCCGGGTTCTCCGGCTTTTTCTGGCTGCTTAACGCGGTGCCATTTGTCGGTCCGCTTGCGCTTCTGGTGATGTACTGCCTGCCGTCCAGCAACAGGACGTCGGTGCATGGCACGCCCAAAGGGCCGCTTGCCAGCCCGACTGGCAAGCCTTTGACTGTGGATGTGCATAAACGCGCCATGCAGGGCTATGCCACGCTGTTTGATAGCAACAAACCCGTGACACAAGAAATGCAAGCTACGCGCAAGGCGGAAATTTATGACTATTACCGCAGCAAAGTCCTGAAATCCGCGTCGGCCTCTTAAGACTGCTCCTAGTAGGAGAAGTCGTCGTAGATCCGGCTAAGATCGCCGTTCCACTCACCGTGGTAGCAATCAAGAAGTTCATCAGCAGGCGTTTTGCCGGTTTGGATACTCTCTTTCAACGCGTTGAGGAAATGCGTCTCGTCCGGGACCAGCCCGCCTGCCCCGCTGCGGCCCCGCGCTTTCAGCCCGGCCTCTGACAAAGCGACCGCTTCGCGGGCGATGTCATGCATCTTGATCCCGTTCACTTCGGCCTGAAGACCATCAACGGAGGCCGCGACGCGCATCGCCTCGCGCGTTTCCGCATCCCAGCCTTTGACCAGATCCCACGCACCGTCGAGCGCGTTTTGATCATACATCAACCCGACCCAAAAAGCGGGCAATGCACACAGACGCCGCCACGGGCCGCCATCGGCACCGCGCATTTCAATATATTTCTTCATCCGCGCCTCAGGGAAAGCGGTGGTCAGGTGATCAGCCCAATCGCTGAGCGTTGGCGTCTCACCGGGAAGCGCGGGCAACTTGCCTGCCATGAAGTCACGGAATGACATGCCCAGCGCATCGATGTATTTGCCATCGCGGTAGACAAAATACATCGGCACATCGAGCGCGTAGTTCACCCAAGCTTCGAAACCGAAACCCTCTTCGAACACGAAAGGGATCATGCCGGTACGCGCAGCGTCCAGATCGCGCCACACGCGGCTGCGCCATGACTTATGGCCGTTCAGCTTACCTTCAAAAAACGGTGAATTGGCGAACAGAGCAGTCGCAACCGGCTGCAACGCCACCGCTACGCGCATCTTTTGCACCATGTCGGCCTCAGACCCAAAGTCGAGATTCACCTGAACCGTACATGTCCGGCGCATCATGACACGGCCCATTGTGCCGACCTTTGTCATGTAGTCATTCATCAACTTGTAGCGGCCCTTGGGCATCAGATCCATCTGCTCGTGGGTCCATTCGGGGGCAGCGCCCAGGCCGATAAAGCCCACGCCGATCTCATCGGCCACGTCTTTGACTTCGCGCAGGTGAATGTTCACCTCATCGCAAGTCTCATGGATGGTTTCGACCGGAGCACCCGAAAGCTCCAACTGGCCGCCCGGCTCAAGCGAGACATTTGCCCCGTCTTTTTCCAGCCCGATCAGCTTGCCACCCTCTTCCACAGGGGCCCAACCATGTCTGTCACGCAGACCTTCGAGCATCACGCGGATCGAGCGTTCGCCCTCATAGGGCAGCGGCAAATGCGTGTCTTTGCAATAGCCGAATTTCTCGTGCTCGGTGCCGATGCGCCACTGGTCCTTGGGTTTGCAGCCATCGGCAAGGTACTGTGCCAATTGGTCAAAATGTTCGATCGGGCCGCCGCCGGATTGTGGAATAGACATGCTTGGCACTCCGCTTAGGGTTCAGTCCGCAGCCTTGCGGAGTTTCTCTTGGTCGTCAATGCAGCAGGGTGTGGGCAGGACGCAAGGGTTTGCGCTCCCAAATCACAACCGTGTGGCCCTTTCCGGACCGCAACTCTGCCAGCATCCGTTCTGTACGCAGGCCCGGAAGCCGCGCAAATGCATCAAACAGCGCATCCGATCCAGCTGCATTTACCGGTATAAACACTGCTGCTTGCCCGGGTGCGTCCAACCGCCAATGCGCCGGCTTCAACGACGCATCAAGCGTCAGTCGCTCCAACGCTTGCACGGCAACCACGCCCCCCGTGAGCGGGCCGAAATAAGAAATCTGGCCCTCATCCACCTGAACGGCACCGGGACCATCACCCGTGCCGCGAAACCGTGCACGCTGCACGCCAACAAAACACAGCGCGGCGCCACCCAGCACCAAGGCCCAGCCTGGCACCGCCAGCAAACGGCCCGGTCCAATAATCCACCAAAGACCCAGCAGCGCCAAAGCGGCAGCAACCAGTACTTCGCGCCAGCGCCACAAAGCGGCTTTCGCTTCAGGTCGGAAAAACATCACGTATTCCTTCTATCACAACAGGTGCCTTGAGCATGGCCAGCGTAACTGCCGATACGGCGGAAACCGATACACTCATACCCGCGCGCGGCGATCGCATTGGCGGCAAAAAGAATCGCGGCCTCAACACCCGTACGACGCTGCTCTAACAATTGGGTCGCAACAATCGCCCCGCCAAGCCCCCGCCCCCGATAAGCAGGCGAAACATAAACGCCCCCGACTTGTACGGTCGTACCAACAGCCGCATTCAATGATGTCATCGCGACCGGCGTTCCGTCTCGTTCAAGAATTCGAGCCGCGTCATGCGCAGTGAAAACCTCGGCAGCCATAGTCCCTGACATTCCGCCAGCAGGCATCATTCCTGTATCACGGGCAAAGCCGTCAAACCATTCGGCCAACATCTGTACGTCCTGCGGGCCGGGTCTGCGCAGCCGTAAACCAGACTTGTCATGCGTTTTTAGATAATCAAGCGGCAGATGATAAAGCGGGTCCGTATCCCGCACGCTGAAAGCATCCTCCGCCAAGTCCAAGGCGTTGATCCACGCGTCCACCTGTTCCGGCACGCCGGTGAGACCGGCAATTGCCCGTCCCCTCAACGCAAGCGCCGCTGCGCACCAAAAAGTATCGCTCGCATCAGGAGCCTGACACATGAGATAGCCGCCGTTGGAGTACCCGACCACGCCGACTATCCCTTCATTTTCGTGCAGCCAGTAGGTTGTGCCGTGTCGATGCCAGCGGTTGCCCAGCCCGTGCGCCACGAGATTGCCGCGCAGGAACATCGACGTTTCCCCATATTGGGCCAAAAAGGCGTCTAGCGCGGCTGCGTCTGCCTGCCCCGCCTCGCGTAGCTGCACAAAGCAAGCCATCAGGTCCAGTCGCCATAGGTCTGCTGCCAAACCGTCATCGCGGCGACGGCCGCTGTGTCCGCCCGAAGGATTCGTGGCCCCAGTGATACCGCAACGGCATGCTCAAGCGCGTTCAGCTTTGCGCGCTCACGCTCGGAAAAGCCGCCCTCTGGTCCGATAAAGATGGCCCATGGCCCCACTGCACCCGCGACAAGGGCTGAGGAACGCGAAGAAGCCAGTGCCTCATCACAGAACATGATTTGACGGTTTGCATCCCAGTCCTGAAGTAACCGGTCGAAACGGCTTAGATCAGCCACTTCGGGCACAAAGGTTCCGCCGCATTGCTCTGCCGCTTCGACCGCATGTGCTTGGAGGCGGTCACGTTGGATACGGCCCGAGTTGGTGAACTCTGTCTGCACCGGCACGATTCGCGCTGCGCCCATCTCTGTCGCTTTTTCAACGATGAAATCAGTGCGAGCTTTTTTGATCGGCGCAAAGCACAGCCATAGGTCAGGGGGCATCTGCAAAGGTTTGGTTTGCGCAACACAACTCAGCACACCGCCGCGCTTGCCTGCTTCAACCACCTCGGCGCGCCATTCACCATCACGCCCGTTAAGCAGCAACACCTGCGCGCCCACTGCCTGCCGCATCACCCCAAAAAGGTAATGTGCCTGCCCTCGGTCCAAAGGAACCGATTGCCCCTCACCCAAAGGGTGCTCTACATACAATCTGATTTTCGCGTCCATAAGGATAGATATATGCAAGACAACGCCCCACCACCAGAGCCTGCGGAAGATGGCGTGGTTGCGGACGCTTATGCGCGCAACGGGGTTGACCTTTATGCACCTGCCGCAGCGCGACCCTATTTGCGCTTAAGCCGTGCCGACAGACCGATCGGCACTTGGCTCTTGCTGCTGCCTTGCTGGTGGGGATTGTCGCTGGCCATGCTTTATGATGGCCAGACGCACTGGCATGATCTGTGGATTTTCATCGGCTGCGCGATTGGCGCGTTCTTGATGCGCGGGGCGGGGTGCACGTGGAATGACATCACGGACCGAGATATCGACGCGCAGGTTGCGCGCACAAGGTCGCGGCCCATCCCTTCGGGTCAGGTCAGCATCAAAGGTGCCACCGCCTGGATGATTGCGCAGGCGCTCATTTCGTTTGCAATTCTGGTGTCATTCAACGCTGCCGCAATCCGGCTGGGGGTTCTCGCGCTAGTTCCCGTGGCGATCTATCCCTTCGCGAAACGATTTACGTGGTGGCCGCAGGTTTTTCTGGGGCTTGCGTTCAACTGGGGCGCGCTGCTGGCGTGGACTGCTCACACAGGTAGGCTCGATGCGCCTGCGGTGGTGCTCTATCTGGCGGGTATCGCTTGGACGCTGTTTTATGACACGATCTATGCGCATCAGGACACCGAAGATGATGCGCTGATCGGGGTTAAATCCACCGCGCGACTGTTCGGGGAGAACTCTGGTCAATGGCTGCGCCGTTTTCTTATGGGGACTGTCGGACTGATGGGCATAGCCGTTATCTTTGCCTCCCTGCCGCATGCATCTGTGCTGGCGATGGCCGTTGCAATTGCGGGGCCCTGGGCGATGGGCTGGCACATGGCGTGGCAATTGCGCGGGCTCGACATCCACAATTCCAAAAAAATGATGCAATTGTTCAGGGTCAATCGCGACACCGGCATGATTCCGCTGTTGTTTTTTGCTGCAGCGCTGTTCCTGTGATTGCACCAAGGGCGTCAGCGGCGTACTACCATGCCTAATTATTGAACTGTTACGAAAGTGCCCATGCGCCTCTCATCGCTGCTTACAATATTCCTGACTTTCGCCGCTGCCGCAGTGGTAGCCCTTGTGGCGGCCAACTTTTCCGTCAGCCTAATTGAAGACTCCTCTGAAATCGGCGTGCGTGATGCCTTGGATGAGAAGGGGATGACCTGGGCTGAGGTTGAGGCGAACGGCTTGCAAGTCTCGCTCTCGGGCACTGCACCTACCGAAGCTGTACGCTTTTCTGCGCTGACCACCGCCGGTTCTGTCGTAGATGCCGCGCGGGTGATTGATGACATGGGCGTGGCCGCGCAAGAAGCCCTTGCCCCACCAAAGTTCTCGGCCGAAATCCTACGCAATGACAGCGGCCTGTCCGTCATCGGGCTGATTCCGGCAAGCACTGACAAAGAATATGTGATTGCGCGCTTTAATAGCCTCGAAGGGTCAACCGGCGTTACTGACCTGATTGAAACCGCCGATTACCCCGCGCCTGAAGGCTGGGACAGCGCGTTGGATTTTGCACTGTCTGCCATGAGCAGCCTGCCCCGCGCCAAAGTTTCCGTTCAAGCCAACCGCGTGGCGATCACTGCCATCACTGACAGCGCACTGGAAAAGGCCCGTCTGGAGCAAAATCTGCGCCGCATGGTGCCGTCCCAAGTTACCTTGGTACTTGATATTGCCGCCCCCCGGCCTGTGATTACCCCGTTCACCACCCGCTTTCAGATCACTGAAGAGGGTGCAAGTTTTGACGCCTGTTCGGCCGACACCGACATCGCCGCCGAACGGATCGTCGCAGCTGCGAAAGCGGCAGGTGCAGAAGCGCCCCGTTGTACCGTTGGCCTTGGCGTTCCAACACCCAAATGGGCCGATGCGGTCACTGCCTCCATAAACGCGCTGGCCAAGCTCGGCGAAGGTTCGATCACCATTGTGGACGCTGATATCTCCCTGCTGGCCTCGGCAAACATCAGTCAGTCCGACTTTGACACCATCGTGGGAGAGCTGGAAAATGCACTTCCGGGCGTGTTTGCCCTGCAAGCCAAACTGCCACAGGCACAAGATCCCAACGCTGGCCCACCAGAATTCAACGCCACGCTTAGCCCCGAGGGCCAAGTACAGCTGCGCGGCCGCGTCAACGACGACGCCCTGCGTGAGCTAACAACCAGCTTTGCAAAAGCCCGCTTTGGCTCGACCAATGTCTACACTGCCACCCGCGTTGTCGAAGATCTGCCTGCGGACTGGACGACCCGTGTTCTGGCCGGGCTTGAGGGTCTTGGCAAACTCAGCAACGGCTCGTTGACTGTGACGCCTGACAACATTGTACTGACCGGCAACACCGGCAACCCACACGCCTCGACTGAGCTTGCCTCATTGATGGCTGGAAAGCTGGGCGAAGGCACTGCCTTTGATGTCAACGTTACCTATCAGAAACAGCTCGATCCTGTGCTGGGTCTGCCCACACCGAACGAATGCGAGGCCGAGATCGGCGCAATCGTCGCTGCCGGCAAAATCAACTTCGAGCCGGGCTCGGCTACCATTGACGCATCGGCTTTGGGAACGATGGATGATATCGCAGCCGTCCTGAAACGCTGCGGTGAGTTGCGGCTGGAAATCCAGGGCTACACCGACAGCCAAGGCCGCGAAGAGATGAACCTTGCCCTTAGCCAAAGCCGCGCCGAATCTGTTCTGAATGAATTACGCGCGCGCCGGGTTGTGACCGGCACCTTCAAAGCAGTAGGGTACGGAGAAGCCAGCCCGGTAGCCAGCAACGACTCCGAAGCAGGACGCGAAGCAAACCGCCGCATCGAGTTCCGCCTTATCCGCCCCGATACCGTTGCAACGCCAAGTGAAACAACGCTGGAAAATACCGCACAAAGCAGCGATACAGCACCAAATACGCCGACCGAAGAAAGCGCCACCGAATGAGCCGATTTGAATTTGTCGTCGCGACCGCCATCATTCTCTTTGTTGCCTTCTGCATGGGCTGGTTCGCCAATTGGCTTCTGCACCGCTTTACGCGGGTTGCTGCGGATGATGTGGCGCAACTGGACCGGATGAGCCAAGAATTGCATGAAGCAGAAGAAACGCGCGATCAGGCCATCACCTACCTGCAACAGCGCGAAGCAGAGCTGACAAATCAGCTATCCCAGACCGAGGCCGAATTACGCGCAGCTATGGATGGCCTGCGCGACGCACGTCACGAGGCCGAGGAAATGCGCGCCTACATTGAAAGCCAGCGCGCAAGCTGACTGCTCCCTATGGAACGGTCAGGCAGGCGCAATGCGCGTGTTTGCTGATCTGATGGGATGTGCTGCCCAGCACCAAAGCACTGAAATTTCCCAACCCGCGCCGTCCTGTCACGATAAGGTCAGCACCAACTTTTTCCGCACGGTCCAATACGTCCTGAGCTGGATCACCGTGGCCGATATGGGCTTCGACAGTTTTCACCCCTTCTTCAGCCGCCACGGCCAATGCACGCTCGGATAGCTTTTCCGCAGCTTCGCGCAGCAGTTCCTGCTGTGCTGCATTGGGCCCAACATAAAACCCCGAGATCGCATCAGCCGCATAGGTGACGGTTTCGTCCCTAGGCGTATGAACAATCTGGAGCTTGGAATTTGATTCTTTTGCGATACCGCAGGCAACGCGTAGCGCTCTATCAGACGCCTCTGACCCATCAACGCCGACAACAATCGATTTAAACACGCGATATCCTCCTGTGAAGTTATGACACTAGCCTAACAGACGCAGGGTATTTCATCCTTGATGTGGATCAATGCCGATTTTTCTACCAGCGGGACAACGCCGCTTCGTCTTCATCCGTCGCAGCAACCCATTCGGCCCCGGTGGCCGAGATTTCGCGCTTCCAGAATGGTGCGCGGGATTTCAGATAATCCATCAAAAACATCGCCGCCTCGAATGCATCCTTGCGGTGCCGCGACGCTGTTGCCACCATCATGATCATCTCGCCCGGTTGAAGTCGCCCGTGACGGTGGATAATCAAGGCATCGCCCAGCCCAAAGCGTTCGACCGCGCTTTGCGCCATGTCGGTGATCGCTTTCTCGGTCATGCTGGGATAATGCTCGATCTCCATTGCGTGCATGTTGTCATCTGGCAGATCGCGCACCAAACCGGTGAAAGTGACAATCGCGCCCATATCGCGATGTCCCGCCGCAAAAGCCGCCGATTCCGCGCCTAGATCAAATGCCGCTTCCTGAACGGAAATCCTCATATCACCCCCCCGTCATCGGCGGGAAGAACGCCACCTCACGCACGCCAGCAAGCGGTGCATCGAAGTCAGCCAGTTCTTGATCAACCGCGACACGCAATGCAGAGAGGTCTTCAAATGCGGCGGCATAGCGCTCTTCACGCGCGCGCAGCTCGGATACGAGATCGGCTACCGTGGCAGCATCCGTCTGCACCACTTCGCGCGGCACGCCGATACGCTCCCTCACCCATGCGAAATACAATACGTCCACTACCGGCCCTCCTTGAGATGCGGCATGGCTTTCATCAGGTAGTCCCAGCCCGTCACAGCCGTCAGAGCTGCCGCCAGCCACAGTAGCCAATGTCCGATCCGGCCAGACCACTCCATCGCGACAACCTTCCAGCGCAAGCCAAACACGTCTTCTTCATTACCTTTCAAGATGTCCTGAACCAGCGTGTCATCCATGCCGTAGATGCTCATCCCGAGATAGTGCTCGAAAACACCCTGACTGAACAGCACCGCAATCGCTGTCATCTGGAGAGCAGTCTTCCACTTCGCCAGCTTTGTAACCCTCAACGTACCAGCCGTATCACCGAGGTATTCTCGCAGACCGGACACGAAAACTTCGCGGAACAGAATTACGGTGGCAGGCAATACGAGCCAGGCTGACCAACTTGAGAAGCCGATGATCACCATCAGTGCGATCACAACCATCGCCTTATCGGCAATCGGATCCAGCATCGCACCCAGCTTGGTCTCTTGCTTCCAGGCCCGCGCAAGATAACCGTCAATCCAATCGGTCGCCGCCGCAGTTACAAACAGCACCAACGCGAACCAATCGGCATATGGTCGGGTAAAGTATAAAAACATCACGGCCACTGCGGGTGCTGCAAGCAGCCGCATGACGGTTAGAATATTTGGTAAATTCCACTTCATAATTGCATCCTACACCCACCGGCAATCACGTAAAAGCGCGAAGACTTTGAAGTCCACACACGCGTCAAGAAAATCGCAGACCCGAAGCCTTCATTTTGCGCACAATCCTGATTTTCACCAAGCAAACCTCAGATAGCTTAGCCTTTTTCATGGAAATACGCATAGATCGTGTCGGCCAAAGCATCAGAAACACCTTCGACCGCCTTTAGATCGTGCAGATTTGCCCGGCTAACGGCCTTGGCTGAACCAAAATGCGCCAGCAACGCCCGCTTGCGCGCAGCACCAACCCCCTGCACATCATCCAAAGGCGTCGCACCAACAGCCTTTGCCCGCTTTGCCCTGTGCGTCCCGATAGCAAAACGGTGCGCCTCGTCCCGCATCCGCTGCACAAAGTACAAGACCGGATCGTTGTGCCGCAGCGCCATGACAGGTTTGCCAGTGCGGTGGAACTCTTCCTTGCCCGCATCGCGGTCGACGCCTTTGGCGACACCGACCATCGGAATATCCTCCACCCCGAATTCGCGCATGATTTCACGCACAGCACTCACCTGCCCTGCACCGCCGTCGATCAACAGCAGATCCGGCCAGTGGCCCTCGCGCCGCTCGGGGTCTTCCTTGATCAGCCGTTTGAACCGGCGCGTCAGGACCTCTTTCATCATGCCAAAGTCGTCGCCGGGGGTTAGATCATCACCGCGAATGTTGAACTTGCGGTATTGATTCTTCATCATCCCTTCCTGCCCGGCAACCACCATCGCCCCTACGGCAAAAGCGCCCTGAATGTGGGAGTTGTCATAAACCTCAATCCGTTCAGGCGGCTTGGGCAGCTCAAACGCGTCCGCCAGCCCTTTAAGAAGTTTGGTCTGGGTGGCACTTTCTGCCATCTTGCGGGCAAGACTTTCACGGGCATTACGCAAGGCGCCGTCAACCAGCTCTGCTTTCTCACCTTTTTGCGGCACCAACAGCTCGACCTTACGGTTGATCTTGGTTGCAAGCGCCTCAGCCATCAGTTCAGGGTTCTCTATTTCATGGCTCAGGATCAGTTGGCGCGGCGGGTCGCGTTGGTCATAGAACTGGCCGATGAATGCCTCCAGCACCTCGGCCGCTTCCACATCATCCCCGACACGGGGATAATAGTCGTGGTTGCCCCAATTCTGGCCGGAACGGATGAAAAACACCTGAACACACGCTTGTCCGTCGGACATGTGCAATCCGATGATATCCGCCTCTGACACGCCTTTGGGATTGATGCCTTGCGTGGTTTGCACCTGCGTCAGTGCCTTGATCCGGTCGCGCAATGCGGCTGCGCGCTCAAACTCCATCGCATCGGAGGCTTCGGTCATCTCGGCTGCCAGTCTTGTCTGAATTCCCGTACTTCTTCCCGAAAGGAATTTCTGCGCGTCCTCAACTGTCTGGCGATAGGCTTCGGCACTGATCTTACCCACACACGGGGCGGAACACCGCTTGATCTGGTGTTGCAGGCAAGGGCGCGTGCGGCTCTCGAATTGAGAATTGGAGCAGTCACGCAGCAAGAAGACCCGCTGCAACTGGTTCAACGTGCGGTTCACCGCACCGGCGCTGGCGAAGGGGCCATGGTAGGCTCCCTTCTCTTTCTTGGCACCACGATGTTTTTTGATCTGCGGGTAGTCGTGATCGCTGGTGACCAGAATATTGGGGAAGCTTTTGTCATCACGTAGCAGCACGTTGAATTTGGGCTTGAGTTGCTTGATCAGGTTCTGTTCCAGCAGCAACGCCTCGGTCTCAGTACGTGTGGTCAGGAACATCATCGAGGCGGTGTTGGAGATCATCCTTGCGATGCGCGGGCTGTGTCCACTGGTCCGCGCATAGTTACTAACCCTTGCTCGCAAATTGCGCGCCTTGCCCACATAAAGCACACGGCTTTCGCTATCGAGCATGCGGTACACCCCTGGAGAACCATCCAGCGTTTTGAGATATCCTTGGATTACCTCATAGCCGGTGGCCGGGGTTTGCTCCGCTTCAGTCATGTGCTTTTGATTCTCCTTTTCTGCTCACGTTTTAGCAGTTGCATCAACCGTAAACATGTCCCCGTTTCCTGTGGATAACTCTATTGATAACTTTTGGAGTTTTGGAATTTTTCGTTATATTCTAAACGCTTCGTTACTTTGTCTAATTTTTAGGCACTTACTCAAGTCACTGTTTTAACAACATATTTTTATTTCAGAAATGTAAAATGGATTTTTCAGGCCCAAAAATGTAACAAATCGCCTTGTTTACGTCCCTACGTGCAAAACTTTGCAAGAATGCAATTCTATTCGAACCCCAAAACATCAGGTGTCCGCCATCCAAGGTGCTGCCCTCCGTCCACGCATAGCAGTTGCCCAGTCACGGCTGGGCCATCCAGAAAGTAGCCGAGAGCGGCCGTAATGTCCGACGGGTTAGCACCACGTTCCAGAATAGTGGCAGCACGTTGTGCGTCGAAATGGGTGCGCGACTGGCGGCTGCCCTGAAGAGTCGGCCCAGGTCCGATGGCATTGACGCGAACATGCGGCGCAAGCGCCTGAGCGCTGGTTTGGGTCAATGCCCACAGGCCCATTTTGGCCAATGTATAGGTCATAAACTCAGGCGTCAGTTTGCAGACACGCTGGTCCAGCATATTGATTATCAAGCCAGCGGCGATCGGCTCTTCGGCATCATCTACTTTCGCCTCAAGCCCCTGTGCTCCCATTGCTTGGCTAAGAACAAAGGGTGCGCGCAGGTTTGAATTGATGTGCCTGTCCCAACTTTCGCGCGTGGCCTTTTCCAGCGTGTCATATTCAAAGATCGAAGCGTTGTTGATCAGACACGTGATCGGCCCACCAAGGCCCTTAGCGGCAGCGGGAAGCAACCCTTCCATCGCATCAACGTCCAGCAGATCCGCCTGTAACGCGACAGCGCGCCGGCCCATCGCCTCTATCTCAGCGACAACCTCATTGGCAGCCTCGGCGGAGGTGGCATAATGCACAGCAACGTCAAAGCCCCGTTGCGCCAGATACAGCGCCATAGCACGGCCAAGTCGCTTGCCCGCGCCGGTAACTAATGCTCGTTTCATTTGAAAATCCTCAGCCTACCAAAACTACTAACAGATAGACGGCATATAGTACGCTCAGCACGATTCCCCAGAGGCGGGTGATGTTTTGGCCCAAATAGACGAAGGGGATTAGCAGCAACGAAGCCCCGAGCATGACCCACAGATCAAACCGCAGGAAAGCGGGATCAACTTCGATCGGCCCGACTAGCCCAGCAATGCCGATGATCGCCAGCAGATTGAACATGTTCGACCCGATCACGTTACCAAGCGCCACATCAGCCTGTCGGCGCAGTGCCGCCATGACAGTGGTTGCAAGCTCTGGCAGCGACGTGCCAATGGCAACCAACGTCAGACCGATCACTGTATCGCTAACGCCGAATTCCTTGGCGATGATCGTTGCGTTATCGACCAGCAAAGAGGCGCCTAGCGGCAGACCAATCAGCCCAAGCAGCAGAAACAACCCGATGCGCCACCCCGGCATGTCCGGGTCCGCGCCTTCCAGATCGCCTTCTTCACAGGCCACAGCATCTGCTTTTTTATGCGCGCGCGCATCACGCGCGGCGTCATAGAGCATCGCAAACAACGCAGTTAGCAAAGCAATGGAAGCGATCCAGTCAAAGACACCGCGATAAGCCAGCGCAATAAACAGAGCCGTCGCCGCGATCATGTGGTTGAATGATTTTCGGGTATTATATTCGGACGTGTGTATCGTGGCAAGCAGCGCAGGGATGCCTAATACCAGCAGGATGTTGGCAGTGTTCGACCCGACCACATTGCCCAGCGCAATCCCCGGCACATCATCCAGCACCGCTTTGATCGAGACCAGAAGCTCTGGCGCGGAGGTACCAAAGGCGACGATGGTCAGACTCACGATCAACGCAGGAATACCAATGCGCAAGCTCATGTTCACTGCGCCTTTCACCAGCGCATCCCCCGCCAACAACAGTATCAGTAGCCCTAGCCCCGACAGCAACCACGCAGTCATCATCCCCGTTTCCCTCCACAGGCACAGGGCCCTTTACCGATACGGTAGCGACCGCAGCTCTTACATTTGCGCTGGGTCAACGTCTTGCCACCGATCCAATGCATTTTGCCAAACCAGCCAAGCACACCTATAAACACAAGAAATAAAGCAACAATCTTTAGGATCATATCAGAGCCCGAACCGAGCGAATTGCGCCCGCTCTTCGATACCATTCAAGGCATCACCGACAATACGCGCACCAAAACGGCTCAACAGCCCTTGTTTGGCGCCATAATTACGCAGCTTCACCTTCTTGCCAAAGCGCTCTTTCAGGTGCGGTTTGATGTGGCCGATACCGTCGATCAGGCCGACCTCTATCGCTTTGCGCGCCAGCCAGACTTCTCCGGAGAACAGATCACGGTCTTCCACCAGCTTGCCAGCACGGCGGGCGGTCACATGCTCTTTGAAATTCGCGTGAACGTCCTCAAGCAAATCTTTGAGCCGCGCGACATCTTCAGGCTTTTCGGGGCGAAACGGGTCCAGCATAGATTTGGAGTTGCCTGCGGTATAGACCCGCCGCTCCACCCCGTTTTTTGCCATCAGCTCATGCAGACCAAAACCTGCCGAGATTACACCGATTGAGCCGACGACAGACGACGTATCAGCATAAATCTCATCCGCAGCAACGGCTAACCAGTAGCCACCTGATGCCGCGACATCCTCGACGAAGGCGAGCACAGGAATGTTCTTTTCCTCTGCCAGCCGCCGAATGCGCGCACCTATCAAGGAAGATTGCACAGGGCTGCCACCGGGGGAGTTTATCTCAAGAGCGACCGCAACGGGCTTACCTCTTGAGAACGCCTTTTCGATCACAGGCCCAAGGCTTTGATCGTTAAGCGCCCCACGACCCGAAGTGCCAATCATGCCCGACAAACGGATTACCGCTACTGTCGGATCGCTTTTTATAAAGGGAAGCCATTGTTTCATGGTTCACATGTAGAGCCCTGCACGCCTCGCAACAAGGAGGCTTGCCACGATTATTGCCGGATCCGCCAGCCGGTCTTGAAAATCCACCAGATCACAGAAAGGCAAAGCGCGGTAAACCCGGCGATGGCAACCAGGCTCAGGCCGATTGACACGTCCGCGGAGCCAAAGAACGACCAGCGAAAGCCGGAGATCAAGTACACCACCGGATTGAAGTGTGAGATAATTTGCCAGACAGGCGGCAGCATAGAGATCGAATAGAACGAGCCGCCCAAAAACACGAGGGGCGTGATGATCAGCAAAGGCACCAATTGCAACTGTTCAAAATTCCCCGCCCAAATACCGATGATGAACCCCATTAGCGAAAAGCTGATACAGGTGAGCACCAGAAAGCCGACCATGGCAAAGGGGTGCTGTATCTCGAAATCCACAAACAAATAGGCTGTGGCGAGAATGATCACCCCGATGAAGAGCGCCTTTGTGGCGGCGGCCCCAACATACCCCATGACGATTTCTAGAAAGTTCACTGGCGCTGACAGAAGCTCGAATATTGTGCCTATGAACTTGGGGAAGTAGATGCCAAAGCTCGCGTTCGAAATGGACTGTGTGATCACGCTCAGCATGATCAGGCCCGGCACGATAAAGGCGGCATAGCTGACCCCCTCAACCTCCTGAATACGGCTGCCGATGGCCGCGCCGAACACTACGAAATACAGCGATGTCGATAAAACAGGAGAGATGAAACTTTGTGTGATGGTACGGAAGAACCGCGTCATTTCAAAGACATATATTGATTTTACAGCCGTCCAATTCATCACGCATCTCCCTCCCTCACGAGGTCCACAAAGATATCTTCAAGGCTTGACTGCCGCGTCACCACATCGCGCAGGACAAGGCCCTCTGCCGCGACTTGGGACAACAGCGTGGTAATGCCTGTCCGCTCGCTTTTGGTGTCGTAGGTGTAGATCAATGCAGTGCCGTCATCTCTGATCCGCAGCGCATCGGACACAAGGCTGTCAGGGATTTGTGTGATCGGTTCGGAAAGCTGGACTTCCAGCTCCTTCCGGCCCATCCGCGCCATCAGCTTGTCTTTATCTTCGATTAACAAAATCTCGCCCTGCGCAATCACACCAATCCGGTCTGCGATGGCTTCCGCTTCTTCGATGTAGTGGGTAGTGAGGATGATGGTCACCCCGTCCCGCTTCAGATCGGCGACGATCTCCCACATGTCGCGGCGCAACTCTACATCCACACCCGCACTCGGTTCATCAAGGAACAGCACGCGCGGCTCATGGCTGAGCGCTTTTGCGATCAGCACGCGGCGCTTCATGCCACCGGACAAAGCGCGGATCTGGCTATCACGTTTGTCCCACAGGGACAGTTGGCGCAGGATCTTTTCGATCAGGGCGGGGTTTGCTGGCTTGCCGAACAATCCGCGTGAGAATTTGACAGTGTTTTGCACACACTCGAACGGCTCAAGATTGATCTCTTGCGGCACAAGGCCGATCATCGCCCGCGCAGCACGGAAATCCGTCACCGTGTCATGCCCGCCAACCTTCACGTTGCCCGAGGTGGCAGTGGTGATCCCGCAGATCGTTGAAATCAGAGTCGTTTTTCCGGCCCCGTTCGGGCCAAGCAACGCAAGAATTTCGCCTTCATTGATCTTCAGATCAACACCCTTGAGTGCTTCAAACCCGTCAGAATAGGCTTTGCACAGGGCTGTGACATCGACGATGGCGGTCATGGCTGTCTCCGGTTTGTGGTTGCGTTACCTAAACCGGATTACAACCCCGCAACAAGAGGAGCGCCGCGTCAGGACTTGGACCGGCCGAACCAGCCCTTCTTGGCAGCAGGCTCCTCGGTGCCATCTGCATTCTCGGGATCAGACGGCCCTTCGAGCGTTGATTGCAGGTTGTTAAAAAACTGATCGGCCATCTTCTTCGCAAAACCGTCGATGATCCGGCTACCCAACTGCGCCAGCTTTCCGCCAACCTTGGCTTCCACATCATAGCTCAGCTCACAACCGCCTTCGGTCTCGACCAGCCGCACATCCGCGCCGCCCTTGGCAAAACCAGCCGCGCCTCCCTTGCCGGCACCCTCTATGCGAAGGGAGGTATCAGGCACCATATCACTGATCGTGACTTCGCCTGTGAAGGTTGCCTTAACCGGACCAACCTTCTGCACCACGGTCGCCACGAAACCCTCTTCGGGAGAGCCTGCCACTTCTGTCGCACCCGGCACGCAGGCCTTGAGCATCTCCGGATCCAGCAAGGCTGCATAAACCTGTGCAGGTGTGGCAGCGATCTGGCGGGTGTCGGACATTTGCATGGGCGTAGTCTCCTGAATTGATCACTCTGTACGGTATGAATTTTTCTGGACAGCTGCAATGATATTGATGAGGGTGCGCACATGACCCAAGCTTCAAACCGTGCTGGTCTCGCAATAGGTTTTGTCCTGTTCGGGGTCTTGTGCATCTCACTCAACGACATGCTGATCAAGCAACTCTCCAGTGGCTATCCGCTGCATCAGATTGTCTTTATCCGCTCGTTTATCGGGCTGCTGGTCAGCTTTGTTTTCCTCCAGTTCGAAGGAGGCTGGGCGGCCCTGCGCACGGATCAACCGTGGCTCCATGCCATGCGCGGTGTGCTGGTCGTGATTGCCAATATGTCGTATTTTCTGGCCCTTGCGGTGCTGCCACTGGCCGATGCGACCGCCCTGTTCTTTGTCGCGCCGCTGTTCATCACACTGCTTTCGATCCCTCTGCTAGGCGAAAAGGTTGGCCCGCTACGGTTGGGCGCTGTTCTGGTCGGATTTATCGGCGTGGTGATCATGCAGCGCCCGTGGGAGGCGTCGGATAGTTTAAGCGTCTCGCGCATTGTGCTGATGCTGCCGGTGCTGGCCGCGCTGACCTATGCGCTGAACCAATTGATGACGCGCAAGCTGGGGGTCAAAGCACCTGCCTCAGCGCTGGCGATCTATATTCAAGGGGTCTTTTTGGTTGTGTCTCTGGGATTTTTCGTCGTCGCTGGCGATGGTCGCTTTGCCGCCAACACCACCAACGCGTCGATACTGTTTTTGCTGCGCGCTTGGGTCTGGCCCGCGCCTGAAGATATCTGGGTGCTGCTAGGGATGGGCGTAAATGGGGCGCTGATCGGCTATTGCCTTAGTCAGGCGTATAGGCTGGCCGATGCGGCGACCGTCGCACCGTTTGAATATATTGGCCTGCCGCTCGCTGTCTTCTGGGGTTTGGTGATTTTCGGAGACTTGCCAAGCTGGGAAGTCTGGACCGGCATCGCGCTTATCCTATCCTCTGGATTGTTCGTGTTCGTCCGAGAACGCACAAAGGCCAAGACGGTTACGAAGCGGCCAGTGGCACGACGCCACTAATCGCTAGGCCTCAAGATCAATCACAACTTTACCGGTCGCCTTACGCGTACGCAGCAGATCAAGACCTTCGTTCGCCTCGCCAAGCGGGAGGATATGACTGACATGCGGCTTGATCTTGCCCGCCAAGTACCAGTCGATGAGCGTCTCGAAGCTGTCGGTCAGCGCCTTCGGGTTTAGTTTTGCGTAGCCGCCGATATAGAGGCCAAGCACGGTCATGTTTTTGACCAGTAGGATATTGGCGGGGATCTGGGGGATTTCGCCACTGGCGAACCCCAGCGGTAACAGTCGCGCACCCGGGTTGCAGGCCCGGAATGCAGCGTCGAACTGTGCGCCCCCGATGGGATCATAAAGCACATCCGCGCCACCCAGCGCTTTGACGGCATCGCGAATGTTACCTGTGTCGGAATCGATCAAATGGTCTGCGCCGAGCTGCCTGCAAATTTCAAGTTTTTCCGCCCCACGCGCGCAGGCAATCACTTCGGCACCCATCAGCTTGCCAAGCTCAACTGCAGTCAGGCCCACGCCCCCCGACGCACCAAGCACCAATAGCCGCTCACCCGGTTTCAGATGCGCCTTATCCTCAAGCGCCAGATGGCTGGTGGCATATGTGATCAGGAAAGCTGCGGCATCGGTGAAAGACATCTCGTCAGGAAGCGCCACACATTTGTCGGCTGCAACGGCTGCGTAGTCTGCCAGACCGTCCCGCCCGCTATACGCTGCGATACGCTGACCTTCGCGCAGATGCGTCACCCCAGCGCCAACTGCATGGACCGTACCGGCCATTTCCATCCCCGGCGTAAAGGGCAGTGACGGCTTTTCCTGGTAGGTGCCTTTGATCGCCAAAGTATCGCCAAAGTTCAGCCCGCAGGTTGCGACCCGAATGACAACCTGCCCGCTAGCAGGCTGAGGGTTCTCCATCTCCCGAAGGGTCAGCGGAGTATCATAGGCAGTCACTTGCATAGCGCGCATTGGGGTAATTCCTTATTTATCAGCGACAGCAAGAGTGTCTTGCCATCGCCGCGATATCAAGGTGTTACCCCACGACGCTTCAAGCTTAGGGCATGATCGCTGTCCGGATCGCAAGCGCAACGATGCCCAACGCCCCCACGCTCAGCAGCCAGATCAGAACGAACCATCCCACCTGTTTGAGCATCAGTGATAGCCCTCTTCCGGATTAACCTTGCCTCGGAAAACCCAGTAGGCATAGGCGGTATAGATCAAGATCATGGGCACCAGCACCACCGTCCCCACCAGAGCAAACCAGAGACTTTCATCGGGGGCAGCGGCCTCAACGATCGTCAATGAGGGCGGCACGATGTGGGGATAAAAGCTAACCCCGATGCCGATGAAACTCAGGACAAATAGCGCCTGCGCACAAAGAAACGGGCCGATCTCTCGTTCGCGACGCAAACCAAAGAACAGTCCGGCAATTGCGGCCAGAACCAGCAGTGGCACAATCGCGCTAAAGGCTGCCGTCGGCCATGCGAACCAGCGACTGAAATAGACCGCGTCCAGAAACGGGGTCCAAAGGCTTACCAAGCCCATGCAGATCACTGTGCCAATCGCCGCAGGCCAGGCCAGACTGCGCATGTGCCGTTGAATACGTCCCTCAAGCTTCAAGTTAAGCCATGTCGCGCCCAGCATCGCATACCCAATGGTGACCGCAACGCCGCAGAGAATCGAAAACGGCGTCAGCCAATCCCACCAACCACCGGCATAGGCACGGTTCTCAACCTCGACCCCCTGCACCAGCGCGCCCAGTGCGATGCCCTGGCACAGCGCGGCAGTCAACGAGCCGCCAAAGAACCCCATATCCCAAAGTGGCTTCCATCGCTCGGTTCGCCAGCGGAATTCAAACGCAACGCCGCGGAAAACAAGGCCCAGCAGCATCAGAATAATCGGCATGTACAGCGCAGGCATCACGATGGAGTAGGCCAACGGGAATACCGCAAAAAGCCCACCCCCACCAAGCACCAGCCAAGTCTCGTTCCCGTCCCAGACAGGCGAGATCGAATTCATCATCACGCTCCGTTCTTCTTCGTTCTTGGTGAGCGGAAAGAGGATGCCGATACCCAGATCGAACCCGTCAAGGATGACATAGACCAGCACAAAAAAGGCGATGATCCCCGCCCAGACAAATGACAGCTCAAGTCCGACCATCTCAATCTCCCTTCTTGCGTGCGTAATACTGAGCGACCTGCGTAACCCCCGCCGTGCGGATAGGTCCCTCTTTGTGCATGGCATTGTCGGCGACTTCTTTGACCGGCTTGTTCATCATGCGCAGCAGGTAATAGGTGCCGGCCCCGAAGACGAAGAAGTAGACAATGATGAACGCTGTAAGCGACGCTGCGACAGCGGGCGCGGCAATGGGTGACAGGCTGTCAGAAGTGCGTATCAGGCCATAAACTGTAAACGGCTGACGCCCGACTTCGGTGGTAATCCAACCTGCCAGCACCGCAACAAAACCTGCTGGCCCCATAGCAAGTGCCGCGCGATGCAGCCAAGGCGCGTCATACAAGCGTCCACGAACCCGTTGGGTAAGCGCCCAGATACCCAGCCCCAACATCGCAAATCCCAGTGCGATCATCACGCGGAACGAGCAGAATATGATGGCGACCGGAGGCTCGTCCTCATCCGGGATCGTGTCCAGTCCGGCCAGCGGGGCGTTCAGATCATGCTTTAGGATAAGTGAGCTCAGCTTGGGGATTTCGATCGCATAGTCGATCCGTTTTTCTTCAGGATTGGGGATTCCGAAAAGGATGAGAGGCGCGCCATTAGGGTGACTGTCATAATGACCTTCCATCGCCATCACCTTGGCGGGCTGATGCTCTAACGTGTTCAGCCCGTGCGAATCCCCTGCAAGAATTTGAAGCGGCGTCACAACAATCAACATCCACATAGCCATCGAGAACATCTTTCGGCTGGCTATATCGTAACGGTCAAGCAACAGATGCAGCGCACCCACGGCTCCGACCACCAGCGCGGTGGTCAGGTAGGCTGCCAGCACCATATGCACCAGACGGTACGGGAAGGAGGGGTTGAACACGATCGCCCACCAGTCCTCGGGCACGAACTGTCCGACTTCATTTATGGCGTACCCGACAGGCGTTTGCATCCAGCTGTTCACCGAAAGAATCCATGTCGCAGACAGAAGCGTCCCGAAGGCGACAACGCCAGTGGCGAACATGTGTAATTTATCACCCACACGCTCGCGCCCGAACAACATGATCCCGAGGAAACCTGCCTCAAGAAAGAAGGCAGAAAGCACTTCATAGGCCATCAACGGACCGATCACGGGTCCCGCCTTGTCCGAGAAGACGGACCAGTTTGTGCCAAATTGATAAGACATGACGATACCCGAAACGACCCCCATCGCGAAGGCAACGGCGAAGATATTTTTCCAGTATTCGAACAGAACCTTATATGTCTCGTTGCGCGTGCGCAGCCAGAGCGCGTTCAGAACCGCCAGATAGCTCGCCAATCCGATGGAAAATGCGGGAAAGATGATGTGAAAAGATATCGTAAAGGCGAACTGGAACCGCGCCAGCACTTCCGCTGTGAACCCATCAAACATGGCATTAGTCCTTCCGCTTTTGAACTCTGTGGTGATACGTCGCCAACGTAAGGCTAGGGGGCAAGTTGCCGCAACTGCGCATCCGGTTCCTGCAACGAAGGCACACTACGGGGCGGCAGGAAACCAGATTACCACCCGTAAACCCGGTTGCGCGCCCTCAAACGACAGTTCCGCGCCGTGCAAACGGGCGACTCCCTCAACAAGGCTCAGGCCCAATCCGTTCCCGGGGGTGTGCCTGCTGCGATCCAGCCGATAAAGGCGCTGCGTCACCCTGCCACGCTCTTCCGCAGGAATCCCGGGGCCATTGTCCGTTACAGACAAGACCGGCCTGCCTTGTTCCTGCCAAAGTGCTACGCATATTTCTGCGCCCTCCGAAGTATGACGAAGAGCGTTTTCCAGCAGGTTTGCAATCATCTGGCCCAGCAGATTCTTCTCTCCGTTCACCTTAAGGCTGTCCGGCCCCTCAAAGAGCAATCGCTGATCCCGCGCCGCCGCTGTCGGTTCATAAACTTCAACCATCGTGCCACACAGCTTTGCCAAATCAACCGGAGCGAACTGCGCCTTCAGTGCGCCATTCTCGACCTGCGCCAATTGCAGCAGGGCATGAAACACCGCCGAGATACCCTCGACTTCTTCACGGGTCAGCGCGACCAAATCCGCAGCCTCTCCGTCATCCACAACCTGTGCTAACGCTTCAAGGCGCAGTGACACGCGCTGCACCGGTGTTTTCAGATCGTGGGCGATATCGGAGGACACCTGCCGCAGTGCCATAACAGATCGTTCCTGCGCCTCGGCCATACTGTTCACCGATCTACCAATTCCCAGCAAATCATCCGACCAGCGCGGCGTGGTTTGTACACGGGCGCCCAGATCGCCACCCGACAGCTTTTCAAGTGCGTTCCGCACCACCTCCACATGCCTTTCAGAGCGGCGCGCAAGGATCAGCCCGCCGGAGAGCGCAATCAGGACCGTCGGCAGTAGGCTGATCCAAAGGATATTAAAGAACACAGGCCGCAGCGCTTCGATCTCGGCGCGGCTGCGGGCGATCGTCAGTCGGCCGCCATGCAAACGTGCGCTTAGCGCAAGGTATTCGCCGTCCAGCGTCGCGCGGCCTTCTTCCAGCGAAATGATGTGAAACCCCTCGTCATCCCGAGCCACCGCACCGTTGCCGTAGATGCGCCCAGCTCGCGTGACATAGCTAAGAACCAAGCGGCCAGGATCGGTACCCTCCGATTCCGCCTGCACCAGCAGTGCAACGGCCCCGGCTGTGGGTGCCGCCCGAAATCCTGCCAAATCTTGTGCCAGATCGTCACGAATGGCCTGCTCAAACGCTGCGCGGGTAACCGCATAGCTCGTCGCGAGACTGAGCAGGCTCACGGTGCCGAACAGCACCACAAGAACCAGCGCTAACCGTAGCGGCATTGAGCGCCACAGGCGCCTCACCCGTCGATCCTGTAGCCCGCTCCGCGCACGGTCTTGATCAGCTCGGTTTCAAAAGGTTTGTCCACCTTCGCGCGCAATCGGCTGACATGGGTCTCGACCACATTGGTCATTGGATCAAACGACAGATCCCAGACACCTTCGAGCAGCATGGTGCGCGTCTGCACGCGTCCTTTTCGACGCAACAAGAACTCCAACAGCGCAAATTCACGGGGCAACAGATCAATCTCCCGCCCCTCGCGCGTCACCTTTCGGGTCAACAAATCCAGTGTCAAATCACCGGCCTGCAGCGTTGTCTCCTGCTCGACCGCCTGCGGTCTGCGGCCAAGGGCAGCAACACGCGCGGACAGCTCCCCGAAGGCGAAAGGTTTAACCAGATAGTCGTCTGCGCCTGCGTTCAGTCCGCCAATGCGATCTTCGACCGAACCCATCGCAGTCAGAAATAGAACGGGTGTTGAATTACCTGCGCCGCGGAGTGTCTTGACCAGAGTCAGGCCGTCCACCTGTGGCAGCATCCTGTCCACGATCAGCACGTCATGCCCTCCGCCCGTTGCTGCCACCAGCCCCTCGCGACCATCAGCCACAAGATCTACTACATGCCCTTCCTCGCGCAGGCCGCGCGCGATGTAGGTGCCGGTGGTGGCGTCATCTTCGATCACGAGTATTTTCATAAGGCCCCATATAATCCCTGAAAGCGAAGACTGCATCCCTTGGCTTGTTACAGTTTTGTATAGCGCAGACAGGCTTTCCCGCAACCTCGCGCACCCATCTTGGCTTCAACCGAAACCAGATGCATGAGGACCAATAATGACATCTTTTCTTACCAAATCCGCCCCTATCGCCCTTACTGCGGCATTGGCGATTTCGCCGATGCTTGCTCCAACCGTCGCATTTGCCGTCCCTGCGGGCGGTTACGCTGATCTTGTAGAAACGGTAGCCCCTGCTGTTGTTTTCATCGAAGTGACTAGCGCAGTCCAAGCCATCAGCGACCTGCCTGACAATATGCCCGAGGCCCTGCGTCGCCAGTTCAAGCAAAACACCCCCCAAGAGGCGCCTCATGCCGGTCTTGGTTCAGGTTTCATCATTTCGTCTGACGGCCGGATCGTTACAAACCATCACGTGGTTTTCGGCGCGCAAAACGTTGAGGTCACCCTTGCCGATGGCACAAAATACGACGCCGATTTAATCGGCAGCGATGCTGCTACTGATATTGCCTTGCTGTCAATCAAAGCAGACGTCGATCTGCCGTTTGTCTCCTTCGGCACGTCCGAGCAGATGCGGGTGGGCGATGAGGTTGTTGCTGTGGGAAACCCCTTCGGCCTCAGCTCAACCGTGACCAGTGGGATCATTTCCGCCAAGGCCCGCGATATCAACGCTGGACCCTATGACGAGTTCATCCAAACCGACGCTGCAATTAACCGTGGCAACTCGGGCGGCCCGCTGTTCAATAACGCGGGGGACGTGATTGGCGTGAACACGGCCATTATCTCGCCCGGAGGTGGCTCTGTCGGGATCGGCTTTGCGGTGCCATCAGACGTGGTGCGCGAAGTCGTCGCTGACCTCAGCGATGACGGTACGGTGACCCGTGGCTGGCTGGGCGTCAGCATCCGCCCGATGAGCGATGAAGTGGCCGAGGTACTAGGCTTTGACAGCTCGAAAGGAGCAGTGGTCGAAGCGGTTTCAAAGGACAGCCCCGCCGACACAGCGGGACTAGAGAAAGGCGACATCATTCTGGACTTTGATGGCACCCAGATTGAAGCCCTGCGTGATCTGACCCGCGCCGTGGCTGCCAAAGAGCCTGAAGATAAGGCAAAGGTGACCATCCTGCGCCGCGGAAAGGAGATGTTCCTTGATGTGACAATCGGCACCCTCGCTCCGCAGAAAACCTAAGCCCCCCCTTCCGGCACGCCCATCCCCAAGATGCGTGCCGGACCGGCCTTTTGCACCCACTCCAAAAGGCTGCGCGCCCTGATGTTACCCAGACATCAGGGCTTTTTTTCGTTGCCGCGTGGCGGCGCGTGAATGTCGCACCTCAATCCACTGGCCCTGCCATCTGCACTGATGTATCCAGCGTGCAATGAAGCAGTTCGCCCATATCCTTTCCAGACTCAGCCTGTTGGCGCTCATGGTGCTTGCCTTGGTTGCGCTGCCTTTTGTGCACCGTGCAGGGGCCGCTCCGGTTACGCCAGAGATGAGCCGTTTCATCGCAATGGGCGGCAACCTGTCCGACATCTGCGGAGAGAGTGGCGGCCACAGCGCAGGCGGTTGTGAAAGCTGTACGGTTGTCGGGTCGGCTTTGCTCAGCACTCTGATGTTGCCCCAGCGCCCTGCCTTTAACCTGACCATGCTGAGCGTAAATCCGGTCCGCGCGCAAACTGCCCTTCCAGCAACGCCCCACACAAACCCTCCTGTACGTGCGCCCCCGCACTTTTGACGTTCAAGCTTTAATCTCAAACGTCACTTTGCGCAGAACAACCGCGTCACATCACAGGATCGAATCATGAAACTTATGAAATATACCGCCCTCGCCTTGTTTCTAACTGCTGGCTCCAGCTGGGCCGCAGATTACACTCTTGGCCAGATCACAGTCACCCAGCCGACCACTTTCGAGACAGCGAAGAACACGAAAGTCGGCGGCGGCTACATGGCCATCACCAACGAATCCAAGACCGACGACCGTTTACTTGAAGTACGTGTCGAAGGAATACCACGTATCGAACTGCACCTCTCGGCCACAGATGCTAACGGCGTAGCGACCATGACAAAGCAAGACGGTATTGAAATTTCCTCCGGTGAAACGGTCACGCTTATGCCCGGTGGGCTGCATGTGATGTTCATGGGACTGGGTGATAGCCCATTCAAACTGGGCGACCAGATCGACGCAACGCTGGTCTTCGAAAAGGCAGGCGAGATGGACGTGACATTTGACGTCCGCGCCCGCACGGCAGGCGATCATAGCGGCATGAAGAAGTAAGATTAACGCCAGGCCAAACATCAGAAGACAGGCCGTGATATCATGCGGCCTATCTAAAGCTTGACCAGCTTTTCCAGACAACGGTTCAACACTTCGCGCTCTTGTTCCGTAAAATTCTCGGCTAGGGCAGCGTCATAGGATTTTGCGGTTTGGTAGAGGTCGGCATAGACAACCCGACCTTGCCTTGTAAGCGACAGCGTCTCAAGTCGGCGATCCTGCTGCTGCGGTGTCCCTGATAAATAACGCTTTTGTTCCAGCGCATTCACCGCCCTGCTCACCTTGGTTTTGTGCAGGCTGGCACGCCCACAAATCGCCTTTGCAGTCATTTCACCATAGCGCCCCAAGTGGAATAACACGCGCCATTCAGTGCGCAACATGCCGTAGCGCTGACGGTAAAACTTCTGGAAGCCCACGCTAGTCGCCTCGGCCGCCTGATTAAGCGCATAGGGCAGGAACCGGTCCAGATCGAATTCATCTTCTGTCATTCTCAGAACTTACCTGTTGTTAGTTACAAATCAAACTAATATTCCGATCTCAACATTCTAAAAGGGAAAGACCATGACCAAAGAGCTTTCGCCGCACGGATTGCAGACTGCCGCTTCGCCCGTCGGTACAACTGAAGGGTATATGCCGGGATTTGGTAACGACTTTGAAACCGAGGCATTGCCAAGGGCGTTGCCCCAAGGCATGAACTCGCCTCAAAAGGTGAACTACGGCCTCTACGGTGAACAATTGAGTGGGACGGCCTTTACCGCGCCTAGTCACCAGAATGAACGGACGTGGTGCTACAGGATACGTCCATCCGTGAAGCACACGCACCGGTTTGAGAAGATCGACCTGCCCTATTGGAAATCCGCGCCCCATATCGACCCAGATGTGACATCGTTGGGCCAATATCGCTGGGATCCGGTGCCGCACTCTGACATGCCGCTGACGTGGCTGACCGGGATGCGTACCATGACGACCGCAGGTGATGTGAACACACAGGTCGGCATGGCAAGCCACATCTATCTGGTCACGGAATCGATGAAAGACGCCTATTTCTATTCCGCCGATTCAGAGTTGCTTGTCGTGCCGCAAGAAGGCCGCCTGCGCTTTGCAACTGAACTGGGCGTGATCGACATCGAGCCACAAGAGATCGCGATCATTCCGCGCGGGCTCGTGTACCGCGTCGAAGTGCTTGAGGGTCCGGCGCGCGGCTTTGTTTGTGAAAACTACGGCCAGAAATTCCACCTTCCGGGTCGTGGCCCCATCGGCGCCAACTGCATGGCAAACCCGCGTGATTTCAAAACACCGGTTGCCGCGTTTGAAGACCGTGATGCCCCCTCAACTGTGACGGTGAAATGGACCGGCCAATTCCACGAGACCAAGATCGGCCACAGCCCGCTGGACGTGGTTGCGTGGCATGGCAATTACGCGCCCTGTAAATACGATCTGCGCACCTATTGCCCCGTCGGCGCAATCCTGTTCGATCACCCCGATCCGTCGATCTTCACGGTTCTGACCGCTGATTCCGGTGTCGAAGGCACTGCAAACATCGACTTCGTTCTGTTCCGTGACCGTTGGATGGTGGCCGAGGATACCTTCCGCCCGCCATGGTACCACAAGAACGTCATGTCAGAACTGATGGGCAATATCTTTGGCATCTATGACGCCAAGCCGAAGGGATTTATCCCCGGCGGCATGAGCCTGCACAATATGATGCTGCCCCACGGCCCTGACAAAAACGCCTTTGAGGGCGCCTCCAACGCGGATTTGAAAGCGGAGAAGCTGGAAAACACCATGTCGTTCATGTTCGAGACGCGCTTCCCCCAGCACCTCACTGCATTTGCAGCAAATGAGGCCCCATTGCAGGATGACTACATCGACTGCTGGGCCGATCTGGAGAAGAAATTCGACGGCACGCCGGGCAAGAAATAATGGCGACAGTTTTCCTCATTCTGGGGTTTGTCATTGCTTGCGGCTTGGGCATCACGTGGGACTATTACAAACCTGCGCGCTTTCGCACCAGCTACCGCAATGTAGACGAGCGTCGGAGCGACGGGGGCGGATATATTTCAGACAACGACTGCGGCGGCGATGGCGGCGGCGGCGGTGATTGAACAAAGGCGCGGGTTCTCCGCACTAAGACTTAAGGATCAACAATGACACTAATGAAATCATGGGTAGAGAGCGCAAACAGCGCTGATACACCCTTCCCGCTCAACAACCTGCCATATGGTGTGTTCACCACCAACAGCCTTGAGCCGCGCTGCGGTGTGGCAATTGGGGATATGATCCTTGATATGTTCGCAGCCGAAGAAGCAGGTCTGATCGAGTTAGCCGAAGATCCGGTCTTTGACGTGCCTTACTGGAACGACGTGATGGAGCTGGGCCCCGAGGCATGGGACGTCCTGCGCGCACGCCTCCAAGAGCTGCTCATAGAAGGCGCTTCCGAGCAGGCCAGCGTTGCCCCGCTTTTGATCCCTATGACGGATGCGCGCATGGAAATGCCCTTGGTCGTGGCGGAGTTCACCGACTTCTATGCAGGCAAGCATCACGCCACCAACGTGGGCACCATGTTCCGCAGCGCTGAAAACGCGCTGCCGCCCAACTGGCTGCACATCCCCATCGGCTATAACGGGCGCGCCTCTTCGGTTGTCGTTTCAGGCACCGATATCATCCGCCCCAATGGCCAGACCAAAGCGCCGGATGCCGACATGCCGTCCTTCGGCCCTAGCAAACGCCTCGATATCGAGCTCGAAATGGGGGCGATTGTCGGCACTGCCTCGGAGTTGGGCCACCCTATAACAGTGACGCAAGCCGACGAGATGATCTTTGGCTATGTGCTGCTGAACGACTGGTCCGCGCGCGATATCCAGCCGTGGGAGAATCAACCGCTGGGACCGTTTCAGGGCAAGGTCTTTGCCACATCGATCAGCCCGTGGATTGTCACGCGCGCCGCATTGGAGCCGTTCCGCACCTTGACGCCCCCGCGCGAAAAAGAGCTTCTGCCCTATCTGCATGAGCCAAATCCGATGCTCTACAATATTGATTTATCAGTCACACTTCAGCCCGAAGGTGGCACGGCGACAACCATCTGCGAGACAAACTATAACGAGATGTATTACTCTGCCCCGCAACAACTCACGCATCATGCAAGCTCCGGCTGCCCTATGACGCCGGGGGATTTGCTGGGCTCCGGCACCATTTCAGGCCCCGAGAAACACCAGCGCGGCAGCCTGCTCGAGATGTCATGGGGCGGCAAGGAACCCTTTGAGATCGGTGGCGGGCAAACCCGCAGCTTTATCGAGGATGGCGACACCCTCACGCTGCACGGTGCAGCCAAGGGCGACGGATACCTCATCGGCTTTGGCACCTGCGTCGGCACCATCAAACCCGCTGTGAAATTTCCATAAAACTCCCGTAAGGATACCAAAATGGCCAAAGCATTTGCCTCCCAAGGCGACATGACCGAGAAGAAAATCACCTTTGACAAGATCGGCCGCGATTTGTGGGCCTTCACAGCCGAGGGTGACCCGAACTCCGGCGTCATCATCGGCGACGATAGTGTTATGATCGTAGAGGCGCAGGCGACCCCGCGTCTGGCGCATAAAGTGATCGAACAGGTTCGCAAAGTCACTGACAAGCCGATCAGCCATGTGGTGCTGACCCACTATCACGCCGTGCGCGTGTTGGGGGCCTCGGCCTATGGCGCGGATCAGATCATCATGGGCGAAGCCGCGCGCGGCATGGTGATGGAGCGCGGTCAGGAAGATTGGGATAGCGAGTTCCAACGCTTCCCGCGCCTCTTTGAAGGGCACGAGAGCATCCCCGGTCTCACCTTCCCCACCACCACGTTCAACGACCGCATGACTGTGCATCTAGGCAACCGCCGCGTTGATCTGATGCACCTTGGCCGCGCGCATACGGCGGGCGATATCGTGATCCACGTACCGGACGAGAACGTGATGTTCACCGGCGACATCGTCGAAGACCACTCAGCGTGCTATTGCGGCGATGGGCACTTTGCCGAATGGGGGACCACGCTTGATGCGATCAAAGCCTATGACGTGAACTCCATCGCGCCCGGTCGCGGCGGTGCGTTGATCGGCAAGGAGGCCGTGAACCGCGCGATTGAAAGCACGCGTGATTTCGTGAACTCAACCTACGCCCCCGCCGCCCGCGTGGCAGCCCAAGGTGGCACGCTCAAACAGGCTTGGGACGCCGTGCGCGCGGAATGTGACCCGAAATTCGCCGATTACGCGATCTACGAGCATTGCCTGCCCTTCAACGTAGCCCGCGCCTATGACGAAGCCCGCGGCATCACCCACCCCCGCATCTGGACCGCCGAGCGTGATCTGGAAATGTGGGCTGCCCTGCAAGGATGACATTGGATACCGTCTTGATCGCGCTGGGGTTATGCTCGTTCACTTTGACTTTGTTCACATGGCTTCGGCTATTTGGATGGCTCCATAGTCTGCTGGCCGCTGGTGAAACCGAGGCAGCAAAACAACCAACGTGGCTGCGGATTGGGACCGGCAATCTTTCCGGCCTCTTCAAAATTGCGACGCAACGCGGACGATCACAACAATGGTTTGGACTGCTAAAAGCATTTTTTTGGGCAGCGCTATCATTCACTTTGGCGATGATGGCTTTCAGTTTGCTCACTCTTCCAAATAAGAACGAGTGCGGGATTAATCCAGATATCCTCCAAACCTCGCTATCAGCGCGGATCAAATGCCTTTGGCAGAAAAACGTTGGCCCGTAGTACTTGAAATTTAGGTCGGGAGAAAAAAATGGTCGCCACACGCTATAAAACAGCCTTCCAACTCTACCCTTACATCAAGGTGGACGCGCAGGATCATGCAGCGGTCCGCCACCCTGTGGTAATCGTCGGTGGCGGCCCTATCGGCCTCGCCCTCGCGCTTGACCTGGGGCAAAAAGGCACACCCGCACTGGTGCTGGATGATCATGATGGCGCGGGTCTCGGGTCCAAAGCGATCTGCTTTGCCAAGCGCACGCTGGATATTGCCAACCGTCTGGGCGCGAGTCAGGCGATGGTCGACAAAGGCGTGGTATGGAATGTCGGAAAAGTCTTCCACCACGATCACAAGATTTTCGATTTCAACCTGCAACCCGAAGCAGGCCACCGCAATCCTGCGTTCATCAATCTGCAACAGCCATACTTCGAGAAATACCTCGTTTATGCGATCAACACCGCCCAAGCGGCTGGCGCACCTATCGAGATACGGGGCCGCAACTGTGTCACCGCTCTGGAAAACCACGACGACTACAGCACCCTGACAGTCGAGACACCCGACGGCCCCTACCAGCTTGAGGCCGACTACCTCATCGCCTGTGACGGTGCGCGCTCTCCCCTGCGCGATATGATGGGTCTAAGCTTTGACGGCCGTATATTCGAGGACAACTTCCTCATCGCTGATGTGCATATGAAGGCCGATTTCCCGACCGAGCGCTGGTTCTGGTTTGAACCGCCCTTCAAGGACAGCGGCCAATCCGCCCTGCTGCACAAACAGCCCGATGACATCTGGCGCATCGACTTCCAGCTCGGCTGGGATATCGATCGCGACGCAGAGCTTAACCCCGCCCGTATTCGTGCACGTGTGGATGCCATGCTGTCTTCTCAGGCAGGTTATATCCCTGAGTATGAGCTGGAATGGACGTCCATCTACACCTTCCAATGCCGCCGGATGCAGAAGTTCCGTCATGGCAATGTGATCTTTGCAGGCGACAGTGCACATCAGGTTTCTCCCTTTGGCGCGCGTGGCGCGAACTCTGGTGTGCAAGACGCCGAGAACCTTGCCTGGAAGCTTGATCTGGTACTCAAGGGGCTTGCTGACGACAGCCTGCTCGACACCTACTCAACCGAACGCGAGCATGGTGCGGATGAGAACATCCTGAACTCATCCCGTGCGACGGATTTCATGACACCGAAATCCGACATCTCCAAGATTTTCCGCAACGCCGTGCTTGAATTGGCAAACCGACACGCCTTTGCCCGCCCTCTGGTCAACTCGGGCCGCCTGTCGGTTCCGTGCAATTACGCGGGATTTAATCTGTTTGGTGAAGACGCCCTTGAGGGGGCGCCAGCCGGAACAGCACCGGGCATGCCCTGCCCCGATGCGCCGCATGGTGACGGCTTCATACTTGATCATCTTGGCGGCGGCTTCACGTTGATGGCTATCGGCTGTGATGCAAGTGATGTCACCAGCCACGGGATCGACGCCAAGGTCATGCAGGTGGAATCCCCATCGCCCGACTTAAAAGCGCGCTATCTGGGCGAAGCTCCTGCAGGCCTCTACCTTATTCGACCCGACCAACACATCGTCGCGCGCTGGTCCCGTTTTGATAAAACCGCCGTGGCCCGTGCTACACAGACCGCTATCGGAAAGGCCTGAGCATGCTTAACCTGACCCCAAACCTGACCGATCCTGACGGGTTTTACGAAGAACTGATCCGCGCCCATGAAGGCCTGACGAAAGAGCAAAGCGATGCCTTCAACGCGCGCCTAATCCTGACACTAGCCAACCATATCGGCGACCGCGCCGTGCTAAGTGCGGCATTGGACACCGCGAAATGAGCGATGCTATCCTATGGGATTACCCCAAATCCTCGGCCAGTTACCAGTTGCGGATTGCGCTCAACCTTGCGGGGATCGACTACCGGATCGAACATGTCGATCTGCTGGCCAAGGAGCACCTTGGCGTCGATCACCTTGCGCGCAATCCGCAGGGCTTTGTGCCTGTTCTGGATATTGACGGTCACCGATTGACCCAATCTCTGGCCATTCTGGGCTATCTCGACACGACACACGGCCTTGGGCTTTTGCCTACTGGTCCTTATGAACGCGCGCGCCAGACAGCCCTGACCCATGCGATTGCCGTGGACCTGCATCCGGTGTGCAACCTGTCGGTCGCGGGCTTCGCTACCAACGGCGAGGAGCCTGCCAGCACCAATTGGATGCGCCACTTTATCACGCCGCGCATGGAATCTTTTGAGACACTGCTCGATAACTTCGTACAAGAACCGTTTTGCTGCGGCTCAGAACCCAGTTTGGCTGACATCGTCTTGATGCCCCAAGTCTACAACGCACAGCGTTGGGGCGCGGATTACGGCAGTTATCACCGCATCAAAGCGGCCGAGAAAGCCTGCGCCAAGCACCCCGCCTTTATCGCCGCCCACCCTGACCGATAGCACCCTATGCGCAGTGGAGCGCCAGTAGACATTGCAGTTCTCTCAGCAATTCAAGTGAAATTTTCAGCCACAAGCGGCCACACTGATATAATTGCGCGGCCTTTTCGCACAGAAGATCACGGTTTACCTTGCGCAACCTTGTCCGCTGCCTGAGCCGCTTTGCGCCCAGCGCCGAGTATAATTAATGCTCTGATCTATTAGCATAGCACGAGGGGCAATTGTACGCCTCAGGGCATATCAAACTGCAATCACGTCCATCTTATAATTCGGTAATTTTCGAGAGGCGGATTAAACCCGCCAGCATTCACACTTATGAAAAGCATCATAATATATGGAGTGGTGCACCCGGAGCGATTCGAACGCCCGACCCCCTGATTCGTAGTCAGGTACTCTATCCAGCTGAGCTACGGGTGCATTGAGGGCCTTCTAGTATCAGCGTTCAGGCAATGCAAGCCCTCAAATAACGCAAAATCAACATGACGGTAAAATTTCTTAAATCGTGCCGTCGCCCTTAGGTAGGGAGATTATAAATTCGCTTCCCTCTGCACCGGTTTTGGACAATCGGATGTCACCGCCATGCCCACGCACCAGCTCTGCGGATATCGCAAGCCCCAGACCAGAGCCCCCTTTGCGTACAGACCCCTGAAATGGCGCAAACAGGTGTTCTTGCGCCTTGGGCGGCAAACCCGGGCCTGTATCCCGGAATATTATCAGCCATTCTTGAGGGTTTTCTGTTGCATGGATCACAATTTTGCCCCCCGATTGCGTCGCTGTGATGGCCTGCCGCGCATTGCGCACCAGATTGCCAATCACGCGGTACATCTGTTCGGGATCTGCGCGAATATGCAATGTAGGCGGCACGTCATTTATCAATTCGAGCGCCCATTCCCCAGCTGCGAGGCGCTCACTTTCCAGCACTTCCTCCACGATATCTGCCAGACACACCATCGTCAGTGTTGGACCCGGCTCTTCGGCACGGCCGAAGGCGAGCGTTGACTCGCAAAGATGCACAGCACGGGTGATCGAACTGACAAGCTTAGGTGCCATTCGGGCGACAACCGGATCCTCTGACATCTCGATCCGGTCGGTAAAAAGCTGTGCAGAGGTGAGAATGTTACGCAGGTCGTGGCTGATTTTGCTCACCGCCGATCCCAGTTGAGCCAGACGTTCTTTCTGGCGAAGGGCGCCTGTTAGTTGGGTCTGCAAGGATTTCAGCGCCTCTTCAGCCTCCCGCAACTCAGTTACGCCTGCAGAAGGAATAATGATACGGCGGGCATCTTCGGGAGCGGCTGAATAGCGTTGCATGTGCGCGACAACGCCCTTGATCGGCTTGACTAGAAAGATGCGCATCGCGATGAACAACAGCAACGCGGTAATCACGGAGATGACGGCGGAGAGTGCCAGAATGCGCAAACCGTAATCGATCATCGCAGCGCGCATAGGCGCTGTCTCCATAGTCACTTCGATAAGCAACCCCGCGTCACGCACCGGTGCACCTATTACACGAATCACATCATTCTCGCGCCTCAACAGCCGCCGCATCGCATCGCGGATCAGAGTAGTCGCGGCACTGTCACGCAGATCAATGGTGCCGGAAATCACCTGTGGCATGGGCGAGGACAGCACCAATTGGCGCACTTCGTCGCGGCGCAGCACCACGTTGAAAACCTCCGCGTTGCGCAGCAACTCCGCCTCCAACTCGGCATCGATCATGTCATCAGCCAACAACGCCAACGAGGCAATCTGAGCCCGCTCCAGCCGATTAAGCATATAGTCCTCGCGAAACCGCGCGATGGAGGGGACAAAGATCAGCACCTCGGCGAGCATGACAAACACAGTTGTCAAAACCAGCAGTCGGCCAGAGAGAGAGTTAATCATCGCCAGGCCTTCAATCCCTTCGGGACGGCGGGTGGGGCGTCGTCGCAGACGCGCGTCATCGCCTTCACGGTATGAACCTCTGCACAAACCCTACAACACGCTTGACCAGATCACTTTCGAAAAGCCGCGGGCTGAAGTACGCGCCCGCTGCGCGTTTGTTGATCTCGCCAATCGTTGGATAAGGGGCAACCATAGCCGCAATCTGGCTCATCTTCATCCTGTTGGCCAGTGCTAGCGCCCAAAGATTGATAAGCTCTCCGGCTTGATACCCCACGATTGACGCCCCTACAGGACGCCCCTTCACCACCATCACCTTGATAAAGCCTTTGGTTTTACGCTCCGCAATCGCGCGGTCGTTGTGATTGTAGTGGAACCTCACCACTTCCAACCCGCCCCCGTGCTTTTCGCGCGCCTCTGCTTCGGTCATGCCAACCTGCGCAAGTTCCGGATCGGTATAAGTCGCCCACGGAATGTGCGACGTCTTCGCCTTTGACGGCAAACCAAACAGCATAGAGCGGATAATAACGCCCGCATGGTATCCCGCCACATGGGTGAATTGCAGCCCCCCCGCAACGTCGCCAATTGCATAGACGCGACGGTTGCTGGAGCGCAGGCTATCATCTACCTCAATCCCGTTCCGCGATGGCTTCACCCCGCCTGCTTCCAGATCAAGATTCTCTGTATTGGCCCGCCGTCCAACTGCCATCAGCAGATGCGTGCCCCTGAAGACGCGGCCATCTTTGGTCTTGACCTCAATCGCACCTGCCTGCCCGCGGATCTCGGCGGCAACAGCGTCCTCGGCAATTTCCACACTTTCTTCTTTAAGCGTATTCAGCACAATCTCGGCCAGTTCCGGATCATCCTTGCCCAGCGCCTTTGCTCCTTCGATCACGGAGACTTTACAGCCCATCCGAATGTGAGCCTGCGCCATCTCCATCCCGATAGGTCCGCCCCCAATGATCAGCAGATGCTCCGGCGCCTCACGCAGGCCGAACAATGTCTCATTTGTCTCGAACGGCACTTTGTCCAAACCAGGAATAGGCGGCACCAGAGGCGAAGAGCCTGTCGCAATCACGATTCGCCGCGCCTTGATGACAGTGTCCCCTGCCTGCACTTCGTCTTTCGAAATAAACCGCCCGTATTCGCGGATCACGTTGACACCAAAACTCTCGAACCGCTCCTGACTATCCACTGGAGCAATAGTCGCGATCACGTCTGCTACATGGTCCTTGGCAGCGGCGTAATCCACCTGGCCCGCCGCATCAGTCACACCGTATTGCGCGCTGTTCTGCTGCGAATAAGCAGCCTTGCCCGTGGCAATCAACGCTTTCGACGGAACACAGCCGTAATTGAGGCAGTCTCCGCCCATTTTGTGCCCCTCAAGCAGAACCACATCTGCCCCCATCTGCGCGGCCCCTGCCGCGACAGAAAGCCCGCCAGAACCGGCACCAATGATGAGGATGTCTGTCTTGATACGCTTCATTTCAAAAGGTCCTTTTTACCAGTCACTGCTTTGATCAGAACGGGCAGTAGCGACAGCACACACAGCCCAAGGATGGGAAACAAGATATGCGGCTCGAAGATAATGCCTAGATTTGGTGTCTCTCCGCGCGCAAAAACCTCTCCAAGGCCGGCCCCTACAGAGGTATACACGAGCGAGCCGGGAATAATCCCCAGAAAGGTTGAGATAACAAAGCGGCGAAGGGGCACACCCAAAAATGCGGGAATCAGATTGGCGACGAAAAAGGGCACTGCGGGAACAAGGCGGATGAAGAACAGCATCGACCACTGATTCTCGTCCAGCCCTTTCTTGATCCGCGACACCATCCCTTCGGATGCCTCCATCCGCGCCTTGAGCTTCTCTCCCAGCCCCATCCGAGCCGCAAGAAAGATGAGCGTCGCACCGGATGTCGCCGCAACTACATTCAATGCAGAGCCAGCAGCCGTACCGAACAGGAACCCGCCCGTCAGCGTGGCAATCGTCGCACCAGGCAGGGAAAAGGTAACAATCAGCACATAGGTCAACAAAAAACCAAGCAGGGTGAGGATCAAGTAGTTGTCGCGAAACGCAATCAACGCCTCACGGTTGTCGCGCAACACTTCAAAACTAAGGTAATCGCGAAGCGCAAATGCGCCCAACGCCGCGACAAGCACGATCACCACAAGCGGGCCAAACCGCGCTATCGGGGATTTTTTCGCGTCGACCTGGCTCGTCATTGTCATCTTTCCTGCTCCAAAGCGGCTGTATTCTATCCTAGATGCGCTCTTGCGCCCCAGTTGGACAGGCCACTCACGCTTGCTTGATCATGCGTGTTGAATTGGGACCCTGTTTGCGCCCTAATAAGCTTGATTGAAACATTTCATGCCCTGGCAATGCATATTTATTGCAGATCACAACGTTTTCCCGTCTTGCAGGGTTTGACTTGGGGCGCGCAGGCCTTTAGTGGACGAGTCTGAATTGACGCGTCGCCGCGAATCCGCAGGGCGCAAGTTATACTAGATGGAGACGGAGCGATGAAACGCACCTTTCAACCCTCGAACCTCGTTCGTAAGCGCCGCCACGGTTTCCGTGCGCGCATGGCAACTAAAGCCGGCCGCAAGATCATCAATGCGCGCCGCGCACAGGGCCGGAAAGAGCTGAGCGCGTAATTCGCGCCCAAGGCTTAACGCTATGACACCGCCGGAGACAGACCTGATTGGCACAACAGCCATAGGGGCAGCGTCTCAGGCGGTTTTGACACGCCCTGATCTTACCGTTCTGACGCAACGCCGCGACTTTCAGCGCGCCGCGCGGGGCAAACGGGTGGCCATGTCCGGATTCGTGCTGCAAATGCTGCCCCGCCCCGAGGGTGAGGTCGAAGGCATCCGCATCGGATACACCTGCTCCAAGAAGGTCGGCAACGCAGTTGCGCGTAATCGCGCCAAACGCCGCCTGCGCGAAATTGCGCGGGCCGTTCTGCCAACAGAGGGGCGCGTTGGCCATGACTATGTCCTGATCGGGCGCAGCGAAGCCACCGCCGCCCTACCTTTCTCTCAACTATTGGCCGATTTACACAAAGCACTTGCGATTCTTCACGGCCCGCGAACGTGAAGCTTTTGGCCCAAATCATCGCCTTGCCTGTTCGCGCCTATAGGCTCGTTTTCAGCCCGTGGGTAGGATTCAATTGCCGCTACCAACCCACCTGCTCAGCCTATGCCCTTGAAGCGCTGGAAAAGCACGGCGCGATCAAAGGCAGCTGGCTTGCCGCGCGGCGCATCGGGCGCTGCCACCCTTTCGGCAGCGCTGGTTACGATCCCGTTCCAGAGAAAGACTGAAAATGGATACCGGTTTCTTTAAGTGGGTTTGGAGCCTTAACGCACTAGCCATCAGCCTCGCGACCTTAGCGATACTAGGTCTGATCAGCTGGCAACTGACCCGCGACTTTCGCTAAGCACGCTTTCCGCAGCCAGACACCAACGCTATCGCACTGATTGCGCCCCAATCGGCCGACAAGACGAAGCACACCCATAGCTTCGGCACCCCACAAACACCCGACGGATCGGGGCCATATGCTATTCCGTTATATCTGGAGCAGCCGAATTCCGATCAAGGCTATAGCAAGCAATTCAACGACACTTTGGTCAATTACCGCATTGTCGATATCGCCGCACAGACAAACCGTTGGTTCTTCCCGCAAACCGATCGCCTGATCATGGAAACCCGCCAGCTTACGTTTCGCGCTGGAGACGCCGAAGAGCAACTTGGTCATCTCATGATCGTGATCGAGGACGACTCAGATGGCAACGGGCGCCTCTCTGGGCGCGACAAGCAGACTCTTTATCTGACAGACATCCACTGGAGCGCTCCTGTCAAAGTTATTGATAACGTGCGCGCCCTTCTGGCAATCTCCCCACAAAGCATGACAACGGCCGACCTGATATTCAAAACCAATGACGGCACCCACGCCGTACGGTTATCTCTGCCGGATGGTGCGATTCTGTCTGAACAGCTACTCACCCCAAGCGACTGACCTATTGCCTTTCAAAGGTGATAAGCACTTCGCCAATATCAACGCCGTATTTCTTCATATACGCCCGATTAAGCACTCGCCCACCGCCCATGTCCCACATCCAGTCATTGAAACTCACCCTCATCGTGCCGTCGGGCACGGGCAGATCAATGCGGTAGGTCCAGTTAAATGTATCGCCGCGCTCCTCACCCTTTGCTGTGCCGATCACACCGTCAGCGTAACCTGTCCATGTTTGGTCTGCCGTGATGGGGCCGGTCTTTTTCAGCCACCAGATCCGCTGCTCAGTCGTTCCCTCGGCATAGATAAAATCCTCCACCAATTTCAACCTTTCTCCGTCCCAAGTGCCAGTAACGATAACATCAAAGCGCCGCCGGACCGTGCCTAGAACATCCTGAAACTGCCCTTTGGCCAGAACACGCCCGTCAAAGTACTTCTCAAGATTGAAATTGCCCTTCGACAACTTTTCATCATCGAGGGCGGGCTTGCCAACACAAGCGCCCAACATCACCACCGCGACAAGAATCACAAACCGCATATCACGCCCTCCAAACTCTTTAGTTCAGAAGTAACGTGATATAGATAAAATCAACTGCCAGAGGACGCCGACATGCTTGATCAACCCGAAGACATACACGCGCTGTTCAACGGTGCCCCCCAGACGACCGAGTTCAAGAAGTTGCGCAAGCGCATCGTGCGCCAAACCCTCGAAGCGATTGAGCAATACGGCATGATCGAGCCGGGCACAAAATGGCTGGTTTGCCTTTCTGGCGGGAAAGACAGCTACACACTTCTGGCTGTCTTACACGAACTGCAATGGAGGGGGCTGCTACCGGTCGAATTGCTTGCTTGCAACCTTGATCAAGGCCAGCCCGGGTTCCCCGCAACAGTACTGCCCGAATTCCTTGAAAAGATGGGTGTCCCCCACCGGATTGAGTATCGGGACACCTACTCCATCGTTATGGACAAAATTCCCACTGGCCGTACCTTCTGCGCGCTCTGCTCTCGGTTGCGGCGCGGTAATCTCTACCGGGTCGCCCGTGAGGAAGGCTGCTCTGCCGTCGTGCTGGGGCATCACAGCGACGATATCCTTGAAACCTTCTTCATGAATCTTTTTCACGGCGGAAGGCTGGCAACGATGCCGCCCAAACTGCTGAACGAAGAGGGCGATCTGTTCGTTTACCGCCCTCTGGCACATGTGGCCGAGGTAGACTGCGAGAAATTCTCGACAGCTATGAAATACCCAATTATTCCCTGTGATCTGTGCGGCTCCCAAGACGGGTTACAACGCCAGCAGGTCAAAGCGATTCTAGATGGCTGGGAACGCAACAGCCCTGGACGGCGTCAGATCATGTTCCGCGCGCTAACCAATGCCCGCCCCTCCCATCTTCTTGACCCTAGTTTATTCGATTTTGCGGGGCTCGCCCGAGAAAGTGAAAATTTGAAATAGTTTTCAACTCGATCGTTTCGATGCGTTAACCCATGTTCGGGCAATGTTCCTCCACGATGTCAGCACCGGATCGCATACGGTCCGTATCGGAGGGACACCTGTGCCACGAAAAACTAAAGATGGTATCGCGTTCAACGCCGCGACGATTCGCAAACAAATATTTGATCTGCTGACTGCGCCACCAGCGTTGGCGTTTGTGCCTGCTTTCTCCCTTGCTGCTTTTTGGTTCGGAGGGGAAGGCGCGCTTTTGGTTGTTGCCGCTTTGGTTCCAGCCGCCTACCTGCTCTCTGGCGGGTTGCGCGCCGCAGTAGGTACGAAAGCATCTGCTAACGGCATGTTGCCGCGCGCAGCCATGGCCGCCCACTGCGAAGCCACCTTTGAAGAGGCTGTGGAAAACGGATTACTTTCTTGCGCCTATGCTGTCGAAATTGAGTCGTTCGCCAACCTGATCGACCGATATGGTCCGGCTGCCGGCGACAAAATCGTCGAGCGTGTGGGCGAACGACTTGGCGCCGTAATGCGAGATGATGACGTGGTCGGCCAGATCGGCGATGCCCGTTTCGCCATATGCGTTGCCCCGGTCCGCCAGCTCTCGCTTGAGCTTTGCATTCAAATGGCAGGCAGGCTTCAAGCCGCCGGAGAAGAGCCGATATCTATCGACGGTACGGTGGTCTATGTCGATGTCACCATTGGTTTTTGCCAACATTCCCGCGCCCCGGAACGCCAAAGCAAGCTGTGGCTCGAAGCAGCCTGCATCGCGTTGCGCAGCGCACAGGCAAGAGGAGCCTCCAGCATTCGCGCCTATTCCGACCAGATGCATCAAGAACGCAAGACCCGTCGCGAGCTACATGAGGATGTAGCTGCTGCATTGGACAGCGGTGAGATCACCCCTTGGTTCCAGCCTCAAATCTGTACCGATACCGGTCGCATCACCGGCTTTGAGGCCCTGGCCCGCTGGACCCACCCCGTCCGCGGTGTCCTTCCGCCAGCTGATTTTTTAGCCGCCATCGAGAGTTCAAACCTGCTAGAGAGACTGGCTGAGGTCATGATGTACCACAGCTTTCGGGCACTCAAACAATGGGATGCAGCAGGTGTCGAGGTACCGCAAGTTGGCGTCAACTTTACTGGCTCCGAACTAAGCAATCCAGGACTATTGGATAAGATAAAATGGGATCTGGACCGTTTTGATCTGACACCTGATCGCCTTGCTGTTGAGGTACTTGAAACGGTGGTCGCCAGCTCTCCGAACGACGTAATCACCAAAAACATCAATGCGTTGGGTGCTATGGGGTGTCGAATTGACTTGGACGACTTCGGCACTGGCAATGCCTCCATTGCTTCAATCCGCCGTTTCTCGGTCAGCCGCATCAAGATTGACCGCAGCTTCGTCATAAAGGCGGACCGAGATCCGGAACAACAACGGATGATCAGCGCAATTCTTACTATGGCAGAGCGTTTGCAGATCGAAACCCTTGCAGAAGGGGTTGAGACGGTAGGCGAACATGTGATGCTGGCGCAGCTTGGTTGCCAGCACGTACAGGGATTTGGCATTGGGCGCCCCATGCCATTCGACCAAACACTGGCGTGGATCAACGCGCACAACGCAAAGCTCCAAGACGTGCCGGTCATCATGCATAGCAGAAGAAAATAACCGGAAATTCGCCCAAAACCGATGTGACAAAGGAGCATGCAGCGGCGAATCCGCTTGACCTTTGGCGCGCCCCGTTGTGTACCCACCGGACAGTTTTCAGACATCAGGTGGCGGTGCCAATGGACGATCAAAACAAGAACCTCATCATTGCAACAGCGCTTAGCTTTGTTGTGATCCTTGTGTGGTTTGTGCTCTTTCCACCTCCGGAGGCTGAAACGCCCGTTGATGGGACGATCGCCTCACAATCCGCACCCGCGGAAAGTAGTCTGGCAACACCAAGCGCGGATGTACCTGCGGCAAATCCAGCGGCTACAGCCAGCACTGAAACAACACCAAGTGCGCTTGATAACGCGCCCCGTGTCGCGATCGAAACACCTCGCGTGAGTGGTTCTTTGTCACTTTTGGGTGGCCGCATTGATGAACTGTCACTTAACGATTACCGCACATCGCTCGAAGATGACGCAACGATTGTCGAGATTCTCTTTCCTGCTAGTGAGGCAAACGCGCAGTATGCGCTGCACGGTTGGGCTGCTGCTGCCGGTGTTGCCCCGACCGCCGTCCCAGGGCCAAATACCCTGTGGGAGCTTGCCTCCGGAGAGACGCTTGGCACAGACACCCCCGTCACGCTGCGCTGGGATAATGGCGAGGGCCTGATCTTTTCCAAAGAGATCGCGATTGATGATGAATTCATGTTCACCATCACCCAGTCCGTTGAGAACACAGGTACCACTGCCGCATCGGTTGCGCCTTATGGGGTTCTCGCCCGTCACGGCATGCCACCTGATCTGAAAAACTTCTTCATCCTACATGAAGGCGTCGTCGCAATGACCGATGGCGAATACTCCGAGATCGACTGGAAAGACATGCCGGATTTCGAGTTCAACCAGCGCGCAGGTGCCCGTACCAAAGAACAGAATATTACTAAAAATGGTTGGATCGGCTTTACCGATCACTACTGGATGAGCGTACTGATCCCGACACAAGGGACTGCGTTCAAATCCGTCGCCAAATACGATGAGCGCCGCGATATCTACCAGACCGAAGCCGTCAGCCCTGTTCAAACTGTGGCACCGGGGGAAACCATCACCAACACCACACAATTCTTCGCTGGTGCAAAGGAATGGGATATCCTCAAGGCCTATGAGGAAGGCGGCGTTTACAACTTTATCGATGCAATTGACTGGGGCTGGTTCTCCTTTCTGACAAAGCCGATCTTCTGGCTGCTCCACCACCTGAACCTTCTGATAGGTAACATGGGTCTGTCGATCATCGGCCTAACGCTTTTCATCAAGGCGCTGCTATTCCCGCTGGCTTATAAATCCTACGTTTCCATGGCGAAGATGAAAGAGCTTCAGCCAAAAATGGAAAAGCTGAAGGAAGAAGCCGGAGACGACCGTCAGAAAGTGCAGCAAGGCATGATGGCGCTCTACAAGAAGGAAAAGGTCAATCCGGCAGCCGGTTGTCTGCCTATCCTGCTTCAAATTCCGATCTTCTTCTCGCTCTACAAAGTGATCTTTGTCACGATCGAATTGCGCCATGCACCCTTCTTTGGCCCCTTCCAAGATTTGAGCGCGCCTGACCCGACCTCAATCTTCAACTTCTACGGCCTGTTGCCTTGGGGCACGCCCGAAGTTGGAAGCATCATGGCACTGGTGTTCATCGGCATTCTACCGCTGCTGCTAGGTATCTCCATGTGGCTGCAACAGAAGCTGAATCCGGCGCCCACCGACCCGACACAGCAGATGATCTTTGCGTGGATGCCTTGGGTATTCATGTTCATGCTAGGCAGTTTTGCGTCCGGTCTGGTTGTCTACTGGATCGCGAACAACACCATCACCTTTACCCAACAGTACCTGATCATGCGCAGTCAGGGGTACAAACCTGACTTGCTGGGCAACATCAGAGGCAGCTTAGGCCGCTTAGGCCGCAAGCCCAAAGCAGAACCGAAAAAGTGATGAAGGCAACGGCGCTCTGGCGCCACCCTATCAAAAGCCATGGGCGTGAGGCGCTTGAGCGTGTCACGCTGACCCAAGGCAGGTCGATGCCATTTGATCGTCTATGGGCCATTGCACATGACGCCTCTAAGGCCAATGATACTGAATGGGCCGCGTGCCAGAACTTCAGCATTGGTTCCAAGTCCCCTGCCCTGATGGCCATCACCGCAACCTTAGATGTGTCAACGCAAACCATCACTTTGCGCCACCCCGACAAGCCCGATATAACAGTACAGCCCGACACCCAAAGCGAAAAGCTGTTGGGCTGGGTGCGTTCTTTGGCCGACCCGAAGCGGCCGCAGCCTGCGCGGGTATTCAAACTTGAGGATCGCGGGTTTACGGACACGCCTTTTGCTTCCGTCTCTCTGTGCAACCGCGCGTCACATACAGCGGTTGAAACGCTCGCGAAGGCCCCGCTCCAGCCTGAACGCTGGCGCGGGAATATTTGGTTTGATGGGGCGGCTGCATGGGAAGAATTTGACTGGATCGGGCGCGAAATGCGCTTGGGGTCAGTCCGGCTTAAGATCGAAGAGCGCATTCAGCGTTGTAAGGCCACCACGGCCAACACCGATACAGGACTGCGCGATATTGATACACTCAAGGCGCTCAGTATGCTGGACCACCAGCATTTCGGAATCTATGCGAGCGTAATCGAGACGGGCGAAGTCGCCCTTGGTGACCAATTGGAGCTTATCTAATGCAGCTAGCTTTCCCCCTTGTTGAAGAGCCCGACGCGCAAACTGCCGAGAAAGGCCGCCTGCTGTTCGCCGGCCAGACCGAGTTTGTCAAAGGCGTTGTCGCGATGTCAGGCCTCCCCGAAGCTGACCGGATGGAGGTTTGTTTTGCAGGCCGCTCCAACGTAGGGAAATCGACCTTAATCAATGCCCTGACAGGCATGAAGGCACTCGCGCGGGCCTCGAATACGCCGGGCCGCACGCAAGAAATCAACTATTTCACGGCAGGGGAAGAGCTCTATCTCGTCGACCTTCCGGGCTATGGCTATGCCAACGCCCCCTTACCAGTGGTCGAGAAATGGCAGCGCCTGCTCAAGCAGTTCTTGCAAGGTCGTCAAACCTTGCGCCGGGCCTTCGTGCTCATTGACGCACGCCACGGCGTGAAAAAAGTCGATGACGAGATCATGAGCCTGCTCGACAGCGCCGCCGTGACATTCCAGGTCGTGCTAACGAAAGCTGACAAAGTCAAGGAAGTCGAACGGGAACAGATTCTGGATCAGGTGCGCGGCGCACTAAGCAAACACCCCGCAGCCTTCCCCGAATTGATTGTGACATCTTCCGAAAAGGGCTGGGGCATCCCGACACTCCGCTCGGTCATTGCCACGCTCGAATAACTACCTATGATCCCGATGAACTAGAGATCACGGATATGAGAAAACAAGATATGAACCGCGATTGGGCCGCCACCGCCGCTACTCTTTCACAGGCACTGCCCTACATGCAGCGCTACAATGATGCGACCGTCGTGATCAAGCTGGGCGGGCACGCCATGGGCAGCGACGAAGCCATGGACGAATTTGCCCGCGATGTCGTGCTGATGCGTCAGGTCGGCGTGAACCCCGTGATCATACACGGCGGTGGACCTATGATTAACAGCATGCTAAAGCGACTGGGCATCGAATCGAAGTTTGTGGACGGCAAGCGTGTAACCGATGCTGCGACCATGGAAGTGGTTGAGATGGTCCTCTCCGGTCTCGTGAACGCCCGCATCGTGCAAGCGATTTCTGAACAAGGTGGGCGTGCTGTAGGCGTATCTGGTAAGGACAGCGGACTTATTATTTGTGAGCCGGAAGATCCCACGCTTGGCCTTGTTGGCAAACCCACCAAAGTCAACCCGCGCTTGCTGCTGGATATGGCTGAAAAAGAGCTTATTCCTGTCATCGCCCCTTTGGGCATGGGAATGAATGGCGAGACCTTCAACATAAATGGCGACACAGCAGCCGGTGCAATTGCCGCAGCACTCAAGGCGGATCGCCTGTTGCTGTTGACTGATGTGTCAGGTGTCAAGAACGCCTCTGGTGAGGTCCTGACAGAGCTTACTGCCAGCCAGATCCAGGAAATGACCGCCGACGGCACGATCGCCGGTGGGATGATCCCGAAAACACAGACCGCACTGGATGCATTGGCCGCCGGCGTACGTGCCGCTGTGATCCTAGACGGTCGTGCGCCCAATGCCTGCCTGCTTGAGCTTTTCACCGAGCACGGCGCAGGCTCGATTATTAGAGCAGGCTAAGCCACTGAATGACCTATGACAAGACCTGTATCTATTCGCTCTATGACCACGCAGGCCTCACCTGATGGTGATAGAGCGGATTGAGCAGGCGGTAGGCCCAATGGGCCTGATGCTGATGGGGCATTTACCGCACCCCGCCGTAAGGCTTCAGACAATTGCCCTAATCGGAACCGATGCCAATTTCTGGGACGTATTCAGGACAGCACCAGAGTATAGCGACGGCAAGCCACATCCCGTGGATCGCTGGTCAAAGCGCCTACTCGGCGGCCTTGCTGAAAGCTTTGACGGCAGCTGTGTGTTCCCCTCTGACGGACCGCCCTACGCCCCATTCATTGCGTGGGCGCAGGCTTCGCATAGGTTTTGGCAAAGCCCGACAGGTATGTTGGTCCATGACCACGCAGGATTGATGGTATCCATCCGCGGAGCGTTGATCCTTAACGCCACTGTCCTGCAATCCGCAGTAAAACAGTCGCCCTGTGATCAATGTATAGATCACCCCTGCACCAATGCCTGTCCAGTTGGAGCCTTATCAGACAAACATCCCTACGACGTCCCTGCCTGTAAGACCCACATCTCAAGCGATGATGGCACGGCCTGTATGGAAATGGGCTGCGCAGCCCGCCGTGCATGCCCCGTCAGTCAGGCATTCAGCAGACCGCCCGACCAATCTGCATTCCACATGCGTGCCTTTAGAGGATCCTGAATGAAACGTCTCATCCTGATGCGCCACGCTAAGTCTGACTGGTCCGACCTCGCGGCTTCCGACCATGAACGCACCTTAAACAAGCGCGGACGCCGCAGCGCTGAGGCAATCGGTGACTGGATGCGCAGCAAGTCCCTGCAACCTGATCACGTCCTATGCTCGGACGCCGCCCGCACACGCGAGACGCTGTCCTTACTTAAGCTAGATGATGTGCCGACGACAGTAACGCCGCGGCTCTACCTAGCAGAACCCGATGTCATGGCACATGAACTGCATTCACGGGATGAGGATTGCATCGTGATGCTTGCACACAACCCCGGCTCGGCCATGCTAGCCGATATGCTGCTAGCAAAAGCTCCTGATCACCCTGACTTTGACACCTTCCCAACCTGTGCAACTATTGTCGCTGATTTCAACATCACTAACTGGCGTGACCTGCGCCACGGCACGGGCCGCGTTGTGGAGTTTATCGTTCCACGTGATCTCATAGAATAAGGGCGGGAGTTTCCTCCCGCCCTTTCATATCATCGTAATGATTGCGCTTTAGTGTCCCAGAATCTGGCTCAGGAACAACTGTGTGCGCGGGCTTTGCGGGTTATTGAAGAACTCTTCAGGCTCGTTCTGTTCAACGATCTGGCCCTGATCCATAAAGATTACGCGGTTCGCAACCTGACGGGCAAAACCCATCTCGTGCGTGACGCAGAGCATTGTCATGCCTTCTTCGGCAAGCTCGATCATTGTGTCGAGAACTTCCTTGATCATTTCAGGGTCAAGCGCCGAGGTCGGCTCATCGAATAGCATGATGCGTGGCTTCATGCAGAGCGAGCGGGCGATAGCAACCCGCTGCTGCTGACCACCGGACAGCTGACCGGGGAATTTGTCAGCCTGATCGGGGATCTTCACCTTTTCAAGGTAGTGCATCGCAACCTCCTCGGCCTCCTTCTTGGGCGTTTTACGCACCCAAATCGGAGCCAGAGTAAGGTTGTCCAGAATGCTCAGATGCGGGAAGAGGTTGAAGTGCTGAAAGCACATGCCAACTTCAGAGCGGATCTTGTCGATGTTTTTGAGATCCGAGGATAGCAGTGTGCCATCCACTTCAATTGAGCCCTTTTGATGCTCTTCCAGCGCGTTGATGCAGCGGATCAGCGTGGATTTGCCAGAACCCGAAGGCCCACAAATCACGATACGTTCGCCCTGATACACCGTCAGATCAATGTCGCGCAGCACATGGAATGTGCCGAACCACTTGTTCATATTCTGGATGGAGATCGCGACTTCGTCGGATACTTGTAGTTTTGCGGTATCAGCCATGTTCGGGCCTCCTTAACGATGATCTGTCGCAAGACGGCGTTCCAGCCACTGCGAATATTGTGAAATGCCGTAACAGACGACGAAGAACAGCAGGGCAGCAAAGCCCAAAAGCTCCCAGTACACCCCGTTCCAATCGGTAGATGCGAGGATGGGACCCCGGATCATGCCAACCAGATCAAACATCGAAATAACGGAAACAAGCGTGGTGTCTTTGAACAGACCCACCGCGATGTTCACGATGCCAGGGATCGAAATCTTCAGCGCTTGCGGCAGAATGATCAAGCGCATCGCTTGCGCGTAATCCAACCCCAAACTGTCTGCGGCCTCGTACTGTCCTTTCGGCAAAGCAGCCAAACCACCACGGATAACTTCGGCGATATAAGCCGCAGAGAACATGGTGATCATGATGACAACGCGGAGGAATAGATCGACCGTCGCCTCAGGCGGGAAGAAGTACGCCAGCATCACGCTTGCCACGAACAGCAACGTGATAAGCGGCACACCGCGGATGAATTCGATGAAAACAACACAAATCCATTTGATCAGCGGCATCGAGCTTTGCCGCCCGAGCGCCAGCGCAACACCAAGGGGGATCGACAGAGACACACAGGTAAGACCCAACATCATGTTGAGCATGAAGCCACCCAGATCGCGCGAAGGCACGGCCTCCAGCAAGGGAGTTTCCGGCGCAATAGCAGCGACGATAAAGCTGCTGATATACCAGAATACCATCGCAGCGGCGATTCCACCGAAAAGCGCCAGCGCAAAGTTCTTTGCAACAAAGCGGCTGTAGACAACGTAGGCAACAGCAAACCCTGCCAGCGCGAAAATCGGTATAAACACGGTGCCGCCCCAAATCAGCCAATAGGCAACAAAGGGATAGAGGACTGTGACGATCAACAGCTTGCGCGGCAGGTCAAAGAATAACACAGGCGCCAATGCCACAAACATCAGCACAAGAGCCACGGTCGGGCGCCAGTACATCTCGGACGGGTATTTGAAACCAAACAAGAGCTGGTTCCACCGCTCGGTCAGAACCGAGAAACAGGCCGCCGATTTGCCCTGCAAAACTTCGCGGCATTCGGCCAGTGACGATGTGGTCCATAGACCGCCGAGAATCCACGGCAGCGTTGCGGAAAGGATCAGATAGATCACATATATCGCGGCCACGGTGAGCAGTGAGTTAGCCCAAGTAGGAAACAGGTTTTCACGCATCCATTTAACCGGACCCACTGCGTTCATGGGGGCTGGTTGTTGAGGAATCTCTGTTGTCCGAACGAAGGCGACGGAGTGTTCATGTGTATCTGACATCTCAGCGCTCCTTCAATTTCATAGAGTTGTTATAGACGTTCATGACGGCAGAAATCGTCAGTGAGATCAAAAGATAGAAGAGCATTAGCAAAAGCACGCATTCGATCGCACGGCCAGTCTGGTTAAGCGTGATGCCCCCCAGCGTGGCGGTGATGTCGGCATAGCCAACCGCAATCGCCAATGAGGAGTTCTTGGTGATGTTTAGGTATTGCGAAATCAAGGGTGGGATGATCACCCGCAATGCCTGTGGCAGAACAACAAGGCTCATCACGCGGCGTGGTCGAATACCCAGCGCGGCAGCGGCTTCTGTCTGCCCCTTGGACACCGCCTGAATACCGGCGCGCACGTTCTCGGCGATGAAGGCGCCAGTGTAGATGGAAAGCGCGAACCACAGCGCAATCAGTGGGCCACCAATCTTGATACCTCCGCCAAAGTTAAAACCCTTCAGCACAGGGATATCCCAGGTCAGGCCAAAGATGAGGCAGAAGATAATGATTGGCAAAATCCAGATCGCCAGATTGCTCCATAGTGTATTGGGGCGCACCCCAGTCGCTTCCTGAATTCTATTGGCCCGTGCGGTCATGAACCGCGTAGCAAACAGCGACGCCAGAAGCGTTGCGATCACCAGCACCCAGTTCACCGCGCTGCCCTCACCGCCCCCGAAACCGCGGGTAAAGTAAGGACCAGGAATATAGACACCGCGGTTGGTGAAGGCGAAAAGATCAAACAGCATCGAAGCCGCTGGCGTATCGCCCTTGAAGTCTCTGGGGCTGGGCATAACTGCCGTCATGATCGTGAAGATAATGATGATCCAGATCAGCACAGGAATATTACGGAAGATCTCGACGTAACCTGCCATCAGCTTGCGCACCAGCCAGTTATTCGAGAGGCGCAAAACACCCGCGATAACGCCGAATACCGTCGCCGTGATACAGGCAAGGAACGCCACCAGCAGTGTATTGAGAATACCCACTAAGGCCGCGCGAAGGTTTGATGACTGGCTGTTATAATCGATCAGTGTCTGGTTGATATCATAACCAGCAGAGCTGGACAGAAACCCGAATGAGATATTCAAACCGGCTGCCCGTAGGTTCGCGGCGAGGTTCGAATATAAATAAGCGAGCGCTAAGGCCAGAATGATTGCTGCGATGACCTGCAATGTCATCGACCGGTACCGCGTATCGTTCAACAGCATAGATAGCCGGAACGAGCCCTGTGGTGGGTCCGTGAGTGTCGACATTATATGTATCCCCGTGGTCCCGGTTTATTTTCATGCGTCTTTTGACGTCAGTACCGGATCATTTATTTTTTGTCTGGTTGTAAGGCACAAAGGGCGCGGAAGAACCGCGCCCTTTGCTCGTTATACTTAACGGAATGGTGGTGTGTAAAGCAGGCCGCCATCGGTCCACTGAGCGTTCAAACCACGCGCCAGACCGATTGGTGTATCTTCGCCGATGTTCTTCGCAAAGATCTCGCCGTAGTTACCCTGTGTCTCGATTGCGCGCTTGGCCCAATCTGCGTCCAGGCCCATCATCGCGCCGAGGTCACCTTCGGTGCCCAACAGACGTGCAACTTCTGGGTTGGTTGTGGACGTTGCCATTTCGTTTACATTGGCAGAGGACACACCCAGCTCTTCAGCTGCGATCAGTGCGTTCAGAGTCCAGCGAACAACATCGCCCCACTCGTTGTCACCGTGACGAACCAGCGGACCAAGTGGCTCTTTGGAGATGATTTCTGGCAGCAGGACGTGGTCACCAGGTGCTTCGAATGTCGCGCGGGTGGAAGCCAGACCGGACGCATCGGTTGTGTAGGTGTCACATGCACCGGCAAGGTACTGCTGCGTGCCTTCTGCGTTTGTCTCGATTGGCACAGGCTCATAGCTGATGTTGTTGGCGCGGAAGAAGTCGGCCAGGTTTAGCTCGGTTGTTGTACCTGTCTGGATGCAAACAGTGGCACCATCAAGATCTTTTGCAGACGACACACCCAGTGCTTTTGGCACCATGAAGCCTTGGCCGTCATAGTAGTTTACGCCAACGAAATCGAACTTCAGGTCGATGTCGCGAGAGAATGTCCATGTGGTGTTACGCGCCAGCATATCGATCTCGCCGGAAGCCAGAGCGGTAAAGCGTGTTTTACCAGTTGTTGGCACGAATTCGACGGCTGCCGCATCGCCCAGAACAGCAGCAGCAACGGCACGGCAGACGGAAACGTCAAAACCTGTCCATTCGCCATTCGCGTCGGGTGCAGCGAAGCCAACCAGACCTGTAGTTACACCACAGTTCAGTTTGCCGCGTGCTTTGACGTCATCCAACGTGCCAGCAGCTGCTGCAACAGCAGACAGACCAGCGATCGTGAATGCGCCAAGAATAATTGATTTTCTCATCTTTACCTCTTCCTGATTTTCCATCGCTTTCCGGATGGATAAGTCGGCGTTTTTCACGCCGGTGGTGATACTGCACGAACAATGTCCGTGCAGTGGATGCAAGTTTGGGCGGATTCCCGTATAAAGGTCAAGTGTTAGGAGACCAAAAACCGAGCACAACTTCCCCTTGACCCAGAGGAGCCGCTCATTTTTTGACTATTCGTGTTGCCGGAGGTCATACATCCGCTTCGCATGCAGGAATGCTTCGCGCTTCACCTCGGCCAAAGCGGTGGCATCTTCGTCTTCGCCCCACTTCTCTTCTTGCCAAAGCTCATCCAGACGGGACAGGTTCCACAGCGTTTCCACAGGTCTCGCGTCTAGTGTAGCAGCGAATGCAAGCACCAGAGATCCCGACAAACTCACCAGATCATGAAACGCCGCCAACTCGAACGCATCAAGCGCGTGAGTGCGGTGGCGCAATACCTTGATGGCTTCCGGATCTTGCGGGATGTGCATGACACCGACACGTACTTCCAGCTTTGCCGACAGCGTGTCTGCGGCCCAGTCAAGCATCGGATCCCACTGCTCGGCTTGGCGCTCAACCAACTCGACCGGAGAATCAGCGCGGTAGCACAGCAAATCACTATCGCCATAGGCCGCCAGCATGTCGGCGACTTCTGCGTGCTGGATGGAGACCTTATCAATCGCAGCGTTGGCCGTTTTGGTGGCCGGCATCGTGTTAGGATTGATAATGTCTTTCTGCGCGTCCCACTCCTGTGCAATGGCCAGAGCCATCGCGCGCGTGGGCACATGCAAGGCCTGCTTGGCTGGTGTCTTTACAGCCCGACCATCCAGCGTGACCGCATAACCGGTCTCGGCCTCGACAACGCTGGCCTCTTTCCAGAACCGTTTTGCTTTCCAGTCACTCATCTTTCAACCCTTCCAGATGGCATCCAACAGCGGCGGGACCGCTTCGAAATTCTCAACCAAATGCCGCGCCGCAGTAAGCCGTGCAGGCGGATGATAGCCCCAGCTGACCCCGATGCCAGTTATACCCGCAGCCTGCGCCATTTCCATGTCAAAGCTAGTGTCACCCAGCATAACAGCATTAGCGGCGGCTACACCTGTGTCGCTCAGTGCTTCGAGCAGCATCGAGGGGTTGGGTTTAGAGGGATGAAAATCCGCCACCTGCTGTGTGACAAACATCCCCTCCAGCCCATGCGCCTCGATCAACTTGTCCAGCCCACGCCGCGATTTTCCCGTTGCCACGCCCAACAGGACATTAGGCCAAGCTTGCAACGCCTCAAGCGCCGCGCGCGCCCCCGGATAGAAAGGAGAGGATTCACCCCTCGTAGAATCAGCACGCAAAGTCATGTAGGCGTCTTTGTAGCCCTGAACCAACCGCGCCTGAGTGGCGGCATCCGCTTCAGGTGCAAGGTGCGGCATCAGCACATCCAGCGACAGGCCGACCACGCCCAGAACGTTAGCCCGTGGCGGCGTCGGCAGCCCCTCAGCCGCGAACGTTAAATGCATCGCTGCGAGAATATCCGACTGGCTGTCCACAAGCGTGCCATCCACATCGAAAATAACCAGACGCAAAGGCGCGCTGCTCATCCCCAGTCATCTCCGAACGGATTGTCAGGTGCAAATTTTGTATGCCACGCGAAGGTGTCCCATGTGCGCTGCATATGTTCTGGAAGAGGCGCCACGAGATTGAGTACCGCTTTTGTCGCGGGATGCTGGATCGTCAGGCTGCGCGCGTGCAGGTGCAGCTTTTTGGAGATGTCACCGCCCAGTTGCGCACCCCATCCGTCACCCATGTTCTCCTGCCCAGAGCCACCATATTTCCCGTCACCAATGATCGGATGACCAATCTCTGCCATATGCACACGCAACTGGTGCGTACGGCCTGTAACGGGGCTAAGTGCCATCCATGAGGTGCGGGTGCCCGCCTGCTCCAACACGGAATAATCCGTTGTGGCGCGCTTGGCACCCTCGGTGCTGTCCACATCGCGCGGATGGACCGCATGCATCTTTTCGCCTTCGCCACGCGGCCCGTGGCCGCCTGCTTTTACCAAGCCAAACTTGATCGTGCCGTTGCGCGGATGCGGCGCACCAGCGACAGCGGCCCAGTAAATCTTGCGCGTTTCGCGGTGCCGGAAGTTCGCCGTCAGCGCCTTGGCTGCTTCACGCGTCCGCGCCAGAACCAGCACGCCCGACGTGTCTTTATCCAGCCGGTGCACAAGGCGCGGCTTTTCATCAAGGTCGAACATCAGCGCCTCTGAGAGCGCATCAACATGCCGCTCCCCCTGCCCCGAGCCACCCTGCACCGGCAGACCGGGCGGTTTGTTCAACGCAATCACATGGTCGTCGCGGTAGATCACGCAGGCGCGGATCATCTTGGCCTCGGCATCCGTGACTGTCGTGCGCTTGGTCGGCGGCGGAGCCTCACCCGTGGGCAGCGGCGGAATACGGACTTCCTGACCGACCTCGACGCGGGTGGAGCCCTTTACACGGCCCCCATCCACACGGATTTCGCCTTTGCGGCACATCTTTTCGATACGGCCTTGTGGCACGTGCGGGAAGATGGCCTTGAACCAGCGGTCCAAGCGCTGATCCCCGTCACCTTCTGCTACGGTAATAGTTTGGACACGGCTCATGCGAATACCCCTCTGGCGATCCAAAGTCCCAACATCAATCCACCCAGACTTAGCCCCACAGACAGCGCCACATAGGCGCCCGCCGCAGCGATTTGCCCGCGCTCCATCAGCGTAATCGCTTCAAGCGAGAAAGCCGAGAAAGTGGTAAAGCCACCAAGGACACCGGTCATGACGAAGGGGCTCATATGCGTCAGCCCCTTATGGGCTGCGGCAACCACAAACGTGCCCATCAGGAACGAGCCGATGATGTTCACGGTAAGGATCGCCAACGGAAAATCCGCAGGCCCCATAACGCGCATCATACCCACTCCGACAAGGTAGCGGCATGCAGCACCAATGGCACCGCCCAAAGCAACAAGGGAGACAGTTGAAATCATGCAGTCCCCATCGCGCGCGCGCAGGCCAGAGTCAACTCTCCCGCTGCGTTCGCAGCTTTGTGAAGTATTCAAGCCGCTTCTTCAAGTCCCGCTCGAACCCCCGTTCGACCGGTTGATATAGCGCCGGACGCTCCATTCCATCGGGAAAGTAATTCTGGCCCGAGAACCCGTCTTCGGCATCATGGTCATAGGCATATCCTGCCCCGTATCCCTGTTCTTTCATCATGCCTGTTGGCGCGTTGAGGATATGTTTGGGCGGCGGGGCCGAGCCGGTGGCCTTGGCGGCACGGCGCGCGCCCTTGTAGGCCACATAATTCGCGTTGCTCTTAGGCGCGAGTGCCAGATAGATCACCGCTTGCGACAACGCCAGCTCCCCCTCAGGAGAGCCGAGGCGTTCATACGTGTCCCAGCATTGTAGGCACACCGCTTGCGCCTGCGGGTCAGCCAACCCGATATCCTCGACAGCCATCCGCACGATGCGCCGCGCGAGATAGCTCGGGTCCTCGCCGCCCTCCAGCATGCGCGCGAACCAGTAAATCGCCGCATCTGGATCGCTGCCGCGCACAGACTTATGCAGCGCAGAGATGAGATTGTAGTGCTCGTCCCCGCCTTTGTCATATTGCGCCGCGCGCTTACTCAACCGTTTGCACAAGGCAACCGTGTCTAGCGGCGCGTCCAGCTTCCATGCTGCTATCTGTTCGATCAGATTGAGCAGCGCACGCCCGTCCCCGTCGGCCATATCCAGCAATGCCTGCCGCGCGGCAGGGTCCAACGGCAGGCTAATTTCCAACTCCGCCTCGGCCCGCTCGATCAGTCTCTCCAGATCGGTTGCGTCCAAACGTTCCAACACCAGAACCTGAGCCCGGCTCAGGACGGCGCGGTTCAGCTCAAAGCTGGGATTTTCTGTGGTGGCCCCGACAAGCAGGATCGTGCCATCCTCCATATGCGGCAGAAATCCGTCCTGCTGTGCTTTGTTAAAGCGATGGATTTCGTCCACAAACAAAAGCGTGCCCTGTCCATTCTGGCGCCTGATCTTGGCCGCGTCAAAAACGCGACGCAGCTCTGGCACACCACTGAAGATCGCGCTGATTTGTACGAAATGCAGGTCGGTCTCATCCGCCAATAACCGCGCGATTGTGGTCTTACCCACCCCCGGTGGCCCCCAGAAGATCAACGAACTAAGCACGCCACCTTCCAGCATTGCCGTTAACGGCGCATCCGGCCCCAATACCTGCGACTGGCCAATCACCTCACGCAGGTTCTTGGGCCGCAAGCGGTCTGCCAGAGGACGATGCCCGTTTTCTGCGCTGGCAGCTGGGCTTCCGAACAGATCAGCCACGCCTCTACCCCCTGAACCGCATGATGATCCGTTGCGCGCCGCGCTGGACAAGCATTTCAACCTGCCGCACCTGCTCCGTCAGCATTTCCGCAACCTGACCTGGATGGGATAGCGCAACACCGTTCATTGCCAATATGACGTCCCCATTGCGAAGCCCCGCACGTGCTGCAAACACGCCGGTCTTCATCACCGCAACGCCTTCGATCTCCAACGGCAGATTGAAATCTGAAAGAACGGCAGGATTAATCCGAACCAGCGTCAGCCCCGGGAAAGCGCTCCGCTCTGGCAGGGTCACAGCATCGCGCGAAGGCACCTCAGGCGCCGCAATCAACCCAACCCTTGCACTCTTCTGCTGCCCCGCGCTGCTAAAGGATATATCCGCCTGCGCGTCCAATCCAGCCACACTCATGCGGTAAACCATCTCTGACGGCGTGTTCACCGGCTGGCCTCCAACAGACAGGATCACATCACCAACCTCCAACCCCGCCTCCAAAAACGGGCTGGCGGGGTGTAGACCAGAGATAATAATCCCGCCAGAGCGGTCAAATCCAAGTGTCGCGGCCATATCTGTATCTAACGGTTGCCCGCTGATTCCAGCCCAAGGGCGCCCGAACTCTGTCCGCCCCGCCTGCGCCTGCGCCACAAAGGCCGCAACCAAATCAGCAGGGATCGCAAAGCCAATCCCGTTTGATCCACCCGAGCGTGTCAGGATAGACGTATTCACGCCGATCAATCGCCCTTGGACATCCACCAAAGCCCCGCCAGAGTTTCCGGGGTTAATCGGCGCATCGGTTTGAATGAAATACCCGCGCCCGCCGCCGCCCGACCGACCCGACCGCGCCAACCCGGACACAATCCCACTGCTCACGGTCTGGCCGACGCCGAAAGGGTTCCCGATCGCAAGGGCAAGCTCCCCCACTTCAACGCTGTCGCTGCTGCGTAAGGGCAAGTAAGGAAGCGGCTCTGGCGCATCAATCTTGAGGATAGCAAGATCACTGTCCTCGTCAGCCAAGAGCACCCGCGCGGAGAATTCTCGCCGGTCGTTTAGCACCACGCTAATATCTGTCGCCATCGCGACCACATGATAATTGCTTACGACGATACCGTCGTCGGACAGGATCACCCCCGACCCAAGCGAGTTCTGAACCCGCGGTTTGCGGTCGGTCAGTGGGTCACGGAACATCCGGCCAAAAAACGGGTCCGCTTGAAGCGGCGTGCGCTGCACCTCGCGCACAACCTTTACATAAATGTTTACAACCGCGGGTGCGGCCTCTCGAACAAGCGGGGCGAAGCTAAGCTGCATTTCGGCAGCCGATTGTGGGACCTGCTGCGCGCCTACCGGGCTGGCAAACAGTGCGAAGATAAGTGCAAAGTATTTCATACCCACAGATATGCGCAGCCACCGCCGATCATGCAACTGCTCTATTTTCTTTGGCTGGAAATATCCGATCACACCGCCAAAAAGTAAAAAGCCCCACCAAATGGCAGGGCTTCCCGTCTCACTGAACTGTGAAAGCTTATTCTTCAGCAGCTTCGTGTGCTGCAACGCGGGCTTTGTCTGCGGCGCCTTTGGCGTCACGGTCACGGTCCACAAATTCGATGATCGCCATTGGCGCCATGTCACCGTAACGGAAGCCCGCTTTGAGAACGCGCACATAACCACCTTGACGGTCTTTGTAGCGGGGGCCCAAGATATCGAACAGTTTTGTAACGTACTGGTCTTCTTTCAGACGCGCGCGTGCCTGACGGCGGGCGTGCAGGTCGCCGCGCTTCGCCAGCGTGATCATTTTCTCAATGATCGGCCGCAATTCTTTTGCTTTTGGCAGGGTTGTCTTGATCTGCTCATGCTCGATCAGCGAGCCGGCCATGTTGGCCCAAAGCGCCTTGCGGTGCTCATGTGTGCGATTAAGACGGCGGTATCCACGTGCGTGACGCATAGTTCTATCTCCAAAAATGGTGCCCTCTACGGGCCGTTTTGCTTTGTCTGGCTGACGTGCGTAGCGTCAACTCTCCTTGGGGCAGTTCGCCCAGTCGTTGTATTGGGCGGAGCTTGCGCCCCGCCCGAGTGCTTTAAAAGTTGTCTTCGAACTTCTTGGCCAGATCTTCGATGTTGTCCGGTGGCCAGTCCTCGACGTCCATGCCAAGGTGCAGACCCATGCCCGACAGCACTTCCTTGATCTCGTTCAAGGACTTGCGGCCGAAGTTCGGTGTGCGCAGCATTTCTGCTTCGGTCTTCTGGATCAGATCGCCAATATACACGATATTGTCGTTCTTCAGGCAGTTGGCGGAACGTACGGAAAGCTCCAGTTCGTCCACTTTCTTCAACAGAAGCGGGTTGAACTCGAGACCGTCATCGTCGTCCTGACGCGAATCTGATTCAGGCTCATCGAAGTTGACGAAGATACCCAACTGGTCCTGCAAGATGCGCGCAGCAAATGCCACGGCGTCGTCAGGCGTCAGGGAGCCGTCAGTTTCGACCTTCATCGTCAGCTTGTCATAGTCCAGAACCTGACCTTCACGGGTCGGCTGCACGTCGTAGCTGACTTTTTTCACTGGGCTGTAGATCGCATCGATCGGGATAAGACCGATAGGCGCATCTTCAGGCTTGTTCTTGTCTGCGGCGACATAGCCTTTGCCAGTGTTGACCATGAGTTCCATGTAGATGTCCGCACCATCATCGAGGTGGCAGATGACATGATCGCGATTCAGGATTTCGATGCCAGCAGACTCGCTGATATCGCCAGCCGTCACAACGCCTGGGCCCTTCGCGGAGATCGACAGACGCTTTGGCCCTTCGACTTCCATGCGGATGGACACTCCTTTGAGGTTCAGAATGATGTCGGTGACGTCTTCGCGCACACCGGCGACAGAAGAAAACTCGTGCAGGACGTTGTCGATCTGTACGGATGTGATCGCAGCACCTTGTAGCGATGACATCAGAACACGACGCAGTGCGTTGCCCATTGTGAGACCAAAGCCGCGCTCAAGCGGTTCAGCAATCACAGTTGCCTGACGTGCAGGATCGTTGCCGGGTTTGACGTCAAGCTGAGTTGGCTTGATCAGTTCGGCCCAATTTTTGTGGATCATATGTCCCTCCATTCCTGTTCGCGCCCGTATGTCCAACCGGGGCAAACTCCCGAGGTTTCAAAAAGTCGCACGCAAACAGCGCGCTGTAGAAAGTCGTGAAGGGTCCGCGAAAAATCGCGAACCCCGAGTAGCATAATGATCGCTTAAACGCGGCGGCGCTTCGGCGGGCGGCAACCGTTGTGTGCCATTGGTGTCACATCACGAATCGAAGTGATGTTGAAACCGGCAGCAGCCAGTGCGCGCAGGGCGCTTTCACGGCCAGAACCTGGGCCTTGCACTTCGACTTCCAGCGTTTTCACGCCGTGATCTTGTGCTTTTTTGCCCACATCTTCAGCAGCCATCTGAGCAGCATAAGGAGTCGATTTACGCGACCCCTTGAAGCCCATCGTACCAGCGGAAGACCATGCAATTGCATTGCCCTGCACGTCAGAGATGAGGATTTTTGTGTTGTTGAAAGAAGAATTTACATGCGCCACACCAGCGGCGATGTTCTTGGAGACTTTCTTCTTAGCGCGTTTTGCTTCGCGTGCCATTACCTGAGCCCTCCCTTATTTCTTCTTACCAGCAATGGCCTTTGCGGGGCCTTTGCGAGTGCGAGCGTTTGTGTGCGTACGCTGACCGCGTACAGGCAAGTTACGACGGTGGCGCAGGCCACGGTAGCAACCCAGATCCATCAAACGTTTGATGTTCATCTGTGTGTCACGGCGCAGGTCACCTTCAACGGTATAGTTTTCGTCGATGTGCTCGCGGATTTTCAGAACTTCGGTGTCCGACAGCTCGTTGACGCGTCGCGCCATGTCGATACCAACTGCTTCGCAGATGGCCTGAGCGGAAGAGTTGCCGATACCAGTGATATATGTGAGGGCGATTGGAACCCGCTTTGCAGTCGGGATGTTTACGCCGGCAATACGTGCCACGTGTGCAATTCCTTTTTTGTTGCGGGTCCGTTATGCCAGACCCTTTTTTCACAACACAAGCCCGAGGCGATTATGCCACCGGGCTACAGCTGATCAGGTGATCTTGTAGATATGGAGCGACCATACCCACAGTTTGATTCCCTTTCGGGATAGCGCTAAGTATGAGGCCTAAGTGGTGTCGTCAAGTGCCCTTCAACGGTCAGTGGATAACTATCCACGCGGGCAATAAAACATATCAAATTTCCTGACGCCATCCGGCATGGTTTGGACAACATTCACCCTGTCGTCACCGGTACACTTGATCGCAACATACGGCCTCGACGTCAAACGGCCCAAACGGCGATCCGCAAGATCAAGCGCATCCTCACCAATCGCCAAATCAATACCGTCAATCATCTGACAATGAACAAACAAGTTCGACAGGGTTTGACCGATCAGACTGCAATGTGCATTGTTCGCTCGGTCCTTCAGTGTTTTCGCCCAAATGCTGCGATCTTTAGCAAATAATTCTTACGCAGAAACTTCGCCACCAAACCCAAGCTTAGCAGCCACAACAAAGCAAACAACAGGCATCAGATTAAGCGTCGAGAACCGCCGCGATGCTGCCTTGCACAGCTTCAATCTCGGCCAAACCGTCCACATCACTCAGCATGCCTTTGGCATAATAGTAGCCAATCAGCGGGGAGGTTTGCTTGTAGTACGCCATTAGACGAGTCTTCAGGCTTTCTTCATTGTCATCCGCACGACGCTTGAACTCGGTTCCGCCGCAGGATGTGCATTTACCATCAGCTGGAATCGGCTTGGTGTTGTCATTGTAGACCTCACCGCAAGAGCCGCAGGTCGAACGTGCGGTGATACGATCCACAAGAGCCTCATCATCGACGCGCATTTCGATAACCGCGTCAAGGGTTTGGCCCTCTGCTTCCATAAGGGCACCCAATGCATCAGCTTGGGGGAGAGTGCGGGGGAAACCGTCAAAAATGAACCCACCATGCTCTGTCTTGTCGGCAAGCTTTTCACGAATGAGGCCGATCACGATCTCATCGGTAACCAGCGCGCCGCGTGCCATAACGTCGGCGACGATCTTGCCCATCTCTGTGCCGCTGTCTTTGGCTTCACGGAGCATGTCACCCGTGCTGAGCTGAACCATGCCGCGTGTCTCTACGAGGTGACGTGCTTGCGTGCCTTTGCCCGCGCCTGGGGGTCCAAGAAGTATGATGTTCATTTGCGTGCAGGGCTCCGTTTCTTACGTCCTTTACCGGATTTGCCGCGCAACTGCGACTTCTCCAGTAGACCTTCATATTGATGCGCCAGAAGATGGCTTTGTACTTGCTGGATAGTATCCATTGTGACCGAGACCACAATCAATACAGAAGTACCGCCAAAATAGAACGGGATCGCGAACTGGCCGCGGAGGATTTCCGGCAGGATACAGACCGCAGCCAGATAGGCCGAGCCGAGAACAAGAACGCGGTTAACCACATACTCCAGATACTCGGCAGTCCGCTTACCCGGACGAATACCCGGAACAAAGCCATTCTGGCTTTTAAGGTTCTCTGCCACGTCGTCAGGTTTAAACGACACGTTGAACGTATAGAAATAAGCAAAGAACACGATCATCGCGATAAAGAACAGCAGGTACAGCGGCTGACCCGGACCAAAATTGGCAAGCAGCCAAGACATGACTGGGCTGGTCGAATTACCCGAGAACGTGCTGATCGTCACCGGTAGCAAAAGCAAAGAGCTGGCAAAAATCGCTGGGATAACACCGGCCGGGTTGACCTTAACTGGCAGGTGGCTGGAGCCACCGTCATAGACCTTCATGCCCACCTGACGGCGTGGGTACTGGATATGAATCTTGCGTAGAGCGCGCTCCATAAAGACCACAAACATAATGGTAGCGATGACCATCACCAACACCGCGACAATAACCGCAGGGCTGATCGCGCCGGAACGACCGGACGCAAAGAACTGCGCGATGGCAGCTGGAACTTCGGCAATGATGCCTACGAAAATAATAAGCGAAATGCCGTTGCCGATACCGCGTGCGGTGATTTGCTCACCAAGCCACATCAGGAACATCGTGCCGCCGATCAAAGTGATCATACACGCAATGCGGAAATACATGCCCGGGTCAGCGGCGATGTCACCCGCCTCAAGGCTTACCGCAAGCCCGTAGGACTGCACTGTGGCCAGCGCCACGGTGCCCCAGCGGGTGTATTGGTTGATCTTCTTGCGCCCCTGCTCACCCTCTTTTTTGAGCTGCTCCAGCGACGGCACCATGGACGTCAGAAGCTGAACAATGATCGAGGCCGAGATATAAGGCATGATACCGAGGGCAAAAATACCCATCCGGCCAAGCGCACCACCGGTAAACATCGAAACCATACCGCCGATGCCTTGCCCCGCACTTTCCATAAAGTCACGCAGTGCTGCGCCGTCGATACCGGGCACGGGGATAAAAGTCCCCAAGCGGTAAACGATCAACAGACCAAGCGTGAAAAGGATGCGATGGCGCAAGTCGGTTGCCTTGCCAAAGGCGGACCAGCTTGAATTGGCGGCCATATTCTCGACGGCAGATACCATGTGAGGGCTCTCTTTTTTGAAACAAAACGCCGCCCGAACCGTTTTCCGGTGGGCGGCGTTTGGGAAAACTTGTATCTTTATGTAAGCGGCTTAGACGCCGCTCACAAGACCGAAGCGTTATTCGGAGGCTTCTACTGCTGCCGTGACCTTAACAGTCAGGCTACCGCCCGCCTTTTCAACTGCTTCAACAGCCGATTTGGACGCACCGGTGACTTCGATGTTCATCTTCGCTGTCACGTCACCTTTAGCAAGAACGCGTATACCGTCACGCTTGCGACGAACCAGACCGGATGCGATCAGTGCGTCTTCGGTGATCGCGTTTTTGATGTCGATTTTGCCTTCGTCGATAAACTTCTGGATCAGGCCCAGGTTAACAACGGAGTATTCTTTGCGGTTCGGCTTGTTAAAGCCACGCTTTGGCAGACGTTGGTAGAGGGGCATCTGGCCGCCTTCGTACCCTTTGATCGCCACACCCGAACGGGATTTCTGACCTTTTATACCGCGGCCACCCATTTTACCGGTGCCGGAACCAGGACCACGACCAACGCGTTTGCGTGGTTTCGTTGCGCCTGGATTGTCTGAAAGTTCATGAAGTTTCATGTCGCTTCTCCTTTTGCCGGAAATGCCCCCCAGCGACGGGAGCGGACACACGCGGCGTTACGATTCTCATGAGCACATCTCTGCCCACCGCGAGCGTATAGGGGAAGGATAGTTTCGAGGCAAGGGGTCCTCCCTCAGAGCCCCATTACTTTTGCAATTCGCAGACGCTCAACACCCCAAGAAAACGCGAGGAGGCCAATCACACCGGCCAACATAGTCAAAGCCAACAACGGCCCCAGGTCAGAAATCCCGAACCTGAGCATCGCAATCCGCACAGCGGCCGAAAAAGCTGTGTGCGTCAGATAAATCACCAAAGACGCCGGACCAAGATAGCGCAGGGCAATTACATACCGGTTGTTAGGAGCCACCGTCTGGTCAACAAAGCTCCACGCAAACCACGCCGCTACCACCAAAACCAACGAGTGAATGACACTCGCTTTATCGGGGCCAACAGCCTAAAGAAGTGCCGTAAAGACAACCGCCCCGACACTAGCCCCAGCGACGGAAGGTCGGTATGCTGTCAACCCACCCAATACTATCCCCGCAAGCAGATAAGGAAAACATTCAATCACCGGCCCCACGATCGCAGACGGAACGGACAAAAGCGGATTGATCAGCGAAGGGCCAATAGCAGTGACCGCGGCGGCCCACCGCAAGACGTAATCGCGATGATCACGAAGCACAAATGTGTAAGCAATTATGAGGGTGCTTCGCGATAGAAATAGCGCCCAAAGAAACCACAGGTGTTCGTACGGGGGGAGCGGGATGACCGGCAAGTCAGACAGGTTCACTGGTGTATCTACAGATGAACCGGCAAAGAGCTTCAATCCAAAAAGATCCAGCTCCACAAAACCATCGGCCACAGGAGGCGCTTTACCCGCCCCTTCAGCAAGGTTTCCATATCGTATTTCTGCAATGCCTCCAGAAACAGGAGCCCCGCAAGAAAGAAGAACAAAGGCATGTGAAACGCATAGATGGCAGAATGAATTGCCCGGAAGATGAGGTCTTCCGCAATAAGACCCGCCCTGTCAGCGGCACGCCACGCATGACCAAAAACAACAAGAAGAATTCCAACACTCCGCGCACTATCTGCCGCGTTAACACGACCCACAGCGGTTTCGTCGCGAAAGAGGGCTCCCCTGTGGGGCTTTTGTATGTGCGCGCTCTCCATCGGCTCAGTCATACTCAGGACTGCTTTACCAAATTAGGGGAATTTCTTGTCGAGTGGGTCAGATAAACGAATAGAATTGCTAGCCTAATCCTAACTTGCAGTTTGAACCCGACCAACAAAAAACGCCCCGCAGCCAACTGCGAGACGTCTATTCATCATCTTTTCCCAAAGGAGAGCTAGCCGAGTAGCTTAGCCCTTCTCTTCGATGATCTCTACCATGTGGCTAATCTTGCGAACCATGCCACGAACGGAAGGTGTGTCTTCCAGCTCGCGAACGCGGTGCATTTTGTTCAGGCCCAGACCGATCAACGTTGCACGCTGGTCTGCGGGACGGCGGATAGGGGAGCCTACCTGCTTGATTACAATAGTCTTAGCCATGCTTATGCCTCCTCAGCCACTTGAGTGGACGAGTCAGATGCATCGTCACGCTTGGGCAGAATGTCAGCCACTTTCTTACCGCGACGCTGTGCGACAGAACGTGGAGACTGTTCTTTTTTCAATCCGTCCATGGTGGCGCGGATCATGTTGTAGGGGTTCTGTGAACCGATGGACTTGGACACAACGTCCTTAATGCCCAGCATTTCGAACACGGCACGCATTGGACCACCGGCGATGATGCCGGTACCCTCTGGTGCTGTGCGCATCACAACTTTGCCTGCGCCGTGACGGCCGGACATATCGTGGTGCAGCGTACGGCCTTCGCGCAGCTGTACGCGGATCATCTGACGCTTGGCCTGCTCGGTTGCCTTGCGGATCGCCTCAGGCACCTCTTTGGCTTTACCTTTGCCAAAACCTACACGGCCTTTTTGGTCACCAACCACAACAAGGGCAGCAAAACCAAAGCGCTTACCACCTTTTACGGTTTTGGACACACGGTTGATCGCGACAAGGCGGTCTGCAAATTCTGGCGCTTCTTCGCGCTGGTTGCGACGGTTGTTGCCGCCCCGGTTTTCGTCTCTGGCCATGATGGCCTCCTTATACTTGCGGGCTGGCGCCCTGTTTTCACAACCCTTGGTGAGCGGATCGCTCCCGGGTCATCGAGAGGCCCCCAAACAGGCCTCTTCGCATTTCTAACTGGCAGGACCAAGGCCCTGCCGATAGGCTTAGATCTTCAGACCACCTTCACGGGCTGCGTCGGCCAGGGCCTTCACTTTACCGTGGAAGAGGAAACCGCCGCGATCGAAGTAAGCAGATTCAACACCAGCCTTCTTGGCACGCTCGGCAATAGCCGAACCAACCTTTGCGGCCACTTCGATGTTGTTCTTACCCACAACGCCAAGATCTTTTTCAAGCGACGAGGCAGAAGCGACTGTAACGCCGTTTACATCGTCAATCAGCTGAACGCTGATGTTCTTGTTGGAGCGGTGCACGGACAGGCGCATACGGCCCCGGTTCGTGCGGCGAAGTTTGTTCCGAACGCGCAAGCGGCGTTTGATGAACAGTTGTCTTTTGCTGTTTGCCATCTGTGCGTTCCTTACTTCTTCTTGCCTTCTTTGCGGAAGACGAACTCACCCTTGTAGCGGATGCCTTTGCCCTTATAGGGCTCGGGCTTGCGCCAAGCGCGGATGTTCGCGGCGACTTGACCAACAAGTTGTTCGTCAATGCCTTCCACAATGATTTCAGTCTGTTTCGGAGCCGTCACAGTCACGCCAGCTGGCGGTGTGTAATCGACGTCGTGAGACAGGCCGAGGTTCAGTTTCAATGTGTTGCCAGTCATAGCAGCACGGTAACCAACGCCTTGAATCTCAAGCTCTTTCTTGAAACCCTCGGTAACGCCAGTCACAAGGTTACGTACCATCGTGCGGGACATGCCCCACTGCTGGCGTGCGCGCTTGGACTTACCGCGTGGTGTGATTGACACGAAGTTGTCTTCAACACTCATGGTCACATCATCAGTTGCTTTGAAGATCCGGACCCCTTTGGGGCCTTTCACTTCGATTGTTTGGCCGCTGACCGAAGCAGTAACACCGCTGGGCAGGTCGACCGGCTTTTTACCAATACGAGACATTAAATTCTCCCTAGAATACGGTGCAGAGCACTTCGCCGCCAACGTTGGCTGCGCGTGCGCTTGCGTCCGACATCACACCCTGCGGGGTGGAGACAATCGACACACCCAGGCCCTGACGGACGGATGGGAGGTCTTGTGCGCCCATATAAACGCGGCGGCCTGGCTTGGAGATACGCTTCAGTTCACGAATGACGGGTTCGCCTTCGTAGTACTTCAGGCTGATCTCGATGGCAGGGTGGCCATCGGCACCTGTCATCTTCTCATAGCCACGGATGTAGCCTTCGTCGGCGAGTACATCCAGAACCCATGCACGCAGCTTAGAAGCTGGTGTCATGACTGTGGATTTACCGCGCAACTGGCTGTTACGGATGCGTGTCAGCATATCTGCGATAGGATCGTTCATCTGATGCGCTCCTTACCAGCTCGACTTCACCATGCCGGGGATCTGGCCTGCGGAGCCAAGATCCCGCAGCGCGATGCGCGAGATTTTCAGTTTACGATAATAAGCGTGAGGGCGGCCTGTCAGCTGGCAACGGTTGTGCAGACGCACAGCCGAAGAGTTGCGAGGCAGTTTCGCCAGCTTCAGGGAGGCGCGAAAGCGGTCTTCCATTGGCTTGCTCTCGTCGGAGATGATTTCTTTCAACTCCGCACGCTTGACGGCGTACTTCTTGACCAATGCTTCACGCTTCTTTTCGCGTGCGATCATGGATTTCTTAGCCATATCTAATTCCTTCCCGCGCTTATGAGTTGAAGGGCATGTTGAACAGCTTCAACATTGCCTTCGCTTCGGCGTCGGTTTTCGCCGTGGTGGCGATAATGATGTCCATACCCCAGTTTTCATCGACTTTATCAAAGTCGATTTCGGGGAACACGATGTGCTCTTTCATGCCCATGGCATAGTTGCCACGGCCGTCAAAAGAGGTGCCTTTCACGCCGCGGAAATCGCGAATACGTGGCATGGCAATCGTGATCAGACGATCAAGGAATTCGTACATGCGGTCACCGCGAAGGGTCACCTTCGCGCCCAGAGGCATCTCTTCACGCACCCGGAAGCCCGCGATGGATTTCTTGGCGATTGTGGTGAGTGCTTTCTGGCCAGCGATCGCTGAAAGATCTTCCTGAGCGGATTTCGCTTTCTTGCTGTCACGAACAGCTTCAGCGCCACACCCGATGTTCAGGACGATTTTGTCCAAACGCGGGATCATCATATGGTTCTTGTAGCCGAACTCTTCGGTCAGGGCAGCACGGATGCGGTCCTTATAGTCGGCCTTGAGGCGGGGTGTATATGTTGCAGTGTCGAGCATCAGATTACGTCCCCTGTTGTCTTGGCGAAACGAACTTTGTTTTCGCCGTCCATTTTGAAGCCCACGCGAGAAGGTTTGCCGTTGGCATCCTTGATCGCGAGGTTGCTCAGGTCGATTGGCATCGATTTAGGGATGCGACCGCCCTGGGATGTTTGGGACTGGCGTGTGGCACGCACGTAAACGTTGATACCGTCTACAACAGCCTTACCGGATTTCGGGTCAACGGAAGCAATCTTGCCTTCCTTGCCCTTGTCCTTGCCGGTCAGAACGATGACCATGTCACCTTTTTTCAGCTTAGCAGCCATGATTACAGCACCTCCGGAGCGAGTGAGATGATTTTCATGAAGTTTTTGGCGCGCAGTTCACGAACAACTGGTCCGAAGATACGGGTGCCAACAGGCTCGTTGTTATTATTCAGGATAACAGCAGCGTTGCGGTCAAAACGAATGGCTGTGCCATCGTCGCGACGAACTTCTTTTGCGGTACGAACGACGACGGCTTTACGCACGTCACCCTTCTTAACACGGCCGCGTGGAATGGCTTCCTTTACCGAGACGACAATAATATCGCCAACGGATGCGTACTTACGCTTGGAACCACCCAGGACCTTGATGCACTGAACGCGGCGAGCGCCACTGTTGTCAGCAACATCCAAGTTGGTCTGCATCTGGATCATTTGGTTTCTCCCGACCTATAGGGGGCGATGCATGCCTGATCCCTAGGGTTTCGATTAAGTTGTTACTCAGAACGAGTAACGCACCAACCCGTCAGGGCTCATACGTAAAGGATCATGCTTCCGCAGTAATCACTTCCCAACGCTTGGTTTTGGAACGTGGTGCACATTCAATAATGCGGACCTGCTGGCCCACTTTGAAAGTGTTGTTTTCATCGTGCGCCCGGTATTTTTTGGACTTACGAATGGTCTTCTTCATAATCGGGTGCGTAAAGCGACGCTCTACGGATACGGTTACTGTCTGTTCATTGGCGTCCGAAGTTACGGTGCCTGTCAGGATACGCTTTGGCATGGATCAGGCTCCTCTTACGCGTCTGTCGCTGCAGCAGCAGCTTTTTGGTTCAACACTGTCTTCACACGAGCAACGTCGCGCTTAACGGTACGCAGGCGTGCAGGGTTTTCCAGTTGGCCAGTAGCTTGCTGAAAACGCAGGTTGAACGCTTCTTTTTTCAGGTTCACAAGTTCGTCACGGAGCTGATCCGGCGTCTTGTCGTGTAGTTCTTTGGCGATCATGCCATTTCCTTTCAACATCACCAGCAGGCCCCGAGAGGGTGACCATGATTCTGATGGAGTTCATAATGAAGTTGCTCAGTAGCGCTGATACTGTCTCTGCGCAACCCTAAAGGCATAATTATATCGTCAATCACGCATCCTAGTCGCTAATGTCACGTCAGCTAAGAGCGGCGTTAACACAGCATCCAAAGTCGCGCGACGACTCGATGGTACTGGGGACAACCAATCCCTTGTCAGCGATCGCCAGAGCGAAGATATTTGTGTTGCAGCCCTCATTCTGTTTGCACGACCCAACTGCCCCACCAGCTTTATGTTAAAACGTGTGTTAGACGTGGATGATATCCTCACAAGTCTAGGATCGGGCAACGCAATTCAGGATGTATTGTGCGAAGCTTATCTGATCAAGGACGGCCTTGGTGAGGAACTATTGATCGCCTCCTCAGTAATAGGTCTACCGGTGCGTCACGGGGGAGGCAACGAACTCTCCGGAGGAGAGTGTAACGACACCTTCACGCTTAGCCTTCAATTCGAAGGTTATCTCGTCGAGAGATGCCGATAATATTACAAAACGAAGTCCCAGAGCCAATACCATCTCAAATTACGGTGCGCGATTCGGTTAACGGTGATGACACCCTAGAAGTCGCTGCCACTCAGAATGAACCCCTGCCGGCTCGCGCGATGGTCTTTGCGGGAGTGGAGCCGCCAAATTCAGATCACAGCCACGCGAAGATGTTTTGGCCATGCAACTCGAAACCACCCCAACCGTGCCATTGCCGGTCGCCTACGTCAGACTTACAGACCCCACTGTCACTCTTAAAGACATCCCCTTTTGGGCAAAACTGATTGAACACGGGCGCGAAGGGCGTAGTGTGCGCAGCAGATACGCGCCCCACCCTTTTGTGAGAGCATAATGACAAATATCAAATCACTCTTCGTAACCCGCCTTTATCACGCCGCGCTTGGTGGCTCCGTTGATGCCAATGAGTTGGAGGTATCTTGCTACTCCATCGCAGAAGACGATGAAGCCGGTCAGGAGTGGTGCGAGGAGAACGGCTTTCCAGGGTATACATCTTATGCTTCGCTCACCGATCTGGGCTGGCGCTTTCCCATCTTTGCGGATGTGATCAAAGCGATTGAGGCCCATGTCGCCGCCTTTGCCAAGGATCTAGAACTTGATCTTGACGGTCGTGAACTAAAGCTTGAGGATATCTGGATTAACATTCTACCCGAGGGCGGCATCCACACCGGACATATCCACCCCCATTCGGTTATCTCTGGCACCACCTATGTGGCAATGCCCGAAGGCGCCTCAGCGATCAAATTCGAAGATCCGCGCCTGCCAATGATGATGGCCGCACCGGGCCGTCAGAAGGATGCCCGTGAAGAGCTTCGAACCTTTCACTATGTAGCCCCCGCCCTGGGCGATTTACTGCTGTGGGAAAGCTTCATCCGCCATGAAGTGCCTATGAACATGTCCGAAGAAGACCGGATCAGTGTGTCGTTCAACTACGCTTGGGCGTAATCACCTAGGCGCCTTCTTCCGCGCCTCTTCCTGCTCCTTGACCAAGGCTTTCTCTTCCTTGGTCATCTTATTCCCCCACTGATTATTACTCAGGCCAAGATCGGCAGGCATCGGCTTTGTCTTGCCCTTCTTGATCTCTCCGCCCTTGTTCAGGAATTGCTGGATAAGGTCGTCGTCCGTGGTGGGCTTGGGAACTTGTTTCATGGCGATGCCTTTTAGCTTGAGGTCTGTAATACACCGTATTCGGTCAGACGGTCCTTGGCTAGTAGCCCCCAAAAACTTCGCCTCAATATCGGGCAGACAAACCGCTCGCAGGTGTATCCCTTTCACAGCCGTTCACATAGCCGCGCGCGAGCTCTCACTTAGGTAGATTTGCAGGCGTCCCTCGCTCATGTGGAGCATAGCGCAAGGAAAACCGCCCTGCGCACAGCAATCACATCCCAGGAAGGATACCGGCAAAATGAAAGCCATAGACCAAACCGAACTGAAGGCTTTGGCCAGTGCAGGCCTGATTGGAGAGATCACATTCGAAGCATACGCGTGGCTCGTCGCTCCGATCTTGTTCGGGGTCAAACTGGAGCCGGCTAATCTGGTGATCGGACTGACGAAATCATTTACTGGCGCACAACTGCCCTATGCAGCTGCGTTCCTGATTGGCGCACTCGGCTTTGCTACATTGGTCTATCTATTCAAGAAACTCACACGTCTCAGCTATCTTGGCGCAGGTGTATCCGCAGGGCTGCTCTTGTGATTCGTCGCCCAAGGGATGCTTGCCCCCCTTATGGGCCGGACCTTTATGATGGGATTTGGAAGCTACACCCAGTCCTCATTCATAGGTCACGTCGGCATGACGGCCGTCATCGCACTACTTTGGAAGAAGTTTTTGCAGCGTCCGGCGCCATCTATCGCTTAACCGCTTTTGCGAGCAGCGGAATAGAAAAAGCCCCCGCCGTTTTCACAGTGGGGGCTTCTTTAGTTCCAGCGGTGCCGTTTAGACTTACCAGTCTTCGCGGACAACAACGCGTGTCTTGATTGGCAGCTTCATCGCAGCAAGGCGCAGGGCCTCACGAGCGACGTCATCACCTACACCATCGATCTCAAACATAACGCGGCCTGGCTTTACCTTGGCTGCCCAGAAATCCACGGAACCTTTACCTTTACCCATACGAACTTCGACGGGCTTGGAGGTAACGGGCACATCTGGGAAAATGCGGATCCAGACACGGCCCTGACGCTTCATGTGGCGCGTCATGGCACGGCGTGCTGCTTCGATCTGGCGCGCAGTTACGCGCTCAGGCTCGATTGCTTTCAGACCGTAAGTACCGAAGTTCAGGTCAGACCCACCCTTCGCAAGGCCCTTGATAGAGCCTTTGAACTGCTTACGGAATTTCGTACGTTTTGGCTGTAGCATCCATCTACTCCTTAACGCCGACCGCCGGCACCACGAGGTGCTGGGCCGTCTTGCATTTCTTGTAACTTACGATCATGCGCAGCTGGATCATGTTCCATGATCTCGCCTTTGAAAATCCACGTCTTGATGCCGATGATGCCATAGGCAGTCATTGCTTCAACATGTGCATAGTCGATGTCCGCTCGCAGGGTGTGGAGCGGAACGCGACCCTCACGGTACCATTCGGTACGCGCGATTTCTGCACCGCCAAGACGGCCAGCAAGGTTCACACGGATACCAAGGGCACCCATACGCATGGCGTTCTGTACCGCACGCTTCATAGCGCGACGGAAAGAAACACGACGCTCAAGCTGCTGGGCAATGCTTTCACCAACAAGTGCTGCATCCAACTCTGGCTTGCGAACTTCAACAATGTTGAGGTGCAATTCAGAGTCGGTGAACGCGGCAAGTTTCTTGCGCAGACCTTCGATGTCTGCACCTTTCTTGCCGATAATCACACCGGGACGGGCTGTGTGGATCGTAACGCGGCACTTTTTGTGCGGACGTTCGATGATCACACGAGAGATACCCGCCTGATGGCATTCTTTTTTGATGAACTTGCGGATTGCGAGATCTTCCAACAGGAGGTTCCCGAAATCCTTGGTATCAGCGTACCAGCGGCTATCCCACGTACGATTAACCTGAAGGCGCATGCCGATTGGATTGACTTTATTACCCATTATGCTTGCTCCTCAACCTGACGCACGACGATGGTGATTTCCGCAAACGGCTTCATGATCTTGCCGAAACGGCCACGCGCGCGAGGACGACCACGCTTGAGTGTCATGTTTTTACCGACATAGGCTTCCGCCACGATCAGTTCGTCCACGTCGAGGTTGTGGTTGTTCTCGCCATTGGCGATCGCAGACTGAAGGCATTTCTTCACGTCGATTGCGATACGCTTTTTGGAGAAGGTCAGGTCCGTCAGGGCCTTGTCGACCTTCTTGCCGCGGATCATGGCGGCGACGAGGTTAAGTTTCTGCGGCGACGTCTTCAGCATGCGCAGTTTTGCACGTGCTTCGTTGTCGGCCACGCGGCGGGGATTTTTATCCTTGCTCATGGCTTATTTCCGCTTCGCTTTTTTATCAGCTGCGTGACCATAATAGGTCCGTGTTGGTGAATACTCACCAAACTTCTGACCAATCATGTCTTCGCTGATGTTTACTGGGATATGTTTGTGACCGTTATAGACGCCGAACGTCAGACCAACAAACTGCGGCAGGATCGTGGAACGGCGTGACCAGATTTTGATCACTTCGTTACGACCGCTCTCGCGGGAGGCTTCGGCCTTTTTGAGGACATAAGAGTCAACAAAAGGACCTTTCCATACTGAACGAGACATCTATTAACGCCCCTTCTTCTTGGCGTGACGCGAGCGGATGATCAGCTTGCTAGACGCTTTGTTCTTGTTACGTGTCTTGGCACCCTTGGTTGGCTTACCCCATGGGGTAACCGGGTGACGACCACCGGATGTACGGCCTTCACCACCACCGTGAGGGTGGTCGATCGGGTTCATAACCACACCACGCACAGATGGGCGGATGCCCTTGTGACGCATGCGGCCAGCTTTACCGTAGTTCTGGTTCGAGTTGTCGGGGTTGGACACAGCACCAACAGTGGCCATGCATTCCTGACGTACGAGGCGAAGCTCGCCGGAGCTCAGACGAATCTGAGCGTAGCCACCGTCACGACCAACGAATTGGGCGTAGGTACCTGCAGCACGGGCGATCTGGCCGCCTTTGCCTGGCTTCATCTCGATGTTGTGGATGATGGTACCGATTGGCATGCCGGAGAATGGCATGGCGTTGCCTGGTTTGATGTCTGCCCTGGCGGATGCAACGACCTGATCACCAATGGCGATACGCTGTGGAGCAAGGATGTAGGCCTGCTCACCGTCTTCATATTTAACCAGTGCGATAAACGCGGTCCGGTTCGGGTCATATTCAATGCGCATGACCGTCGCGGTGACGTCCATTTTGTTACGCTTGAAATCAACGATGCGGTAGAGGCGCTTTGCACCACCACCCTTACGACGCATTGTGATCCGTCCGGTGTTGTTCCGTCCGCCGTGCTTGCTAAGACCCTCTGTGAGGGCTTTAACTGGGCGGCCTTTCCAAAGCTCCGAACGGTCAATCAGTACCAGCCCACGCTGGCCTGGCGTCGTCGGTTTGTACGACTTGAGTGCCATGTTCTCTGTCTTCCGTTTGCTTGTATGCGGCCCCGTAGGTCCGCTGTGGTTAGAGGGCCCCGAAGGTCCCAGTAGAATGTTCGGGCGGAAACGATGCTTCTCACCAGCGAACAACAACAAAGCCCCAGACGAATCTGGGGCTATGCCGATGGTGTCTGTTAGGGGGTGCAGAGGATGGGGTCAAGGGACTGACCCGCCTTCACCAATGTATTTATTAAATCAAGAGCTCTTCAACACCAAACCGGATGGACCTTATTCACAGAGCACGACTTGCGGTGGATTCCACTCCAACAGTTGGTTGAACAGATCTCGACGACTTATGACTCTATAGCAATTGATACGCCTATCCTCGACATACCAAGCAACCACGCCGCCCATGCGCCCCTCATCCTTAAGAAGGTACTGGTCATTTGGAGGCTGCTCGGCCCGCCCTTGAGAACGAAGAGCGGCGGTCATCTCCGCCGTCAGTGGAGGGTTCACCACATCCGCAGCAGGCGTTTTCTTTGCAACTGATATTCGCGCTATCGAAAACTCATTTTTGAGGTGCCCGATAGAGCAGGCAACACAATCATAGAGGTGGTCCCAGTAATTCGACCAGTTTGCAGCCAACTTAAGGTGTACCA
>NZ_JBALVJ010000013.1:0-75570 GCF_036961165.1 Sulfitobacter sp. | reverse complement strand
GGGTCAAATCTCGGTGAAAATACCGGGTCAGTTCTCAGTGACATTCAACACGCTGATGACGTCTCGGATATCCGGTTTGCATTTGTCCAGCTGTGCATAGAGATCGGTGGCTATGCCGTGCTGTCTGCGCTCGGCATCGCGTAAATCGCTTGTGCCGGTGGAGCGTTTCAGTTGCTTGCGATTATTGAAGTACTGGCGAAGTTCTGTCGGGACCGTCAAGAGGACATAGTATTTGCCCTTGTTTATGGCCAATGAAGTTGCTGGATATTCGACCATCGTATCCTCCTAAAGTATCCTCCTCGGGATACTCCAAGCCTATATAATCATAGGAAAAAGGGCAATGGTGAGTTATGGCGGAGAGACAGGGATTCGAACCCTGGGAAGGCTTGCACCCTCAACGGTTTTCGAGACCGCCCCGTTCGACCACTCCGGCACCTCTCCGCGGGGGACTAGGATCGCCCGTTTAGTAGGATTTTGACGCCGGAGCAAGAGGCTGCGTGCGCATCTTTGCCGTTGCGCAGAATTTTCATTGCAGCGCCTTGTATAACAGCTACCTTGTAGGCGGTAATTTGCAAAGGAAAGCCCATGCAGTCGATCCGTCAGGCCCTAATGATCCCACTTGTGGCCCTTATGTGGGGGGGCATTGCCTTGACTGCCACTGCGGAGCCCGCTGAACGCGCGCAGGTAGAGGCATTTCTTGAAGTGACCGGTTTTGATGTCGCGCTTGAGAGTATCCGTTTGTCAGCGGATGCTGCGCCGCAGATGTTGGGCCTGCAGGCCGAGGACTTTGGATCGGAATGGAAGCGGTTGGTGTCTGAAGTTTTTAAGACCGAATTGATGCATGATATGGCCATTAATATCCTTGAGAAAACACTGACGGATGACTTGCTGACCCATGCGGCCGACTTTTACGCCTCCGAGCTTGGGCAGAATCTGGTCGTGGCCGAAAACAGTTCGCACATGGTTGAAGAAGACGGGCTGAAATCCGAAAGCGGGGCGCAGATCATTGAAGGTCTAAACAGGATCGGGTCAGACCGCGTTGCCATTCTGGAGCGCCTGAACCGTGCCAGCGGGAGCGAGGACAGCTCGCTCCAGTCCATTCAAGAGGTCCAGATACGGTTCTTGATGGCGGCGGCCGGCGCTGGCGTGATCGAGCTTCAGATGGATGAACCCGATTTGCGCGAGGCGATGCAGTCGCAAGAAGATGAATTGCGGGTCAACTTGCGCCAAAGCGCGCTGGAAGGGGCAGCCTATACCTATCAGGCGTTTTCGGATGCCGAGATGACCGCTTACGCCGATGCGCTGGAGCATCCTGATATGCAGCAAGTCTATGCGTTGATGAACGCGGTCCAGTACGAGATCATGGCAAACAGGTTCGAGGCCGTGGCGGAGCGGTTGCGCCAGATGCAGCCAAGTCAGGACCTGTAAGATGCGCAAACTGCTTGGTGTCTTTCTGATCATGCTCACCGCGCTGCCCCTGTGGGCCGGTGCGCGACACACGGTGCTGATGGACGTGCTACAAATCCGCGAGCTGAGTAGCATTTTGCATGCCGAAGGTCTCCAATTTGGCGCAACGCTGAATAAGGATTGGCTGGAGGGGCAGGGAGGCCCGGCTTGGTCAGGGCAGGTGACGCGGATCTATGACCCGGAGCGTATCGCGGAAGGCATCCGCGCGGGATTGGAGCCTGCACTGGACGGTGAAGTGCTCGAAGAGGCGATTGCCTTTTTTGCAACGGATCTGGGCGGTCAGATCATAACGCTCGAGAATGCGGCACGGCGTGCACTTGCTGATCCAGATGTAGAGGAACAGGCGCGGACAACGTTCACAAAACAGCAAGACAGCAACGATGCGCGGTTGGTTCAGGTCAACCGGATGATTGAGGCGGGTGATTTGATCAACCGCAATGTGACCTCAGCGCTCAATTCCAACTACCAGTTCCTGCGCGCGCTGGTTGATGGCGATGTCTACACGATGAGCGATGAGGAAATACTTGATGATGTCTTGTCCGAACGTGAGGCAATCACCGAAGACACTAGTAGTTGGCTTGGCGCGTTCTTCACGCTGGCTTACAGTCCGCTTAGCCTTGAAGACCTTACAACCTATGCCGATTTCTCTGAATCTGAGACCGGTCGTGCGCTCAACAACGGGTTTTTCGCGGGCTTTGATCCACTCTACGAAGACATCTCCTATGCGCTTGGCCTTGCCATGGCGATGAATATGGCGGCCGAAGAGCTTTAGACCGTTAATCTGTTTGCCACCGCTTGACTTGCGCCCCTGATCCGCTGATAAGCGCGCAACTCGGCGGGAATTCCCGATTCCGGGGTTTTGTTAATGACGCCCAAGGGCGCGCTGTCTGACGGTGAGGGGAATACCCCCTCGCGAACACCCGGATACCGGGGGCCACAAGACGCGAAAAATGTGAAGGAAGACCTATGTTTGCGGTCCTGAAAACAGGCGGTAAGCAATATAAAGTTCAAGCGGGCGACATGCTCCGCGTAGAGCGTATTGCGGCATCTGCCGGTGAGACAGTTCAATTCAACGAAGTGCTGATGCTTGGTGGTGACAACCCACAAGTAGGCGCGCCAATGATCGAAGACGCCGGCGTCCAAGCCGAAGTTGTTGACCAGATCAAAGGCGAGAAAGTCATCCACTTCGTCAAACGTCGTCGGAAGCACTCTTCCAAGCGCACCAAAGGCCACCGTCAGAAGCTGACACTGGTCAAGATCACCGAGATCCTGGCATCCGGCGCTGGTAAATCTGGCGTAGCAGCAGCCATCGGTACGGGTTCCGTATCCGCAGCCGCAGTTGCAGCCATCACAGGTAAAGCCGTTGAAGCGGCACCTGCGAAGAAAGCAAAAGCAGCCAAGCTTGCGAAAGCAGAGGCCCCCAAGGCCGAGAAAGCTGAAAAGCCTGCCAAGGCGAAGAAAGCTGCAAAGGGTGAAGGCGACGATCTGTCCCAGATCTCCGGCGTTGGCCCAGTCATCGTTGGCAAGCTGAATGACGCAGGCATCACCACATTTGCACAGATTGCGGCGTGGTCAGATGCTGACGTAGAAGAGATTGAAGAGAAACTGTCGTTCAAAGGTCGTGTCGGTCGTGAAGACTGGATCGCACAGGCCAAAGATCTGGCAAAAGGCTAAGGAGAGACCTAATGGCACACAAAAAAGCAGGCGGCTCATCCCGTAACGGGCGCGACTCAGCTGGTCGTCGCCTTGGCGTTAAAAAATATGGTGGTGAGCTTGTCATCCCCGGCAACATCATCGTGCGTCAGCGCGGCACCAAGTTCTGGCCAGGCCTGAACGTGGGCATGGGCAAGGATCACACGATCTTCGCAACTGTTGACGGCAACGTTCAGTTCCACAAGGGCCTGAAAAACCGTACATTCATTTCTATTGTACCGGTAGCGGAAGCTGCTGAATAAGCCGTACCCGTAGAATGATACAGCATCAGGGATCGGCGGAGACGCCGGTCCCTTTTTCGTTCATGTCACTCCCTTAGGAGAATGGCCCATGACCAGATCAGATCCCATTCCGGAATTGGCTCGTAAGGGTCTTAGGCTACGTGCGCCTATTCAGGCCGATATTGCGACCCGCAAAGCGTTGGGCCGCGTGCCGGAAATCACTCAGATGTTCGGAATCCCCTTGGGCGAGCCTAAGCCGATTTCGACAGCGGAAGCAGAGAGCTGGTTTGCGACGCTGTCTTCGCAACCTTTCGCGTGGGTGATCGAGGAACAGGGCGCGTTGATCGGAGAAATACGTCTACAGTCACATGTGTCGGCAGATCGCCGTGCAGACATGTTTATCTCTATTCTAGATCAAAAAAAACTGGGGCAGGGGATCGGTCCCCATGCAATCCATTTGTTGATGCGTCATGCCTTTGAAGCAATGCGCCTGCATCGTATCGCCGTGCGGGTTCTGGCCTCCAACACCCGCGCCATTGTGGCCTGCCGCAAGGTGGGCTTTGTCGAAGAAGGCCGCGAGCGGCAGTCGTCAAAAGTGGGTCAGGTTTGGCAGGATGATGTGATAATGGGGCTTTTGAATACTGAATATGTAGGGTCGGCGGTATGAGCATTGCGCTTGTTCCCTTGGCCGTTTTTGCGGCCAGTCAAGTGGGCACGCCCGGTCCTGCCAATATGGCGCTTTTGGCCACAGGCGCGCGCTTTGGCTTTCGCGCAGCCCTGCCGTTCGTCACCGGTGTGGCCTTGGGTAAGCAGCTGATCATTTGGCCGATCGGCTTTGGCCTTATGGAGCTGGCAGAGGCGGCGCCGGGCGTGTTTGCCGCGCTCAAATATATCTCTGCTGCCTATATCATCTGGTTGGCGTGGAAGGTGGCAAACTTGCGTTTGGGTCATGAGGATGCCGCATCCACCGTGCCCGGGTTCGCGGCAGGGCTGATCGTGCATCCACTCAACCCCAAGGCATGGGCGATGATCGTGGGCAGTTTCACGGCCTTCGTCGGGCCTGATGTGCCGACACTGACCGCGACTGCCACTGTCGCCGTTGTGCTGTTGGCCTGCCAGCTGGTGATGCACCCGCTATGGACCTTGGGAGGCAGTGCAATCGCGCGCACTGTTGCAGGCACGCGTGCCGAACCCTATCTAATGTGGACCCTCGCCGGGCTGACGGTTGCTTCGGTATTGTTTGTTCTTTTTGGTGCAAAGTTTTGAGTATGGATATTTCGACACAACAAAAATCTCTGATCACTGAACGGTTTGCGCTGCGTCCTGTGCAAATGTCCGATCTGACGCGGATAGAGCATTACGCCTCCGATATCCGGCTTGCGCAGAACACACCACGACTGCCGCATCCCTTGCCGCCAGGTCTGATTGCCGGCTTTATTGAGCGGGCGATGGCGCCTGATCGCGAAGAAGACGTTTGGGTCATGGATGGTGGCACCAGCGGCGAAGAGGTTATGGGCGTGATCAGCCTGATGCGGCTGGACAGAAACCAGTCCGAGGTCGGCTATTGGGTCGCACCACCGTTCTGGGGGACCCATTTGGCCTCTGATGCCGTGCAGGCGCTTGTGGCCGGAAACCCGCTTGGCAATGACGCAATGTTTGCTAGCGTCTTCCATGACAATCCCGCCTCTGCCAAAGTGCTCACCAACGCGGGTTTCGCCTATTTAGGTGATGCTGAAATTTTTTGCCTCGCGCGCAACGCGACGGTGCCGACATGGACCTACAGCCTCAAGCTGCGGTAAACCTTTAGGATATAATATGAAGTTCCTCGATCTCGCCAAAGTTTACATCCGCTCCGGTGCCGGTGGCGGCGGCTGTATCTCGTTCCGGCGGGAAAAATACATCGAATTCGGCGGCCCTGATGGCGGCGATGGCGGCGGCGGCGGTTCTGTCTGGGCTTTGGCTGTAGACGGGCTGAACACGCTGATCGATTTTCGCTACCAGCAGCACTTCTTTGCCAAAAACGGCCAACCTGGCATGGGCAAACAGCGCACCGGCAAGGACGGCGGGGATATTGTTCTGCGCGTGCCCGTAGGCACCGAAATCCTCGACGAAGACGAAGAGACAGTGCTTGCCGATATGACCGAGCTGGGCCAGCGGGTTGAGCTGGCGCGTGGCGGCAATGGCGGCTGGGGTAACCTGCATTTTAAATCTGCGACCAACCAGGCGCCGCGCCGGTCTAACCCCGGTCAAGACGGGGTTGAGCGCACTCTGTGGCTGCGGCTTAAGCTGATTGCGGATGTGGGACTGCTGGGTCTGCCCAATGCGGGTAAATCCACGTTTCTGGCAGCGACGTCTAATGCACGGCCAAAAGTGGCCGACTACCCCTTCACCACATTGCACCCGAACCTTGGTGTGGTCGGTGTCGATAACACCGAATTCGTGGTTGCTGACATTCCGGGGCTGATTGAGGGCGCGCACGAGGGGCGGGGTCTTGGCCACCGCTTTTTGGGTCACGTGGAGCGATGCGCAGTCTTGATGCATCTGGTCGACGGCACGTCCGAGACGATCACCGAGGACTACAACACTATCATTGGTGAGCTTGAAGCCTATGGCGGTGCGCTGGCCGATCGCCCGCGTATCACTGTGCTCAACAAGATTGATGCTTTAGATGAGGAAGAGCTGGCAAGTGCCAGCGCTGAATTGGAAAAATCCTGCGGCGGAGAGATCATGACAATGTCTGGTGTCGCGCAGACGAATACGGTTGATGTATTGCGTGCCCTGCGTGAGCAGATTGATGACGACCGTTTGCGCCAGAAGCCTGCTGAGGAGGAATCACCTTGGCAGCCCTGACACAGGCCAAACGCGTTGTCATAAAGATCGGCTCAGCCCTGCTGGTGGATCGCTCCACTGGCAGCCTGCGCTCAGATTGGCTGACTTCATTGGCACAAGACGTGGTCTGGCTCAAAGGGTTGGGCATGGATGTAGTGCTGGTTTCATCCGGCTCTATCGCGCTGGGGCGCGGTGTTTTGGGTCTTGGGCTTGGCACGCTGGCGCTTGAGCAATCGCAGGCCGCGGCTGCCGTGGGTCAAATCCGGCTTGCCCGCGCCTATGAAGAGGTTCTGGCTCCGCACGGGATCACCACCGCGCAGGTGCTTGTGACGCTGGAAGACAGTGCCAACCGCCGCCGCTACCTTAACAGCCGCGCAACGCTTGAAACCCTGCTGGGCCTTGGCGCGGTTCCGATTGTGAACGAAAACGATACCGTCGCCACGGATGAGATCCGGTTTGGTGACAATGACCGTCTCGCGGCACAGATCGCCGTGACAGTCGGGGCTGACCAGTTGATCTTGTTGTCGGACGTGGACGGGTTCTACACCGCCAATCCTGCGGATGACCCAAGTGCTACCCGTTTCGATGTAATTGACCGCATCACCCCGCAGATCGAGGCAATGGCAGGCGATGCTGGATCGGGCCTGAGCAAGGGCGGCATGAAAACCAAGCTGATGGCGGCCAAAACGGCGGTGTCGGCCGGCTGTGCGATGGCGATCACCGAAGGGTCGGCCTTGCGCCCGCTGACAGCGCTTGATCAGGGTGCTAATGCGACATGGTTTACCGCCCAGACTGATCCGCAAGCCGCGCGTAAAAGCTGGATAGCGGCCATGAAACCTTTGGGCGCAGTGACGCTGGATGGCGGTGCTGTAGCGGCGCTTCAACGCGGCAAAAGCTTACTGCCCGCTGGCATTACCGATGTTATCGGCCACTTTGAACGGGGCGATGCTGTGTCGCTTGTCGGGCCTGACGGGGCAGGGATCGGATCCGGTCTTGCCCGCTATTCTGCTGCTGAGGCGCGATTGATACAGGGCCACCAAAGCGCCGAGATCGAAGCGCTGCTGGGCTATCCGGGACGCGCTGCCTTAATCCACCGTGACGATATGGCACTATAAGGACACGACCATGACCGAGATTTCAGACATCCCCGCGCTAATGGCGGACATCGGCCAGCGTGCCAAAGCGGCAGCAACCATTCTGGCCACCGCAAATGCGGAGCGCAAGCACGCGGCGCTGGTTTCTGCGGCAGAGGCTGTCTGGAGCGACCGCGAAGAGATCTATGCCGCCAATGCGCTGGACATGGCCTATGGCAAAGAAAAAGGGCTCAGCCCCGCCATGCTGGACCGTCTCAAGTTGGACGAGGCAGGTCTGCGCAGCATTATCGACGGGCTGCGCGCTATTGCAGAGCAGCGCGATCCGGTGGGCGAAGTGATGGCCGAGTGGGACCAGCCTAGCGGCCTGCACATCCGCCGCGTTCGCACACCCCTTGGCGTGATCGGGGTGATCTATGAAAGCCGCCCTAATGTGACGGCCGATGCCGGCGCGCTGTGCCTAAAGTCTGGTAATGCCGTCATCTTGCGCGGTGGCTCAGAGAGTTTTTACAGCAGCCGCGCTTTGCACGTTTGTTTACAGCAAGGGCTGCGCGATGCAGGGCTGCCCGAAGACGCGATCCAACTTGTGCCGACGCGCGACCGAGCGGCGGTTCAGGAAATGCTGACCATGACTGACACGATCGACGTCATTGTGCCGCGCGGCGGTAAAGGGCTGGTCGGCTTGGTCCAACGCGAAGCGCGCGTACCAGTTTTTGCGCATCTTGAAGGCATCGTGCATATCTATATCGACAAGGACGCTGATCCGGAAAAAGTGCTGAAGGTCGTGATGAACTCCAAGACCCGTCGCACTGGTATTTGTGGGGCTGCGGAATGCTTGCTGATCCACCATGATGTGGTGCCGAACATCGGCAACGGCCTGATCCGCGCGCTGGTCAACGCGGGGGTGGAGGTGCGCGGCGATGCTGGGCTTTCCACGATCGAAGGGGTCGTGCCCGCCACCGAAAACGACTGGGGGCACGAATATCTGGACATGATCATTGCCGCGAAGGAAGTAGACAGCCTTGACGCTGCGATGGCGCATATCCGGCGCTATGGCTCGAACCACACCGACTGCATTATCACTGAGGATGCACAGGCGGCACAAACGTTTATGAACGGTCTTGATAGTGCGATCCTGATCCACAATGCCTCAACCCAGTTTGCCGACGGTGGTGAATTTGGCATGGGCGCGGAGATCGGAATTGCGACCGGCAAAATGCATGCGCGCGGCCCCGTGGGGGCCGAGCAACTGACCAGCTTCAAATATCTGGTAACAGGGGACGGAACCGTCCGCAGCTAGAGGCTGATGCGAACGGTGTTTTCAGCGCGTTCAACCTTGAGCGTGTGCCCTTCGGCGGTAGCATGTGTCGGGAGAAGGCCGAACTGGACGTGTGCGGGGCGCAGATCGGATTCTTCTGCGCCGTTTTCAAGCATCGCCCACAGGCTTTCGTCCACGTTGAATTTGTCCGCGTGACCGGTCAGCACAACCTGGCCATGCTCAATCGAAATCTCGACTCTGCCTCCGTAGGGCATCACGCTTTCCATGCACAAGGTTGCTAGAAAAGAGAGCCTGACCAAACGCCTTGGCTGAGCATCCTCTGGCTCCCAAACGACCGAAAGACGCGAAGAAATGTAGTTATCTTTGAGGATCGAGACCACCTCTGGTCGACCGACCATCTGGGTGTCTGCCGCGCCGAATGCGATACGAAAGAACCTGATGCGCGCGCTGGCATTGGTCACACTTTCCGCAATAAGGTCCATCTCCTGACTGTTTGACGGTTGGCTCATCTCCATCAACTCCAGACCGTTGTTGATGGCGCCAATTGGCGATATCAGGTCATGACAGATGCGGCTCCCGATCAAGGCGGCGAAGTCGGTGTTTTGGTTCATTTAAGTGGTGTCCCTGCAAGAAAGGAAAAAAATATGGAAGATTTCAATGCGATCCTGACGCCGGGCATGCTGGTGCGGCACCCTGGGATGCCCGATTGGGGAGTGGGGCAAGTGCAAAGCAACATCAGCGGTAAGCTCACAGTGAATTTCAGAGAGGCTGGTAAAGTTGTCATCGACAGTACACGGATCGCCATGCTTCCGGTGTTTGATAGTTAAAATCACAAAACAGCGTTAATTATGTGTAACTCTTTGGTGGGCATACATGAAATGCAAACCTTAGGTTGTAATTCGCAAAGCGCGCAGACGTTGCAAATATGTCCCCAACCTTTTAGCGGGGGCGCACTCAACAAGTTGGAGGCGGCATGACAGAGTTCACGGTCAAGCTGGCCGAAACAGAGGCAGAGCTGCACGCTGCCCAACGGTTGAGATATGATGTTTTTGTCCACGAACTGGGCGGTGGCGGTGATCTGGTGGATCACGCGGCCGGTCTGGAACGGGACTGGTTTGATCCATATTTTGATCATATGATACTGACGGTAAAAGACAGTGCCGAGGTCGTGGGGGTCTATCGCTTGTTGCGAGGATGTCAGGCGAAAGCGGCGGGCGGTTTCTATTCGGAAAGCGAATATGATTTGGCGCGGCTCAAGGCCTCGGGAAAGCGGTTGCTGGAATTGGGACGCTCCTGCCTGCACCGTGATTTCCGCGGAGGTACGGCCATGCATTGTTTGTGGCGCGGGTTGGCGCATTATGTGGCGCAGCACCGCATCGATGTTCTGTTTGGCGTGGCAAGCTTTCATGGTACCGACATTGCGACACTGGCTGCGCCGCTGTCCTTGTTGCATCACCGCCATCTTGCGCCACTAGACCTGCGGGTGCAGGCCCATGAGGGCTCATTTCAGCCGATGGACATGATCGCGGAAGGTGCCCTTGATCGGCGCGCAGCTATGGTGCAGGTGCCAAGCCTGATCAAAGCCTATCTTCGGCTTGGCGGTTGTGTGGGCGAGGGGGCCTTTGTGGATCATAAATTCAACACCACGGACGTCTTTCTGATTATGGACACGGCGCAGATGAACGCACGGCAGGCGAAAATCTATGGTGGTGCCAAGGCATGAGCGCCAGATGGGACACGTCTAGCTATCCAAGCATGCCGCGCCTCGGCCTGACCGGTTTGGCGCGCGTGCTATTGCGAGGTGCCGCGATGATTGTGCTCGTGTTCGGGGGGCTTATTGTTCTGCTGGCCGTACGTCTGGTAGAGCGGCCTTTCTACGGCCTGCACCGGCCTGTCACGCCTGCGATCACACGGTTTGTTTGCCGGAATGCTTTCCGCCTGATGGGGATGAGCTTTACCTTCACGGGTACGCCGATGGAGACGCGCGGCGCTGTGGTGGCCAACCATTCAAGCTGGCTCGACATCTTTGCGCTCAATGCGGCCAAACGGATTTATTTTGTCTCTAAGTCCGAAGTGGCGTCTTGGCCCGCAATCGGCTGGCTGGCGCGCGCCACCGGCACCGTGTTTATCGAGCGTAATCCCGCGCGCGCACGGGCGCAAACAGAGGTGTTCCAAGACCGGCTCTTGGCGGGTCATAAGTTGCTGTTCTTTCCCGAAGGAACCAGCACCGACGGCATGCAGGTCCTGCAGTTCAAGACAACGTTGTTTCAGGCGTTCTTTGCACCCGAGATTCGAGAACAAATCTATGTGCAACCCGTGACTGTTATCTACCGTGCGCCAGAGGGGCAGGACGCCCGGTTCTATGGTTGGTGGGGCGGGATGGACCTTGGTCCGCATCTTCTGGCCATACTGGCACTCGCCAAACCGGGTGGGGTCGAAGTGATCTACGGCACGCCTTTGCCTGTGGCTGGCTTTGAAAATCGCAAAGCATTGGCCGCTGCCTGCGAGGCGGCGGTCCGCAGCGCCCACGTAAAAGCACTGGCACAGTCATAATGCACAGCCTTTTGCGGTGACTTTTCCCTTGCACTAATGCCACTGGTGCGGTAATCGCGCTCTACTTAAATCCCGCAGTCGGGGATTGGGACTGATGGGGCGATATCCCAAAGGTTCCGCCGGTTGGCCAGCATTCCGTTGGTCAGACCCCCGACGAGGCTAAACCGGAAAGGTAAAAAGACATGGCTCTTCCTGAGTTCTCCATGCGTCAACTGCTTGAAGCAGGCGTACACTTCGGCCACCAGACGCAGCGCTGGAACCCACGTATGGGTCCTTACATCTACGGCGCGCGCAACGGCATCCACATCATGGACCTGACACAGACCGTCCCGATGCTGGAAGACGCTCTGAAAATCATCCGTGATACAGTCGCCAAAGGCGGCAGCGTTCTCTTCGTTGGTACAAAGCGTCAAGCGGCACAGCCGATCGCCGAAGCCGCAGAGAAATGCGCACAGTATTACATGAACCACCGCTGGCTCGGTGGTACGCTGACCAACTGGCAGACCGTGTCCAAGTCCATCCAGCGCCTTAAGCACATCGACGAGCAGTCCGAGATCGGTTTTGCCGGCTTGACGAAAAAAGAGCGTCTGGGCATGGAACGTGACCAGGGCAAGCTGCAGGCATCCCTCGGCGGTATCCGCGAAATGGGCGGCCGTCCTGACCTGATCTTCGTCATCGACGTGCGCAAAGAGCAGCTGGCAATTGCCGAAGCCAACAAGCTGGGTATTCCAGTTGTTGCCGTGGTTGACACCAACTGCTCGCCTGATGGCATCGATTACATCATTCCGGGTAACGATGACGCGGCACGCGCCATTGCTCTGTACACCGATCTGGCCGCCCGCGCTGCTCTTGACGGTATGTCCGCACAGCTGGGCGCCGCTGGCGTTGATCTGGGCGCGATGGAGCAGGCTCCTGTTGAAGAAGCCGTATCCGAAATGCCTCTGGGCGGTGCTTCTGCCGAAGCGACAGCGAACGACGCGATTGCCAAGGATGCTCCTCTGGACATCGAATCCACGCAAGAGACAGTCGCAGACGCGAAGTCCTAATGTGTGGTCTGCCTGAGTGCAGCCTTCACAATAATGTCATACGGGGCAGGGTATACCTGCCCCGAAAGCATATAAAACCCCAGATAGGAGACCCATAGCGATGGCAATTACAGCATCCATGGTCAAAGAACTCCGCGACTCGACCGGCGCGGGCATGATGGACGCCAAGAAGGCACTGACAGAAACCAATGGCGACATCAACGCCGCGGTTGACTGGCTGCGCACCAAAGGTCTGGCCAAAGCAGCAAAGAAATCCGACCGTACAGCCGCTGAAGGCCTTGTTGCCGTAAGCGTTGAAGGTGGTCGTGGTGTTGCCGTTGAAGTGAACTCCGAAACCGATTTCGTTGGCAAAAACGCTGACTTCCAGAAAATGGTTGCAGGCATTGCCGCTGTCGCTGTGAAAACGGCTGACCTCGACGCGCTGAAAGCGGCTGACATGGGCGGCAAGACCGTCGAGCAGACTGTGATGGACGCTGTTGCCGTCATCGGTGAGAACATGTCCGTGCGCCGGATGTTCTCCATCGAAGGTGAGCTTGTTGTGTCCTACGTGCACAATGCGGCCGCTCCCGGTATGGGCAAAATTGGCGTTCTGGTTGCAATGACCGGTGGCGACGAAGCGTTCGGTAAGCAGGTTGCGATGCACATCGCAGCGGTAAACCCAGCGTCGCTCTCGGAAGAAGATCTTGATCCGGCTGTTGTCGAGAAAGAAAAGCAGGTCCAGATCGACATCGCAAAAGAATCCGGCAAGCCAGACGCCGTGATTGAAAAGATGATCGTTGGCCGCATGCAAAAATACATGTCCGAAGTGACACTGCTGAACCAGTCGTTCGTTGTGAACCCTGACCTGACAGTTGGTGCCGCTGCGAAAGAAGCAGGCGTAACCATCACTGGTTTCGTACGTTTGGAAGTTGGCGACGGCATTGAAGTCGTGAAAGAAGACTTTGCTGCTGAAGTAGCAAAAGCCGCCAAAGGTTAAGCTTTCAGCGTTACAGATTGGGAAGAGGCGGGGTGACAAGCCCCGCCTCTTTTCGTTTAGGCTGCCCGAACCACCACAACGGTCTCATATTGGGAACCAGAAGCAGCGCAGCTTCTTCGAGAAGAAGCCACGCTGCCTGCCCTCAGGCAAACTGGCAGCTCTAAGGAGCTTGATCCAGCCGCTCCGGCCAGCAAGGCCTAAAATGCGCCTCACTGGAACCGGCGGCCTATTAGAGCTTTGTAATTACAAAGATATTCAGGCCGTTTGCCATACCAGCTAAGCTTTACCGCCTGACAAGGGGAATGTGCGGCCAAACTTCCCCTGCGTAAAGTAGGGGATTCCTTACCTATTAGTTAACTTCCGCATCCTGTTAGATATCCAAAACAAAAATCTGGTTGGAAAACGCAGCTTTCATAACGGCTTGGGCTGTGGTTTCAACATCCAAGGCGTCACGCGCAAGACGCAGGTGTTTCTCAACCGTTGCCGATGTGAGGCCTATAATCTGGGCAATATCTTGCGTCGTCTTGCCATCACCGACCCATTCAAGGACTTCGCGCTGCCGTGAGGTCAGCGTACGGTTTGGCGCTGTGTAGGGCAGGGTGAGTATCTTAAGGTGCACAATATTGTTCATCAGCGTGATGTCTGCGCCATAAACACTCCAGATCTCATCAACAGCAGCTTGATCCATGTCAGGCCGCGCAGTCAACGCAATCGCGCCTTTCGAGCGCGCAGAGATTGATTTGAAGCTTATAGAGTAACCCGCCGTCACGCCCATATCACGGTTGAACTCCAGCACTCTGCGTTCAGGGGCGCTGAGCGTTTTGGTCCGGTCCATGTCAGCCAACAAACGCCAGCTTTTGGCGCCTTCGTTTTCAAGCGCCCAATGCACCATCGGGGCGTGAAAATAATGTCCTTCGTCCAGAAAGACCTTCGTGTAGTCAGCCGAATGGTTCGTCAGGACAATAAAATCGCTTTTATCGCCAAGGGATGTGGCTGTCCGGTAGCGGGTAAAGCCGTACAGCAACCTGTCAAAGCCGAACTCGGCCATCTTGGCCACATGCCGTTCCCAGAGCGTTTCAATGCTCTTGCTGTCAGCAATTTTCAGCAAATAATCCCGCAGGTTCATGACGGGACCAGCCGATCCGCAAGCGCATCCAGCGCCATAAGGTAGCCGCGCGGACCAAAGCCGCAAATTTGTCCTATGGCTACTTTTGACAGGTAGGACACATGACGAAAAGCCTGGCGGGCGTGAATATTGCTCAGGTGTACTTCGACCATCGGCAGCTCAACCGAAGCAACAGCGTCCATCAGGGCGATCGAGGTGTGGGTATAGGCGCCGGCATTAATGACCAGTGCAGCGTGCGTACCTTTTGCTGCGTGAATCGCATCAATCAACGCACCTTCATGATTTGATTGCACAAACGATATTTCAAGACCCAACTTAGATGCATGAGCGGTACAAGACGCCTCGATATCCGCCAGCGTGGTGCTGCCGTAGACCTCTGGCTGGCGCTGTCCAAGCAGGTTGAGGTTAGGTCCGTTCAAGACAAGTACCGAAGACATAATTTTTCCAGATGCACAATGTTTGGAAAAACATGCCAGGCTCCACACCGTCTGTCCAGTGTTGAGCCGGTTTTGAACAAGAAACACGGCCATTTCGCCGATCACTGTGTGGTGTCAACCGGACGAAAAATCTCATGATGACCGATATGGCCGCTGAGGAGAAAATCTTTTGGATGGTATTGTTATAGTGTGGCCGCTGGCTGACCGTCAACGCGCCGAGCAAGTTGAGGTTATGGGAAGCCGAAATTACGCAAGCAAAGGTTAGCGACTTCATTCAACATGAGTCGGGTGGTCGGCCGCGTATCAGATCGGTGAAAGAACTCATTGGCAGGAATGAAGTTGAGCGAAGGGCAAACGATGCTCAAAGGAAGGACGGGTCAACATCGCGGAGTATAATTTAGGTACGTCAACACCATACGGGCCATTTCTAAGTTATCTTAGTCAATAGGTATATTACATAATACTGATTATGCACATTAAGGGTGCACGTTTATTTACCCCTGAATACCTGCTCCCCATGGATTGCGCATTGACCTTCATGCACGGGTTATGAAACCTGAGACCACCCTCAATTTTGTACTGGAGCTTGTCCATGGATCGCGCTGTTATCGTTCATCAGAACTTCTTACGGCGGCTTGCCGAGAATGATCTGCCAGATGGCCCGATGCCCGACCCCTCGATCGCACCAGCCAGGTTGGTCGAGATCTACCGCAGTCAGGTGCTGAGCCGTCAGTTGGATCGCACCAGCCGTGTCATGCAATCTCAGGGCAAAGGATTCTATACCATTGGATCTTCGGGCCACGAAGGTATGGCTGCTGTGGCCGAGGCATTGCGTCCCACGGACATGGCCTTCTTGCATTATCGCGATGCAGCGTTCCAAATTCAGCGCAGTATGCAGGTTCCGGGGCAAAGCCCGGTCTGGGACATGCTGATGAGCTTTCGCACCGCCAAGGCCGATCCGATCTCGGGCGGTCGTCACAAGGTTCTGGGCTCACGTGCGCTCAGCATCCCGCCGCAAACCTCTACAATCGCGAGCCATTTGCCGAAAGCTGTGGGTGCTGCTTATTCGGTTGGCCTAGCGCGTCGCAGCGCGCCAGAGCATCAGTGCCTGCCGGACGACAGCATTGTGATGTGCAGCTTCGGCGATGCGTCGTCGAACCATTCCACGGCTCAAGGTGCGATCAATACGGCCTGTTGGACTAGCTTTCAGTCGGTGCCGATGCCGCTTCTTTTTGTATGCGAAGACAATGGCATAGGGATTTCTGTTCCCACGCCACGTGGCTGGGTTGCAGCGAATTTTTCGAACCGTCCGGGCCTGAAGTATTTCACCTGTAACGGATTGGATATGGCAGAGACGCTGACTGTCTCGCAAGCGGCTGCAGACTATGTCCGCCGGACCCGCAAGCCTGCGTTCCTGCATATCTCTACAGTGCGCCTGTATGGTCATGCTGGATCGGACGTCGAAATGACGTACCGCGACAAAGCATCAATCGAGGCATCCGAGGCGAACGATCCGCTGCTACATTCCGCGCGTATCTTGCGTGATATTAACGTGAAGTCGGCTGCGCAGTCGATTGAAATATATAATGAAATTGAAGCAACCTGCACTCGTGTTTCAGTTGAGGTGATGCAGCATACGGCCCTTAGCACTGCCGCAGAGGTGATGGAGAGTATCATACCCCCTGCCCGCAGTTGCACGCCCTCCAACGGACCGTCTGCCACGCGCCGCACAGAGGTTTTAGGAAATGATATCAAGCAGATGTCAGACCCGCAGCCGATGAACCGCCTGATTGGCTGGGCTTTGAGCGATCTGATGCTCGAGTATCCCGAAATTATCGTGGCTGGAGAAGATGTTGGCCGCAAAGGTGGCGTCTATGGCGTAACGCAGAAGCTCCAAAACCGCTTTGGTCAGGACCGCGTGATTGACACCTTGCTGGATGAGCAGTCCATTCTGGGGCTTGCAATTGGTATGGCGCACAACGGCTTTGTTCCCGTTCCCGAAATACAATTTCTTGCTTATTTGCACAACGCCGAAGACCAGCTGCGCGGCGAAGCGGCTACGCTGAGCTTTTTCTCGGACGGTCAATATACAAACCCGATGGTGCTGCGCATTGCTGGGCTTGGATATCAAAAAGGTTTTGGCGGACACTTCCACAATGACAACTCGCTTGCTGTGCTGCGCGATATTCCGGGTATCATTATCGCCTGCCCGTCGAACGGTGCTGATGCTGCGATGATGCTGCGCGAGTCCGTGCGCCTTGCCCGTGAAGAGCAACGTGTCGTGGTGTTTGTCGAACCGATTGCGCTGTATCCGATGCGCGATCTGGATGAAGCTGGCGATGGAGCATGGCTGACCTCATATCCCGCACCGGACCGCCGTATCCCGTTGGGTGAAATTGCTGTGGCTGGTGGTGGTACCGATCTGGCTATCGTAAGCTATGCCAACGGCTACTACCTCTCAACACAGGCGCGTAAGGCATTGACGGATAGGGAAATAGACACGCGTGTGATTGACATGCGCTGGCTTGCTCCGCTGCCGGCCGAAGCAATCCTTGAAGCCACGAAAGACTGCAAGAACGTGCTGATCGTGGATGAATGTCGCCGTACAGGCAGCCAGTCAGAAGAGCTGATGGCGCTCTTTGTCGAGGCTGGACACAGGCGCGTGGCCCGCGTCACTGCCGAGGATAGCTTTATCGCGACGGGGCCGGCCTATGCGGCCACCCTGCCCTCAACCGAAAGCATCATTGCAGCGGCAACTGCACTGGTGGCATCATGACCCGCCCGACAGCCGTCATCATTTGCCCCGGACGAGGCACTTATAACAAAGCCGAGCTTAGCACGTTGGCCCGCACATATCCGGACCATCCGCTGATTGCAGAATGGGACGCGATGCGCGCAGCCGAAGGGCAGGAAACTCTGACCGCGCTCGACAGTGCGGAAACATTCTCTCCCGGACGGCATACGACAGGCGAAAATGCCTCTCCGCTCATCTACGCCGCCAGCTATCTGGATGCACAGGCAGCGTATGAAACTCACGACATTTGCGCTGTGACAGGGAATTCTCTGGGCTGGTACATCGCGCTTGCTGCGGGTGGCGGCGCGGATGCATCGAACGGTATGCGTATCGTCAACACCATGGGCACGCTTATGCACCAGCACGGCAAAGGCGGGCAGGTTCTTTATCCGTTTGTTGACGCGAACTGGCAGGCGATCCCGGACGAAGAGACCCGCCTGATGGCGCTGATTACCCAGATTGACGCCAAACCGGACCACAGCCTTGCGCTTTCCATCCATCTGGGTGGCATGCTTGTGGTGGCGGGAAATGAGGCCGGGCTGAGCGCCTTTGAACAAGCGACAGCAGGAGACGACGGCCGCGCGCCTTTGCGCCTGCCCAACCATGCCGCGTTCCACACAGGTATGATGGAGGATGTAGCTAAAATGGGACGGACCGCCCTGCCCCAAAAACTGTTTGCCGATCCCCACACCGCGCTGATCGATGGTCGGGGTCATGTGTGGCAGCCCGCGGCCGCTGACCTGAGCGCCTTGCGCAGTTACACGCTGGGCCACCAGATCAGCGAGACCTATGATTTCACTGCGGCTATCCGCGCCGCCGCGCGTAACTTTGCCCCTGATCGGTTCATCATCACCGGGCCGGGAACGACTTTGGGAAGTGCTGTGTCGCAGGCGCTGATCAGCATCAAATGGAAGGGCATTGACAGCAAGGACGCGTTCCAAGCGCGCCAAGCGTCTGATCCGCTGGTGATCAGCATGGGACGTGCGGACCAGAGGGCGCTTGCGCTCTGACCCCGCGCCAGAAGGTTAGCCTAAAGCGTAGCCTGTGCCTCGGACGGTGCGGATCGGATCGGTACCGCCCTTGGCTGACAGCGCCTTGCGCAGGCGCGCGATGTGCACGTCAACGGTGCGCGTATCGACATAGATGTCACGGCCCCAAACCAGATCAAGAAGCTGGTCCCGGCTAAACACCCTGCCCGGTTTTTCCATCAACACCACCAACAAGCGGAATTCGGTTGGCCCCAGCTTGATCTCATCGTCGGCGCGGGTCACGCGGTGCGTATCAGCGTTGAGCGTGATGTCATCGTAGCTCAGCACCTCACCTGACGCAGCGGGACGCACGCGCCGTAGCTGGTTGCGCACCCGGGCCATCAGCTCTTTCAGGTTGTAAGGCTTGATCACATAGTCATCGGCGCCTGTATCAAGGCCACGCACCGCGTCCACCTCTTCCGAGCGCGCGCTGAGCATGATCACGGGGATTTCGCGGGTCTCGGCGCGGGTTTTCACACGGCGGCAAACCTCGATACCCGACAGCAGCGGCATCATCCAATCCAGAATAATGATATCTGGTGCTGCCTCGTCGATCAGCATCATGGCTTCTTCACCATTCTCCGCGCGGCGTACGGCATAACCTTCGGATTCCAGATTATAGGCCAACACTTCGCGCTGCGCCGGCTCGTCTTCTACCAGCAACACCTGCATTCGGGTCGTAGACATCTGCTTTATCCCCTAGTGCTGACCGAGGTGTCATCCGCCTTGGGCCGTGCCTCATCGGGATGCGCGCCGGTGACCAGATAGATCACTTGCTCTGCCATCGATGTACAATGGTCTCCCATCCGTTCAACGTTTTTGGCAATGAAATGCAGATGCATACAGGCGGTGATGTTACGCGGATCTTCCATCATGTAGGTCAGGAATTCGCGGAACAGGGCGTTGTACATCTGATCCAGATCCTCATCGCGCGCGATGATCTCGGCGGCAAGAGTTGCATCGCGGCGGATGTAGGCGTCCAGGGCGTCCTTGAGCATTTCTTCGGCCAGCCGCGCCATCCGCCTGATCGCGCCTGTGCTGTCGCTTACCGGCGGCATCTTGGACAGAACGCTGGTACGTTTCGCCATGTTCTTGGCATAGTCGCCGATCCGCTCCAGATTAGCCGAGATTTTCATAACGCTGAGGATCATGCGCAAGTCAATCGCAGCAGGTGCACGCAGGGCGATCACGCGGGCGGCGTTTTCGTTGATCTGCGCTTCGAGCACGTCAATCTGCTTGTCCGCCGCGCGGACCTTTTCGGCCAGATCTTCGTCGCGGGTCTCTAGGCTGGTGGCTGCCTGACGGATCGCATCTTCGACCAGCCCGCCCATTTTCATGATTTGCGCTTGTATCTTTTCAAGGTCGCGGTCAAAGGCGGAGACGATATGGTTCTGTTTTTCCATTGGATTAACCGATCCTTCCAGTGATATAGCTCTCGGTGCGCGGGTCTTCGGGAGTGGTGAAAATCTTGTCCGTGTCGCCGAACTCCACCAAATGGCCAAGATGGAAGAAAGCGGTACGTTGGCTCACACGTGCGGCCTGCTGCATGGAGTGGGTGACGATCACCACCGAGTAGTTCTGGCGCAGCTCATCGATCAGCTCTTCCACCTGCGCGGTGGCAATTGGATCGAGGGCCGAGCATGGCTCGTCCATCAACAGCACCTCAGGTTCGGTCGCCACAGCGCGCGCGATGCACAGACGCTGCTGCTGGCCACCCGACAGGCCTGTGCCGGGGGCGTGAAGGCGGTCCTTGACTTCGTTCCAGATCGCACCGCGGCGCAGAGCCCGCTCGACGATCTCGTCCAGCTCGGATTTGTTGCGGGCCAGCCCGTGGATACGTGGACCGTAGGCTACGTTATCATAGATCGACTTGGGGAACGGGTTCGGCTTTTGGAACACCATGCCAACCTTGGCGCGCAGCTGTACCGGATCGACGGAAGGATCATAGATGTCCTCACCGTCAATCAGGATCTTGCCTTCGACGCGGCAGATATCAATCGTGTCGTTCATCCGGTTGATGCAGCGTAGGAAGGTGGATTTACCACAGCCCGACGGCCCGATAAACGCAGTGACGGTCTTGTCCTCGATCTCGACGTTGACGTCTTTGATCGCGTGGTTGTCACCGTAATAGACCTGCACGCCTGTGGCGGAAATTTTGGATTTATTGGCCACATGTGCCTCCAGAGTTTGTGTGTTGTCTCGCATGATCCAGCCCCTTACCAGCGCCGCTCGAACCGGCGGCGTAGCATGACCGCGACGAAGTTCATTGTAATCAGGAACACCAGCAGGATGATGATTCCACCCCACGCGCGCTCATAAAAAGCAGGGTCCGCGCGTTTTGCCCATTCGTAGATTTGTGCCGGCATGGCCGAATTCGGGCTAAGTAGCCCTTCCCCAATGCTTTCGGGGCCGTTGGAGGCGATAAAGCCCACCATCCCGATCAGCAGCAGCGGTGCTGTTTCTCCCAGAGCCTGCGCCAGACCGATGATCGTGCCGGTCAGAATGCCGGGGGCGGCCAACGGCAGCACGTGATGAAAGACCGATTGCATCTTAGATGCGCCCACACCCAGCGCCGCATCGCGGATCGATGGCGGCACGGATTTAAGCGAGGCGCGGGTCGAAATGATGATGGTTGGCAGGGTCATCAGCGTGAGGACCAAACCACCCACCAGCGGGGCCGAGTTTGGCAGATGCATATAGTTGATAAACACGGCGAGGCCGAGAATACCAAAGACGATCGACGGCACAGCCGCAAGGTTCGAGATATTGACCTCGATAATATCGGTGATCCAGTTTTTAGGCGCGAATTCTTCCAGATAGATCGACGCCGCGACCCCGATCGGCAACGCCAGCGCCAAAACGACCAGCATCATCGCCAACGAACCGACCATAGATACACCAAAACCCGCTGCCTCTGGCCTTGCATCTGAGCTGTCAGCACCGGTGATAAAGGCCAGATTGAACTTCTTTTCCAGCACCCCTGCTGCGCGCAGTTGGTCAACAAGATCAAGCTGTTCCGCGTTGATGTTCTTGTCATTGGTGATGCTCGCGCGGGTCACGCGGTCTTTTAGGTAGCCGTCGACCCGACCGGAAGCAAGAAAATCGAACGTGACCGTCTGCCCGATGAGTGTGGGGTCCGCCAGTACTGCATCGCGCATCTGCGCCTCGGCACCTTTGGAGAGTATGTCAGACATGGCCTTGGGCTTAAGGTCAGAGGTGATCTGGGTGGTTGCGACCAGCGTCTCGAACGCGTCCACCAACAGCGGTTTATACCCGAAGGTTGATACCTTTTTGATGTCCTCAATATTGCGGTTGCCCTTTTTGTCGATCTTGGCGGCATCCAGCGTTACATCAAGCGTCAGGTAGGTCTGCTGGAATGCGCCTGTGCCGCGGCTGAAGATCGTGGTGAGCAGCACCATAAGCATCAGCACACCAATCCCGATGGCCAGCAGCCCGTAGGCCTTAAAACGGGCCTCGGCGCGGTTGCGCTTTACCGTGCGCGCGTCTTGTTTCAAAAGTGATGAGTGGGTGGCATCGGTCATTCGTATTGCTCCCGGTATTTACGCACGATGTAGAGGGCGATGACGTTCAACCCCAGTGTCAGAACAAACAGAGTGAGCCCCAGCGCAAAGGCCACCAGCGTCTCCGGGCTGGCAAAATCTGTGTCGCCGGTCAACTGGCTTACGATGCGGGTGGTGATGGTGGTCATTGCCTCGAAAGGGTTGCCGGAGAAGCGCGCAATCGCCCCTGCCCCCAGCACCACAATCATCGTTTCGCCAATTGCGCGGGAAGCAGCCAACAGGATCGCGCCTACTATGCCGGGCAGTGCTGCCGGCAGCACCACGTTGCGGATCGTCTCGGATGGTGTAGCGCCCAGCGCGTAAGATCCGTCACGCAAGCTTTGTGGGACGGCATTGATGATGTCGTCGCTCAGCGATGAAACGAAGGGGATCAGCATGATGCCCATGACCAACCCTGCGGTTATCACGGCCGTGGCGCCTGCCATTAACGGATCGCCGTTCCGCAGGCCTTCCATGCTCAGCACGCCGCCTGCGCCGAAGACATCCACCAGAAACGGCCCAACTGTCAGCAGTGCAAACAGACCGTAAACGATGGTAGGAATTCCGGCGAGGATTTCGAGCAACGGCTTGGCGGTAGCACGCAGCTTTGGTCCCGCATATTCGCTCAGATAGATCGCGGCAAACAGCCCGATCGGCACCGCCACCAGCAGCGCAATGATCGAGATATAGAGCGTGCCCCAAAGCAGCGGCAGGATCGATAACTCACTGTTACCACGGAAGTTTGGCGCCCAGCTGTCTCCTAAAAAGAAGTCCTGCCAGGGATGCTGTGAAAAGAAGTTCATTGTTTCAAAGAGCATCGATAGAACGATACCCACAGTGGTCAGGATAGCAAGCGAGGCGGCGATGATCAGCAGCGCAAGAATCCCCCGCTCAACCACATTGCGGGCGCGGAATTTCGGATCGGCGGCGCGTACGGCCAGTGCCAGGCCGACTAGCGCCAGCGCAATCACCACAGCTGCGCGGATCAGACCCCATCGCGCCTCAAGCGAACGTGTCCGCTCGGCGGCTGCCAGAACATAGGGTTCCACTTCGGAGCCCAGTGCAACGCCCACACCCGCAAGAGTGCTGCGCAGGCTGGAGGGATCATCGCGCAGCGCCTCGATGGCTTGCGCATCAAGAACCCCTTGGGCGACAGCTGTATCCAGCCCTTCCGCTACACGGTTCACATCGCTGAGCGCCAGCGAAACGGTGCCGCTGCTTTGCGTAACGTCGGCGGGGAGTATCGGCAGGACCGAATTCTGTATCAGCATTGGTTGAGCCAGCAACCAGATCACCAGTACGCCAAGCGCCGGAACGGCCGCAGACATCGCCGCTGTCATACCATAGTAGTTCGGCAGCGAGTGTAGACGCCGTGCGTCGCCCCCTGCCCGCGCCATGGCCCTACCGCGCGCCAGTACATATCCCGCAATAGCGACCGCGATTACGATCAGCGTCAATGTCATCGGATTTTGGAGAAACGAAAAGGGCATAAAGTCTCCGCCGTAGGGGCGCCAAAGGTGAGGGGCCGCTTTATGAAAGCAGCCCCTCGGTCAATATTTCATCCGAACGTGCCGATCAGGAACCGCTGCCAATGACGGCTTCGTTCATCACCGCGTCCTGAGTGTTGGTCAATTCAGGATCAGATACCAGACCGTATTCGGCCAGTGGGCCATCTGGGCCGGCAATCTCATCGGCGACGAAGAATTCGGCGAATTCCTTAAGGCCGGGGATCACGCCGATGTGGGCTTTCTTGACGTAGAAGAACAGTGGGCGGGACACAGGGTATTCGCCGGTCGAGATGCTTTCAGTCGACGGTGCAATTCCGGACATAGTGGCGACTTGTAGCTTGTCTGTGTTGTTCTCGTAGAAGGCCAGACCAAATACGCCGATGCCGTCTTTGTTGCTCTCGATGCGGGCCAGCGTTTCTGTGTAGTCACCGTCGATGTCTACGGATTTGCCATCCGTGCGCAGCGCGATGCAGGCTTTCTCGGCGGCTTTCTTGTCGTCTTCCTTAGATGCTTTGAAAACTTCGAAGTCGCCTGTTTCTTCACAACCTTCGAGGATCACTTTGTCTTCGAAAACTTCGCGTGTGCCGTGCTTTGTACCCGGTACGAACGCTTGGATCGGTTGGGCTGGGAACGCAGGGTTTACTTCGTTCCACATTGTGTACGGGTTGTCGACGACCTTGCCATCTACCACAACTTTGGCGGACAGGGCTTTGTACCAGTCAACAGGTGTGAATTCGAAAGAGTTGCCGTCGATGTCGGATGCGAAAACAATCCCGTCATAGCCGATGCGGACTTCGATGATGTCCGTCACGCCGTTTTCAGCGCAGGCTTTGATCTCATTTTTGCGGATCTGGCGGGACGCATTTGCGATGTCGATAGTGTTTTCGCCAACACCTTCGCAGAAACGCTTGAGACCCGCAGATGAGCCACCGGATTCAACGACTGGTGTGGGGAAGTCAAAGTTTTCGCCAAATGCTTCGGCTACGATGGATGCATAAGGCAGCACAGTGGAGGAACCCGCCACCTGAACCTGATCGCGTGCAGCGGCAGCAGTTGCAGATACGGCGGCAATGGCCAGCGCGGAAGTTGTGAGTTTTGCGAAAGACATAGTGTCTCCTGTCAACAGTCGGTTGCAATCACCCCAATGGTGATAATGACCCCGACCTAAGCCTGCGTTGCTAACCTTTTGTGACAGGTTCGTTACAGTTTTATGACAACCGGCTTTTTGCTGTCATAATTCTTGTAACGCTCTCTACTCAAGCGGCAAAAACACCTTGAATTCAGATCCCTGCCCAAGGGTGGAAGTGATTTTTATGCGCGCGCGGTGGCGGTTGAGAATGTGCTTCACAATGGCCAGCCCCAGTCCCGTGCCGCCCAGTTCTCGGCTGCGGTGTTCATCGGCGCGGTAGAATCGTTCTGTCAGACGTGGCAAATGCTGTGGAGAGATGCCTAGGCCTTCGTCACGCACACTCAGGACCAGCCCCCGCGCCCGCAGCGCATCGATATGCGCTTCTATCCGCAACGAGACGTAGACCCGCTTGCCTTTGCCCCCGTATTTGATCGCGTTCTCGATGAGGTTGGTACAAACCTGCACCAGTTGGTCGCGGTCTGCCCGCATCATCACAGGCTCAGACGGAAGATCCGGCACCAAAACCACGTCTGCTTGTGTGGCTAACAGCGTGAGATTACGCAGGGTCGTTGCGACGACGCTGGCCACATCAATCTCTGCGTCGGGTCGCACGCGTTCTTCTGCTTCCACCCGGCTGAGCGAAAGCAGATCATCGACAAGCCGGTTCATCCGCTCTGTCTCATTGCCCATGATTTCAAGAAACCGCGTGCGCGCTTTGGCATCGTCACGCGCCGCCCCGCGCAGGGTCTCGATAAACCCCATGAGCGCCGTGAGCGGTGTGCGTAGCTCATGGCTCACGTTGGCGATAAAGTCGCGGCGCATCTGGCCTGCAGCCGTCACAGCGGTAATGTCCTGAAACGATAAAAGTGCGATGCCGGTCTTGCCCACCGGACTGACGGACACGGTATAGGTCGTGTCCGTCCCGTTCTCGCGTGTCAGAAATTCGGCTGTGGCTTGTGATCCGTCAGCAAGGCACTTCTCGACCGCTTCAACCACCGACGGTTGACGCAGCACGGTGATGAAATGCCGCCCCTGCGCCGGCATCCCCAGTAGGTGCTGCGCAGCATCATTAAGCGTGATAATCTGCTCTGACTGGGCGATGGCCAATGCCGGCATTGGTAGTGCTGCGATAACCACGCTCACGGGCAGTGGCGTTGTCACCGGATCAGACTTCTTTTAGGTCGGAGGCGAAACGCGCGGCGTTTTGTTGGTAGTGCACCGCACTTGCGGTCAATGCCTGAATGGCTTTTTCGTCGAGTGATCTTACAACCTTACCCGGTGCGCCCATCACGAGGCTGCCGTCAGGGATGACTTTGTTCTCGGTGATAAGCGCCCCTGCCCCGATTAAGCAGTTTTTGCCGATCTTGGCGCCGTTCAGGATGGTCGCACCCATCCCGATCAGCGAATTGTCGTTTATCGTGCAGCCGTGCAGCATGACCTTGTGACCGATGGTGCAGTTCTTGCCAATCGTCAGAGGAAAGCCAAGATCCGTATGGAACACGCAATTTTCCTGCACGTTTGATCCGACCCCCACTGTGATCAGCTCATTGTCGCCACGCAGCGTGCAGCCGAACCACACCGAGGATTTCTCCTCCAGCACGACATTCCCGATGACATTTGCATCAGGGGCAACCCATGCGTCAGTGGCAATTTCCGGGGTCTTGTCGGCAAGGGCGTAAATGGTCATGTCAAATCCTCGAATTCAGATTGCAGGCGGCGCGCGATGGCGCTCAACTCAGGCTGTTGCGTCCGTTTGAGCCGCTCTGCGGTGATGATGGTTTTTAACTTTTCTTCGGTTGTGTCCAGATCGTCATTCACCAGCACATAGTCATAGCCGTCCCAGTGGCTAATCTCGTCCCAGCTTTTTTGCATGCGCTTGGCGATGGTTTCTGCGTCGTCCTGACCGCGGTTTACCAGCCTGCGGTGCAACTCACTGATGGAGGGCGGCAGAATGAAGATCGACAGGGTGTAAAGACCCAGCGGAGAGTTGCGGATTTGCTGCGCGCCTTGCCAGTCGATGTCAAACAGCACGTCATTGCCGGCGTTGATCCCCTTTTCGACTGGCCCCTTGGGGGAACCATAGAAGTTTCCGAAGACGTGGGCGTGCTCAAGCATTTCGCCATCCGACACCCATTTTCGAAAGGTCTCTTCGTTCACGAAAAGATAATCCTTACCATCCACTTCACCTTCGCGCGGCAGGCGCGTGGTGGCAGACACGGAAAAGCTCAGAGTGTCGTCCCAAACCATCAACCGCTTGGCTAGGGTGGATTTCCCCGCGCCCGAGGGCGAGGACAGGATGATCAGAAGGCCGCGTCGGTCGGTCATAGCTTACTCCACATTCTGTACTTGTTCACGCAACTGGTCGATGACCGCTTTTAGGGCCAGCCCCACACGTGTCAGGTCGCTGTTTTGCGACTTGGCACACAGTGTATTGGCCTCACGGTTGAATTCCTGCATCAGGAAATCAAGCTTGCGGCCCACGGGACCATCACCTGCCAATAGCGTCTCGGCTGCTGTCACGTGCGCGGCCAGCCTGTCAATTTCTTCGGTAATGTCGGCCTTGACCGCGATCAGCGCCAGCTCAGCTGCAATGCGATCAGGCTCTATCCCGTCAACGTTGTCCATGACCCGCGCCAGATTGCGGCGCATGATCTCTTCGGTCTGCGCGCTTCGGGCCAGTGCCAGTTCGGCGGCCTCTGCCGTCAGCGTGCTGATCTGGGCAAGCTGGTCGCGCAAAATGCGCTCCAATGCGGCCCCTTCGGAAGTGCGCATCGCGTTGAAATCGGCCAGCACGCTGTCAAATTCGGTCAACAGGGATTTTGCCAATGCTTCGTTGTCATCTTGGGTTGCGGCCGGCTCAAGCACGCCGCGCATTGTGACGATATCGGTGGCTTTTGATGGCGCAAGCGAGATGCCGGCATCCATCGCGGCGGCCTCGATCCGTCCGAGTGCATCCAGAACGGTGGTAAGCTGGGCTTCGTTCACAGCCAGACTGCCACTGCCTTCTTCGCGGTTAACGCGCAGGCCCAATGTCACGTTGCCCCGCGCCACACCCGCGGCCAATGCAGTGCGCAGGCCGGCCTCAAGCCCCGGAATCCAATCAGGCATGCGAATGCGCAGATCAAGCCCCTTGCCGTTGACCGCACGCAGCTCCCAGCCCCAGCTATGTGGTGCTAGTGAGCCGCTTTTTGCGGCAAAACCTGTCATTGACCTGATCATCTGCGCGCACCTTCTAAATAATACCTAGGTCCGGAATAGGTTTTTTTTCCCCTTATCTGCAAGCCCCATCCTGCCGATATACAGCTTGTGCAGAGAAAAGTGCCGTTAACCTATATGACTGAAATATGACCAATATGAGGCAAATGGTGCTAGTTTGCCTTAGTCGCAGATTGAGACACAGAACGTGTTAGTTGGTCTTTTTAGTCAGCTTATCGCGCTCAAGCGCGGAAATCCGCCGTTACCTGAATACACCCAGATCTAAATGAGAGCTTCAATGGACAACTCAACCAAAACCACGCAAAATGTTGTCACTATGTCTGACTATCAGCCACACAGTGGATATGCGCCTATCGCGATTGTCGAGGCCTATTGGGATGCGCTGCGGGCGGGTCGTGAAATGCCCAAGCGGGCAGAGATTGATCCGCGAGGCATCGAAAGCGCGCTGCCCTATGCCTTTATCCTTGAGCGGGTAGCGCCAGGTGTGGCGCGCATGCGCATTGCCGGCAGCCATCTGCATGACATCATGGGCATGGAAGCCCGTGGTATGCCCCTGACCTCTTTCTTTGAGCAAAATGCCCGAACCCGCGTGGCGGGACTGTTAGAGGAAGTATTCCAGACCCCCGGCACTGCCGAGGTGGCGATGCATTCCGCTGCCAGTCAGGGCCAACCGGCGCTTGATGCACGAATGATCCTACTGCCACTCAAGAGCGATCTGGGGGATGTGAGCCGTATTCTGGGCTGTATCGTTAGTCTTGGGGATCTGGGCGCTGTTCCGCGTCGGTTTGACCTGCGTGATATCAGCCTGCGCCCTTTGGGCAATGCTCAGACCACGCCACGAGTGGTGCAGCGTGAGGTGGCCGCTAAAGGGTTCGCCGAGGGACAAAAAGCCTTTAGGCGCGAAGACGGGAACAACCTGAAAAAGGGGCCACCATATTTGCGTCTGATCGTGTCGGACGAATAAGGGGCGGACAGGGCGCGAACGCCCTGCCCCATTTAGATTTAACCGACTTCTTTTGCCGCAGCTTTATCGCGGCGCGCAGACAGCTCTTCTGCCACCAGAAACGCCAGTTCCAAAGACTGGCTGGCGTTGAGGCGCGGGTCACAGGCGGTATGATAGCGGTCTGACAGATCCTCATCAGACACGGCACGTACGCCGCCGGTACATTCGGTTACGTCCTGTCCCGTCATCTCGAAATGGACGCCGCCGGGTACGGTGCCTTCGGCGCCATGCACGCCGAAGAATTCGCGCACTTCGCGCAGAACGCTTTCAAACGGACGTGTTTTGTAGCCAGTGGAGGACTTGATCGTGTTGCCGTGCATCGGGTCACAGGTCCAGACAACGTTGGCCCCCTCTTCGCGCACCGCTTTGATCAACCTTGGTAGGTGATCGCCCACCGCACCCGCACCAAAGCGCGCAATCAAAGTCAGACGGCCCTCTTCGTTCTGCGGGTTCAGCTTTTTCATCAGCTTCTTTAGGTCGTCGGCTTCCATCGTCGGGCCACACTTGAGGCCGATGGGGTTTTGCACACCTGAGGCGAACTCAACATGCGCGCCATCAGGTTGCCGCGTACGGTCCCCGATCCAAAGCATGTGGCCGGAGCCGGCCAACCATTTGCCTGTTTCGGCTTCCTGACGGCACAGCGCCTCTTCATATTCCAACAGCAGCGATTCATGGCTGGTGTAGAATTCAACCGATTGCAACGTGTGTGCGGTGTCGGATGTAACACCAGCCGCCGCCATGAAATCAAGCGTGTCGGAAATACGTGTCGCCACATCGCGATACTTTTCCGCCTTCTCACCATCGGTAAAGCTAAGCGTCCAGCCGTGTACCTTGTGCACATCCGCATAACCGCCGGTGGAGAATGCGCGCAGCAGGTTCAGCGTTGCGGCCGCCTGTGTGTAGGCGCGCATCATGTTCTCTGGGTTTGGCATACGTGCTTCAGGTGTGAAGGCCAGATCGTTGATGATGTCACCACGGTAGCTGGGCAGCTCCACCCCATCGATTGTTTCCATGTTGGCCGAGCGCGGCTTGGCGAATTGCCCCGCAATACGGCCCACTTTTATCACCGGCACTTTTGCGCCATATGTCAGCACCACTGCCATCTGCAGCATCACCTTGAAGGTGTCGCGGATCATGTCGGATGAGAACTGCTCGAAGCTTTCGGCGCAATCGCCGCCCTGCAACAAAAACGCCTCGCCACGGCCTACAGCAGCCAAATGCTTGCGCAGTCGTCGTGCCTCACCGGCAAAAACCAGAACCGGATATCGCGAGAGCTGCGCCTCTACCGCTTCCAGAGCTTGCTGGTCGGGGTAGTCTGGCATTTGAATCCGTGGCAGAGTACGCCAGCTTGATTTGCTCCAGTTGGTCATGTCGTGTCTCCGGTCGTTGGCGATTACGCGCTCTATGTTGGCGCAAACGCTGGTTCAGATGGTACCTATACAAAAACCGACCCACCGTGACCATAACCCATTTGTGCGCTTGACCTTAGTTTTATCCTCATGCCCTAGTGGCGCACTGAAATTACCGTAACCTTCCTAATCTGGGAGACGCCTATATGGCTAAAGCGCCGCACGCACAACGCATCCCTGAAAATCCAGACAAACCTCGCAGGTTCGTATTTGTGCTGTTGGATAACTTTAGCCTCCTGTGTTTTTCCACCGCGATCGAAAGTCTACGTATTGCCAATAGGATGGCCGGACGGCCCTTGTATGAATGGACACTGGTCGGCGAAGGCGGCGAGCAAGCAGCCTGCTCTGCCGGGACGGTGTTCCAGCTTGACCATGATCTGGTCGAAATGAACCGTGAAGACACCGTTTTGGTTTGCGGTGGCATCGATGTCCAAACAGCCACCACTAAAAAGGTGCTGTCATGGCTGCGCCGTGAAGCGCGCAAGGGTCTGATCATGGGCGGGCTTTGTACTGCGGCCTACTCACTGGCGAAGGCGGGTCTGCTCGACGGACGCCGGGCCACAATCCACTGGGAGAATCAGGACAGTTTCGGAGAAGAATTCGAGGACGTCACCCTGACCAAATCGGTCTTTGTGGTGGACCACAACCGGATGACAACCGCTGGCGGGACCTCTTCTATCGATCTGATGCTCAAAATTATTGCTGATGATCAGGGCGAGGATCTGGCAAACGCGGTTGCGGACCAGCTGATCTACAGTTCGATCCGAACTGATCAGGACACCCAGCGACTGTCTGTGCCTACCCGCATTGGTGTGCGTCACCCCAAGCTGAGCCAGGTCATCCAGATTATGGAGGTCAACATCGAAGAGCCGATCAGCCCTTCGATCCTTGCGCAGGACGTTGGCATGTCTACACGGCAGTTGGAGCGCCTGTTCCGCAGATATCTTAACCGCAGCCCCAAACGCTATTACATGGAGCTCCGCCTGCAAAAAGCGCGCAACCTGCTGATGCAGACAGATATGAGCGTGATCAACGTGGCGCTGGCCTGTGGTTTTGCGTCGCCGTCGCATTTCTCCAAATGCTACCGTGCGCATTATGACACCACTCCTTACCGCGAACGCGGCAGCCATGCGGCACGCCTTTCGATTTGAGGCTGTTTGGCCGGTTAGCCCTTATCTGCATCGTGCGGCGGGTCGGGCTTGTTCTGGCGGGAGTGGTTTTTAGCACCCCCTACCCTTTACGGTCTGCACCCTCATGCTGTGAAAGAAGGCCTAGACCAACACAATGGCGCAGAGGCTGCTAGCCCTTGCGCAAAACGGCCCTGTTTGTGGCGTGCTGGTCTATGATGAATGCTATTAAGGTTCGTCATCGTCAGACTGGCTGGTTTCTGTCTCGCTGGAGGACACCAAGGCAGTCCGTTTCAGTAGTTAATGGCGCGTTTGATCCGCAACTGGCCAAGGTGTTCTGTGCCGATCAGCGCCGCTGAAAGGGAACGGCGCTGCCTGATAAGGATCTACGTGATGGAGCCCGAACGCAGGGCCAAGGATTTCTTGGACGGTCCACCTGCCCACCTGCGCGCGCATCTCTATGGATCTAAGTGCCATGATCGCTGCCGACAGGCCTGAAACGCGGCACGAAGTGGTGATGGACCACGCCGAGTTGACTGCTTTGACGCTGCCTGCTCGGAAATGAGCCAGCGTGACGCTGTATCGCCTTGGCCGACGCGCTATGCTTATTATCTAATTCTCTCACTGCCTCTGATTTGGCAGTCCTCTGGCTCGACTGGCCCAGCTACCTTCCATAAATTGAAACCCAAAGTCTCCGCACTTACCGATCGTTGCAGGCTTGTGACGCGGTCGACGTCTCATCGTTGTTAGGTGACGTCGAGACCGCGCCCAATCCGGAGATACTTGCGCGCGCAATGCAAGCGGCGCAACCATTGCCATAGGCAATCACAGGCTTGCGTGATGTGTTGTGCGAAGAGGCGCTGGGCGCACCAATCTCACGGTCCTTGCCGCCCCTGAGCGGCGTTTTAGCGTTGTTCAATATGACGCTACGGCACTTTAAGTGATAAAAGGCAGGGTGGGCACCAAACGTACGCATCGCGCGACGATAACTCGTTTAAGGCGTCAAAATAAGGCGATTTAACTCAAAAAATCCACTTCTCTTTTGAGTGGACGCCGCATAGGCTGACCCTCGAACATTACGTTCCAACATGGGAGAACCAAATGAAAAAGATGCTTATGGCCACAACGGCTGCAGCAATTGTTGCCACCGGCGCTTTCGCTGACGGCCACGCAAAAGAAGTTAAAATCGGGATCATCTTCGGCTTTACTGGCCCTATTGAATCGCTGACAGGGCCGATGGCCTCCGGCGCTGAAATGGCGATCAACGAAGTGTCCGAAAGCGGCATGCTGATGGACGGCGCCAAAGTCACCGCGATGCGCGTGGACTCCGGCTGTATCGACAACGGCCTGGCTGTGTCCAACGCCGAACGTCTGATCGCTGATGGCGTTGCCGGTATCGTGGGCGCGGATTGCTCCGGTGTGACTGGTGCTGTGCTGCAGAACGTCGCCATTCCAAACGGCATGGTCATGATTTCCCCCTCCGCCACGTCCCCCGGTCTGACCACAATGGAAGACAACGGCCTGTTTTTCCGTACATCCCCATCGGATGCGCGTGAAGGCGAAGTCATGGCAGAAATTCTGCAAGAGCGCGGCGTGAAATCCATCGCTCTGACCTATACAAACAACGACTACGGCAAGGGTTTGGCAGACGCGATCGAATCCTCGTTCAAGGCGCTGGGCGGCGAAGTTACGATCGTTGCTGCACATGAAGACGGCAAAGCAGACTATTCTGCCGAAGTTGGCGCACTGGCCTCAGCGGGCGGTGATATCCTTGTGGTTGCAGGTTACCTTGACCAAGGCGGCGCAGGCATCATCAAGGCGGCACTCGACGCAGGCGCATGGGAACAGTTCGGTCTGCCCGGCGGCATGATCGGTGACAACCTGCCCGAAACAATCGGTCCTGACCTTGACGGCTCTTACGGCCAGATCGCAGGTAGCGAAGGTGAAGGCATCGAGGTGTTTTCGAAAATGGCCGAAGCTGGCGGTTTTGACGGCACGTCCCCATACACTCCCGAAAGCTATGACGCAGCGGCGCTGCTGTTGTTGGCCATGCAGGCGTCCGGTTCCACCGATCCGGCTGTCTACAAAGAAAAGATCCTCGACGTTGCAAACGCCCCCGGCGAGAAAATCTATCCTGGCGATCTGGGTAAAGCGCTTGAGCTGATCAAAGCCGGTACCGATATCGACTATGTTGGTGCCTCTGCGGTTGAGCTGATCGGACCCGGTGAATCTGCTGGTTCCTACCGCATGATCGAAGTAAAAGACGGCAAAAATGAAACCGTCGGTTTCAAATAAAGCTTTGCCCGCGAGGGCATGACAACAAGACAGCCCGGGGTGCGCCTCGGGCTGTTTTTACACAGGCCCAACCCCGTGCATAGATGCGGGGAGCCACGCACACGGGGATAAAGCATATGATCGTCGTTGACGATTTACACAAACATTTCGGCGGCTTTCACGCTGTTGATGGCGCAAGCCTGACCATTGAAGAAGGCTCTATAACCGGGCTGATCGGCCCTAATGGAGCTGGAAAAACTACTCTTTTCAACGTGATAGCAGGTGTTCTTCAATCCACGTCGGGTCGTGTGACAATGGCCGGTGAAGACATCACCGGACTGCCCCCGCATACCTTGTTTCATAAAGGTCTGCTGCGGACGTTCCAGATCGCACATGAATTCCACTCGATGACCTGCCGCGAGAACCTGATGATGGTTCCAGGTGGTCAGTCGGGTGAGATCCTTTGGAATACATGGTTCGGTCGCAAACGGATCGCTGACGAAGAACGCGCCTTGCGCGCCAAAGCGGACGAGGTGCTGGAATTCCTTACCGTAGAGCATTTGGCAGATCAAAAGGCTGGCCAAATCTCTGGCGGACAAAAGAAGCTGCTAGAGCTGGGTCGAACCATGATGGTGGACGCGAAGATCGTGTTTCTGGATGAGGTCGGCGCCGGCGTGAACCGGACCCTGCTCAACACCATCGGAGATGCCATCCTGCGCCTCAACAAAGAGCGGGGCTATACCTTCGTTGTGATCGAACACGACATGGACTTCATTGGTCGCCTTTGTGATCCGGTGATCTGTATGGCCGAAGGTCACGTGCTGGCTCAGGGCACGCTCGCTGAGATCAAAGCCAACGAGCAGGTGATCGAAGCTTATCTCGGCACTGGCCTCAAGAACAAAGAACAGGTTGGCGCGTGAATAAGCTCTCACAGCTCTGGGGCAAGGCCCCAACCCGCCGATTTCCAACACAAAACATAGAGATGGGACGCAGCATATGAGCGAGCCATACAGCGGCCGCGGCAACAAGGATTTGTCGGTTGGCAACGCCAAGGGCCAAGGGTCCATCATGCCGAAATCCAGTGGAAAAAGCCATGCCTCCCCCGGTGGGCCGTTTCTGATCGGCGACACAATGACGGGCGGTTATGGCAAAGGGCCAGATATCCTGCACGGATGTACCATTGCCGTGGATAAAGGCGAAATTGCCGTGATCGTCGGGCCGAATGGTGCCGGTAAATCCACTGCGATGAAGGCAGTGTTCGGGATGCTTGATGTGCGCTCCGGCTCGGTCAAGCTGGACGGGGAAGACATCACCGGCCTCAGCCCGCAAGCCCGCGTGGCCAAGGGGATGGGCTTTGTGCCGCAGACCTCGAACATCTTTACGTCGATGACGGTTGAAGAAAACCTAGAGATGGGCGCGTTCATCCGCCGTGATGATTTCCGTGATACGATGGCGCAGGTCTATGACCTGTTCCCGATCCTCAAAGACAAACGCAATCAGGCTGCCGGAGAACTTTCGGGCGGCCAGCGCCAGCAGGTCGCTGTGGGCCGTGCGCTGATGACACAACCCAAAGTGCTGATGCTCGATGAACCGACAGCGGGTGTGTCGCCGATTGTGATGGATGAGTTGTTCGACCGCATTATCGAAGTGGCCCGCACGGGCATTCCGATCCTGATGGTAGAGCAGAACGCCCGTCAAGCACTTGAAATTGCAGACAAAGGCTATGTTCTGGTGCAGGGGGCGAATGCGTTTGCGGGGACGGGCAAGGAACTGCTCGCCGATCCCGAAGTGCGTAAATCGTTTTTGGGGGGCTGAGGAATGATACGTTTCACAGTATTCCCCGCATTGTTGTCTATGATCGCGGTTTCCGCCGCTGCTGCATCTTACGCGTGCAATATTGAGCAAATGTGCAGCCATGGTGAACCTTGTACAGCCATGTCTCTCAACGCTAAAATTCTTCCTGAACGCGATAGCTATCTGTTTTCATTCGGTGTTGGAGCACCATTGGTGCTCACGTCACTTGATTCATCGGCGAATGTAATTTTACGCGGAGCAGCACAAGATATGGCCGAAAATATGCCTTATATTTTGTCGCTTTTCTCTGACATGACGCTTCTCCTCTCCACACATATGTTTGTCGGACGAGGTGATGCGTTTACCATGGCGGGCACTTGCCAAAGGAAAAAAAACTGATGGAATTTCTCAACGCAATTGTCGCACTTGCGAATTATGTGCTGATCCCTGGTGTCGCCTATGGAAGCCAGCTTGCTATTGGTGCTTTGGGGGTCACCCTCGTTTATGGCATCCTGCGGTTTTCCAACTTTGCCCACGGCGATACGATGGCCTTTGGCACGATGGTCACCATTCTGGTGACGTGGTGGATGCAATCGGTAGGCATCAGCCTTGGACCACTTCCCACGGCCCTGCTCGCCCTGCCCTTCGGCATCTTGGGCTGTATCGCGCTGGTGCTTTTGACAGACCGTATGGTCTACCGGTTTTACCGAGTGCAAAAAGCCAAGCCGGTGATCCTTGTGATCGTGTCGATGGGTGTGATGTTCATCATGAACGGCATTGTGCGCTTTATCATCGGACCGGATGACCAAAGCTTTGCCGACGGGCCGCGCTTTATAATTTCTGCGCGTGATTTCAAGACGATGACAGGGTTGGACGAAGGCCTTGGCATCCGCACAACGCAACTTATCACTGTGATTACGGCGATCATTGTTGTGGCGCTGCTTTTCTGGTTTCTGAATAAAACACGCGCTGGAAAGTCCATGCGCGCCTACTCCGATAACGAAGATCTGGCACTGCTGTCCGGCATCAACCCAGAGCGGGTTGTGATGCTGACGTGGATAATTGTTGCGACCCTCGCCACGATTGCCGGCACGCTCTACGGGTTGGATAAATCGTTCAAACCTTTCACCTACTTCCAGTTGCTACTGCCGATCTTTGCATCCGCCGTGGTGGGTGGCATTGGCAGCCCTCTGGGTGCCATTGCGGGCGGTTTCGTGATCGCCTTTTCCGAGGTCACAATCACCTACGCATGGAAGAAAGTATTGGTCTATCTGATGCCAGAAAGCCTTGAGCCATCGGGCCTCGTGCAGCTGATGTCCACCGATTATAAATTCGCCGTTAGCTTCGTGATCTTGCTGATCGTGTTGCTGTTCAAGCCTACGGGCCTCTTCAAAGGGCAGTCCACAACATGACCGATACCGTCAAAAATACGTTGCTGTTTGCGCTGGTTTTCACGCTCATCATCATTTCTGGATTTTTTCAGGGATGGAACAACGCGATGTTCATCCTGAATATGGGCATCATCTCGGCCATCATGGCGCTGGGGGTGAACCTTCAATGGGGCTTTGCGGGCTTGTTTAACGTTGGCGTCATGGGCTTTGTGGCCTTAGGCGGTCTTGCGGCCGTGCTAATCGGCATGCCTGCGACACCGGGTGCGTTCAGTGCCGGTGGTCCGGGCGTTATCCTGGCGCTGGTGCTGGGGGTTGCTGCGATTGTTGCGGCAGTCTTTATCTACCGGCGCATGGCACCGGGCCGGAACCGAAGCGTTACCATCACGGCCATCCTGATCTTTGGCTTCTTTATCTTCCGCGGCTTTCTGGACCCTAACGTGGCCCTGATCGAAGGAGTGAACCCGGCGGCGACAGGATACCTTGGCGGTCTGAACCCTGGCAGCGATGAGACCTACCGTGACAACGGCTGGATCATGTTGATCGCATGGCCTGTGGGCGGTCTGTTCGCCGCGGGTGCAGCTTGGCTTATCGGTAAAGCCGCTCTCGGCCTGCGCTCTGACTACCTTGCTATTGCGACATTGGGCATCGCCGAGATCATCATTGCGATGCTCAAGAACGAAGACTGGCTGAGCCGCGGCGTGAAGAACGTGGTCGGCGTGCCTCGCCCCGTCCCTTATGAGCTAGACCTGCAAAACTCCGCCGCCTTTGTGGAGCGTGCAGCATCTCTTGGGTTTGATCCGGTCGAAGGGTCTACGATCTTTGTGAAGCTACTTTATGCAGCGTTGTTCGCAGCGGTTCTGGGCATTATTTTCTGGCTAAGCCAGCGCGCGCTGAACTCCCCCTGGGGACGTATGCTGCGCGCGATCCGCGACAATGAAGTCGCGGCAGAGGCGATGGGCAAAGACGTTACGGCACGGCATTTGCAGGTGTTCATTCTCGGCTCAGCGATTTGCGGGATTGCCGGCGCGATGATGACCACGCTGGATGGTCAGCTGACACCGGGCACCTACCAGCCGCTGCGCTTTACCTTCCTGATCTGGGTAATGGTAATTGTAGGTGGTTCGGGCAGCAATCTGGGTGCGATCCTTGGCGGCTTCCTGATCTGGTTCCTGTGGGTGCAGGTTGAACCGATCGGCCTGTTTATCATGGACATCATCACATCCGGCATGGCCGAAGACAACTGGCTGCGCGCGCATTTGATAGAAAGCGCCGCCCAGATGCGTCTGATGACAATGGGTGTGATTATGATCGTTGTGCTGCGATTCAGCCCGCGCGGATTGATCCCAGAGAAATAACACAACAAAGCCCACCGAATAAAACTGGTGGGCTTTGTTTCTAGATATTTTGGTAAAGTAGCAGCGCTTTGTATGATGCAAAGCGCGGTTTTTTGTTGTGCTCAGCGGCCTCTGAACAGACCCCCCAAAATACCGCGCACGATACGGCGGCCTGTGGTGCCTTTGAGTTCTTTGAACACCACGTTGGCAATGGCACCGCCGATACCTCCATTGGTTGAAGATTTCCGGCTGCTACTGCGGCGCGGGGCAGCGTCCTTGCTGGCGTAGCGCCGCGCGGCCTTGAACTCGCGCAATGTCGGTGTGTTGGCCTTGGCCTCTTTCGCGGCTTTAGCGTCTTCTTCGGCTTTCACGATAGCCGCTTCGGCTGCCTCGGCTTCGGCTGACGCAGTTGCGGCGCGTTCGCGTAGCATCTCGAAGGCACTGTCACGGTCAATAGGTGTATCGTATTTGCCAGCCATGACCGAGGATGCCATGAGCGCTTTTCGCTGCGTGTCCGAGATTGGCCCAAGCTGAGAAGACGGCGGACGGATCAGGGTCCGCTCCACAATGCCCGGCACACCTTTGGGCTGCAGCATTGAGGTGACCGCCTCACCCACGCCCACCTCTCGAATGGCTTCTTCGGTGCTGAAGGCGGGGTTGTCGCGGTAGGTTTGGGCCGCCAAGCGCAGCTCTTTTTGGTCTTTGGCAGTGAAAGCGCGCAAGGCGTGCTGCACGCGGTTGCCAAGCTGGCCAAGGATATCTTCGGGGACATCCGCAGGGTTCTGAGTAATAAAATAGACGCCGACACCTTTGGAACGGATCAGGCGTGCGACCTGCTCCACCTTGTTGACCAAAGCTTTCGGCGCGTCGTCAAACAGCAGGTGCGCTTCGTCAAAGAAGAAGACCAGTTTGGGTTTGTCAGCGTCGCCCACTTCGGGCAGCTCCTCAAACAATTCTGACAGTAGCCAGAGCAGGAAGGTGGAATAGAGTTTCGGCGCGCCCATAAGCTGGTCGGACGCGAGAATATTGATCATCCCGCGCCCATCAGCATCTGTGCGCATCAGATCTGACAGCGCCAGAGCAGGCTCGCCAAACAATTTGGTGCCACCCTGATTTTCCAACACCAGCAGGCGGCGCTGGATCGCGCCCACAGAAGCCGAAGAGACATTGCCGTACCGCAGGGACAGATCAGAAGCATTTTCACCGATCCAGACCAGCAAAGACTGCAAATCCTTGAGGTCCAATAGGGCCATGCCGTCTTCATCCGCGACACGGAATGCGATGTTAAGGATGCCTTCCTGCGCTTCGGACAGACCCAGAAGCTGGCCCAACAATAGTGGCCCCATCTCGGATACGGTGGTGCGGACGGGATGGCCCTGCTCACCGAAAAGATCCCAGAATGTGACGGGGAAGGCTTCGTATTTGAAATCGGTAAAGCCGATTTTTTCCGCGCGTTCAGTGAACGGGCCGTGCAATTTGTGGGTCGGATCGCCCGCCATTGCCAAACCGCTCAGGTCGCCTTTGACGTCCGAGAGGAACACTGGCACCCCCGCATTGGCAAATCCTTCTGCCATGATTTGTAAGGTAACCGTCTTACCGGTGCCTGTCGCGCCTGCTACCAAACCGTGCCGGTTGGCGTATTTGAGCGACAAAAACTGTTGCGTGCCATGGTCCGGCCCACCGCCGCCGATAAAAAGATCCGAGCTCACAATCACATTCTCCTGTTGCCTCTTACGTTCCAGACAGGGTGTCCGATACCGCACCGGACGAACATACTAACTTAACTTTTGGGCGCCATAGTGAATTTGTCGGCAGTTCTTATGTCCGTTAACTGTCGGCACTTCCTCCCTGTCAGACTGGCCGTGCCTTCGGGTACGGCTTTTTTTACCAAACGGTTGAAATTGTTAATTTACTATATATGGATTTCCTGTTGACCGTTTGGATCTGCTTGACTAACGTACATCTAATAAGTCGGCTCAGTCCGACAGGGAGTTACGAAAAATCGAAAGAGAGGGCATACTTTGCCCTCTTTTTTTATGTCCGCACCATAAGTGCTCGATGCGGTTGTAGCCTAGAACAAGCAGAAAATCGCTTCACTATGCGTGATGTCGCGCGCACCCCCCCTGACATCCGGTGGCGAGAGTGGTAAAGCGGAATAAATGCAAACAATCGACGGATTTCAAATGACTAAGTTTTCAACAGCCCTGACGCTTTGCGCCACTCTTGCTGTTTTCGCACCGGCTGCTGTTCTTGCGCAGACAACCGAGCCTGCCACCGATGCTGAAGCAGTGCCTGCTACGTCAGATGTTCAGGATTTGCTGAGCCTGGGTGAGGACGCAAGTGGGGCAACCGAGATCGGCAAACCTTACACGCGTGAAACAATCGGTGCGTGGGAAATGCGCTGCATCAAGGTAGAGGAAGGCGAAGAGCCTTGCCAGATGTACCAATTGCTTGACGATGGCGAAGGTGTGCCGGTTGCCGAAGTATCGCTGTTCCGTCTGCCCGATGGCGGCAAAGCAGTTGCAGGCGCCACAATCATCGTTCCACTTGAAACAGCCCTGCCCCAACAGTTTACAGTGGCTGTTGATGGCGACAAGCCGCGCCGCTACCCCTATGCATTCTGCAACCCCGTTGGTTGCTATGTGCGTCTGGGTCTTACTGCTGCGGATATTGCTTCTTTCAAGCGTGGCAATGAGGCAAAGATGACCATCGTTCCCGCGTTGGCACCGGATCAGAAAGTGGTCCTGACCTTGTCGCTCGAAGGTTTCACAGCCTCCTATGACAAAGCTTCCGTTCTGGACCAGTAAGAGAACCACAAGAAAATTCTAAAGAGCCGCGCCTTCGGGGGCGGCTCTTTTATTTGGCGCTGAACTGTATAAGATCCCACAGGTTACCATACAGATCAGAGAAGACAGCGACGCGGCGATAAGGCTGGGTGACTGGCGCGCGGGTAAAGTTTACACCACCGGCACGATAGGTTTCATAGTCACGCTCAAAATCGTCTGTTTCCAGGAACAGAAACACGCGTCCGCCGGATTGGTCACCGACAAACACTTCTTGGTCGGTATCGTTAGCGCGGGCCAGCAAAAGGGAAGTTCCAGTGCCGCCTTTCAGGCGGACCAGAACCCAACGCTTGTATTGTTCCGGCTGATATTCATCCGCCAATAGATCAAAGCCCAAAACGTCGCAATAAAATGCGATGGCTTCGTCATAGTCTCGCACGACCAGCGCGACATGTTTAATCGATTGGGCCACTCTAAATTTTTCTAAGTGCAATCACCGCGTTCATTCCGCCAAAGGCGAAAGCGTTGCTGAGCGCGACGGTAACCTTTGCATCGCGTGCCTCGTTCGGGACGACGTCCAGTGCACATTCTGGATCAGGCTCTTCATAGCCGATGGTGGGCGCGATGACCCCGTCGCGCAGCGCCATGATGCAGGCCAGAAGCTCGACCGCGCCGGTGCCGCCGATTAAGTGGCCGTGCATCGATTTGGTAGAGCTGATCATCAGCCGGTCCGCATGAGGGCCAAAGACATCGGCCACGGCTGCGCATTCGGTTTTGTCGTTCGCCGCTGTGCCAGTGCCATGGGCGTTGATATAGCCCACGTCTGAAGGTGCGATCCCGGCATCCTGAAGTGCGCCTGACATTGCTCTTGCAGCACCGTTCTTCGATGGCATCACGATATCTGAGGCGTCAGAGGACATAGCGAAGCCCGCAACTTCGCACAAAATATCGGCGCCTCGCGCGCGGGCGTGCTCGTATTCTTCGAAGACAAAGATGCCTGCACCCTCGCCCTGCACCATGCCATTGCGGTTGGCCGAAAACGGACGGCAAGCATCACGAGACATCACGCGCAGTCCTTCCCAGGCTTTCACGCCGCCAAAGCAGAGCATTGATTCAGACCCGCCTGTAACCATCGCAGGTGCCATGCCGGAACGGATCATCATAAACGCTTGCGCCATCGCATGGTTGGAAGAGGCACAGGCCGTAGAGACCGTGAATGACGGCCCCTTAAGGTTCCATTCCATGCTTACGTGCGACGCTGCGGCGTTGTTCATCAGCTTTGGCACCACGAAGGGATGCACGCGGTTTTTGCCCTCTTCATAAACAGCGCGGTAGTTGTCGTCCCATGTGCTGACACCGCCACCTGCCGTCCCCAGAACCACGCCAGAGCGCGCAGCAATTTCTCCGGTAAAAGTCAGGCCGGACTGATCTATCGCTTCGCGTGCAGCGGCAAGCGTGAATTGCGTGAACCGGTCATAAAGAGACATCTGTTGGCGGTTATACCGGCCCTCCGCCTCAAAACCTTTGACCTGTCCGCCGATGCGGATTTGCAGACGCTCCACATCGCGGAACTCTAGCGGGCCTATACCGCAGACGCCTTCGCGCATCGCGGCGTAGGTTTCGGCGACAGATTGCCCCAGCGCATTGATTGTACCTGCGCCGGTGATGACAACCCGTTTCATGCGGCGGATTGCTCTGCGCGCAAGCGTTCGATGCCTGCGATGATGCTGGCCACGGTGCTAATGTCGAAGTCTGACTCGGACGGTTTGTTGGCGTTGAACGGCACCGTTATGTCAAAGGCTTCCTCAATCGCGAAGATGCTTTCGACCAACCCTAGACTGTCGATCCCGAGGCTCTCCAATGTGCTGTCGAGCGTGACGTCTTCCGGCTCCAGCAAGGCCTGTTCGGCGATGATGGTGATGACCTGATCTTTGACGTTCATTGCTTTCGTTCCTTTTCGCGGCATTTGCGCCGGATTTAGGTGTCTGAAGTGCCCTTGAAAACCGATTTTTTGAGTTCCGCTACATCGCGCATCAAGCGCGGCAAGCGGCGCAAGGCTTTGTATCCCTCGACCTGTTTGTCCATCTGTGTGGCCGGATAGCCCAGCATGGTGCGGCCCGCTGGCACGTTCGACATCAGCTTGGTCCCGCCGCCGGCAATCACGCCGTCGCCCACAAAGATGTTGTCGCTGACACCGCATTGCCCCGCCAGCACCACGTTGTCACCGATTGTCGCGGAACCCGCAACGCCGACTTGTCCACAGATGAGACAGTTGCGTCCGACCACAACATTATGGCCCAAATGCACTTGATTATCTAGCTTCGTTCCATCGCCAATAATGGTATCGCGGATGGTTCCGCAATCGATGGTTGCGCCCATTCCTATTTCAACATCGTCGCCGATTGTGACTGATCCAAGCGAATTGATCCGCGTCCAGTCCTGCGGCTTGGCCTCCCCCTGATCACCTAGGGTCTTGCGCACGGATTCAACGCTGCTTGGCTCTGCTGTCACGAAGGAGAACCCGTCGCCGCCAATGCGCGCACCCGGTTGCGCGATAAAGCGTGCGCCGATGCTGACGCGCGCCCCGATGCTGACCGCCTCGCGCAGATAGGCGCCCTCGCCCAGCGTTGCGTTCCAGCCGACAAAGCACTGCGGCCCGATCACTGAACCAGCTCCGATTTTCGCGCCCTTGGAGACAACGGCCAAGGGACCCACACTCACACCTTCGCCCAACTCTGCATCCGGATCGACAAACGCACTGGGGTGAATGCCGACATCAAAACCTTGCCCCTGATCGAGCAGTTTCGTCAGGCCCGACATCGCAAAGCGAGGGCGCGGGGCGATGATCACCGCCTCTAGGCCCATGGCTTGCCAATCAGCGCCCGCCCAGACCATCGCCGCACGGGCGCGGCCTTGTGTCAGCGTTTCGGCAAATTTGGGGTTCATTGCCAGCGCCAGATCGTCCGGCCCTGCCATCGCTGGTTCGGCAGCGCGGGTGATCACAATATCTGTAGCGCCAAGGGCTTCAGCCCCCAGCGCCAATGCAATCTCTTTTATGGTATGGGTCATAACGCGCTCCGCCAAGGTTGCGCGCAGATTTACCCCTGAACGAGCCCGAGTTCCACCCCTGCCTTTTGCAGCGCATCCCAGATGCGCGCATCACGGCCATAAACATCACGGCGGAAATTCAGATTGCCGCGCGCATCGGTAAAGGCTGTGCGGTAGACGATGTGGACCGGTACAGGCTCTTTCAGGTTCACGCGGGATTCGCGGCCGGTGCGCAGTTGAGAATGGAAGAACCCCTTGGGATCAGCTTCTTGCTTGGTCAGCAACGCATAGGCGAAATCAAACGGGTCATTAAGACGGATGCAGCCGTGGCTGTAGGCGCGCACTTCGCGGCTGAACAGAGATTTGGCGGGCGTGTCATGCAGGTAGATGTTGTATTTGTTGGGGAACATGAACTTCACCAACCCCAGCGCGTTCGACTGGCTGGGCGGTTGGCGCATAGAATAGGGGAAGTTGCGCGCGCTGTAATTGGCAAAGTTAGCGGCGGACCGGTTGACAACGCGGCCACGGCTGTCCGTGATCTCTATATGGCGCACCGCGTTGGGATTGTTGCGCAAAGCCGGCAAATATTCGTTCACCACGATGGAGCGCGGGACATACCAGCTTGGATTAATGACCATGTGGTCCATCTCGTCGGAAAATTCCGGCGTAGGACGGTCGTCAATGTTTGCCCCAACAACGGAGCGTGTTTCGAATGTGATGCGGCCGTCGTCGATGATCTTCGCTGTAAAGTCGGGTATGTTCACAAGAATATGGCGTTTGCCCCGTTCGCGGTGCAGCCAGCGCTCACGCTCCATGGCGACCAGCACGGATTTAAGCCGCGTGTCGATGCTCTCGTTTAGTTCCTTGATCGTTCCTTCACCTGCAACGCCGTCCTGCTCAAGACCGTGGACCTTTTGAAAGCTTTGGACCGCGGCGGTCATCGCAGTGTCATAGGTGCGCGCGTTAGAACGCTCAAGGTATCCCATGATCATCAAACGGTTACGCAGGGCCAGAACCGCGGGGCCGGATTCGCCGGGCTTCAACGATGACGCATTCACCGTCGGACCCCAGCCACCATTGCGGGATTTTTCCTGCAGCAGCATCTTTTGCTTCATCAAGGCGCCGTATTCGATGGTGCGGGGCGCGAGGCCACGCAGATAGCCGGCGGGCTGGGCCGACAGAAAACCTGAAATCAGCTCTGCCCGATCGGTGTATTCGACTTCGCGTTTAATCGCGCTTACGACTTTTTGAGGGACCAAGGCACCGCTTTGAATGTCGCGGGCATATTGCAGAAACATCCGCGTCATTTCGACTTCGATGATGCCAAGATCACGGGCCGAGCGGGCGTTCTTCATCTGCCGCTCAAGCGCATCGGCATCATAGCGCGCGACCGGCAAGCCGTGATCACCGGCGCGCCGCAGCGCGTTCAGCAGCGCCGAACGGCGCGCGGCATGAACCTCATCCATACCTGTCCAGATGCCTTCGAAATCCTGCCCACGGTAAAACTTGGCGATGTCATCATCGCGGGAGCCTGTTTCGGCAACAGCCTGCTTAAAGGCGGTAACTTGTGCTTGGGCTTGCTGCTGGGGGCTGCTAAAAATTGCGCCTAGGGCCAATGCGAAAAGTATAGCTTTTGGTGCATTCAAGAATCGCATCGTCGGCAGCATGAACAGTCCCCTTAGTCTTTCATTTTTAGTCATAAAAACCATGCCCGAGGGGCAACAGGCAAGTCCATTCACAATTTGGGTAGGTCTGGAAATATCGGTGGGGATGGTGCGGAAAAGGCACCCGTGAACGCACAACGGACGCAAGAGTTCCCAAAAATGCGCAAGATATTGCCTAAAATTCCCTCCTACATTCAACGAACTGATTCATCTCTTGGTTCCTAATTTCCTCTATGCGATAGAGATAAGGCATCTGGGGGGATGGTAGTAAGGCTCGTGTAACATCGCGGGCACCTCGGCAGTACCTTCAGGCACGCCTCACTTTGGCAAGAAACGGGACAGACACTTATGGCACTTAACAGTACAACGGGTATGACCCGCCGCGGCCTTCTGGGCGCATTTGCGGCAGCAGCATTAACATCAGCACCGACATTTGCGAACGCAGCAGGATTCCTGCGTGGCGCCGGCGACATTCGCCGTATCAAGATGTACTCGGGCCGCACGGGTGAGCGGATCGACATGATCTATTGGATCGAAGGCGAATATATTGCCGATGCGGTCAAAGAAGTGAACTATTTCATGCGCGACTGGCGTACCAACGACGTGGTCAAGATGGATCTACGTACTGTTGATATCATGGCAGCGGCCCACAACCTTCTGGATGTGAACGAGCCCTACATGCTGCTGTCAGGCTACCGCAGCCCTAAAACCAACGCGATGCTGCGCTCCCGTTCCGGAGGCGTGGCTAAGAATTCGTTGCACATGCGTGGTCAGGCGGCTGATCTGCGTCTGAGCTCTCGGAGTGTTGGCCAGATGGCTAAAGCGGCTGCTGTATGTCGCGGTGGTGGCGTTGGCCGTTACTCCGGTTCCAACTTCGTTCACATGGATTGCGGCACAGTGCGCACTTGGGGCGGCTAAAACCCGACTACATCCCAGTTTGAAAGAAACGCCCCGTCGGGGCTTTTTTTTATGGGCTAAGGGTACTGTTTTGAAGGTGGCGTGCACCCTGCCCTTCGCTTGGCGGACAGGGATCAAACGTTGCGCGCAAAGTCCTTACGTGCGAGGCAGAATGGGAATTCTGCCGGAGTACTGTCCATGACCTTTTTGCAAATCACCTCACTGCTCATCGTGTTGGCCGGTGCGTTCGGGACAATCAACTATCTCTACCTCCGCCTCCCATCGGCAATCGGGATTTTGGTGGTCTCGTTGCTGGCCTCCTTCGTGCTGCTGGGGCTTGATTGGCTGATGCCCCACCTCAACATCGCAGACACAGTCCGCGGCATCGTCACCGGCATCGACTTTTCAGAGGCGTTGTTGGAAGGCATGTTGGGCCTGCTCCTGTTTGCCGGCGCCTTGCATGTCAAAATCGGAGATTTGCGGGAACAGTGGCTAGTCGTCTTCTTGATGGCAACACTCGGCATTGCCTTGTCTACTGTGATCGTTGGCTTCGGCTTTTCGTGGTTGACGGGGATGCCATTGATCGTGGCCATGGTTTTCGGAGCACTTATCTCACCAACGGACCCGGTCGCAGTGCTTGGCGTGTTGCGCGAAGCGGATTTGCCAAAGACGCTTGAAACGAAAATCGCGGGCGAAAGCCTGTTCAACGATGGTGTTGGATACGTCGTGTTTCTCGTGTTGGTAGGCATTGCCTTTCCGCATGGCGATGCGCACGGCGCGACGGGCAATCCACTGGTGGGTGCTGCGGTGCTGTTTTTTCAAGAAGCAGTGGGTGGTGTAGTCCTCGGGCTGGTGTTGGGTTGGCTGACCTTCCGTGTGATGCGGCAGATCGATGATTACGCGCTTGAGGTTCTGTTGACGCTTGGTTTGGCATTCGGCGGATACGAACTGGCTGTCTGGTTGCACGTCTCGGCACCGATTATGGCAGTGTGTGCAGGGCTGCTGATCGGAGATGTCGGGACAGCAAAGGGAATGTCAGAACAGACACGGACCTACGTCGCTGGTTTCTGGGAATTAATTGACGAAATACTCAACGCTGTCTTGTTCCTGCTGATCGGCTTTGAGGTGTTCGCGGTTGTTTTTGCAGAAAATATCATCGTCACCGCCGCCGCTGCAATTGCGCTGGCGCTGGTGGCGCGGTTGGTGGCTGTGGCTGTGCCCGTGATGTTGATGCGCCCGTTCCAGAACTTCAATGCTGGTGTGGTCCCGATCATGACATGGGGAGGTCTGAAGGGCGGGATTTCGGTCGCCCTCGCGCTGTCCCTACCCGAGAGTGAATGGAAGCCGTTGATCCTGACCTGTACCTACGTGATTGTGGTCTTCTCGATCATCGTTCAGGGGCTAACGGTGGCAAAGCTCGCCAACCGCGTTGGCCGTGCCCCCGATATGGTCTGAGCGAAGTTGCCACGAAGATCGCTGCCAGCTGCAACTGGCGCGTTCCATCAAAGGCACAAGGATGATTCAGCCCACAGCAAAGGGAGTATCAACTGCCATAACGGTGGATGTAGTCAATTAATGCTGCAGTTGACGGGTCTTCGCCCGAGGCATCTTTGGTACCCTCCACGATGGGTTGCAGCGAGGTTGCAAGCTCCTTGCCTAGCTCTACGCCCCATTGATCAAACGAGATGATGTCGAGAATGATACCTTCGACAAACACGCGGTGCTCATAGAGCGCAATGATCTGTCCCAGCGTGAATGGATCAAGCTGCGGATATAGTAACGTGGTTGATGGACGGTTACCGGGAAAAATGCGGTGGCGCGCCTGTCGATCCAGCTCATCTCCGGTGAAGCCTTTGGTGGCAGCGATCGTGCATGCTTCTTCGAGGGTGCGGCCCTGCATAAGAGCTTTTGATTGAGCCAGACAATTGGCAACCAAGAGTTGATGATGGTGGGCGAGTTCGGGCTCGTGCCCTTCGGCGGCAAGCAGGAATTCGCACGGGATCACCCGCGTGCCCTGATGGATGAGCTGGTAGAAGGCGTGCTGGCCATTCGTGCCAGCCGCACCCCAGACAACTGGGCCTGTATGGCGCGGGCAATTTGCGCCGCTGCGCTGAACGCCTTTGCCGTTGGATTCCATTTCGAGCTGTTGCAGGTAGCTAGGCAACAGGCCCAGCCGTTCGTCATAGGGCAACACCGCGCGGGTAGCGTGACCGCCAATCTGGTTGTGCCAAATCCCCACGAGGGCGAGCAGAACCGGCAAGCTCTCATGCAATTCGGCGGCGCGAAAATGCACGTCCATTGCCTGCGCCCCGCGTAGGAACGCGTCAAAGGCCTTGGGCCCGATCGCGATCATTAGCGACAGACCAATGGGCCCCCATACGGAGTAGCGCCCCCCGACCCAATCCTCGAAGCCAAAGACGCGGGCCGGATCAATGCCAAAGTCTGCTGTTTTGTCCTGAGCGGTGCTGAGGGCTGCAAATTGCCTTGCCGGATCGCCACCGTGATCGGTCATCCACGCCCGAGCGGTGCGGGCATTTGTCATGGTCTCAATAGTGGTGAAGGTCTTGGAGGCGACAATCACCAGTGTTTTCTTGGCGTCCAGACCGCGCAGGGTATCAGCGATATCCGCGCCGTCGACGTTTGATACGAAGTGGCAGCGTGGTCCGTCATGGTAAGGTGCGAGGGCGCGCACAGCCATGGCTGGTCCCAGATCCGACCCGCCGATGCCAATGTTGACCACATCGGTGTAGTGCCCACTGCGCACCTCGTCGGCGTAGCGGCGCATGCCGGTAAGCGTATCAAGCACCGCTGGCATCACATCTTTGCCATCGACCATCACAGCGCCGCCGTCCAGATTCCGCAGGGCGGTGTGCAGCACGGCGCGGTCTTCGGTCTCGTTGATATGAACGCCGGTGAACATTTCCTCGCGGCGAGATTCGACGTTCGCGTCACGGGCCAGCGCAAGCAGCGTGGCGCGAGTGGTATCGTCAATATTGGTCTTGGAGTAATCAAAGTACATGTCGCCGGCCTGCGCCGCGAAATCGCGCGCACGGTTTGTATCTTCGAACAGATCGGTGATCTTACGCTCTGCCATGGCAGCGTACTGATCGCTGAGGGTTTCCCAGTGGGTCATTTGGCGCTCCAATGTATGGTGGCATCGTTCAATACGATTTGCACGGGCGCTTGTTTAACCGGCAGAGTTTGTGCCTGTGTCAATGCTGCGCGCTTATCATCACCAATGATCAACACATGCGTCGAACGGGCGCTGCGCAAGGCGGGTGCTGTCAGAGTAAACCGCTGGTTCTGCTGGTTTGGGACAGTGATGGGCAGGAGCATCGGCGCGCCCTCCTCCAACGCCGTTTCGAGACCTTCGGCGTCAGGGAAGAGCGATGCGGTGTGCATGTCCGCCCCCATCCCTAGCAAAAGAACATCAAGCGGTAGCAAGCTTTCAAGCCGACTGGACAAGTCGCGCGCGGCGGTCGCGATATCGCTTTCTGCATTGTAATATGGCGTGAAACGGGCAGCGGCGGCGGGGCCGGTCAACAGCCGTGCGCGCGCAAGGGCCGCGTTTGATTGCGCATCTGTTTCCGGCACCCAACGCTCGTCCGAGAGCAGCACATGAACACGGGACCAATCAAGGTCAGCCTTGCTGAGCGCGTCAAACACCGGACCCGGCGTGGTGCCACCAGGAACGGCAAAACTTACCACTTCGCGCTGGATCAACGCGGCGCGCAATGCATCTGCCAGCGCGTCTGCAACCTGCGGCATCATTTCATTGCGGGTTGGGTATTCAATCAGTTTCATTCGGTGATCTTTCGCCATTCGCGGCCTTCGCGGCGCATTAACTCAGTTGCGTCAGTGGGGCCAATGCTGCCGTGATCGTATGGTTTCGGCACATCATTGCGCGCCTCCCAGCCCTGAATGATCGGGTCGGTCCATGCCCAAGCGGCTTCGACCTCGTCACCGCGCATGAACAGGGTCTGGTTGCCACGGATCACATCCATGATCAGACGTTCATAGGCGTCAACGTGTTCGACATCATCGGGATCAAGCGTTTCGGCAAAGCTCATATCAAGCGGCACATCGATCAGGCGCATGCCCCCGGGGCCAGGTTCTTTGATCGTCACGCCCAGCGTAATCCCCTCATTCGGTTGCAGGCGAATGGAAAGCACATTGCGGTGCCGACCTGCGTCCTCGGCAAAGATGCTGTGGGGCGTGTCTTTGAACACAACTGTGATCTCAGAAGACCGTGCAGCCATCCGTTTACCTGTGCGCAGATAAAACGGCGTGCCAGCCCAACGCCAGTTGCTGATTTGGGTCCGCAGCGCAATAAAGCTTTCGGTCCGCGAACGTGGATTGTCTACAGCGGTCCGGTAGCCGGGGTTTTCAGCCTCGTTACAAGGCTCTGCCTGATACTGGCCACGCACGATGTGATAGGCTGGTACAGGGTCGAGCGCGCGGATCACCTTAAGCTTTTCATCCCGCACTGCATCTGGGTCAAACCGTGCCGGTGGCTCCATCGCGATAAGACAAAGCAGCTGCATCAGGTGGTTTTGAACCATGTCACGCATCGCGCCGGACTTGTCATAATATTCGCCGCGCCCGCCAACCCCGACAGTTTCAGCCACGGTGATCTGGATGTGATCGACGTATTGGCTGTTCCACAGCGGCTCAAACAGCATGTTGCCAAAGCGGACAGCCATCAGGTTTTGAACGGTTTCTTTGCCAAGATAGTGATCGATCCGGTATATCTGGTCTTCGTTGAAGAAGGCCGCGAGAGTTTGGTTTAGCGCGCGCGCTGTTGCCAGATCGCGGCCAAAGGGCTTTTCGACCACAATACGTGCATCTGAATCCGCCATGCCCCATTTTTGTAAACGCTCTGCGATGTCCCCAAACAGGCTGGGCGCAACAGAGAAATAATAGGCCTCAACCCGCTCGGTCCCGGCCATGATCGCTTGAAGCTCTTTCCAGCCCTGTTCGCCACGTGCATCAATAGTTACGTATTCCAGCTGCGCCAGAAACGCCTCGAGTGTTTCCGGTTCATGGGCGTGGTCGCCGCCGAACTCCTTAACCGCGTCACGGATCATCTCGCGGTAGCCCGCTGTATCCATCTCGCTTCGCGCAGCACCGATGATACGTGCTTCCGAAGGCATCTGCCCTGCACAAAAGCGGCGGAACAGTCCGGGCAGGATCTTGCGACGGGCCAAATCGCCTGTGCCGCCGAAAATCACCAGATCAAACAGATCAACGGGGATGACGCGTGAAACCATAGTAGCCTGTCCTTCTTGTCCGTCGCGTGTGGGCGCAACCCTTGCCAGTCTATATCGCCGATGCTGTAAGGCAACGATAGTTCGAAAAACTGCTCACACGCACCAATGTTAGCGCAAACATACACAAATACCCCTTCTTCACAAGAGTGTGCAAATCTGTCAGGGCTCTTTTCTTGCCTTCGGGTTTCCCCTACCCCATCTTAGAACGATCAAAGACGAGCATAAGGATGCCCCGGTGAAAGACAACGTACTGGCCAATCATGGAAAATTCGCGGATCCACGTATCACCGCCAATGGCGATGAGCGTGCAACTGTTGCATTGCGCAATCCGCAGACCCTGTGGTTCAACACCGGAACCTTGTGTAATATTGAATGTGCCAATTGCTATATCCTGTCCAGCCCTATGAACGATGCATTGGTTTATATCAGCGCGGACGAGGTGCGTGATTATCTGGACCAACTCGAGGATCTTAAGTGGGGAGTGAGTGAAATCGCGTTCACAGGCGGAGAGCCGTTCATGAACCCTCAAATGATCGAGATCACTGAAGCAGCGCTTGAGCGCGGGTATGACGTCCTGATCCTGACAAACGCGATGCTACCGATGATGCGCAAGGGCATGCGGGCCGGCCTGCTGCGGTTACAGGCGGCCTACCCTGACAAGCTAACTTTGCGCATTTCTGTCGATCACTATCGCGCCGATTTACATGATGCGGAACGCGGCAAAGGGGCGTTAGAAAAGACGCTAACCGGCATGAATTGGTTATCCGAGAATAGCTTTACCATGGCTGTGGCAGGACGGTCGGCCTTCGGCGATAGTGATGCGGATTCGCGCGCCGGATATGCGGCCTTCTTTGCTGAGCATGGCTTTAATATTGACGCGCAAAACCCTGCAATGACTGTTCTTTTTCCAGAAATGGATGAAAGCATCGAGGTCCCTGAAATTACAACCGCCTGCTGGGGAATTCTGGACAAATCCCCCGATGCAGTGATGTGCGCCTCTTCGCGGATGGTGGTAAAGCGGCGCGGGTCTGAAAAGCTTGCGGTCCTTGCATGCACCCTCCTACCCTACGCCCCCGAATTTGAGCTGGGAGAGACGCTGCAGGAAGCCGAGCGCGACGTCGCGCTCAACCATCCGCATTGCGCGAAATTCTGCGTTCTTGGCGGAGCAAGCTGCTCCGCCTGAGCATGCCGCACTATAGCGTGATGATGTGCCCGTCACGTGGGTTCGCTGTGCCCTCCGCGAGCGCGCCATAGACGCCTGCGGCGCTGCCGATGCCAGTGTGGACCTTAACGTCCAGCCAGCTTGACGCGTCCTCTGCAAGGCGTTTCCACGCAGCGGTGATCTGTTTTTCCATCATGCCGGGGCCCCATTCCTCACGCCGTTTCGCGATCTGGGCGGGGGCAAAGAAGAACTGCGGTTTGACTCCTTCCACTTTGATTTTCGGTTGGGACTGGTCCCAATGGCTGATCCCGACAGCAGAAGAGTGTTTCAGATGCGCGCCAAGGGTGCTGTGCACCAGTGCTTTTACCTGCGCATTCCCTGACATATCGACATAAACGCTTGCCACAGTGGGAAGCTGGGCAATCTCGTCATAGGTCAGGACCTGATCGCAGGCGCCAAGCCCCTCGACAAAGCTGCGGTTGCCTTCTGATGTTAGTCCGATGACCTTGTAAGTACGCTCCGCTGGTTCGGCCAGATATTTACAAAGCCCCAGACCGGTTTTGGAAGAGGCACTGCCGATAATGATCTGCTCTGCGCCAAAGCAGGCATTGTCCATCAGCCAGTCGAACAGCAAGTAGGACGTGGCCAACAACGGCTGTAGCAGCGCGCGCATATGGTCATCTGCCGGATTGCCGCTGCGCACGGGCGTGTAGCGGTTGTAGACAGCGGGAAGCTCCGCACGGTGGGATGCGGCGTCAACAAAGCCGCCGTGGCCGTCTGGTTGCGGCCGAATTACCAGCTCTTCAGCGAGGGGATAAAAGCCGTAAAGCCGCGTGCCGACGACCAGTTCGGCGCTGTCACTTTCCACAACTTCTGCCGTCCCCCAAACCGGAACCAGCCCCTGCCCTTCGATCCCTGTGGGGAAGAAATTCCAATACCCAATCGCAAAGCCTGATGCCGCATAAGTCACGTTGTTCGATGTCAGCGCAAAACTGTCGAGCTTTAGCCGCGCCTGACCCTCCCCGAGCGGCGCGCTTGGGATATCCTCAAGACGGGTTTTGGTGATGGTTTTATGATCGGTTAACAGGCGTTGCATAGATATTCCTCCCCAGTTTTCAGTCACCTTAGCCAGCGTTTTGGCGGCTGGGCGTTTAACGTGACGTCAGAGGTCGCGAACATGGCGATAGACGATAGGATTACCGTCCTTGAACGGCCTGTCGGAGCCGTGTTAAGTTTGCATATAAATCAGTTACTTGAGAGGCCCTCTGTTGATGCGCCAAAGCTTTGGGCGCAATGGGATTGCACCTTATATGGGCTTCGCGTTATACTGAAACGCAATATATAGAACACATCAGCCAAGCTGGGACAGACTTTGACCGATACGCCGGAAACCCCTGAAAACGAAGACGAAAACCGCCCCGAGCGGCCCGTGTATGATGGGCCTTCGGTGACGATCGAGCATGAGATGCGCACTAGCTATCTCGATTATGCCATGTCGGTCATCGTCAGTCGCGCCATTCCTGATCTTCGGGACGGTCTGAAACCTGTTCACCGCCGAATTCTTTATGCGATGCATGAGGCTGGTAACACGCATGACAAGTCCTACCGTAAATCGGCCCGTGCTGTGGGCGATGTGATGGGTAAATACCACCCGCACGGCGACAGCGCGATCTATGACGCACTTGTGCGGATGGCGCAGGATTTCTCGATGTCGCTGCCGTTGCTGGACGGGCAAGGCAACTTTGGCTCCATGGACGGCGATAACGCTGCGGCCATGCGCTATACCGAAGTGCGCATGGACAAGCCTGCAGCCTATCTGCTGTCCGATATCGATAAAGATACTGTTGATTTTCAAGACAACTACGATGGCAAGGACCGCGAGCCGACGGTCCTTCCCGCGCGTTTCCCGAACATGCTTGTCAACGGTGCCGGCGGTATTGCGGTTGGCATGGCGACGAATATTCCGCCGCATAACCTGGGTGAAGTGATTGATGCCTGTCTTGCGCTGATCGAAGAACCGGACCTGACGTCCGAGCAATTGATTGAGTATGTGCCCGGTCCTGACTTCCCTACCGGTGGTCTCATGTTGGGCCGCTCCGGTGCGCGTAAAGCCTATCTTGAGGGGCGCGGCTCGGTCATCGTACGCTCCAAGACCCGTATCGAAGAGATCCGTAAGGATCGCTGGGCCATCGTCATCGACGAGATACCCTATCAGGTAAACAAAGCCACGATGATCGAGCGGATCGCAGAAGCGGCCCGCGACAAGAAGATTGAGGGCATCGCCCACGTTCAGGACGAATCCGACCGCAACGGTGTGCGGGTCGTGGTCGAGCTGAAGCGCGACGCAACAGCCGAAGTGGTGATGAACCAGTTGTTCCGGTTCACGCCAATGCAGACTTATTTCGGGTGTAACATGCTGGCGCTGAACGGTGGCCGCCCTGAAACACTGACCCTTCGCCGCTTCCTCACATGCTTCATAGACTTCCGCGAAGAAGTTGTGGCGCGGCGTACCGCCTATCTGCTGCGCAAAGCGCGTGAGCGGAGCCACATCCTGTGTGGTTTGGCCGTGGCTGTGACCAACATTGACGAAATCGTCGCGACGATCCGCGCCTCTGCAGATGCCGCCGAAGCACGTGAAAAGCTGATGACGCGTCGTTGGCCTGCGGCAAGCATCCTTGAATATATCGCGCTGATTGACGATCCGACCCACACAGCCAACGACGATGGCACGTATAACCTGTCAGAAACTCAGGCTCGCGCCATCCTTGAGCTGCGCTTGCAGCGTTTGACACAGATCGGCGTGACAGAAGTCACCGATGAGTTGGAAGAACTTGCCTCCAAAATCAAGGAGTACCTTGATATCCTGGGCAGCCGCGACCGGATCATGGCGATCATTCGCGATGAACTGGCCGAGGTGAAAGAGCTTTTCGCCGTGCCGCGCCGTACACAGATTGTCGACTGGTCCGGCGACATGGACGACGAAGACCTGATTGAACGTGAAGACATGGTCGTGACCGTCACTTCCGGCGGCTACATCAAACGCACACCGCTGGCCGATTTCCGCAGCCAGCGTCGTGGCGGCAAAGGTGTATCCGGCATGGCGACGAAAGAAGAGGACGTGGTCACAACTCTCTTCGTGGCCAATACCCACACACAACTGCTGTTCTTCACGACCGATGGCATGGTCTACAAGCTCAAGACGTGGCGCCTGCCGCAAGGTGGCCGCACGTCCAAAGGTAAAGCAATTGTGAACATCCTGCCGATCCCGACAGGCGTTTCCATCGCGGCCATCATGCCCGTAGATCGCGATGAGAAGGAATGGGACGACCTCCAAGTCGTCTTCGCGACGTCCGCAGGTACCGTTCGCCGCAACAAGCTGTCAGATTTCACCAACGTTATGCGTAACGGCAAGATCGCGATGAAGTTCGAGGACGAGCATGCAGGCACCACGCTCATCAATGCCCGCATCGCGAGCCATGATCACGATGTGATGCTGGTGACTAACTCGGGTCGCGCGATCCGCTTCCGTGCCACGGACGTGCGGGTCTTCAACAGCCGCAACTCTGTCGGTGTGCGCGGGATCAAGCTGTTGGGCGATGACAAGGTCGTATCGATGTCGATCATCCGCCACTTTGATGCAGGCAGCGACGAACGGGCCGCCTATCTCAAAATGCGCCGGGCCATGGCCGGTATTGCAGATGATGCAGAGACGACAGACGAGGAAGAAGGCAACGCAAACATGCCACTGGCACAAGAGCGTTACGCCGAGATGTCCGCCTCAGAGAACCTGATCCTGACCATCACCGCAGGCGGTGCGGGCAAGCTAAGCTCAAGCCACGATTATCCGCTGCGCGGACGCGGCGGCATGGGTGTGACCGCTTGGACCAAAGGCTTGGCTCTGGGTGAGATCGTGGCCTCCTTCCCGGTTGAGATGGATGACCAGATCATGCTTGCGACGTCCAAAGGCCAATCGATTCGCGTGCCTGTCGAAGGCATCTCTTTCCGCTCCCGCTCTGCGGGTGGTGTGAAGGTGTTCACGACGGGCAAGAACGAGGAAGTCGTTTCCGTCGCGTGGATTGCGGATCAGGGCGATGAGGACGTTGACGGCGAGGCGACACCAGAAGTTGAATAAACTTCTGACCTGAACAATGAAAAAAGGCCGCTTCAACTTGAAGCGGCCTTTTTTCGTTTAGGAGTGCAAGTGGAGATGCGAAACACTGTCCCAATCGTTTACAGTTGTTTCGCGACGGTCTCTTCATTTTTGTGTAAAAAGCCGAGACTCATGTTGGCTTTGAGGGACAAGCCATACATCCATATACTGTCGGGCTATAAAAGAACTATGGCCGCTTCGTTGCTAACTGAGCATAAAAAAAGCAACCTAAAGCTATCAGGAAAATGGCTGGAAGAGTTACGTACGAGACGGGCCAGCAGAAGAACTTTTCACCATGAATAGCAACGAGTCTATCGCATTCTTGGAGCTCAAACATCAGATAGACACAGTTCAACCCGACCAACCCAATGAATAATGGGGCGATTTTTTTCAATTTCAACCTTCCACGCAGTCGCTGAATATCGTTGGTCAATTTCGATGAGCTGCCTTAAATTGAGGCAGCTCACTGCAGCTCTAACGTTCAGAGTCCATAAATCCCACTGAACTTTTCCTTCAGGTACCCCAGCAAAGGTGCCTCGCTGGGCGCCTGCCCTGCGGCGCGCTCTATGACCTCGCGTGGCTCATAGAGGCCTCCGTGGGTTTGCACGTTTGTACCCAGCCAAGTGGTCGCGGCTGAAGTGTCGCCTTTGGCAAGGTCGGCATCAAGGTTCGGCACGGCTTTGCGCATCGCTTCGTTCAGGCAGCCGGCATAGACATTTCCCAAGCTGTAGGTCGGGAAATAGCCAAGCAAGCCCACAGACCAATGCACGTCCTGCAACACGCCGTTCGAAGGCTTGTCCACGGCATAGCCAAAGTCCGCCTCGAAACGGTCATTCCACGCGGCCTCCAGATCGCTGACCTGTAGATCACCCGACATCAACGCGCGTTCCAGATCAAAGCGCAGCAGAACGTGCAGGTTATATTGCAGTTCGTCCGCTTCGGTGCGGATATAGCCGTCACCCACGCGGTTGACCGTGGCATAGAAGGTCTCTTCGTCTTTGATGCCGAAATCCCCGAAGGCGTCTTTCATTTGGCCAAAAAGCCAGCCTGTAAACGCGCGGCTGCGGCCGATCTGGTTTTCGTAGATGCGGCTTTGGCTTTCATGCACGCCCATGCTCACGCCACTGCCCAGCGGGGTCAGCAGATAGGATTGGTCAATGTTTTGCTCATAGGCGGCATGGCCGACTTCATGGATGGTTGAGTAGAAGCAGTTGAACGGATCGGCAGGGTTCGTGCGGGTGGTGATGCGCACGTCCGATCCCGAACCGGAAGAGAACGGATGCACGGCCTTGTCGACACGCCCGCGGGCCATGTCATAGCCAAACGCCTTGGCCAGCACCCGCGTCAGTTTCATCTGCGCACCTTCGTCAAATGTGCCGCTCAGTGGGGCTGGTCCTTGGGCATCGCGGACAGCGGCGCGTAGATCGGAAAGCACAGGACGCATGGCGCCGAACATCGCTTCAAGGTCGGCACCGGTGGTGCCCGGCTCGTAATCCTCAAGCATCGCGTCATATACATTGCCGCCAGCGGCCAGTGCCTGCCCCTCTTCGCGCTTGAGCATGATGACTTCAGAAAGCGTAGGCGCGAAGGCTTTGAAATCATTGTCCGCACGGGCCTCGGCCCAGATGCCTTGCGCGGCTGACGTCAGCTTTGCCAAACGCGTGGCCAAAGCCGCCGGCACCTTGTTGGTCCGCTCGAAACTGCGGCGGATGTGGCGCATCTGGGCCTGTGCCACCGGATCAATCGTACTGTCGTCAATAGCGCCCAACCAGTCCGCAACACGCGGATCAATGCGGCGGGCGTGCAGGACACTTTCCATTGCTGCCATTTCTTCTGCGCGTTGCGACGCTGCCCCGCGTGGCATCATCGTCTCTTGATCCCAGCCAAGGCGCCCTGAAACTTCCCCCAAAGCTTGGGTACCACGGGTGAATTCCATTAGGTCATCGTAGGCGGTCATGCTTTGGCTCCTCTGAGCGATGTAGCGATTGGATAAAGCGACAGGTGCCGCGCGCGCAGGATCAGCACCCAGCACAGAACGGCAAGTCCTTGGTGCATCAGGGCGACAGGCAGGATCGCCTCATACAGCACGGTTGCGATGCCCAGCACCACCTGCAAGCTGATCGCCGCAAAGGCTGCGTTGAACGCGAAGCGCGTGTTGGGGTGGGCAGAGCGGCGTCCGCGCAGCCAAACAACAATAGCAAAGGCAAACAACGCATACCCCGTCATGCGGTGGATGAACTGCACCAGACCTGGGTTTTCGATGAAGTTTTTCCAGAAAGGCTCCAACACAAACGACTGCGGCGGGAAGAACTGCCCCGCCATCAACGGCCAGTCGGTGTAGGTGCGGCCGGCGTCAATCCCAGCAACTAACGCGCCGATGATGATCTGAAGGAAGGCAAAATGCAGCAAGCCTGTGCTGAGGCCGTAAAGCTTGCCTTCTTTGGCGCGGCGGGCCTGCATCAGGTCACGCTCTGTCCGGCCAAGGCCTAGGGCATACCATGTGATAAACCCCATGATGACAAAAGCCAGCCCAAGGTGTGTGGCCAGACGCGCGCTGTGCACATCTGTCGTGGCGGTGCCGGAAGTCACACCGGAGGACACCATCCACCAGCCAATCGCGCCCTGAAGACCGCCCAAGCCTCCCAAAAGCAGCAGGCGCGGTGTCCAGCCCGTTGGGATCTGACGTCGCAGCAGGAACCAGAAAAACCCGATGGCCCAGACAAGGCCGATTACACGGCCAAGCTGTCTGTGGCCCCATTCCCACCAATATATGACTTTGAAATCAACCAGCGTCATCCAGCTGTTTTGTAGGCGGAACTCATCAATTTCCTGATATTTGGCGAATTCGGATGTCCAGTCGGCCTCGTTCAGTGGCGGCATTGCACCAGTAAGCGGACGCCATTCGGTGATGCTGAGCCCACTGTCAGTCAGGCGCGTTGCCCCGCCAACAAGGATCATCAGGAACACCAGACCAAAGAGCAAAAACAACCACTTGCGGATCGCAGCGCGTGCGCCCCCGCGCCCTGCATCAATCACACCGGTAGCAGCGACCGGCTTTGCCGTATCTGCCCCGACTTCTTCAAAAAGCTTACGGTTTGTGGCCATCGTATCCTCCGTCTTCTCGTTATTCTGAGACGTAATGCTTTGGCGCAGCAGCGTCTAGCCGCGTTCCTTCCATCGGACCATCTGCCGCAAGGTGCCGTGCAACATTTGCACATCGGCGCGAGTCAGCGGCAGGCGGCTCCACATGTTGCGCAGGTTGGTTTTCATCGACGTGGCTTTGTGTTCGGGAAAGAAAAAGCCAGCCTCTTCCATCCGGTCCTCATAGTGCTTCGCCAGATGCTCGATCTCTGAGTGCTGTGCCCAGTCTGTGCCGGCCATTTCGTAGGTGACAGGCGCTGCATCGCTTTGTTGGCGCATCCATTCGTAGCCGGTCAACAGCACACACTGCGCCAGATTGAGCGAGGCGAACTCAGGATTTACCGGGACCGAGATAATCGCGTTCGCTCGGCTAATATCGTCATTCTCCAGCCCTGCCCGCTCTGGTCCGAAAAGCACCGCAACCCGTTCGCCTGCCGCGATTTTCTGCGCGGCCAGCTGCATCGCGGCCTCTGGTGTGTAGACAGGCTTGGTCAGATCACGCTCCCGCGCCGTTGTCGCAAAGACAAAGCTGCAATCAGCCAATGCTGTGGGCAGATCTGGAGAAAGCAAAGCGGCATCAAGCACGCGCCCTGCCCCAGAGGCCATAGCAACAGCCGCCGAATTGGGCCAACCATCGCGCGGAGCGACGATGCGCATATGATCCAGACCGAAATTCAACATGGCACGGGCGGCAGCGCCGATGTTCTCACCCATTTGCGGGCGCACAAGGACAAAGCTGGGGGCGGAGGGGTGTTCTACTGTCATGCGCCCTATTACCCCGCACGCCTGCCCTTGCCAATATAAGCTGTCATAATGGATTACAGTTTCCATCCGGCGCCGGATTGGGCTAATCACCACCTCACGCACCAAAGGAACGATCCCATGTCAAAAGCACCCGAACAACCGCAACTCTACCTCATCACACCGCCAGAGCTGGAGCTTGTCAGTTTTGCTGACACGCTTGCGCTGGTGCTGGACGCCCATGAAACCGCGTGTGTGCGTCTTGCCCTGTCTACCAAGGATGAAGACAAGCTTTCGCGCGCCGCGGATACTCTGCGGACGGTGACAGATGCGCGTGAGGTCGCCCTGGTGATTGCAGACCATACCCTGCTGGCAGAGCGTTTGGGCCTGGACGGTGTGCACTTGTCCGATGCTGCGCGTTCTGTGCGTCATGCCCGTAAAGTGCTGGGTCCTGATGCGATTATCGGCAGCTTTTGCGCAGGCTCACGCCACGACGGCATGAGCGCGGGCGAAGCCGGCGCTGATTATGTCGCTTTTGGTCCGGTACAGGCGACAGCGCTATACGATGGTGAGATCGCAGAAGCAGAAATGTTCCAGTGGTGGTCCGAAGTCATCGAAGTTCCTTGTGTGGCCGAAGGCCAGCTGGATCAGGCGATGATCGCCAGGCTGGCGCCTATGACCGATTTCTTCGGCATTGGCGACGAAATCTGGGGCTCGGAAGATCCTGTTGCAGCACTCGCAGCACTTTGGTCCGCCATCTCCTGACAGCGGACCTGAGCGGCGCCTAGAAAAGCGTCCGCTCAACCACCCAATAGGCAGCTATGATCGCAATCAGCACCGATCCGGTGATGGATACCGCGCGGAACATCACTGGATATTCCGCTACCATATCTTCGACCCCTTCCAGACGCGCGCGGCGTGCGCCGAACACGGCCATCCAGATCAGCACAAATGCCATAGCGATTACGGTAATCTGACCCACCTCAACGCCTACGTTGAAACCTAGAAGCGCCGGAATGAACTGATCCTCCGGTAGGCCAAATTCGCCCAGCACCGAGGCAAAGCCCAAACCGTGCAGCAGCCCGAATCCGAACACGATGATCGGTCGCCAAGTATTGAGCTTGTGGAAGAAGATATTCTCGATTGCGACATAAACGATAGAGGCCGCGATGAGCGGCTCTACGATTGAAGCAGGCACAGTCACCAACCCCAGCGCGCCCAACGCCAAGGTCAACGTATGCGCCAACGTGAAGGCCGAAACCTGCCAGATCAGGGGGCGCAAGTGGACAGACAGGAAAAACAGGCCCAGCACAAAAAGGATGTGATCCAGCCCTAGCGGCAGGATGTGATCGAAGCCAACGGGTATATAGCTTGCAAAGGCCTGCCAACCACTTTGGGCATTGCCACCGGCGAGAGCAATCGCAGGGCTGCTCACCCCACCGCTAACAAGTCCGGTGAACGGCTCTTTCACCCCCTGCTGGCGCACGACAAGATCGCCGCCACCATCAGGCCACGCCACGGTCAACGAACTGCCCTCTGGCGCATCAGCGGCCAGCAGCCATTCGGCAATCCGCGGCAATTCGGGATCAACCCCCTCTGGAACAACGATGCTCAGGCTTTCAAGAATCATTGGCGTGCCGTCAATGCTCAGCACTGGCAAGGCGTTCCAGCCATCCAGCAGATCAACCGCGCGGGCGGCTAATGCGTCTTCGGACAAGGCGCGCAAAGCGTCATAATCTGCCGCCTGCGGCGCTTCATTGGTGTCCTCGACGGTGTCCAGATCAACGCCTGCTAGAAACGCCTCAAGATTGATCCGCAGGCTCAGCTCTGCATTGCCTTCTGCAATGGTCAGATCGGCGATTGTGGGCACAACTTCGTGCGCCCGCGCCAGTGTGCTTGACAACGGCAGTATCAGCGTCAGCTTACACAGCAGCAACAAGGAAAAACGTCTCATGAAACTCACCCATCTGTTTACGTTCGGCGCGTCGGTGCTCATGTGTGCACCTCTGGCCTTTGCACATGAGTTTTGGATCGAACCTCCTAAGTTTCAAGTGCAAAACGACCAGCCCTTTGTAGCGGACCTGCGCAACGGCCAGTTGTTCGAGGGCACGCGACAGTCCTTTTTCGAAGATCGGAACACGCGGTTTGAGGTGATCATGGGCGATGGCACAGCCCCCATTACAGGCAGGATGGGCGACCGGCCCGCAATCCAGTTGCCCGCGCCTGAGCGAGACGGACTGATGATCCTAGCGCATGAGGCAGCCCCCTCCACCCTTACCTACAAGGAGTGGCCAAAGTTTATGACATTTGTTGAACATAAAGATTTCAAAGACGCTGAAGCCACCCATGAGGCGCGCGGCTGGGCCAAAGAAGGTTTTAAAGAGGTCTACACCCGCCATTCGAAATCGCTGGTCGCCGTAGGTGATGGCGCGGGGGCAGACAAAAAGCTGGGTCTGGTGACTGAATTTGTCGCTCTGGAGAACCCGTATGCACAGGACTTCTACGGAACGCTTGATGTCTCTCTATTCTACAATGACGCCCCGCGTGCGGATGCACAGATCGAAGTTTATGAGCGGGACGCCGAGGATAATGTGACGGTTACCATCACACGAACGGACATGCAGGGTCAGGCGACGATACCCGTTAAGAATGGCATGAAATATATGCTCGATGCAGTGGTGCTGCGGCCCGTCGAAGGCGCAACCACGGTTGAGGCAGGCCCCGTATGGGAGACCCTTTGGGCTTCGATGACCTTTGCCGTTCCGGTTCGTTGATCTGATAACTGCTTGCGCGACCATGCACATCCGGTCAAAAGCACGGATATGACTGATACACCTGATATTTTGTGCATTGGCTCGGTCCTGTGGGACGTTATCGGGCGCTGTGACACTCCGATGCGGCACGGCTCGGATATGCCAGGGCGCATTACACGGCTGCCGGGCGGTGTGGCTTTGAACATCGCGATGGCTTTGCGGCGCTTCGGTCTTAACCCGGCTTTGCTCAGCGCAGTAGGGCGCGACACGCAAGGCGAGGCGTTGATCGCCGCGTGTGAGGCGCGCGGGTTGCTAACCCATTTAATCTACCGCTCTGATGACCTTCCAACGGATCAATACATGGCCGTCGAGGCCACGAATGGTCTGATCGCTGCCATTGCCGATGCCCACTCGCTTGAGGCGGCCGGAGACAAAATCTTGCTGCCCCTACGTGACAGCGCCCTGCCCCAGCCTTTTACCGGAGCGGTGGTGCTGGACGGGAACCTGACAGTAGATCTGCTTTCCCAGATTGCGCGCAGTCCTTTGTTAGCCCAAACCGATTTGCGCGTGGCGCCAGCCTCCCCCGGCAAGGCGCTCCGGCTTGCGCCCTTCTTGCAGACGGGGCGCGGCACGCTTTACGTCAATCTCGAAGAAGCGGGGCTTTTGTGCCAGACCGAGTTCACAAATTCGCAAGCCGCCGCAGCCGCGTTGCTGGCACGGGGTGCGGCGCGTGCAGTTGTGACAGACGGTGGTAAGCCGACCACCGTGGCGGATGCGCAGGTAATCACCACTCAAACACCTCCTCCGGTTGCGGTGACACGGATCACCGGTGCCGGAGATACGTTCATGGCCGCCCATGTGGCCGCCGAATTGGGCGGGTTTGGTGCAGATGATGCCCTTGACGCCGCCCTGTCCGCCGCAGCCCTCTATGTTTCCGGAGAGACCAAAATATGATCCCCCTTGTTTATAGCGCCGAAGTCGCCAAAGCCCGCACCGACGGTGCCGCCATTGTTGCTCTCGAAAGCACAATTATCACCCACGGCATGCCCTATCCGCAAAACGTCGAAGTTGCGCGTCAGGTCGAGGTAGATATTCGCGCGGCTGGCGCTGTGCCAGCGACAATGGCAGTCATCAACGGCACGCTGCATGTAGGCCTTGAAGACGACCAGTTGACCGCGCTTGCCCAGACCAAAGGAGTGGCGAAACTCAGCCGTGCCGATATGGCTGCCTGCATGGCGACGGGTGGGACAGGTGCCACGACAGTGGCAGCCACGATGATCGCCGCGCGGCTTGCCGGTATTGCGGTCTTTGCCACGGGGGGCATTGGCGGTGTGCACAAGGGCGCCGAGGACAGCTTTGACATCTCTGCCGATCTGATGGAACTGGCGCAAACCGCCGTGACGGTGGTTGCTGCTGGCGCGAAAGCGATCCTCGACGTTGATAAGACGCTCGAAGTGCTGGAAACCCAAGGTGTGCCAGTGATTGCCTACGGGCAGGATGCTTTTCCCGCATTTTGGTCACGCGGATCAAAACTGAAAGCGCCGTTGCGCATGGACGATGCCGCCGCGATTGCGGCCGGCCACATGATGCGCGCGCGATTGGGCTTGCCGGGCGGACAACTGGTGGCAAACCCGATCCCCGTCGCCGCAGAAATCCCGGCTGAGGAAATGGCCCCGATCATCGCCACCGCCCAGGCAGACGCCACCCGCGCAGGCATCACTGGGAAAGCTGTCACGCCCTATCTGCTTCAGCGGATATTCGAGCTGACAAAGGGTCGTTCTTTGGAGGCCAATATCGCGTTGGTGCGTAACAATGCACAGCTTGCGGCGCAAATTGCCCGCGAATTGCGCAAGCTGGCATAAAATTCCGTTTCCTTGGCCCATTGTGACTGTCCTACCAAACACATACTTGTACCATGATGCCATATAGATTGCGGACCCTACCTGACCGATGAACACGCCTTTTGATCCAGATCCCATTGCGCCACCAAAACGCGGCCTATTGGGCCGTTTTCGTGGAAATTTCCTGACCGGTTTGGTTGTGATCGCCCCTGTGGGCCTCACGATTTGGCTGATTTGGAGCGTGGTTGGCTGGATTGACGGGTTTGTGCTGCCGCTTGTGCCGGTCAATTACCACCCTGACCGGCTGATCCAGGATTTGCTCGGCCTAGACCCCACAGTCCAGATCAACGTGCGCGGCATCGGCGTTGTAATTTTCCTGCTGTTCACTGTTGTGGTGGGTTGGATCGCCAAGGGCATCATCGGCCGGTCATTTATCCGCTTTGCCGAAAGCCTGGTTGAACGGACGCCCGTGGTTCGGTCGATCTATTCCGGTATCAAACAGATTTCCGAAACGATCTTTGCCCAGTCCGAAAGCAGCTTTGAGACGGCCTGTCTCATCGAATACCCGCGTAAAGGCATCTGGGCGATTGGTTTCATATCGACCGACGCTAAGGGCGAAATCGCAAGCAAGACTGATTCCAGTGGCGGGATGATGTCGATCTTTCTGCCGACCACGCCAAACCCCACCTCGGGATTTCTCCTGATTGTGCCCAAGCGGGATGTCATCATTTTGGATATGACAGTGGAAGATGCCGCAAAGCTGGTGATTTCGGCAGGCCTTGTCTATCCGAACGGGAAGGCTCTGGAGAATGGCGAACCGCCGATCGCCGAGCTTCCCGACCGAAGCTGAAATCTCCCTGCGGCCAAACGCCCGTTAGCTGAACATTTCTGACAGATCGACTCCGCTTCGGTTCCCGACATGGTCGATGCCATCGCGCAAGAAAGTCTCAGCCGCGATTCCACCCGCGGCTTTGAGTTCTGCGATCACTTTGGGGTTCGGCACGACTTTTGTCGCGGCTGACAGCTGGGACATCAGCGCATCGTCAGCAATCATGTGAATCCGCACACGGCTCATCCTGTCCGAGGACATGGTGCCTTCTTCGATCAGGCACTGCACAAACTCGATGGCGCGCAGCTCTCGCAGCAGGCTTGAGTTAAAGCTGATCTCGTTCACGCGGTTCTGGATTTCCTGAGGTGTCGTGGGGATATCGTCTCTTTCCAGCGGGTTGATGTTGATGATGACGATGTCATCGGGCAGCGCGTGGTTGAACAGTGGAAACAGCGCCGGATTTCCGGTAAAGCCGCCATCCCAAAACGCCTCCTGCCGACCTGTAGTTTTGTCATAGATTTCCACGGCCTGAAACACCGTTGGCAGGTAGGCGGAGGCCATCAATGCATCCGGTCCGATCTCGTCGCCTTCAAAAATTCTGATTTTGCCATTTCGCACACGGGTTGCGCCAACGTAGAACACCGGCCCTTGCTTATTGCACACTCGGTTATAGTCGAATTTCTCGACAATGTCGGCCAACGGGTTTTTTGTAAAACGGCCCGTAGCTATAGGGGGAAAACACCCGTGATACAGCGTCGCCGACAGCGTAATGAAACCTGTTCTCGATCTGCTGGCTGAGAACCTGCAACCCGAAGGGTGCCATCCACGCACCAATCCGTAGATCAGTGACCCCTGCGACCTGCATCCAAAGCCATTCCAGGTTCTCGCGCGCGCCGTCGCGGCCGCCTAAGATCATTCCCGCCTTGAGTGCCGCGCCGTTCAACGCGCCGGCAAAGGCGCCGGAGATCCCTTCGACCTACAGCCCGTCCTCTTCCAGCAACCGGTCCAGTACGCCCCATGTGAACGCTCCATGCTCACCTCACCCTTGCAGGGCAAGGTTAATCTTTTTGGTCTGTGCCATGTGAATGCGCTTTCGGATCAGTCTGTTTTGTTCAGTCGTGGTTTGGGGATCGCGCTATTAAAGCGCTGTCCAGCCACCGTCGACGCTTATGGTGGTGCCAGTGATCTGGTCTGCGGCGGCTGAGCATAGAAAGGCCGCGGTGCCACCCATCTGCTCAACCGTTGCAAATTTCTTGCTGGGCTGGCGTTTGAGCATGACGTTCTGGATCACGTCCTCGCGACTCATGTCATATTCCTTCATCGTGTCGGGGATCTGGCTTTCGATCAGCGGCGTCAGCACGTATCCCGGACAGATCGCATTTGCGGTGATCGGCTCTTCGGCGGTCTCAAGTGCAGTTGTTTTTGTCAGGCCAACAATCCCGTGCTTTGCCGCGATATAGGCGGATTTGTAGGGAGACGCCGTCAAACCATGTGCTGAGGAGATGTTGATCACCCTGCCCCAGCCAGCCTTGCGCATCATCGATAAAGCCATCGCAGTGGTGTGAAACGCCGAACTGAGGTTGATCGCGATGATCGCGTCCCACTTATCAGCAGGGAAGTCGGGGATCGCTGCGACGTGCTGGATGCCTGCGTTGTTGATCAGGATGTCGCAAACGCCTGCGTCCTCGATCAGCTTGCGGCATTCATCACCTTTGGACATATCCGCTTTTATATAGCGCGCGGTCACACCGGTAGCTTTCGCGATTTCTTCGGCCAACGCGTGATCTTCATCGCGATCAGTGAAGGAGTTGAGAACAACATTTGCCCCCGCCTGCGCAAGCTGCTGTGCAATCCCCAGCCCGATACCGGAATTGGAGCCTGTGATAACGGCAGTCTTGCCGGACAGATCGTAGGTAAGGGCCATGAGATGTCTCCTGTGAATAAATGATGCCCCCACGTATGGCGCGGGGCTACTGGAATGAAAATGCACGATGACGTGCTGTGGTTCCATAGATGACGGGGAAAACGCCGCTCATTCGCTCACCTTAAAGGCCCTTGGTCAAAAAAAACGCCCGCGCAAGGCGGGCGTCAAGTTATTGAGGCAGGTTTCATACAGGCAAGAAACCTATCGAGCAGTAATGTCTTTATAAAGAATTACGGCCTAAACGCCAAGCTAAAAGTTTGCGCCTGCTGACAGACCCCGTTAGAGGTTTAGGTAATAAAAAAAAGGGCAGCGCAGGATTGTTTAAAAATGGCTTTAGATATTTTCATGGGGCTACGGGGCTTTGTGGCCACCTCTTCACTGATTCTTTGGGGAATCGATGTACATGCAGAACCGGCTCATGCCATTGCTATGTACGGCGTTCCGGCCTTGTCGGCGGATTTCACAAGTTTGCCATACGTTAATGCGGATGCGCCCAAGGGCGGCGCCATTACTTTGGGCAATACGGGCGGTTTTGACAGCCTCAATCCGTTTGTGCGCAAAGGAACCTCTCCATGGCAGTTACCATTCTTTACCCATGAAACCCTGATGGGCCGTTCTTGGGACGAACCTTTCACACTTTACGGCCTTCTCGCCGAATCGGTAGAGACAGATGAAGAGCGGACCTGGGTCGAATTCAAACTTCGCGAAGGCACTACTTTCTCTGATGGCAGTCCGCTGACGGTTGATGATGTGATCTTCAGCTTTGAGCTATTGGGGACCGAAGGGCATCCGCGCTACATCAGCCTGTACCAGCAGATCGAGAGCGTTGAGCAGACAGGCCCGCGCAGTGTCCGCATCACCTTTAACGCTGCCAACCGTGAACTTGCCTTGCTTGCCGGAATGCGGCCTATTCTTTCCAAGGCCCAATGGGAGGGTCGCGACTTTGCCGACGCACCGGTGCAGGACATCCCTGTTGGCTCTGGCCCTTATACCATCACCGGTTATGAGACTGGCCGCTATGTCGAACTGACGCGAAACCCTGATTACTGGGGCGCGGATATTCCCTACCGCAAAGGCACCAACAACTTCGACAGTGTCAAACTAGACTTTTACGGTGACTCAAAGGTATTGTTCGAAGGGTTCAAGGTCGGCGAGATTTCTGCCGTGCGCGAGTTCAACGCCGAAAGTTGGCAGACTCAGTACGACTTTCCTGCCATCACGCGCGGCGATATCATTAAATCGGAAATCCCGCACAGCAAGCCATCGGGCATGACAGGCTTTGTCATGAACACCCGCCGCGCGCCATTTGATGACTGGCGTGTACGCGATGCCCTGATCAAGGCGTTCAATTTCGAATACATCAACGACACGCTTACTGGAAATGCGCAGCCGCGGATCACGTCCTATTTCTCCAACTCTGTTCTGGGGCTCATAGAGGGTCCGGCGCAGGGCCGCGTGGCCGAGCTTTTGCTGCCCTACCAAGATACCCTGCCCAATGGCACGCTCGAAGGTTACGCCCTACCCGTCTCTGACGGATCGGCACGCAATCGCGCAGGCATTCGCGGCGCGATGGAGCAGTTCGAATCAGCCGGATATATGGTCAAGGACGGCGCGCTGGTGCGTGGCGATGGAACGGCGGTATCGTTCACCATCTTGATTGCAAAAGGCAGTACCGAAGACATCGCAATTGCCGAGCTTTACCTGCGCGCGCTTGAGCGGTTGGGCATTGCTGCCGACATCGAGACTGTCGATGATGCCCAGTATTTTTCCCGTACCGGTGATTTCGACTTTGATATCACTACTTTCCGCCGTGCCCTGTCGCTGAGCCCCGGAAATGAGCAGAAGTTCTACTGGGGTTCTGACGCCGCGGACCAGCTTGGTTCACGCAATATGATGGGCGCGCGCAATCATGCAATTGATGCCATGATCGACGAGATGCTTGGCGCGCGTGACAGTGCGGATTTTGTGGCCGCAACCCGCGCGCTGGACCGTGTTCTGACGGCTGGTCGCTACGTTATTCCTTTTTGGTCTTACACCGAAGGCCGGATCGCCCATATGCGCGAAATGAAATACCCTCAGACCTTGCCGATCTACGGCGACGGGGCGGAATGGATGCCATCAGTATGGTGGTGGGACGAGAGCAACTGATCCTGCCATAGCGGGATCGTTAAACGAGTGATGTGACCCAAAGAATGGTCGCATCTTCGTCCGAGACCGAGATCACGTTATGGCCCATCGCGGCGTCATAATAGGCGCTGTCACCGCGGCGCATTTCAATCGGCTCGTAGAATTCGGTGAACAGCTTGATCACGCCTGTTAGGACAAACAGGAATTCCTCGCCGTCATGGCGCACCCAGCCGTCGAACTCTTCCATCTGCCGCGCGCGGATGCGGGCGCGGTAAGGCAGCATGTTCTTTTTGCGCAGCGTGTCTGCAAGCAACTCATGCTCATACGTGGCGGTGGCTTGCGCTGTGCCTTCACCTGATTTGGTGACCGCCATGCGCCCGTTTATCTGCTCTGCCGCCGGCGGCGTGAACAGTTGCGGCACGGAAATTTCCAACCCGACGGCAAGCTTTTTAAGCGCATCATAAGTCGGCGACATCTGCGCGTTTTCGATTTTAGACAGGGTCGAACGGGCTAACCCCGCCTGTGTCGCCGCCTGCTCTAATGTCCAGCCACGCGCTTTGCGCAACTCGCGCACGCGCGCGCCAAGATCGACGGGCGGCACCGTATGGGCAGCCCCGTCTTCACGGGCGATCTGGATCATGGATTTTGCTGCGTCTTCGCTCATGTTCCACTCTATAGAGCGTCCCCGAGAACCTTGCAACGCACCCCCGCACGCGGTAGCGAAGATCTATGATATCCGTTTATGATCAAGGCCCGCCGCCACCCTGTCCGACCCCCTTCAACATGGCCGCGCATGTGCTGGGTCGTGCCGATGAGATGCCTGAGAAAATTGCCCTGTCCGTTCTAGCGGCCGAAGATTGGACGTATCATGCGCTGAAGGCTGCGGTGCTGGGCACCGCTACCGGACTGCTGCGGACAGGCGCAGTGCCCGGCAACCGCGTCCTGATGCGGCTGGGCAATACGGTGGACTTCCCTCTGGCCTATCTTGGCGCGTTGGCAGCAGGGCTTGTACCCGTTCCAACGGCATCCGCGCTGACGGAACGCGAAGTTGCCCCGATGATTGCGACCGTTAATCCGGTAGTGATCCTGCACGATCCCGATGTGGCCTGCCCACCCGATCTGCGCATAGTGGCGCTGGATGACCTGCGCGCCATGCGGTCACTGCCGCCCGCAGACTTCCACATGGCCGACCCCGAGCGTGCGGGCTATATCATCTATACCTCTGGCACCGCCGGCAGCCCGCGTGCTGTGGTGCATGCGCACCGCGCTATCTGGGCGCGTCAGATGATGTTTGACGGCTGGTACGGCCTGCACCAAGAGGATCGCGTGCTGCATGCAGGTGCGTTCAACTGGACCTACACGCTTGGCACCGGCCTAATGGACCCTTGGACGATGGGTGCAACCGCGCTGATACCCGCAGCAGGAACGCCCGCGACCGACCTTCCGGATCTTATTGCTGGCCATCGCGCAACGATATTCGCCGCAGCACCGGGTGTTTATCGGCAACTCCTCAATCAGCCCGACCTGCCTGCAATGCCGGATCTTCGCCACGGGCTGAGTGCGGGGGAAAAACTGCCCCCAGCGGTGCACGCGCGCTGGGAAGCGGCAACTGGCACCACGGTCTTTGAGGCTTACGGCATGTCCGAATGCTCGACCTTTATCTCTGCCAGCCCAAGCCATCCGGCCGCGCCTGCGGTTCTGGGCCGCCCACAACAAGGCCGGCGCATCGCTTTGTTGGGCGAAGACGGCCCTGTACCTCTGAGCCACGAAGGCACCATCGCCGTCCACCGCAGCGATCCTGGCCTGATGCTTGGCTATCTGAATGCACCGGACGAGACGGCGGCAAAAATGCAGGGTGAATGGTTCCTGACCGGCGATCAGGGCAGCATGGACGCCGGTCACCAGATCACCTATCTGGGCCGCAACGACGATATGATGAACGCTGGAGGCTTCCGTGTGTCCCCAGTTGAAGTGGAATCCTGCCTTGCGCGCTTTGACGGGATCACCTCTGTCGGCGCGGCAGAAGTATCTGTTAAGCAGGACGTGAGCGTGATTGCCGCCTTCTACACCGCAGCGGTGCCTCTAGACGAAGAGGCTTTGCGCCGCTATGCCGAGGCAAATCTGGCGCGTTATAAGCAACCGCGCCTCTATATCCATTTGCCAGCACTGCCCATGGGCGCCAATGGCAAGCTCCTGCGCCGTGCTCTGCGCCAGCAATTCGAGGCCCCATTATGACCGAAACAGTCAAACTCGACATCATGTCCGACCCCATCTGCCCTTGGTGTTACATAGGTAAGGCGCATCTGGACCGCGCGCTGGCCGCGCATCCGGATCATCCGTTTGAGATTGAATGGCACCCATTCCAACTGAACCCCGACATGCCTGCCGAGGGAATGGACCGCCGCGCCTATCTGGAAGGCAAGTTCGACGGCAAGGAAGGCGCTGTAAAAGCCTATGCGCCAGTGGTGGAGCATGCGAAACAAGCAGGACTGAATATCAATTTTGAAGGTATGCAGCGCACGCCGAATACGATCAATGCCCACCGCCTGATCCATTGGGCCGGAATTGAAGGGCGCCAGACGGCGGCGGTCTCTGCGCTTTTCAAAGCGTACTTTGTGGATGCGCGCGATATTGGCGATGTCGAAGTGCTGACCGATATTGCCGACAGTATCGAAATGGACGCCTCTGTTGTTGGTCGCCTGCTGGAAAGCGATGCCGATCTGGAGGACATCCGTGCACGTGATGCACATAGCCGCCAAATGGGCATCTCTTCAGTCCCGACGTTTATCATCGCCGGACAGCACGCTGTCCCCGGCGCACAACCACCGGAGCTTTGGGCGAAGGTGATCGCCGAGGTCACAGGCAAGTAATCCTGTTGCAAATGCGCAGCAATCTCTGGCAAGGGTAATAAAACACTAGGCGGCGGTTCGGCTGTGGCCTAGATTTGATCCCAAGTGGCAAAAAGCCTCAACTAAAATAAGAATACCTTTGAGCAGGTGTGCAGGCAGTGAACAGGCAAAAGTCCCCATCGGGCGATCCCCTATCTATACAGAAGACGGCAGCTTTGTCGTTACACGGCTCATATAGCGCGGTTGCGCGGGTTTCGGTGTATTGAGAAAGGCAGCCAAATGTTAACTCCCATCACGTCACGTATTGTCCTCACCTATGGATCGTTTGATCTGTTTCATCAGGGCCATGCCCGCTTGCTCCAACGGTTATCTATGATGGGCACGGAACTGATCGTCGGCTGCTCAACTGACGCCTACAATGAGAAGATGAGCGTACCCGCTGTTACCTCTTATGCGCAGCGCCGCCTAATGCTGGAAAGCTGTCGCTTTGTCAGCCGCGTCATTTCCGAGCAGGACTGGGACCAAAAATACACAGATATCATCAATTATAATGTCTCTGTTTTCGCAATGGGCGAAGACTGGATCGGCCAGTTTGACCAGTTCGAAGACATCACGCAGCTGGTCTACGTTCCTCGCGCAGAGATTATCGGAACACGAAAACCCTTCCGTGCTGTGCAGCACAATCAGCTAAGATCTATCGCAGGCCGTTGATCCTGAACACAAAAAATTGTTTGGCATTGCCAGCCTCGCAACCGTAGGTTAACAAATCAACTGTAGATTTGGCCAATATCCTGCGTGCATCGGAGCCTCCTTGCCGTCTTCAACTACGCCCTTCCCAATGAGCCGCGCAGAGTTTGTGGCTCTGCTTGCTATGATGATGGCCTCTGTTGCCTTTTCCATTGATGCAATGCTGCCTGCCTTGCCGCAGATTGCACAAGATCTGGCCCCCGACGCGCCCCATCGTGCCCCCCTTATTCTGAGCATGTTTTTGCTCGGGATGGGCATTGGGACGTTCTTTACCGGTCCGATTTCGGATGCATTCGGCCGTAAGCGGGTCGTTCTCGTATCAAGTCTGGTATTCATCGTGGGTGCCGGAATCGCTTGGGCAGGTCAGTCGCTAGAGATCGTGTTGGCAGGCCGGATGCTTCAGGGTTTGGGGGCGGCGGGGCCGCGCATCGTGGCGAATGCAATTGCGCGTGACCGCTATGCAGGCCGCCAGATGGCGCAAATCATGTCTGTTGTTATGATGATCTTTGTATTGGTCCCTGCGGTGGCACCGCTTTTGGGCTCTTTCATCATCGGCTGGAGCGGTTGGCGCGGCATTTTCATCGCCTACATCTGCTTTGCTTTGATCTATTCGCTGTGGTTAATGATCCGCCTGCCAGAGACGTTGCCCGTCGAAAACCGCCGCCCGATGCGACTGAATCTGATGTTTGCCGCTGTCGCCGAGATGACGGGCCATCCGGTTGTCCGGCTATCGATCCTTGTCCAGATGTTTGTGTCGGCGATGCTGTTTCTGACGCTCATGCTGGTGCAGCCAATCTATGATCTGGTGTACAGCCGCAGCGATGAATTCCCCTACTGGTTCTTTATGATTGCCATCATCGCAGGCAGCGCAAGCTTGCTGAATGCTTTGGTGGTGGTCCGTTTCGGGATGCAGCGCCTTGTGATCCTGGCGCTAAGCGCGCAGGTAATTCTATCGGGTTGCTTTACGTTGTTTGATCTTGGCCACGGCGCGTATGGGTTTTACTTCTTCCTGTTTTGGCAAACCGCCATTTTCTTTCAGGCTGGGCTTACTATCGGCAACCTCAACGCGCTCGCGATGGAGCCGATGGGCCATATTGCAGGCATGGCGGCTTCTGTTATTGGGGCAATCTCAACGGTGGGGGCTGTCATGATCGCCAGCCCGATCGGGACGATGTTCAATGGCGATGTCCGGTTGCTGACGCTTTCGGTATTTGTGCTTGCTGTTGTCAGCGTCGGCTGCATGTTGGCGATGCGCCACGTCGCCCGTAGGGAAGCAATCGCTTAAGGGCACCTCGATTTTTAAGCATTTTCGTGGCCGCGCAGCAGTGCGTTTGGCGTG